>JASLTG010000016.1 GCA_030743005.1 Acidimicrobiales bacterium | reverse complement strand
TGTATCTGTGCAGGGTGTGTGATGACAGAATTCTCTCGTCCTACCGGATTGGTAGGAGTCCACTGATGCCAGATCAGCTGCCCACCGACTAACAACCAGTCGGCGTCATCAGCTGGTGCCGTCGCTCAGCCATTCTTGTTCGGCCAACACTCGTTCCAGGGTGAGGTGTTCTTTTTCGTTTTTGATCCGTTGCAGGTAAAACTCGTTCTCAAATAAGGCGAGCAACGCTCCGTCGCTTCGCGAAAGAACTGTCGCACCAGGAAGTCTTCGTAACTCGTCGGACGATTCAACATCGGTACGTCGGGCAACTGAATATGGTGCATTGGTTAGTTCGACTGGAGCACCGAATTCGTTTTCGAGTCTGTGGGTGGCGACTTCGAACTGCATGAGGCCTACCGCTGCTAGTACCGGTTCCACATCACCCATGTCTTCGTCTCGAAGGACTTGAATTACGCCTTCTTCGTCAAGTTGAACCAAACCGCGTCGAAACTGTTTGAAACGATTCGTATCAGTGACTCGAATCCTTCTAAAGATTTCGGGTGCGAACGAAGGAATCTGAGGGAATTCGACCTCGTCGTCGGCATACAGAGTGTCGCCTACACGCACATCGCTGGCATTAACGAGAGCTACCACGTCCCCCGGCCAAGCCTCTTCTACCGTTGAACGGTCAGAACCGAACATTGTGTGGGCGTATTTGGTGGCGAACGGACGGTCCGTTCGGCTTTGAGTAACGTTCATTCCTCGTTCAAAGTGACCCGAACACACTCGAACATACGCGATTCGATCGCGGTGAGCTCTATCTGTGTTCGCTTGCACTTTGAATGCGAATGCTGAGAATGGGGCTTCGACCAGTCTGGGAGTGTTATTGACGTCGTACCGGGGGGCTGGTGACGGTGCTAAGTCGACAACGGCATCAAGTAAGAGCCGTACCCCGAAATTGGTGAGCGCCGAACCGAAAAACACTGGGGTTACTTCACCAGCAAGAAATCCTTTGAGATCAATTTCGCTTCCAAGCGCTTCCACCAGTTCTAACTCTTCGCTGGCTTCGTCCCAACCGTTGGTCGATGGGTCAACCTGGTCGATCGGTGACATTTGTTCTTCGGACTCAGTGGCTCCATGGGCGGTGCGGTCGTACTTGATGAACGTGTTTGAGTTGCGGTCAACGATCCCTTTCAGATCTCCTGGAACACCGACAGGCCACGACATCGGGGTTGGCAGCAACTGCAACATGTTTTCGATTTCGTCTACCAGTTCGAGCGGAGGGCGGCCTGGCCGGTCGCATTTGTTGACAAAGGTGAGGATGGGAACTTCACGCTGTCGGCAAACTTCGAACAGTTTCAAAGTTTGAGACTCAATTCCTTTTGATCCGTCGATAACCATTACCGCTGCATCGGTAGCTGCGAGAACCCGATAGGTGTCTTCACTGAAGTCGCGGTGTCCTGGTGTGTCTAAGAGGTTCAATACTCGGTCTCGGTAATCGAACTGTAGGGCTGTGGAGGTGATGGATATTCCTCGTTGCTGTTCAAGTTCCATCCAGTCAGAGGTTGCCGATTTTCGTCCTGAACGCGCTTTCACCGATCCTGCTTCGGCAATTTGGCCTGAATAGAGCAAGAATTTTTCTGTGAGAGTGGTTTTGCCCGCGTCGGGGTGGCTGATTATCGCGAATGTTCTTCGCCTGTCCGCTTCCGCGGTTACTTGTTCCGATGACGGCACAAGCTTGAGGGTAGGACCACCTCAGCCCGCTACCACCGTCATTGGAGGCGATATGTGCTAGAAGCACGTTGGAACAGACGCGTGCACGAGCGTTCGAAGACTGGGAGTGACTACATGAAGCTGGCAACAGGTGCCGGGTATTGGGCAGCGGGTCCACCGTCAGATGCCCAAGAAACAATTTTGGAAGCCGAAGCTCTTGGCTTTCATAGCTTCTGGACCGCAGAGGCATATGGGAGTGACGCTCTCACTCCTTTGGCGTGGTGGGGAAGCCGAACCGAAACAATTCAACTCGGAACAGGCATCGTTCAAATGTCGGCTCGAACACCGGCTGCGACGGCAATGGCGGCTATAACAATGGACCACCTCACCAATGGTCGTTTCATTCTGGGACTTGGCGTCAGCGGTCCGCAGGTAGTCGAAGGCTGGTATGGCCAGCCCTATCCGAGACCACTCGCCCGAACTCGCGAATATGTGCACATCATTCGGGAGATCTGCGACCGAGAAAAACCGGTTTCCTACATAGGTGACCATTACCAAATGCCCTTTCCTGGTGGTCTGGAATTAGGAAAACCGCTCAAGTCAACTGTGCATCCCTTGCGGCAGCACATCCCGATTTATTTAGGTGCTGAAGGGCCCAAGAATGTCGCCCTGTCAGCCGAACTCTGCGACGGTTGGCTTCCCCTCTTCTTCGCTCCGAAAGACAACCAGTTCTACGCCGATGCGTTGAATGATGGCTTCGCCAAGGCAGGGAAGTCACGAATCGGCGCTGATGGCCGAATCCCTGAAGAAAACGATTTTGAGGTGGTCTGTCCTGTTTCGATTGTTCCAGATGCTGACGTTGAACGCGCAGCGGACAAAGTGAGGCCGATGCTGGCTCTCTACATGGGTGGTATGGGCGCCAAGGGAGCCAACTTTCACTACGACGTCTTTTGTCGCATGGGCTACCAGGACGTAGCGGACCAGGTCCAAGAGTGCTATCTAACCGGCCGTAAGGACGAAGCAGCCGCATCTATTCCATTGTCTCTGGTTGAAGAGATAGCTCTGGTCGGCCCGATTGACAAGATCGCTGACGACCTGCAGCGCTGGAACGATACGGTGGTCACCACTCTTCAAGTCAGCGGCCCCGTCCCGCTGCTCCGCACTATCGCTGAGGTGGTAAACCAATGAGTTCAGTCGACCCTCGTACCCCGGTGTTGGTTGGCACAGGCCAACTGAAACAACGCCCAGACAACCCATTGGACGCCCTAGAACCCCTCGCAATGATGCGGGTAGCCCTAGAAGCCGCAGCCGACGACGCAGGCGCTCGAACTCTGCTGGACCGAGCAACAGACACCTGGGTAGTTAAAGGAGCATGGCCTTATCCCGACCCTGCAGCTCTCCTCAGAGAAGAGTTCGGAAACAACAGTCGCACTGGCATCTCAACCGATGGCGGGAATACGCCTCAATCTCTGATCAACAAAGCCTGTTTACGAATTCAAAACAGCGAAGCTGAAATCGTTCTCATCGTTGGCGCGGAAGGAATCTGGAGTCGTCGGCGAGCAAAGCGCGGCGGTCAACGAATCCCCTACACCGATCAAGCTGGAATCGAACCAGACGAAATATTGGGTAAAGACGTAACGATGAGTCATCCCGTGGAACTCGAACGCGGAATCGCTATGCCGATCAACTTTTACCCGATCTTTGAGTCAGCTTTCCGAGCTTCGAGAGGGGAAAGTATCGACGAACATCGGGACCGTGTCAGCAAACTTTGGGAAACCTTCAACCGCGTAGCATGCGCGAATCCTTATTCGTGGGTTCAGAACCCAATGACCGCTGAAGAGATTCGAAACCCAGGACCTTCTAACCGTCTAGTCGGTTTTCCTTATACCAAAGCAATGAACTCAAATTGGGATCTCGATCAGGCAGCAGCTTTAATCATTTGTTCCGCCGAAGCTGCTGAAGCAGCTGGCGTTGCCCACGATCGTTGGCTGTTTCCCCAATCAGGAACAGACGGTGCAGACACAAACTTCGTTTCGAACCGAGCTGATCTTCATTCATCGCCCGCTATCAGAGTGGCCGGAAAAAAAGCGATGGAATTAGCTGGCGTAACACCCGACGACATCGACCACGTTGATTTGTACAGTTGCTTCCCATCGGCTGTGCAAATAGCCGCCACCGAAATGGAACTGGGCACAGACCGGCAATTAACCCAAACAGGCGGACTCACCTTTGCTGGTGGTCCTCTCAACAACTACGTCACCCATTCGATCGCGACAATGGCCAACGTGTTACGAGAAGACCCTGGAACCATTGGGCTGTGCTCAGCTAACGGTGGCTACATAACCAAACATGCCTTTGGGTTATATAGCACCTCTCCTCCCGCTAACGGCTTCCAACATGAGGACTGCCAGATCGAAATAGACGGCTACCCAAGCGTTGAGTTAGACGCCGAACATGTTGGTGGCGGCACTATTGAGGCGTACACCGTGATGCATGGGGCAGACGGCCCCGAACGCGGTTTAGCGTCAGTCCGAACCCCAAATGGACGACAGTGGGCGGGGACTAGCGACTCGGCGCTCATGGAATCAATGATGGTTGAGGAACATGTTGGGCGTTCAGTACAGGTGCTCCCGGACTTCTCTTTCGAACTGACCTAAACCTGTCTTGGAGATAACTCAACCTCGGGTCCACCACTGGGCCCATCAATCTTCCTAGCCTCAGGCTGGTGAGAGCCGCTTTGATCGAGATGGGAAGCACAAGTTTTCGGCTGACTATCAACACGGGCCAGGAAGTAGATCGACGGAGCCACCACCTTCACCTTGGTGCCTCTGTGAGTTCAAACGGGTCGTTCGCTGAGCACGACATAGCGGCTGCGACGAGGGTGACCGCCGAGTTCATGACCAACGCCAAAACCCACAACTGTCAAAGAGTCATTGCTGTGGCAACGGAGTCGTTCCGTCTGGCAGCTAACGGCGTCGCCGTGGCGTCACACATAGAAAGAGAAACCGGCTGCCAAATCAAAATCTTGCTGCCCGAAGAAGAAAACACCCTCGCTTGGCAAGCTGTCGCTAACAACTTTCCGAACACCGATCGTTTGACCACCATCGCTCTCAGCGGCGGAAGTTTAGGAATTAGCAGCGGCAGCCTCGGCGGTAAAACTCCGACACACAATTTCAGTTACCCCCTGGGAACAAGCGTCCTCGCGCCACGAGCGTCAAAGGACGGCTACGTAGACACTTCTACAAGAATCCGTCTTGAACACCACATCGCCGAAAGCCTTAAACCAGCGGCAGCAGCCATCATGGAGTCTGGGGATTCTTCTTTCGTGATCGTCGGCGGAATGCCACTAGCCATGACCAAACTGATCCACACTGTTCGTCGATCCGAAGTACCCGAATACCTCAACGGGTTAAGTGTTGATTGTTCCGATTTGGGTCATCTAATAAAAACCTTCTCAGAGCTATCCATGCCGGCGCGACTAGCCCTCCCGGGGATGAGTTCTAAGAGATGTGAACACATGCCTTTGGGTGTCACGATCCTTCGACAGGCAATGCGTTCTTTGGGAATACATGCCGCAGTAGTTTCAACATCTGGACCGAAAGACACGCTCTTATCCAGGCTCATAGCGGAAGCTAAGGCTGCTTAGAGTTGATTTCAGGCCGTAAGTCTCAAAGCACCCGTTTGTACCAACAAAGAATTCCGGTGCTATCGTTAACGCCGTGAACGGATCGCTACGCGGACTACTTCTTCTCACATAGGCGAGGGCTACATATAGAAGCCCTCGCCATAACCTCCTGTGCCGCAAGGCCGGGGGGTTCTTCTGCTTTTCGGGGCAGTGGACGGCGAGATGAACAGTTCGATGCGAGACAATGCACAAACGGAGGAAGAACCCATGGCAGACGTGAAGGGCATAAGTAAACAAAAGCCCAGTTCAATGCCTTTCGGCAAGTACATCCACTACCCATATGCACCGGAGCTATCCGACCGCACGTGGCCCGACAAGGTGACAAGTGAAGCCCCTTTGTGGTGCTCAGTAGATCTTCGAGACGGCAACCAAGCGCTCATAGATCCCATGGACGTCCCCCGAAAGAAACAGATGTTTGAAGCCTTAGTGGAAATGGGTTTCAAAGAAATCGAAGTTGGGTTTCCATCTGCTTCCGGTCCAGATTTCGATTTCTGCAGGATGTTGATCGAAGAAGACTTGGTTCCCGACGACGTATGGATCCAGGTTTTGACTCAAAGCCGTCCTGAACTCATTGCACGAACATACGAAGCTATCGAAGGCGCAGAAAATGCCATCGTTCACTTGTACAACCCGACTTCCACGCTTCAACGACGAGTTGTCTACGGCCTCGATTTAGACGGAATCGTTGATATCGCACTCACCGGAACCCGCCAGTGCAGAGAACTACGCGAACAAGCAAGTGGTTCAAATATTCGTTTCGAGTACTCGCCCGAATCTTTCACCGGAACCGAAATAGATTTTGCTGTCGACATATGTGAGCAAGTGTCAGCTGAGTGGGGTGCCACTGCTGAGGATCCAATTATTTTGAATTTGCCGGCCACTGTAGAGATGTCGACCCCGAATCTTTACGGTGACCTGATCGAGTTCTTCCACCGCAACGTGGCCAACCGAGAAGCAATCGTTCTTTCACTTCACCCTCACAACGACAGAGGCTGCGGAGTAGCCGCGGCTGAATTCGGAGTTATGGCTGGCGCTGATCGCGTCGAGGGAACTCTGTTCGGAAATGGTGAACGGACAGGCAACGTCGACATCGTGACCTTGGCCATGAATCTGTTCAGCCAGGGAGTGGATCCTGAACTAGATATCAGCCACATAGACCACATCCGCCGCATCACCGAATACTGCAATCAGTTACCAGTTCACCCACGTCATCCTTACGGCGGAGATTTGGTGTACACCGCCTTTTCTGGCAGTCATCAAGATGCAATTAAGAAGGGGTTTGAAGCGCTCTCAGACGACTATGAGGTCTGGGAAGTTCCTTATTTGCCTATCGATCCCGCTCACGTTGGACGCACCTATCAAGATGTCATCCGCGTCAACAGCCAATCGGGCAAGGGGGGTGTGGCCTATGTGATGAAGAACAACTTCGGCCTAGATCTACCTCGGCGACTGCAGATCGAATTCAGTCAGGTAATCCAGTCGATCACAGATGAAGGAGGCGAGATTGTCCCTGAAACCATCAAGAAAACCTTCGATGAAACTTACCTTCACCTCACTCAGCCATTCTCCTACCTTGGTCACAAAAGCAACTTTGATTCAGCGTCGTCGGAACTGTCGACGGTGACCGCCACCTTGAGTATCTCGGGTCAAGAAAAAACGATCACCGGCGAAGGTAACGGACCGCTGTCAGCATTCAAAACAGCGTTGGCTGACGACTGTGGGTTAAACCTCACTCTTGTCGACTATCAAGAGCATGCGGTAGGCACCGGAGCTGATGCGGCAGCAGCTGCATACGTCGAAATCGAAGCAGCTGACAGGAGTGTTCATTGGGGCGTTGGCTTACATCCCAATATCGTCACAGCTAGCTTCCACGCACTCTTATCAGCAATTAATCGTTCCGAAACCAGCTAACCGCGCCCGCTGATGGCTGAACTTAGATCAGAATCATTAAGTGGCGCTATCTAGCTTTGCCGACGGGTCACTATTCGGAACCCGCTTTGGGACCGCTCCCCCGCGGGTTGTGGCGTTGCATGGCTGGGGCAGATCCCACCAAGATTTTGCAGCGAGTTTGGAAGGCCTGAACGCAGTCAGCGTTGACCTACCTGGCTTTGGTGTATCACCAGCCCCTTCTGAGGTGGGAGGGGCATCGATGTACGCAAAACTCGTTGCGCCGATTCTTGACATCTGTGACACTCCAGTGATTTTGGTTGGACATAGCTTCGGGGGAAGGCTTGCCGTTCATTTGGCAGAGCAACGGCCGGCTGCTATCGGAGGACTAGTTCTGACCGGAGTGCCGCTACTCCACCGAGCGTATCGCCGAGGTCAACCTGCGTTGTGGTATCGCTTGGGACGCCTATTGCACCGATGGGGTGTCGTCAACGACGGCTTCTTAGAAGGCTTACGGGACAAATATGGAAGTGCTGACTATCGAGCTGCATCGGGCGTCATGCGTGACATTTTGGTGACGGTAGTCAACGAATCTTACGAACAGCAGCTGCGGTCTATATCGGCTCCAGTCGATCTTGTATGGGGTGACGGCGACGATGCCGCCCCTCCCGAAATCGCGGCGCGCGCCGAGGCTCTACTAGCAGATGCCAGGTTGACGCTCTTGGGTGGTATCGACCACTTTGTGCCAACCACAGCTCCGTTCGCTTTACGTGAAGCAATCGATCGACGTTTGAGTGCCCTCCAGTGACTAGTACAGATGGCTATCTGGTCGCTTGTTTCGTGGCTTCGTTGTTCTCAAGTACACGGTGGCTTCGAGTTGCACAACGAGAGCATTACCTTGCCTGGTCCGCGACACGTTTTGCTCTTCGCTGGTGGAGGTTGGGAGTCATCAACCCGTTACTGTTTGTGATAGCAGTAACCGTTGTCGTTGCGTCTGCTTGGTTCTCATTCGCCTGCCTCGTTGCGGCATTAGTTGTGTGTGTCGGACCGGTGGGACTAGGGCTCAAAGGTCGCACTAGTTCTCTGGCTTGGACCCGCAGACTTCGTACCGTTGCCGCTGTCGTGGCGCTCGTTGTGGGCGTCCTGTTTGTGGTGCTACGACAATTAGGGGCCGGGTCAGTCGGTTATGCCGTCGTTGTGGTGCTCGTCCCAGCCTTCATTGATGTCGCTTTGGTGGTCTTGAAACCCATCGAACAAAGATTTGCTCGAAAGTACGTGCTCCAAGCAGCGGAAACTTTGGAGCGAGTCAATCCAATTCGAGTGGCGGTCACTGGTTCTTATGGCAAGACCACCATTAAGGGATACGTTCGTCACCTTTTATCTGAGACTCGCAGCGTTGTGGCTAGCCCAGCGAGCTTCAATAACAGCGCCGGACTTTCCCGTGCCGTTAACGAACACCTCAACGATGGCACCGAGATTTTCGTTGCGGAGATGGGCACCTACGGTCCTGGCGAAATCGCCGAGTTGGTGAGTTGGGTAAAGCCATCGATCTCGGTGTTATCTGCGATCGGCCCAGTACATCTAGAACGTTTCGGAGATCTAGACACGGTTGTCGCTTCAAAAAGTGAAATCTTTTCAACAAGCAGAACAGCGGTGATCAACGTCGATGCCTACGGATTAGCAGCCGAAGCTGATCGCCTCCAGGCATCTGGTATCGATGTCTTGAGATGCTCGGCGAAAGATTCGACTGCAGACATCTTTGTTACCTCCCAGGAGGGGCTAACGGTAACGGTTTCAAATCGGCTCATTGTTGCGGGGTTACCAAGCGACGCCGCTCCAACCAACGTCGCGTGCGCCGTCGCTGTCGCTGTCGCACTAGACGTTCCTGACGCAACGATTGCTCGTCGTCTAACAGACCTGCCGACCGCAGATCACCGGCGCCAAATTCTCCTTAGCCAATCAGGTGTCACCATCGTTGATGACACTTACAACAGCAATCCGGCGGGGGCTGCGGCGGCGTTAGCAACACTGGCCAGAACTGACGCTGACCGCACAGCTGTCGTGACACCGGGAATGGTTGAACTCGGAAATCGCCAAGCGACAGAGAATAGACGGTTCGGAGTTGACGCCAGCCTTATCGCAGACGATCTCATTATTGTGGGCAGGACAAACAAGGCTGCTCTCGCCAACGGAGCCAGAGATGGGACTGCTCGGGTTCACTTGCTACCGAACCGCGATGAAGCAATCAAATGGGTCCGAGAAAACCTCAGAGCAGGCGATGCTGTGCTTTACGAGAACGACCTACCTGATCACTACCCTTGACCACAAACCTCAACAAGAATCGGAGGGTGACACCCGTCCGAAGGCCATCTACGGTTTCATAGGAGATAATGAACCGTCCAGCAGTCTGCTTTGGCAGCCCATCTCCCGAACACGACATCTCGATCCTTACAGGATTACAGGCTGTCCGAGCGCTGTCCGATGCCGGGAACGAAGTGGTGGCTCTCTACTGGTCCAAGACAGGGAACTGGTTCCAGGTTCCTGCCGATATCGAACCAAGTGAGTTCGCCGAAGGGTTACCAAGGTCAGCACAGCCAATATCAATCCAAATTGGCGATAACGGTGGCTTCTACAAGCCCGGTAAACGCGGCAAACAAAGCCTTATCGACATCTCCGCTGTGGTGGTGTGTTGCCACGGTGGACCCGGCGAAGACGGCAGCCTCCAAGCAATGTTTGACTTAGCTGGCATCCGTTACACCGGCCCAAGCCAACAAGGGGCCGCCATTGGGATGGACAAGCTGGCATTTTCGGGAACTATGGAGGCAGCAGGAATAGCAAGCTTGCCGCTGCATCTCGTCACCGATGACTTAGCTATCGATGAGACTGGTCCATTCATAATCAAGCCGAGGTTCGGTGGATCTTCAATAGGCATCGAAGTGGTCGACGACCTCACAACTGCCAAAGCACTGGTAAAAACTCAACCGCTTCTTCGGCAGGGGGCGGTGATACAGAAGTATCTCAGCGACGCCATTGACCTCAACGTGTCGGTTCGAACCTACCCCGAGACAACTTTGAGCGCGGTCGAACGTCCACTTCGCCCAGAAGACGGCGGTATATACAGCTACGCCGACAAGTATCTGACTGGATCTCAAGGGATGGCCAGCGCTCCCAGAGAACTTCCAGCCGAGTTACCCCCAAACATCGAAGGAGAACTGAGAACTATCGCTGACCAAGTAGTCCAATTAGCTATGGTCCGCTCTGTGGCACGCATCGACTTTCTTTGGAACGCCGATGGTCTTTGGGTAAACGAAATCAACACCATCCCCGGTTCACTCAGCTGGTACTTCTGGTCGCACGAAGGGATCTCCTTTGACCAATTGCTAACGGAACTGATCCAAGAGGCCGTGGAAAGCCCGGCAGTAACATTTCAAACCGATGGTGCCGATGGAACAGCCTTACGTGATGTCGGGGCAATCTCACACAAGTTGGCCTAATGAAGCGCTGCCTCACTTTTTGGGTATTTCCACTCATCGCAGCTGCATGCTCGTATGGAACGAATACTTCCGGTCAAGTAGAACAATTCACGAGCGACCTCAACGAAAAAGAACGCGCTTGTGTCGAAGATCGTCTCCTCACAGGCTGGGATTTGAACCTAACTGACCTCAACAGCGACCTCAGTCCCGACGAAGAGATCGCCGTTGACATGGCCACTGAGTTGTGTCGATTAACCGCAAATGACTCGCCCGTTCTGCCTCCGACCGACAACGAAAAGCCACAAGTCTCAGAAGAACTCCTCCAAGCCCCGTCTCTCTTCAATTCGACTGACGCCCCTCCAGGCGAGGACCCCCTTTTGGATCAGTACTGGCTGGAATGCGGATTAGGAGACGCTAGGGCATGCGATGACCTCTTCTACTCGGCACCTCGCGGCAGCCAATACGAACAATTTGCGTTCAGCTGTGGAGGTCGCCGCAACATGGACTGCTCTCTGCTTTTGGGAATCGACCAACCCGATGGAGACCTCAACCCTCTAACCCCACCGCCTGGCGACGACGAGAATCTGGATCAGTTATGGACTCGTTGCTCGGAGGGCAGCACCTCAGCTTGTGGTGAATTACGGCTAATCGCTCCAAGTGGATCCCTTTACTCTCAGTTCGGCACCAGCTGCGGGGCCAGAGGAACCACCTATTGCACTCTGATCCTTAAATACGATGGTGAACCACCATCGCTCGATGATTTGAACCCCACTATGAACCCGCCTGGCCAAGATGAACTACTAGATCAGCTATGGGAACTGTGCGGTAACCAAGACGCTCGAGCATGTAAGGACCTCGCTAAACACGGCCCAGCCGACAGTATCTACACAAAGTTCGGCATCTCTTGTGGTGGGCGGTCAGTCGCTCCGTGTCCACGATTGTTCGTTGACCTAAAGCCGTCGAGCTCTTAATCAGCGATCAATGCTGCTCTGAGGAACTCGACAGTTTCTCGTCGAGCTCTCACAAGCGAACGCAAATCCGGCTCAAGACCAAGCGCCCGCATCACTTCAGGCTCGGTAGCTACGCCGACCACCGCCGAATACACCGCAAGTAGCAACATGCGAGGCTCGTGTCGACGAAAGCGCCCAGCAACCATTTCTGTCTCTATGAAGCGCACTGCCTCACCAAGCATGACACTCATAGCCGACGCTAATTCTCCTGAGGCTGTTCCACCTTGACGCGACACCAGACGCACTAAACCAAGCACTTCTGGTCGTCGGGCGGCCAGTGAAAACGTTGCTCGAACCAAATCTTCGATGCGTTGGAACCCTCGTGCTTGTGGGTTAGCTGCACCAGAAAGAGCAGAACCAAGTTCGCGCACGGCAAGCTCAATTGTCGCTGTGAGTAGGTGCTCTTTAGAAGAAAAGTGGTACAGGATCGCCTGTTTGGTGATGCCTAGGTCAGATGCCAAGTCATCTAAAGACGTTGAGTCGTATCCGCGCAATCCAAATGCAGCCAAAGCCGAGTCAAGGATGCGTTCGCGGGTACGAGCGGGCACAGACACATTCTAGAACGAAATCCATCATAGACTTACCATTTGGTAAGTTTTCTGCTAAAACTATCGTTGTGATTAGTGAGTCCCTTTCGGGCAAACGGATAGCCATAACCGGCAGCACCGGTTTCTTGGGCACGGCACTGGTTGAGCGACTGCTTCGCGGAGTTCCAGACTGTGAGCTTGTTCTCCTGGTCCGCCCGACCCGGCGAAACAGTGCCGAACGTCGAGTGGAACGAGAAATCTTTCGCAACGACGCCTTCGACACACTCCGATCACAATGGGGGGACGACTTTGTTGAGACTTGCGATCGAAGGGTCTCTGTCGTATCGGGCGACGTAACACATGACGGTCTAGGACTTAGCGAACAAGACCGGGCCCTGTTCGCATCATGTGACGTTGTTATCCATTCTGCTGCAACGGTCAGCTTTGATAGCCCACTCGACAGTTCAATAGAAATCAATTTGCTTGGACCTAACAGGATCATCCAATTGCTGAATGATGCGAAGGTAACTCCCCATCTTGTAGCGGTTTCAACCTGCTACGTAGCTGGAAACCGACGCGGCGCAGCAAACGAGGAACTACTCGCGGGCACTCCTTTCCAGGTAAACGTCGACTGGAGAGCAGAAGTTGAAGCCGCCCGCCGAACTCGAGCAGATCTAGATGCTCGAAGCCGGATACCTGAACAACTTGAGAGCTTCCGCAAAGGTGCTAGAGAGGAACTCGGTGCCGCCGGCTTACCCATGCTTGCTGCAAAGACAGAACAGCTTCGAGAAGCTTGGGTGAACGATCAAATGGTGGAGGCTGGACGAAGCCGGGCAACATCACTCGGTTGGCCCGACGTCTACACCTATTCAAAAGCGTTAGGTGAAACCGCGCTTGTCGAACTCCACGGGGACGTGCCTATAAGCATCGTCCGTCCTTCAATAATCGAATCAGCATGGTCAGAACCGGCACCGGGCTGGATTCGCGGTTTTCGGATGGCTGAACCACTCATCGTCTCTTTCGCCAAAGGTGAACTCAATACTTTCCCGGGCTATCCGGAGGGAATTATTGACGTCATCCCTGTTGACATGGTCGCTTCAGCCATCATCGCCGTTGCTGCAAAGGGCCCAGAACCAGATCCAGAAGTCTTCCAAATAGCTTCCGGATCAACGAATCCACTCCAATTCAAGAAACTGCTCAACACTGTTATGGAGTGGTTTCGTGAGCATCCCGTGTACGACGCTAAGGGACACCCGACGGCAAGTACTGAATGGAAATATGCCGGGTCTAGTGGCCTAGAGGAACAACTTCATCGTGTAGTCAAGGCCTTTGACATGGCTGCCAAAGTCATTAATCGGCTACCGATTCGCGGCGAGAACAGCTTCACAAGCAAGTTCGCGGAACGTCGCCAGAACCTTGACCAAATCAAGGGATACGTCGATATCTACGGAGCTTACGGAAAGTGTGAAGCGCTGTATGGAATACAACGCACGCTTTCATTATGGGAGTCGCTGCCACCCGAAGACCAGGCTCAGTTCGGGTTTGACCCGAGCATCATCGATTGGCATCACTACATCACCGAGGTCCATTTACCCACGGTGGTGGTACAGGCTCGAGTAAAGACAACCCCAGAGAAACGCACTGGGCCGAGCCGATCTGAACGACTTCGCTCAGCAGTATTGGATGAAGACCGACATTTCGCTGCTTTCGATCTAGAAAACACACTGATTGCTAGCAACGTGGTTGAAAGCTACGCATGGCTGGCAACCCGTCGCTTGAACCCAAAACAGCGATTTGAATTCACTCTTCGAACACTGAGTGAAACACCTGGACTTTGGAGACGCGACAAACGAGATCGAACTGATTTCCTTCGCTACTTTTACCAGCGCTACAAAGGCGCACCGCTTGGACAGCTTGAGGCGGACGCAGCAGAAATGTTAAGTGACCTGATTCTGATCAAGTCGTTCCCCGCTGGCCTCCGCAGAGTGCGAGCACATAGGGCGGCAGGACACCGGACGGTTCTGATCACCGGAGCATTAGATATCGCCGTTGAACCGCTCCGCCCTCTTTTCGATCACATAATCGCGGCGAGAATTGACCGCAAGGACGGCAAACTCACTGGAGAGATGCTGGACGTACCCCCCACCGGTGAAGTTCGTGCGCAACTAATGGTGGATTGGGCTGAACAAAACGGGTTGGAACCATCACAGGGTGTGGCGTACGCAGACTCTGCATCTGACCTTCCAATGCTCGAAGCTGTTGGTTACCCAGTTGCGGTAAATCCTGAAACCCGCTTGGTGACCATCGCCGAGAAACGAGGGTGGTTGACAGAAAATTGGCCAAAGACGCCTGGAGCTCCTAAACCGTTACTTCCAATGGGGCAGCGTCCGAAGCTACTAACCGCCAATGAAGGAGCTCGTTGATGTCTGCTCGACAAGGCCTTGTGCTTGAAGTTGACCGGACCACTCCGCCGATAGTTTTTCATCACGGCGAAGGTTTTCGATTCGAAAAGTTGCCTTCTGGAAGTCGCGTTGTTTACCCCAACGAGCCAATCGAACCAATCGAAGACGTGGACGGCGCAATACGTCATGCCTTAGATAACCCCCTGGGTGATTCTCCTCCCCTGGCCGCATTACTTACGGCAGGAATGAAACTCACTATCGCTTTCGATGACATTTCACTTCCCCTGCCGCAAATGCAAGCACCTGACATCAGGGGTCGAATCATCGAACAGGTCCTCGATACCGCCGCAAGCGCCGGCGTAGATGATGTCCACCTCATAGCCGCTCTGGCCCTTCACAGAAGGATGACCGAAGGGGAATTGCGTCACGCATTAGGCGACCGGGTCTATGACGCTTTCGCTCCTACCGGTCAGCTCTACAACTTCGATGCCGAGGACCCTGACGCTTTAACTCACTTGGGTGAAACAGACCACGGAGAAGAGGTGGTTATTTCTAAGCGAGCTGCAGAGTCCGATCTCATCATTTACGTCAACATCAATTTAGTTTCGATGGATGGAGGACATAAGAGCGTCGCTACTGGCCTATCGGGCTATTCGGCGATACGTCACCACCACAACGTTGAAACGATGCGGCGATCTAAGTCCTTCATGGATCAAGAGAAAAGCGAACTACACACAAAGAACTGGCGTCAAGGTCGACTGATCCGAAACGCCGGCGTCAAGATCTTCCAAATTGAAACCACACTGAACAACAACACATTTCCGGCTCCGTGGGATTTCTTACAAAAACGCGAATGGGAGATGAGCGCCAAAGAACGCATGCTTTTATTGGGCACGAAAAAATTTCTAGACAAGGTCCCTCGAAAGTCAGCGCGTTCCATCTTTCAAGGGATACGTGCCCCATTTGGGTTGACTTCGATCCAAGCTGGCGAAGTCGAAGAAGTCCATAAAGTGACGACAGCCAACGTCTACAGGCAACATCTGGTCAGAGTCGAAGGACAAACTGACATTCTCTCTATGGGGCTCCCCTACCTCGGGCCGTACAACGTCAACTCGATAATGAACCCAATTCTCGTCGCCTGCCTCGGCTTGGGTTACTTCTTTAATTTGTACAAAGGCAAACCTCTAGTACGTGAAGGTGGCGTCGTAATAATGAGTCACCCCACACCTTGGGAATTCCATCCTGTTCACCACCCGAGCTACATAGACTTCTTTGAAGAAGTTCTGGCAGACACCACTGACCCAGAGAAGATCGAACACAAGTATGAAAAGCGGTACGCAGAAGATGAGTGGTACCGACACCTCTACCGGACCTCCTACGCTTACCACGGAGTGCATCCTTTTTATATGTGGTATTGGTGCTCACATGCGCTTCAACATGTTGGTCAGGTCATAATCGTGGGCGGTGACCAACGTGCGACGAAGAGAATGGGCTTTCGCTCGGCTACTACTATGCGCGACGCTCTTGAGATGGCAACTGATGTTGTTGGTCGTGACCCGACTCTGACTCATCTACACAATCCACCGGTCCTTATGGCCGACGTCGTCTAGTTCGAGGAACGAAAATGGCGGATCTGAATCGCAGAAACCCAATCAGTCATCTGACTGATCGAAGATCCAAAGCTTCTATTTCTCGTGTGGTCAGAAAGGTTGAGTTTCCACTCAAGGCAGCAGAAACACCAGAAGGTGAAACTCCTCTGCCGTCTAACACTGGTGGCAACTACGAGACCGACTGGGCTCGCAGGTACGCGTCGAGGCTGACCAGGCGCATAGCTCTCTCTACCATCGGCAAGGGAGTCATTAGTTATTACGCAAATCCCACGATTAGAGGACTCGACCGCCTCCATGACCTTGATGGCCCTGCCATCTTTGCTGCGAACCACCAAAGCCACGCCGACACATTGCTGATGTTGACCTCTATGCCTCCTCCTTGGAAACATAAGGCCTTCGTCGGTGCTGCAGCTGATTATTTCTTCGGCAACAGAACTACGGCAGCGATCTCTGCACTGTTTATAGGTGCGATACCTATAGAGCGCACTTCCATTAATCGAAATACGATTGAAAAAGCAGTTGACCTACTGCGAGGTGGTTGGAGCATGGTGATCTATCCCGAAGGCGGAAGGTCACCTGATGGGTGGGGGCAAGAGTTCCGCCCTGGAGCTGCTTTCCTTGCGAAACAAGCGGGAGTTCCTGTCGTACCTGTCCATATCCGAGGAACGTTCGACATTTTACGAAAAGGACGCAACTGGCCTAAGAGGTCTAACGCCACGGTGAACTTCGGGCGACCACTGGAATTCGCCGAGGAAGACAACAACAGGCGATTCACCAGAAAACTTCAAGCGGCAGTTGAGTCCCTCGCTGACGAAACTGCGACGGGTAACTGGTTCGCAGCGCGGCAACGATCACACTCAGAAGAGAGCCCTGGAATCCAAGGGCCCGACGGTGCTCCATGGCGCCGCCGGTGGGCATTAAGCGACAAAGATGATAAGCGCAGCGACGGTGAACGTCGCTGGCCCTACGTCTAAAATCGAACCAATAGTGGCGAGGTACGCTAAAAGGCGTGCCTTCGTTAGAGCACCCACCAGCGCGAGTACCGAAGAGGGAAATTAAATGCCAGTAGCAGCGAGCACTCCTATAGAGCTCATCACAAACGTTTACGCCAATCTTGCTGACAGCACTGTGATGGGACGCGAAAAGTTGGGGCGATCACTCACACTGGCAGAAAAGGTTCTCATCAATCACCTCGCATCAGAAGATCAACAGTTAGACCGGGGCGCTAGCTACGTCGATCTACACCCCGACCGGGTAGCGATGCAAGATGCCACCGCACAGATGGCTTGGCTTCAGTTCATGACGGCTGGCCTACCTGAGGTTGCAGTGCCCACTACCACCCATTGCGATCACCTAATTCAAGCAAGGGACGATGGGAAAACCGATCTTCTAACCGCAAGTGAAAACAACGAAGAGGTTTACGATTTCCTCCAAAGTGTCTGTGCGAAATACGGGGCCGGATTCTGGATGCCGGGAAGCGGCATAATCCATCAGGTCGTGCTCGAACAATACGCCTTCCCCGGTGGGATGATGATCGGCACTGATAGCCACACTCCTAACGCGGGTGGACTCGGAATGATCGCTGTTGGGGTGGGAGGAGCCGACGCAGTCGATGTGATGACCGGGTTCGCATGGAATGTCCGATGGCCGAAGGCAATCGGAGTTCATCTGACAGGAGAGTTGTCTGGCTGGACTGCTCCCAAAGACATCATCTTGAAAGTCGCTGAAATATTGACCGTCAAGGGCGGGACTGGGGCAATTGTTGAATATTTTGGTCCAGGGGCAGAGTCGTTGAGTTGCACTGGGAAAGCGACCATTTGCAACATGGGGGCCGAGATTGGCGCCACAACTTCACTCTTTGGTTACGACGAAGCAATGAGCCGTTACCTGAAGTCAACTGGACGCGAAGACGTCGCCGATTTAGCAAACGAAGTGGCCGAACACCTTCGAGCAGACGACGAAGTCATCGAAAATCCTGCGGCCTACTACGACGAGGTAATTGAAATCGACTTGTCAACGCTAAGCCCCCATATCAACGGACCTCATACACCTGATTTAGCTAGAGAGGTAGGCGCCTTAGGCGAAGAAGCAAAAGCTAACGGCTGGCCTTCAACTATTAGTGCTGCGCTCATTGGTTCATGCACGAACTCGAGTTACGAAGACATCACCAGAGCAGCCAGCATCGCTCGCGAGGCCGCAGCTAATGGACTAACCGCCAAATCCAAACTCCTCATTACACCCGGATCAGAACAAGTACGGGCGACCATCGAACGCGATGGACTCTTGGCCGATTTCGAAGCTTTAGGGGCGACCGTTCTCGCAAATGCCTGCGGACCATGCATAGGTCAATGGGATAGAACCGCTGAGGAGGGACATACCACCGGTGAAGCTAATGTCATCGTCACCTCCTATAACCGCAATTTCCCCAAGAGAAACGACGGTGATCCAGCGACACTCGCTTTCGTTACTTCACCCGAAACTGTTATGGCCTTGGCTCTTGCTGGAACGATCGATTTCGATCCCCTGACTCATACTTTGACCAACGACGAGGGAGACGAGGTAGCTCTGTCAGTTCCTGTTGGCATCGAACTGCCACCAGAAGGCTTCGACTCCGGTCAAAATACTTTCGTTGCACCACCCGCCCAAGGGTCTGACATCGAAGTGAAGGTCGCCCCGACCTCTGACCGACTTCAACTGCTCGAGCCGTTTGAGGCCTGGGACGGTAACGACTATGAGGCCCTTCCTATTCTCGTCAAAGCCCAAGGAAAGTTCACAACTGACCATATTTCTATGGCAGGACCCTGGTTGAAATATCGCGGTCACCTCGAAAACATTTCGGGAAACCTTTATCTGGGAGCGGTGAATGCTTTCGATGGCTACGAAGTGGGCCACGGGAAAAACCAGCTGACGGGCGCTACGCAGACCTTTCCGGAAATAGCTCGCGAATACCATGAGGCCAATCAGGGGTGGGTAGTCGTCGGTGACGAAAATATGGGCGAAGGTTCAAGTCGTGAACATGCTGCGATGGAACCAAGGTTCCGCGGCGGTTTGGTCGCAATCGCGCGCTCATTTGCGAGAATCCACGAAACGAACCTGAAGAAACAGGGCATGCTTCCTCTGACATTTGCTGATCCTGGCGACTACGAACAAATCGGCGAAGATGACCGCATCGCGGTGCGTTCCTTGGCTCAACTTTCGCCTGGCCAACAGGTCCAGGTTGAAGTCACAACACCCGAAGGCCGCACTTGGTCGTTCTCCACCAACCATACGTTTAGCGCCCAACAGGTCAATTGGTTCAGGGCTGGGTCTGCCTTAAATATCATCAAGGCTTCCATCTAACTCTCAGCGAACTATCGGTTAACGAATTAACCAAACTTCCGCTCTGAATTAGGAAACCGGCCCGGGGGGCGGGCCGGTTTCAAGAGCCGTAAGGAGCAGGGATGCTCCGCCTCGGCTGACCGCCTAGGTGGGGGGCACCTTGGTGGCGATCATTAAATGTCGAGCGACTCGGGGGAAGCCGTTTGTTCCCGACAGTTTTCACCTTAGTTACCCATCGGTCATTCATCAAGTCGAACTTATAGATACTTTTGATCTATAAAATAGATAGCTACACCTATTCGAGTAGGCTGAATTCATGGAACTCAAACAGCTTGACGCCCTTGCAGCGGTAGCTGAACACGGCCGCTTTTCTGCCGCAGCTCGCGCGTTGGACACGGTCCAATCCAACATTTCAACTCACATAGCGCGCCTCGAAGACGACCTCGGAGCGATACTTGTAGACAGAAGCGCTGGTGAACTAACCCCTGAAGGTCAAGCCGTACTGACACGAGCTCGACGAATAAACACAGAACTCGCCGCCCTGCGCGATGACGTCACATCCATGACATCAAGAGTGAGCGGCCAAGTACGGATCGGGATTATCGGTACCACCGGACGTTGGCTATTGCCACCATTATTGGATGAACTAAGCCGCAGCTTTCCAGACGTCGTCACCACCGTTATAGATTCGACCACGACGGCGCTAATCCCACTCCTCGAACACGGCGACCTGGACTTAACCGTCATAAACACACCTCTTCAACATGACGAGTTATTCACTACCCCACTATTTGAAGAACAACTAGTCGTCATAGCACCAGATGGGCATCCTCTCGCCGTTGACGGAGATAGACCAATCCACATTGGTGAACTCGCAATGCACGACCTGTTACTTAGCCCCCCGGGTTCGAACCTTCGAGTATTAATCGACGACAAGGCCCGACAAGAAAACGTAGTGCTGCGCACCATTGCTGAGCTTGATGGCATCCGACTCGCCGCAACGATGGCATTTCAGGGTTATGCGCCGGCTATCGTTCCGGTAACAGCGATACCAGCATGGATCGGTCGAGGCGGGTGGGCTGTACTGACGCTTCAAGACATGCCCCGACGCCTTGTCGGATTAGCTATTCGTCGTCGAGGAATGCTTTCGGCACCGGCCTCAGCGACTAGAGATGTGCTCAGACGCGTAGTTCGAGATCAAGCACCGAGCATCCAAGGGCTCACCGCTGTTTGAGACCGCTTAGACCTAACAGCACTACTAGCCTGCCTAACTCGCCTACGCTCAATCATGTGACGACTCCCAGCAACCTGCAGATACGTCAAGGCACCCCGGCCCACGCCGTTGCCGGCGTACACGATCTTGACGGTCGCTCAGTCATGCTTATCAGAGCCGAAGACCCAGAACATCGAGGAGCGCTCACCCCAGAAGATGGCGACACACTTACCGCCGCCGCAGCTCTGGCCTTAGAGAAGCATCTCCCAATCGTGTTACTGCTCGCTTCTTCGGGTGCAGATGCAAACCACGGCGTCGCCGCTCTTGATGGATGGGGTCGAGCTGCGCGAGTGCTTGCAAAGGCATCCGGTGTAGTCCCAATCCTGGCTGGAGTAACAGGACCAGCAGTTTCAGGAACCGCTCTACTCATAGGACTCGCCGACATAGTAGTGATGGCCGATGACGCCTACGCCTTCGTAAGCGGACCAGTTCCAGTGCAACAAATGACCGGGGTCCAAGTCGACGTCGAAGAATTAGGGGGAGCTGCTGTCCACTACCGAGACACCGGAGCGGCGAGCATCGTTGTTTCCCATGATGACGTGCTCCCAACAATCAGCGACATTCTCCGCTTCCTACCCGACCACAATCGCAGCGAAGCACCGTTCCTCACGACCGCAGACCCTGTTGACAGGAAAACTCCAGAAGCCGGAGACCTTCTCCCCGATACACCCACCGGTTCTTATGACGTTCGCGACGTTGTCGGTTTAATTGTCGATGACAACGATTTCTTGGAACTGCGAGGCGGCTGGGCAGAGAATCTCGTTACGGGCCTAGCAAGCATGGGCGGCAGACCTGTCGGAATCATCGCCAATCAACCGATGGCAATTGCCGGAACCCTAGACATACCAGCTTCCCAAAAAGGGGCGCGTTTCGTTTCCATGTGCGACGCATTCAATTTGCCCATAATCACCTTGGTGGATACCCCCGGGTTCTACCCCGGCAAGGACCTTGAATGGCGAGGAATGATCAGACACGGCGCCCAAATGGCGTTCGCCTACGCAAGAGCAACCGTTCCGAGAATCTCGTTAGTGCTGAGAAAATCATATGGCGGAGCCTTCATAGTTATGGACTCCAAAACGATGGGCAACGACGCGTACCTTGCCTGGCCCACAGCAGAGATCGCCGTGATGGGAGCAACCCAGGCTGCTCAGATTCTGCAACGAGGCGAATCCGAGGAGACAATAGCTACCTGGGTAGAAGAATACGAAGAGACCTACTTAAACCCATATGTCGGAGCAGAACGTGGATTCGTCGACGCAGTAATTGACCCAGCTGACACACGACAAGAACTAGTTGACCTCGTTGAGCTCTTCAGTTCAAAACGAGAACAATTGCCGCGACGACGGCACGACAATTCACCACTTTGATCCGCTTGATGTCGCATCGGGCACAGAATCCAATTAGTTCTCAGTAAGCATCACAAAAAACTGGCTCACTGAAAGAGGCGAAACGCTTCAACTTGAGGTACGGTCCGGGCGGGGATTATCAAGCTGTGCAACGGCGCACCTGAGGGCTTGGCCCCATTGTCGACATACAAGACGTACAGAATGCAAAGGAATAATCGTGTCCGAAGAGTCCTTCACGATCACAGACAACCGCAGCGGAGAAACAGTCACAGTGCCAATTGTGGATGGCACGATCTCCTCGGCCGCTCTTCGCGAGCTTGACAAAGGAATGTGGTTTTATGACCCGGCCTACATGTCTACAGCCAACTGCAACAGCAAAATCACCTACATAGACGGCGGAAACGGCATCCTTCGCTATCGCGGGTACCCCATAGAACAACTCGCCGAACACTCAAACTTCCTGGAAGTTTGTTACCTACTGCTCAACGGCGAACTTCCTACCGAAGCCGAAGCCGAAGAATGGGTGCACCACATCACCTATCACACATACGTTCACGAAGATATTGCTCAATTTATGAAGGGCTTGCGTTACGACGCCCACCCAATGGGAACTTTGGTCTCTACCGTTGCAGCGCTATCAACCTTCTACCCAGAAGCAAAAGACATAAGCGACCCTCACAACCGGCTAATCCAGACCCACCGACTGATAGCCAAGATGCCAACAATGGCAGCTTTTGCCTACAAGAACCGGCTAGGCCTTCCATACGAATATCCGGTCAACCATTTGGGATATACCGGCAACTTTCTTCGAATGATGTGGAATGTTGCCGACCCGGGTTATGAACCCGACCCCATCCTCACTCGGGCTCTTGACATTCTTTTGATTCTTCACGCAGACCACGAACAGAACTGTTCGACAACGACTATGAGAACAGTCGGTTCAAGTAACGCAGACCCATACTCAGCTGTCGCCGCCGCGACTTGTGGCCTCTATGGTCCACTACACGGCGGCGCCAATGAAGCCGTCATTCACATGCTCCACGACATCGGCAGCTTCGACAACGTCACGGCCTACGTCGAAAAAGTTAAGTCGGGTGAAACTCTCCTTCAGGGATTCGGACACCGGGTTTACAAGAGCTATGACCCGAGAGCCACCATCATCAAAAAGACTGCTGACCAAGTTTTCGAAGTCACGGGACTGAACCCGCTCTTGGACATAGCTATGAAGTTAGAGGAAGTCGCTTTGAACGACCCTTACTTCATCGATCGAAACCTCTACCCCAATGTCGACTTTTATTCTGGGTTGATCTACGAGGCAATGGGCTTCCCTATGGACATGTTCACAGTGTTGTTCGCCATTGGCCGAACACCAGGCTGGCTTGCTCACTGGCAGGAAATGCTTGATGACCCAGAGCAGAAGATTTATCGCCCGAGACAGATGTACACGGGACCTGACGAGCGCGACTACGTGCCGATCTCAAACCGCTAATTCATCTGAAGAATTACCTCAGATATCAATCAGTATCTTCCCAATATTTGCGTTTGTGTCCATGTAAGCGTGAGCTTCCGATATCTCATCTAACGAGAACCTCGAATCGATAACGGGCTTGAGGCTCCCATCATCGAACCGTGGCAACAACTCCGACACGAAACGTTGATTAGCCTCAATCTTTTGTTCAATCGGCCTTGAACGCAACACAGTTCCTATCAAAGAAGCTCTCTTGGGCAACAGAGCGCCCAGCGCAAATGAAGCCATCGGCCCACCCATAACCCCAACTTGGACTATCCGCCCCTGAACCTTCACGCACTGAACGTTCTTGGCTAGATAGTCGCCACCAACAACATCAAGAACAACGTCGACTCCTACGCCTTCAGTCCAACCTTCTATGGCCTCCACAAAATCTTGCTGGGTGTAATCAACCACTAAATCCGCCCCTAAATCTCGGCAGGCTGCGACCTTGCTAGATGAACACGTCACTGCTATCTCAGCTCCTAGAGCCTTTGCTATTTGTATAGCTGCAGTTCCCACACCCGACGCCCCTGCATGAACCAATGCTCGACCACCCGAACTGAGAGTTCCTTGAGTGACGAGCGCGTCGTGAGCGGTCATAAAGACCTCGGGGATCGCCGCTGCGTCAGCAACGCTGATGCCGCGAGGAACAGACTGAAGCATTCGTTCATGGGTAACCACCATCTCAGCCATTGCTCCGCCCGAGACTATGCCCATGACCGCATCACCCACAGACCAGTTTGAGACCTCCGAACCAACCGTCACGATCTCCCCCGAGTACTCCAAACCCGGTATCTCATGCACAGGTTTGGGACCCGGTGCGGGGTATTGGCCGACTCGTTGAAGTAAGTCTGCTCGGTTCATCGCTGACGCCGTGACACCAACCACCACCTGGTCAGGTCCTGGGCTGGGGTCCGGTACCTCTTGGACTTCTAAAACGTCCTCATTGCCGTATTCGGTTATCACCACTGCTCGCATTCGGGCGAGGTTAGCGGTAATCAACCAACCAAAATCGCTGGAAGCCAAGGGTCTTGGCTACGCTCAGAACCCAATGGATTACACCTGGCCACAAGAATTCGATGACCTAGCGGCGGAAGCCCGTCAATGGGTCGCTGAAGCAACGTCCGATTTGTTCAACACCGATGACGGTTGGCTAGTTGGGTACAGCGACGAATTCACGCTAAGGCTGGCCGAAAAAGGTTGGATCGGCATGACCTGGCCGATCGACAAAGGGGGCGACGGACGTCCTGAAATTGAACGATTCGTTGTAACAGAACAGCTACTGCTAGGACGCGCTCCCATGGCCGGGTCGTTCTTCCCAGACAGACAAATCGGTCCAGTGCTACTCGCCTACGGCACTCCTGAACAACAGGAACGATTCTTGCCGGCGATGCGACAAGGTAAATCCAAATGGTGCATAGGTATGTCAGAGCCTGATGCTGGATCCAACGTGGCCGGAATTAGCACCACAGCAATCAAAGATGGCTCGAACTGGGTTGTAAATGGTCAAAAGATTTGGACGAGCGGCGCCCAATCTGCTGACTGGTGCTATTTGATATGCCGCACTGACCTGGAGGCTCCTCCACACAAAGGCATGAGTGAATTCATTGTCGACATGAAATCACCCGGTATCGAAATAAAACCCATCAAAGACGCTTCCGGGGATTCTCATTTCAACGAAGTGTTCTTCAACGATGTACTGGTACCTGGAGAGAATCTTGTAGGTGAACTCAACAACAGCTTTGGTCAAACGATGCGCCAACTCGAACACGAACGCGGCGGCATTGACCGCCTTGCTTCAAATCAACGTTTGTACCTAGACACTAAAGAATTAGCAGACACTAAAAGTCCTCTAGTTCGACAAGAGATGGCTCACATAGAAACCGGATACAAGATCGGGCGCGACATGGTGCTTCGGAACGTATTGAGACAAAATCCATTTCCTCAATACTCGGCGGTTACAAAGACTTGGTGTACCGAGTTTGAACAGAAGGTAGCTAACTTCGTCGGTTACATAACTGGGGCAGAATCGATGTTGAGCAACAGAGTGTCGCGAAACCTCATATATGCACCCGCATACACAATCATGGGTGGCACCACTCAGATTCTTCGAAACATCATCGGGGAAAGAATCCTCGGATTACCCAGAGAGCCGCGGCCACAATCATGAACCGCGACACTGCCGTGCTCCCATTGACCGGGGCGATGAACTGCCGTGATCTAGGTGGCTACCCAACTCGTGAAGGTCGACACATTCGAACAAACGCCATCTTTCGATCCGATCGCCTTAGCGACCTAACCGAAGACGACCAAGAAGAGTTAGCTAGCTACGGCATACGCACGGTGGTGGATTTTCGCACTTCTGCAGAAGCACAGCGCGACGTGTCGCGTCTGTGGGGCACCGTTACAACCCACGCCCCACTCCCAATCGGGGACGAAATCGCTCAGCAGACAGAGTTCGTCGACAGAATACGTTCAGGCGAAATTACGTCTGTAAGTGTTGCCGAGGTGGCGGATAGCTACATCGAAATGCTTTCAGATTCCGGACATCAGTTCGTTAGCTTTCTCGAGCTAGCAGCTGACGTTGACTGCTGGCCGTTGCTGTTCCACTGCACCGCGGGTAAAGACCGGACAGGGATTGCCGCTGCATTGATCCTCGAATTGTGCGGCGTTGAACGAGACCTTGTTCTCGATGATTATGAACTCACAAACACTTTGAGATCTGAACGCCGAATCAAACACCTCAGGCCAAGCCTGGAGGAAGCGGGAGCGGATATCGACGCGATTCGACCAGCTCTCTCAGCTCCGCGACCAGCGATGGAGCAGACCTTGACTCACCTCGATAACGCTCATGGTGGCGTTGAACAATTCTTAGTTGAACATTTGGGAATCCATTCAGACACCATCGTTGCTCTCCGGCTCAACTTGTTGGTGTGATGGACTGCTACCAGCTGTTCGCTATTCCGGTTAACTCCGCGGCGATGTCTTTGACGGGAAACCGAATTTCAGATCGCTTCGAATCGCCAACCATTTCCTTCAGCTACGAGCGTTCCCGCAGTCCTTCCAGCAAAGTGAGTGCCAATCACGAGCCGCCCATCACTCCAACGCTCGTAGGCCTCGTATCGAGTGGCTGTCGACATGTCTTGACGCCAGTCTGCTGACGATGCCAAATCGGGTTTAGCAAATTGGACGGGATGATGAGTCATATCTCCAGTAATTAGGGCTGATTCGTTTTCAGAGTTAATAGTCACGCTGACGTGACCGGGAGTGTGTCCTGCCGTGAGTTCCAGCCCAATTTCGCTAGTGATTCGGTAGTCAGTATCAATAATCGTTGCCATCTCTGCATCAAGTATTGGTTGCACTGAATCTTCGAATACAGGTCCATAGTGCTGAGGTTCACTAGACCAATGTTCAAGTTCGGTTTTCAAGAACAGATAATCGGCGTTGGGGAAAGTTGGCACCCAACTTTCATCCACCAGCTTGGTATTCCAGCCGACATGGTCGACATGGAGATGGGTACTGATGACGACATCGATGTCTTCAGGCCTGTAACCGCATCTTCCGAGCTCACCAATGAAGTCTGTTTGGAGGTTGTCAAACGGGGTTGCGCCTGGCCGCTGCTTACTATTTCCGCAACATGTATCAACGATGATGGTCAAGCCTTCAGATTCAACGACTAGGGCGTGAATGGAAAGTTTCATTCTCCCTTCTTCGGTGACGAAGTCGGGTCTCAGCCAGTCATAGTCATCTATGACTTCATCAGCGCCGGGGAGTAACGCAGAAAAAGGCCAATGCTTTTCCATCTCTAATACCTTGGTAATTTCGACATTCCCAATGTTCCATGTAGCCATAGCTTCCCCGCTCTTGACTTGAGACCGCCTACAGTCTGATGATTCCATGAGTCAGACTAGGGGTCTGCCAACAGGCCGTGCGGTCGTGAAGCGAGAGGAATGCTTGGTGAGCGACGAAGAAAACCGTTTCGAAGAGGCAGCTATTGAGGCTGAGTTTGATACGGGTTACCGAGAAGAAACTCGTGAAGAGGCTCGACGGGGTGTAGTCACGCGACTGTTGCGGATGACATCTGGAGTATTTGTAACGATTCTCGGAGTGATCTTGATGCCTCTGCCCGGACCCGGGCTGTTGGTAGTTGCCGTCGGACTAGGAATCCTAAGCAGAGACGTCGCCTGGGCTGATCGTCTACTTCAAATAGTGCGGCGTCGACTGCCAAGCGACAGCGACGGGCGTCTCCCCAGATCAAGCATCGTGACGATGATCGTTTTGGCATTAGCCGGAATTGCGTTTTCTGGTTGGGTGACGTTTCTCCGGTAATTACTCAAAGCTTCTGAACGAACTTTGTTTCGATTCAGTTAATCGAAACTGGAGTCGACACCTCTGAAAAGAAGTCATTTCCTTTGTCGTCGACGACGACAAAGGCCGGAAAATTTTCGACCTCGATCTTCCAAATGGCTTCCATTCCCAGCTCCGGATATTCAAGAACTTCGACCTTGCGTATCGAATCTTTGGCGAGTCGAGCCGCTGGCCCTCCAATTGAGCCAAGATAAAATCCACCGTGAGTCTTACACGCGTCAGTAACTTGCTGGGATCTGTTCCCTTTCGCAAGCATCACCATGCTGCCGCCGGCAGCTTGGAAGGGTTCAACATAGCTATCCATACGTCCAGCAGTGGTGGGACCGAATGATCCTGAGGCGTACCCCTCAGGTGTCTTTGCGGGGCCGGCGTAGTAGACAGGAAATTCTCTCATGTATTCAGGCATTTCCTCACCGGCATCAAGTCGCTCTTGAATCTTGGCGTGTGCTATGTCTCGAGCTACAACCAAGGTTCCGGTCAAAGAAAGCCGTGTTTTGACAGGGTACTTCGAGAGCTCTTGGCGAATTTCGTTCATGGGGCGATTCAAATCCACAGCGACCACTTCATCAGATAACTGCGACTCTGCAGTATCCGGAAGGTATTTAGCTGGGTCTTCTTCCAGTTGTTCCAGGAAAATTCCATCTGAAGAAATTTTGGCAAATGCCTGTCGGTCAGCGGAACACGAAACTGCGATTGCCACCGGACAACTCGCCCCGTGCCTCGGTAATCTCACGACACGAACGTCGTGACAAAAGTATTTACCGCCGAATTGTGCGCCGATGCCAAACTGTCGCGTTAGCTCAAGGATTCGTTGCTCCCACTCAAGGTCACGGAATCCGTGCCCTGCGTCGCTCCCAGCGACTGGGAGCATCTCAAGATATTTAGCTGAGGCATACTTAGCTGTCTTGAGTGCATGCTCAGCGGAAGTTCCTCCTATAACGACAGCGAGGTGGTATGGAGGACACGCTGCGGTGCCTAAGGTTCGGAGCTTCTCGTCAAGGAATTTACTTAAGCTCGTTGGGTTGAGAAGGGCTTTGGTTTCTTGAAACAGAAAACTTTTGTTTGCTGAACCACCGCCCTTTGCCATAAACGCCAGCTTGTAGATGTCTCCTGGTCCTGAATAAATCTCGATCTGGGCCGGCAAATTATTGTCAGTGTTTTTCTCTTCAAACATTGTCAAGGGGGCGAGTTGGGAATAACGAAGATTAGAGGTCTGATATGTGTCATACACCCCTCGACTGATGGCTTCAGCATCGTCAGCACCGGTTACAACTCGTTCACCCTTCGTGCCCCAGATGATCGCGGTCCCAGTGTCTTGGCAGCTCGGCAAAACACCACCAGCTGAGATATTGGCGTTCTTGAGTAACTCGATTGCAACGAATCTGTCGTTGTCCGATGCTTCGTCGTCATCAAGAATTGCCGACAATTGGGAAAGATGTTCCACCCGGAACAAATGAGCTATGTCGCGCATCGCCTCCGCTGTTAACAGACGTAAGCCTTCAGGTTCAACCTTCAAAAAACTCATACCGCCAGCTTCGAAGGTTGAAACGTAGTCTTCTGTGATCTTTCGGTAAGCGATTTCGCTTTCGCCGCTGGGAAGCAGGTCGCTGTAAAGAAACTCCGGCACGCTATCAAAGCTACTGGCTTTCATTGGGCTCTAAGGAGACACTTCGAATGATGTTCGAATTCGATAACGACTTTATTCACTGCGCTAACGGCGGGCCGTAACGATTAGCTTCGATCTGTCCTCTCTGACACATGAAAAAGATGATGAGGAAAACAAACGGCGTCGGAACTATCCCAAACGGTAACCACCAACCACTTCGGCCTATGTCATGGAGACGTCGAACCGTTATCGACAAGTTGGGAACGAGAACCACGATCGCATACAAAAGGCTGAGACTCCCAAGCGGTGAACCTAAATTACCGAGAACCCAAAAGATCAACCCAAGCATCAAGTTTGCGGCGGCAAACCACCAATATTCGGAACGGCTGGCCCTGCCATGGAAGTGTGCGTACTTAAGTAAGCCACCGATGTAATTCTCAACTAGGCGCATAGACGGACCGTACAGCAACAAAGGTGGTGAGGCATTCCAACATCTTGACGTGCTGTACTAGAAGTCATCAGGCAAAAGAAAGAACTAGCGTCAGGGGGCATGGTGGATACAAAACTTCCGTTGGTTCAGGTTCCAATCGTCGACTACGGAGCCGATGAGAACGAGATGGTCGCCTATCGAGAAAGAGGCACGGCTCGCGCCTTCGAGTTAGATAATCGAGGGCCAATCCGCTTCGGCGTTGATGGACGTTTACATCCTGAGATTCTGGACTCGTATAGTCGAAATGGCTTTTACGTCTTTACTGGCGTCGTAGATGAGCAAGAACTTCAAGAAATCGAAGCTGACGTAGCAGCGATGCTCGAAAGATCGCCGGTCAGCAAAGATGCAGAGGTCGACAAACATGGCAATCCAGCTTTAGGCGTAGGTCTTACAGCTAGAAACATCAGTTGGGTTCGCCCTCTTTCTGACCCTCTAGGTGGGACCGATGCTTCCTACGGTCGTCATCAAGCAAAGATGAACGAACCTGTACCACCTGCGGAGGCACCGGACCATGTTGTCCAATTGTTTTTAGGTTCACTTCAGTTTTCTGACGCGTGTCTACGCCTTTACGGGCACCCTGATCTACTTAGGGTCGCTGAAGCCGTCAACGGAGCCGATTTCACGCCCTTTAACGAAGCTGTATGGGTCAAGCAGCCGGGCCTAGGTGGTTCAGTCGCTTGGCATCAGGATGGTTGGACTCATTGGGATAGTCCCGAATTGGATGACCACACTCATGGATTCAATTTCATGGCCCAGTTGTATGGTTGCGATGCGACGAACGGTCTGTGGGTTGTTCCGGGCTCACACCGCATGGGCAAAGTCAATATAAAGAAAATGGTCGAGGAGGCCGGTTCAGATCGACTTCCTGAAGCTGTGCCTGTGGTCTGTGATCCGGGGGACGTGGCCATGACAAGTCGCCAGGCAATTCATGGCTCTTTCGCCAACACCAGTTCAAATGTCCGAGTGACCATTAACTTCGGATTTCACCGCCGATCCTCGGTTCTTGGCATACGAAGTGGAGGTGTGCATAATCCCGTCTCTGAGTACGACGAGGAATACATCTTTGAACGCTCAAAGGCCATTGCCTGGGGAATCGATGCTCGTTCCCAACATTTCCCTGAGGAGGATCGTTATGTTTACGAACCGTTCAAAGGCCTTGAAGAGCAATTCATCTGGAGCGAAGAAACAAAATCTGATTTACGTGATTACAACTTGCGGGACATAGGGATCTGATGTGAGTGTGCTCAAATACCAGTTGGAGGGCCACGTCGGGTTACTGACCCTGAACCGTCCCGAGTCTCGGAACTCACTTAACCCAGAACTCATAGTGGAGCTTGCCGAAACCTGGGAACGTATCAAAGAAGACTCTGATATTCGGGTTGTCGTGCTTACAGGAGCGGGTGATTCGACTTTTTGTTCTGGTTTCGACCTGGGGACCACGATCCCGCTCATCACAGGAACCCGAGAGCCAGCAGATGACTTTGAGGAGGCAATAAAAGCCGATCGGGATCTGTTGCGCAGAGCAACTCTCGTTGGCCACGACATCGGCAAACCGATCATTGCTGCAGTCAACGGACACGCTATAGCCGGCGGCATGGAGTTATTGCTCGCTTGCGACCTTCGGGTGGTTGCTCAGGGAGTAAAGCTAGGTCTGTCTGAAGTCGCACTAGGGCTTATTCCGGGCATGGGTGGTACCGCCTTACTGCGTCGACACCTACCAAGTGCCTTGGCAATGGAAATGTTGCTTTGTGCAAAGCCAATCATTAGTGACGATCTAGCCGACTCAGGGTTATTCAACCGTTTAGTCCCCGTATCGGAGACTTTGCCTACAGCATTAGAGATTGCTCAAACTGTGGCGTCGAATGCTCCGTTAGCTGTCCAAGGGGCTCGACAAGTCGTTCGAAAGTCCGCGGATCTCGAGGAGTCACAGGCGCTACTTCTGGAAACTCAGATCGGAGAGGCGCTGACGCAAACCGAAGACGCCACCGAAGGACCACTCGCCTTTATGGAGAAACGATCCCCTCAGTTTCACGGACGCTGACTTCGAGGAGTCAATCATTCGTTGTCCGCTAGCCATCTGCGTTAAATATCCCGTTTAGCCGATATCTGGCAATTCCAGGATGTGGGCTTCCTCCACACAGGTCTTTCGGTAACGAAACATCTCCTTCGCACCGTCTGCATTGGGTAACTCAAGAAACGCTTTATGGCTCGGGTACCACACAGCTAACAACTCGTGAAAACCTTCAAGGTTGCCAACAACGGACCCCTGAACCTCCGCCCGCCATAGAACAGAACCGCCGATTGCTTCGACAGAATGGGCGATGGCCTCCATATACGAGATATAGGTTTGCCCGACTGGGAAGTTAACTTCGGGCCGATACCTGTTGATGTTCAACATCACTAACGGCTTATCCTCAGACGCTTCAGCTAACCTTTTCAGTCTTGCCATCTGTTGTTTCGTTGAGGTGTTGTCGCGACCCATGGCAGCACGCTACTGCGAACAAGTCAGTTCTGAGAGCAACGGCGCCTACGCTCTAGGGATATCTCTTTAGGGAAAAGGCACAGTGTGATGACACCTTTGGAATACTTTGACGCTTCTTTCCAGGATGATGCATGGCACCTCCAATTACCCACTGATATTCATGGTGCCTTCGGGGGGGTTACTGGAGGCGCCTTAGCCGCGGCGTCTATTGCATTGGGGCGAACAGTTGAACCTGGCCGGGTTGCAGCCGGCATCGATATTCATTTTCTCCGCGGTTTGTCGACCACAGGAGCAACAGTCAAAGTCACTACCCTGTCCTCCGGTCGAAGCCTCACAATTCTTCGAGTCGAATTCAGCGACGCATCCGGAAAACCGACAACCGAAGCACGCGTTGCCTTCGCCGCCCCCGAAGTCCTGCGAACCGACATGGAGGCAACCAACCATGACGGCGGGCTTTTAGGGCCCCCGTCATCAGACTTGTCGGCAATCGCGAAACCTTGGCGCAAACCGGAGGGCGTTGAAGTTCCCATCATCGATACTGCTCACCCAAGGGCTGCTCGCGTCGGTGCCTCGATTGCTACCCTCGTCACCATTCCGTGGGACGTCACTGACGACGGTAGCGAAGGCTCTTGTCTTGCAGCCGACCTTTCAGTCGGCCCTCCTGTTGACGCCGCTATCCCCAAGGGCACCTGGGTCCCGCACCCCAACCCTGATTTATCACTGCGATTTTGTGGACCCGTCACTGAGGACAACCTCGTTGCTGTCGCGATATGTCGCGAAATTTCTGGCGGACTTGCATCTGTTGAAACAGAGGTCTGGCAAGACCAGTCGCTGGTCGCCAAAGGAATCTCAACAAGTCTGTTGTTAGCTAAATCCTGAAGGTCGACTACTCAGCCAATCATTGGAGACCTGAATGACTTAGGATCGTGCCTGTAGTGCCGTGGAGGCTTCAGAGGAGGACCCGCTATGAAGTTCGGGATGCTGTATGAGTTGCAACTACCAAAACCTTGGGACGAAGAAGCAGAGTTGCGTCTCATTGAGGAAGCAACTGAGCAAATCGTTTTAGCCGACAAGATTGGTATCGATCATGCTTGGGCAGTGGAGCATCATTTCCTTGAGGAATACTCCCACTGCTCTGCTTCAGACGTGTTTCTCGCGTCTCTAGCAGCGAAAACCGAACGCATCCGAATCGGGTTAGGCATTCGACAAGTAATCCCGAACTACAACCATCCATCTCGCACCGCCGAAACGGTCGCCATGCTGGACCTGATATCGAGAGGGCGGGTCGAATTCGGTATCGGAGAAGGAGCAACTCGCTTAGAGCTTCGGGGCTACGAAATCGACGCCAGACGCAAGCGAGAACTATCGCTGGAAGCAGCCGAACAAGTGGCAAACATGATGGTGATGGAGCCCTATCCAGGTTTCGAGGGCGAAGGTTTCTCAATGCCTTGCCGCAACGTTGTGCCCAAACCTATGCAAAAGCCTCATCCTCCTATGTGGATCGCATGCACGAACCGGTCCACTATTGAGGTCGCAGCACGAAATGGTTTAGGGGCACTCGCATTTAGTTTCGTCGACCCCGACGAAGCAACAACCTGGGCGAACACTTACTACGACATCATCAAAAGCGAAGAATGCGTACCGCTAGGGCACACCGTGAACGCCAATTTGGCGATGGTGGCTGGCTTTAGCCTCCACAAGGACGCAAATGAAGCAATGCGTCGCGGAATCGATGGCTTCCAGTTCTTCAGGTACGCAGTTAACGCACTTGTTGCCAACGAAACACGGCCAGGTCGAAGCAACCTATGGGGAGAGTATGAAGAACTCAGAGGACCTGACCTACCCACTATCGGTGCCCCCGGTATCGGAACTCCTGAGGACTACACAGCTTTGGTGAAAGAATTCGAATCCGCTGGTGTCGATCAGGTGATCTTCTTACAGCAAGGTGGCAAGAATCGGCATCAAGACATTTGCGAAAGCCTTGAACTGTTCGGTGAAGAGGTTCTTCCTCACTTTGCCCCCCACAGGGACCAACAAGTAGCAGACAAGAACGCCGAACTTGCCCCCTTCATCGAAGCTGCGCTCGAAAGAAAACAGTGGATGGCCCCACTCTCCGATGAGGAAATCCCTATTGTTCCGCCATCTCAGGCCCGAGAGTCGTTCTACGTAAAGTCTTAATAACTAGCCGCAGTTCAACATCTTCGCGAGAAAATCGTTGATATCGGACCGAGCCTGTTTCGCGACCGCTGTTTGAGCTGCGAAACCATCAAACCCGTGCGGAGCGCCAGGATAAACGTGAAGCTCTACGGGCACACCAGCATGATTGAGTCTTTTTGCATATTCGATGTCTTCGTCCGCGAATCCGTCAAGGCTTCCCGTCATGACGAAAGCAGGCGGCAAATTACTTAGATCAGCCTCCCTAGCTGGAGCAGCATGGCTCGGGACAGCATCGGTTCCGAACAATTCACCAAGGTAGGAACTCCACCCAAAATGATTTGATTCCGGGTCCCATATGGGGACCTGCCACCCAGCAGTCGTAGTGGCTCGGGTGTCATCGATCATTGGATAAATGAGTAGCTGGTAGTCGATCTCGAATTCACCCCGGTCACGCACAAGCAAGGCAAGTGCAGCCGCCATGCCACCACCCGCGCTTGGACCACCAATGCCAATGCGATTCACGTCAACCCCAACTGCCTCCCCATGTTCTTTCAGCCACTTCAGTCCGGCATAAGAATCCTCCAGACCACTTGGATAGGGATGCTCAGGAGCCAAGCGGTACTGCACAACTGCTCCCACAAGACCAAAACGTGGACACCACCGATCGAACCGCTCATCATCTTGTTCAGGGCTACCCAATACGTACCCACCGCCGTGAGTCCAGTACAGCGCAGGTTTCAATTCTTTGGAGTTTTTAGTGTTATGAACCCGGACTCTTACTTCATTGCCATCGGGTCCTGGCACATAGTGGTCGACGCGTTCGACCTCCTCAGAAAGCGTGATTTCCTCATTGCGTACAAGCCGCGAGTTCCGCGCGCTTTCAAGGGTGTCAGAATTGACGGTTCCCAAACTGGGTTGACCTTCGAGAGCTCTCTCTACCTCTGGGTCATAGTAAGGCTGTGAAGTCATACTAAGAACCGTAGAGCAAGCCCGACCCGGTTTGTTCGACTATGCGAATGCCTCGTAGACAATATTCGAAGGAGTTTCTGAAATACGCTGAAAGTTGTCATATCCAGCTTCTTCAAAGACTGACCGCATTCCAGGTTCGCCAGCTTGGGCTCCCATTCCCCGGCCAACCTCTTGGGAAAGTGAACAAGGTGTACAAAAGAAACTGGAGAAGCCATACAAGGCGGCTCCTAGGCCTGCATGGTTTTCCTGTCGTGAATCAAAAGCAAACGGCTCTATGAGCATGACCGACCCATTCTCTCCTAACTGAGATTTCGCGTGCTGAGCAATTCCAACGGGGTCTCCCATGTCGTGCATGCAATCGAAAAAGCAGATCAGGTCGTAACTTCCTTGATAACTGGTGGCGCTTTCCACCTCAAAACGAACATTAGAAAGGCCTTGCTCCTCGGCGGCAGCTTTAGCCATCTCTATCGATGGTCCATGAAAGTCAATACCAACAAATGTGCTACCGGGAAACGCTGCTCCCATAGTCAACGTCGACAGGCCAGCGCCACATCCCACATCAGCAACGACAGCGCCGCTGTTAATTCTCTCTTCGCCACCTGCCAGGGCCGGAATGAACTCTTGTACCAGGTGGTGTTCATAGCATGGCCGAAAGAACTCAAGCGTCCCATCAAACAAGCACGGGTGATGGTCGCCCCAAGGTACTCCTCCATCACCTAGAAAGGCAGCTTCGACTTGGTCTAACCCCACATACATAGCCCGCACCGCCCCTAGGCCACCAGCTAGCCAAGCCGGCGAGTGCTGTTCAGCCATAACCATTGCTCCCGCATCACTAAGTGCGTAGGTGTCGCCTTCCACGTCGTATATCAGCACTCCCGCCGAAGCCTGTTGATCAAGTAGCTCTCGGGTCAATCGTTCATTGGTTCCTGCTGCCTGGGATAGGTCGCCGGCACTCATACCGCCGCTTCCAGCTAGGTGGCCGTAAAAGCCCAGTTTGTGGGCCAATTCGCTACAAATAATGGTGGCCGCACCGACCATGTGACTCAACATATTGCCCGCGTAGTCCTGTATTTCTTCCATATCCACATCTGTCGACACTTTCGCCACCTTCCACCGAGAATCGAAGTTTTTGTAAGGAAAATGGTTCGGTCCTTACTGAATGTTCAGTCTCGCCTACGCCCACGCCTGCGCGCCAGAAAAACTATTAAGCAACTTCACCTCGTCTTCATCAGGCATTCCTGCGCTCGTTTGGCTCCAACTAGCCCGAACCTACGTCACCAAGATTGGATTCTCGCTGCGCGGATAGCGGCTCATCACAATTTGATCGCGGTCTAGCTTGTGGGACGCCCTACCAAAGGAGATTCCAGTGCTCGACGACCTAGGAACAATCGCACAAATAATTGAAGGTGCTCTGTTGCCTCTCTCACTAATTTATTTAGCCAGGGAAGCTCAACTCAACGTAAAGCTCACAAAAGCACAATTCAGTCATACCCTAACTAACCGCCTTTATGAGCGTTACCTGTCATCGACACAGAATGAAGAATTCGTTTCTTTCTTGGCTAAAGACTTTTCGTCTCAAGAACTGACGGCCGAAGATCAATGGCGAGTCACCCTGTGGACGAACACGATGCTGGTCGACCTATTCGATACCTACGAACAACAGGAAAATGGGTTAGCTACCCAAGACCAACTCGATATGCGAGTGAACCTACTCAAGTTAGGGCTAATGCAAAGCCCCGGAGCTAAGGCCGCTTGGTCATTGTGGAAACCCGCAAGAGAGACCTCATTTGTTGACTGGTTCGAAACAGAAATCTACGGAGGTCCGTTAACCGAAGACTCAAGCGATCACACGACATCACTCAACATGAGGCGTTAATGAATTTCGTCTCACTAATTCCTGCCGAAAGCTAAGTTATGGGGATGGAGGGGACTGATAAGGGACGCGCACCTGGACCTACCGTCCAAGATGTTCTGCGGGAGGACGCTATCGCTCCACCTGAAGTGCTCCTTCGCGAGTATCCGCCAGATTTCACCGATAATCGTGAGATACCTGTAGACCGGTACCTCACTCAAGAGTGGCATGACTTGGAGGTTGAACACGTCTGGCGCAAGGTCTGGCAAATGGCCTGTCGATCAGAAGAATTAGCAGAGGTGGGCGACCACATTGTTTATGAGATCGCCACGGAGTCAGTGATCGTCGTCCGAACCGGCGAAGGTCTTCACGACATCACTGCCTACATAAACTCATGTCTTCATCGAGGGACCCAGCTACGCACCGAGGGTGGCAACATTCAGCGATTTAGGTGTCCGTTTCATGGATTTACCTGGGATCTGCAAGGCGAGCTGGTCGATATACCAAATAGTTGGGACTTCCCTGACATCAAACCCAGCGAGTTCTGTCTCCCAACAGCCCAGGTCGCCTTCTGGGGCGGATTTGTCTTCGTCAACTTTGACGATGAATGTGAGCCGTTTGAAAGTTACATCGAAGTACTCGAAGATGAATTCCGAGATTTTCCTTTGGATGATCGTTGGAAAGCAGCTCACGTCGAAAAGGTGATGCCCTGCAACTGGAAACTGGCACTGGAAGCCTTCATCGAGAGTTACCACATTGGCGTCACCCATCCTCAAACAGCTGCCTACGTCGCAGACGCGAACACTCAATACGATATTTTTCCTGGGTCTCGGCACGTGAACAGAATGATCACTCTCGAAGGAACACCAAGTCCCAACCTCCGCGATGTCCCAGCAGAGGAAACGATCCGCAAAATGCAACGTGATGTGCCCTTCCACGGTGGAGATCCCATAGTTCCCCAAACTGGCGACCGAGTGCGAGATCTTCTCGCCGACCGCGCCAAAGAGAAACTTGGTGCGTCCGCTCGAGCCGATATGTCGAACCTTTCAACCTCCGAAGCACTCGACGCCATCGAGTACTTCTTGTTCCCAAATCTGGTGCCTTGGGGAGGACAAGGTGTTCCGATTTGTTATCGCTTTCGACCCAACGGCAATGATCCACATACTTCGATCATGGAAATCATGTTGCTGTTCGCTAATCCCGACGAAGGACCTCCACCACCACCCTCACCTGTCACCAAACTTGGTCTCCACGATTCGTGGACTGAAGCTGCACCGCTCGGTGGAGCAGGAATGGTGGTTGATCAGGACACTGACAATCTGATTCGGATTCAAAGAGGTTTGCAAGCCAACAAACGTGGAACGGTCACCTTGGCGGCTTACCAAGAGAGTCGTATTCGCCATTTCCACGAAACTCTCAACCATTATCTAACGGGTCGGAAGTAGCTTTCGCTGATGAACGAAATTGAGCCGATTAGAAATCTAGTTCACACCTATTGCGACCGGGTCTGCACCAATGATCAGAAGGGGTGGCTTGAACTGTGGACTACCGATGGTCTGTGGGATATCGGCCGGGGACCAGTTCAAGGACACGAGGAGCTACAGGCAGCAATGCAAACCTCGATGGAGCTCTTCGAAGCAGTAAATCAGCTGACATTCAATGGCACCGCGACCACAACCGACGATACGGGTGAAGGCCGCTGGTACATGTGTGAGTTCGCGAAAGCTAAGTCAGGTAAAGCCTTGTTTTACCTTGGTCATTACGACGACACCTACCGCAAGGACAGTGACGGTTGGAAATTTTCCAGCAGGAAATTGACTTGGCTCTACCAGGGGCCACCAGATCTCAGTGGCGCTTTTGGACCCCCACCCGGCTACACCGTCTAGGTCTCTAATCCATGCGAAGTCTCTATCTCGTTGCTGCAGTGACTATGGCCGGCGTCTCTTCGGTTTTTGCGCTCCTCGCTGAAATACATAACTCGTATGGGATCGCTGAGCGAAACCTCGGGTGGATCGCTGGGGCTGCCTTCGTAGGCGCCTTAGTCACTCAACTGTGGCTCTCACGATACGCAGACAGAGGTTACGGAGGGTTACTCATGCGGGTGGGGGTAATCGCATCAGCTATTGGTCTTTTATGGTTCGGGTTAGCTGACCAGCTCTGGCAATTCATACTTGCCCGACTATTTCTCGGTGCTGGAATTGGAGTGATCATACCTGCAAGCAGACGTTTCATAATCGTGAATGCAGGTGCTGACCAAGGCCGTCAACTCGGCGCATTCTATGGCTCTTACATCGCTGGATTCGTTTTCGGGCCACCTATCGCTGGAGCTCTCACGGTTACCTTTAACCTGCGGACACCTTTTCTTCTTTTCGGTGTTTTAACGGCAGCTACGTATTTGTCGATATACCGATTGGAAATACCGGCTGCTGAAAACAGCGACAGCGCAGAGAAACGAGTTCTGCGTCGCTTGCTTCGCAGCCGTCAAATGATCGCCGCATTATTAGTTGTGATCTCCTTTCGCTATTCGATAGGTGTTTTCGAGCCGCTATGGGCGCCCCACATGGATAATTTGGGTGCTTCCACCATGGTGGTCACCCTGTCGTTAACAGGCTTTGCCTTGCCCATGCTGCTAATCGCAAGGTGGGCTGGCTCTCTCTCAGATCAGTTCAGCCCAAGAGCCACTTCATTGCTTTCAGCTTTAGCGACAGTTCCGCTAATGGCCTCCTACGGCTGGATATCGTCAGTACCGCTGCTCTTCATTGCTGCTATGCCACACGGGATAATGGAGGCAATCCAATCCCCTGGTTCTCAAGCCGCTGTTTCAGATGCTGCACCGTTAGATGACGCTGCGGCCGCCCAAGGGTTAGGTGAAGCTATGGGTTCTGCCGCGTCAATGGTTGGAGCGTTGACCGCGGCACCGCTGTACTCGTGGCTTGGGCCAGGCCCAGCTTTTCTCATCGGAGCTGCAACGATGGCAACGCTCCTCATGAGCAGCTGGTTGCTGGATCCGCCGCCTCTGACTAAACGACACCTAGATCAGAGTTGAGGGTTACTGGTCAGTTATGAGAGCTGCACTCGATGCTTTTTCTCTCGGCGAACGGTCAAGGATAAACTCAGGTGGTCGTAGATCATTTATTTCACTGACCCCATTAGGGTCGCTGTAGTAGCCAAGTGCATAACTCCCCATCGTGTACCCAAGCATCTCTTGTAGATCAGGGTCGAGCTTCTTAGCCACTTCGGGTGGGCAGGACAGATACTGGTTTTCTTCGGTGCGTAACCATCCAAGGCAGTAAGTGATATTGACACCGGTTCTATCCGTGTCAGAAAAATTCTGTCCTCCACCGTGTATCACTGACCCTGAGTACAGCAACACCGATCCTGCCGTCATCGCAGCCTGAACTGTTTCCTCATCTGTTGGTCGCCGGTCATCAGGCCACCCAACAGACCCAGGTACTACGCGCGTAGCTCCATTTTCTTCAGTGAAGTCCGTCAACGCCCAAATCGTATTGAACTGGGGTTCAATTTCTGTTGGTACATAGCCACCCCAAGCAAGTCGATCACGGTGGCGAGGCTGAGCACCTTGTCCCGGTTGAATATTGATGATTTGGGTGAGGTGCAACTGGATTTTGTCGGTGTACGGCCCGAGAAATTGGTTTGCAAGGTTTGTAATAGTCGGATCCATCACTAGTTCTCGCGACGCTTCACTTCGGGCGACAAGAGCTCCTGTCCGTCCTGTGAGCCTTCCAGTGAAATCGTCACGTCCCGTTGGAGTGGCATCAATGAATGGCTGCAACTCGTCGCCGACTCGCGATTTGAGATCGTCACTCATGACGTCTACCAGAACACACGCGCCATCCTCGCGGAGCGCTCGCAGAATTTCGTCACTATCTGCATCAGCATCGAAGTAAAGAAGGTCAGCCATTTACCTAGCCTAGGTCACTCTGACAGGACAACTAATTGAAGTGTCATTTGATGCCCAAGTTCAAGATGCAGTTTTGCGTCGATCCGTCATTTTTTTGAAGTGCGTAGCCCCATTCATCGAAGGAACCCGTCCCTCACCTGGGCCCATATCTGCCATCACCGTAAACGCCGACGGCACACGGAAACTGAACGCCTTTTCGTCGGGCACTAAACATGTCTCGTCATTGCAAGCCTGCCAACGGACTCTGCCGCTCACCGAAACCCAGCGACCATCATCATCTTTGGTAATGGCTCGCCCGTTTTGGGCAATCGGTAAACGCAAAACGGGGTTTCCTTCGTACACCTCAAGGGTGTGTCCATCGGTACCCAAAGTATGGGGTTGAGTCTCTGGGGCGACCAACGTGTATGACACGATCCCCTCAGCTTCATCATCCAATTCGATCGATGCTGCAACTAATCCTTCAGGAACTGGCTCTTGGTATAGATGCATGCCTTTGGGCACTGAGAATCGGGCAACTATTTGCCTCGTAATACCCACCGGAAGGTCGTTGCCTTCAAATTCGACCTCAACTTCCACTTCCTGATCCGTTGCCGGCCTTTCCGCCAACAGGACGTCTTCGCCCTTAACAGCAGCGACTAGTTGTTCGGCTCCCGGACGAACAGTGAAATTATTCTCGAAGAACTTTTGGGTGATGATTCCTTCCCCGTCAGTCACATACACACCCGGGTAAGGAATGCCATGCCAAGGGTGATCATCCTCAGCGATGGTTGTGTTGAGAATTCCAAAAGATCGGATGACTTCGCTATGGGGATCCGACAGCAAAGTGAAGGTAGCCCCATGAGCCTGTTTGTAGTCAGCCAACGCATCAACTTCGTCATAGCTAAGGACGTACAGCTTTGCCCCTGCGGCCTCGAAGTCAACCATTCCCTTTTCCAGCTCGACCAGCTGGGTACGGCACGGAGGTCACCAAACTGCTGATCGGGTAAAGACCAGAACGGCGGGTTTTCCTTCACGGTCGATGTGTAAGTCAACGGTTGAGCCCTCTGAGTTCACGGCGACAACGTCAGGAAGATACTCACCGACTTCTGGTCCCGTAGGGAATGCTCCCAAAGGGTTGGATCTAGGCCCATAGCCAGCAGGTAGTGGGGCGATGTATCCCTCGGCATCCTCGTACTGGTTGGGGCCTAATTCAGCCCCCCGGGTATCCCGTTCAATCTGCATAGAGGAAACTTAGCTTGTCGGAAACGGCTACGGTCCAGAGAACGGCACGAAACAGGGAGCAATCGATGCCTAAACCATTTCGATTTGGCGTCATGTATGACTGCCGTCATATACCTGGCGGCAATCTGTCAATGACCGACGTCTATTCGGCAACAATCGAGCAGGCTGTCCTGGCCGACAATCTCGGCTTCGACCACGTTTGGTTCACTGAACATCATTTTCTTGAAGATGGTTATCTACCAGCGTTTCAACCTTTGGCCGGAGCCATAGCTGCTCGAACCAAACAGATTCGCATCTCGAATGACATAGCGTTACTACCCCTCTACCACCCCGTGAGACTCGCCGAAGAACTTGCAGTGCTTGATCACATCTCCCAAGGTCGAATGGAATTTGGTATCGGCATGGGTTACGTACCTAAGGAATTCGAAGCATTCGGCGTTCCGCTGCGAAACCGAGTCTCTATGACCGACGAAGCGATTGAGATACTGCGTCTCTCATGGGGTGAAGAGCCGTTCAGTTTTACGGGCAAGCGCTATCAACTTTCAGACATCAACGTTTACCCCAAGCCGGTGCAGGTCGGCGGACCACCGTTGTGGGTAGCAGCCATGAAAGAACCGGGAGCATTACGAGCTGCTCGTTTCGGAACGAATTTACTTCCCCAAGGCCGCAGAGAAGACGTCCTCGATCCGTGGAGGGAAGCTGTCGTAGCTGAAGGTCGAGACCCCGACGACTATCGGGTGGGAATAATTAGATCTGTTTATGTCACAGATGACGTTGACAAAGATTGGCCAACCATTCGAGAAGCCGAGCGTTTCCGTATGGGTGTTTACGGAACATTTATGGCTGAGACACCAGACGATTACGGTTGGGGCAGCGAAGGGGGCATCCCTCAAAACGTCATCATAGGAAACGCCGAAGAAGTCACAAAGGAACTATCAGAGTTCATTCGCCTATACGGCATAACTGATATAGCCACTTCGGGTCTACCACCAGGAATTGATCCTGAATTCATGGCCCGAAACCTTGAACGTCTTGCTTCAGAGGTAATACCCCACCTGAAGGAATGAGTCAGACAGATTCAAACAGGTAGGTGTCCAGGGTTTCCTGCGCTCGGACACGAAACTTATGCCAGTTGCCTCCTCCGTAATAGGCAAGGCTTCCCGGTTCAGAATCACCATGGCCGTTGTAATAGGACAGACAGTCCCGGAGTGGCGCAGTCGCTATATCAGCCTGTCTGCAGTGTTCGGCATAGGTCAATTCAGCCTCTTCTGTGATATCCACCACTTGATGGCCTTCATCTCGCATCTTTGAAAGCATCCACACGATGTAATCGGCGTGAGTTTCAATGGCATCGGTGAAATTGAAGCTGCCTCCTCCACCCTGCGGACCAGTCATGATGAACAGATTGGGAAAGCCATTGCTATGGATCCCGAGGAAAGTCTTAGTGCCTTCAGTTTCCCACTTGTTCTTCATTGTTTGACCACCTCGACCGGTGACCATGTTGAACGTCGACGTCGCCATCCATTGGAAGCCAGTCGCATAGATCAGCACATCGAGCGGGTACTCATCATTTTGATGCACAACTCCGTTTTCGTTGATATTTGTCACACCAATAGGTGCGGTGTCCACCAGATGAACGTTAGGCAAGTTGAAAGTAGGTAGATACTCATCATGAAAAGTCGGCCGCTTACAGCCGTAGGGGTAGTAAGGCTTTAAAGCTCTAGCCGTCTCAGGGTCTTCAACTATGGCATCCACTCTGGCCCGTATCTGTTCCATGATCCGAAAGTTTGAATCCAACTGCTTATCGACCATTTCTTCGGGTGTGAGCTTTCGGGAATGTTCTTTGCGTTCTTTAAAGTGCTCGACTTTCCCGGCTAGGTAGTCATCGTTAGCTTGGATCGCTGAACGGCCAGCTGAAATTTTCGAAAATCGCTTTCGTCGCGCGCGAGCCCAGCCGGGTTCTTCTTTCCAGTTTTCAATTTCTTGGGGTGCAGTTACTCGCTGGTCTCGCACATCAATCGATGAAGGGGTGCGTTGGAAGACATACAACTCACCAACAATTTTGGCCAGTTCTGGAACAGCTTGGACCGCTGTGGCTCCGGTACCAATTATTCCCACCGTCTTTCCTTCTAAGTCAACGTCATAGCGCCAACGAGAGGTGTGAAATGAGTCCCCTTCGAAGGATTCCATACCGTCGATTCGAGCTAATTTCGGGGTCGTCAAAATCCCGTTAGCCAAGATGATGTAGCGAGCTCGCATGGCGTCGCCGCGATCGGTAGTTACGGTCCAGCGCCTTGTTTCTTCGTTCCAGTCAGTCCTTTCCACTGTTGTGTGAAAGAGACATTTGTCGTAGAAACCAAACTTGGTCGCCATTGATTGGCAGTACTCGAGGATCTCGAAGCCCGAGGCGAACTTCATTGTCGGGAAATATTCCATTTCCTCTAACAGGGGCAGATAACTGTAGGACTCGACGTCGCAAGCTATGCCCGGGTAACGGTTCCAATACCAGGTGCCACCTACATCGCCACCTTTTTCGCAGAACCTAACATCTTGAAAACCTGCTTCTTTGAGGCGGTACCAAAGAAGTAACCCAGCGAAACCAGCACCTACTACAACGATTTCGCATTCGTCGGTCAAGGCTTCACGTTGAACCGGAGATTCGGAGTAGTGATCCTCAAGGTATTTCGCGAATTCGCCCTCCATCGCCATGTAGTCAGCTGCCCCGCGACGCTGCTCCTTGAATTCTCGATATTTGGCCTGTTCAACTGCGTCGAATCTTGCGTCGGTAGAAACTTCGGGAAGCGTTTTTAGGGACGCATCGGGATTTACTGCGTAACCCTGCCCTTGAATCTTGTCGCTTGCTTTGGCGGCGCGGGTATCAAAAATTTTGAGGCCTGTGTCGGGATCGATGCTGATCGCCATGTTGCTCTCCTGTCTAGACGGTAGTGATGTTAGGCAACCCTGGTGGGGTCGCGCCTGCTTTGTGGAACCCAGACGGTGAGACCTTGAGAGGTGCCGCTTCCTCGGCGCCTCAAAACTTCCTGTGACTATCAAATTGATAGTCTCTAAGGGTGGCTGCTCGCTCCTGGATAGCTGTCGCGTTTGCAGCAGCGAGCGCTGGTGTAGCTCAAGGATTCGGTCGATTCACCTTGGGTGTCGTATTGCCTGCAATGCGTTCAGATCTGGGGTTATCAAATACCGTTGCCGGTTCCATAGCTACGGCAAATGTCGCTGCCTATCTCGTTGGCACCCTCGCGGTCGCTATAGCTGCGTCACGTCTCAGATTACTGACGATTATGAAAGTCGGGCTTCTCATCGCAGTGGCGGGCCAACTTGTATCGGCGGTTGCTCCTAATGCCGCTGTCTTGATGTTTGGAATGTTCTGCAGCGGCTTCGGTGGGGCATGGGTTTGGATTCCAACCCCGGTTGTAGCCAGCGCTGCCTTTCCGCCCGAAAAACGGGGCACAGCTATCGGACTTCTTTCATCGGGTATGGCTCTCAGCATCGTGTTCACCAGTCAGTTAGCTGCCTGGGTTCGACGACTTTGGGGAGATGAAGGTTGGCGCAACGTTTACGTCGTCCAAACGATCATTGGACTTGTGGTCGCAGCCGGAACTATCGCCGTGATTAGGCACGCTCAGGAACAACTTTCACCTAAGGGCAGCGTGGGTGGGTTCGATGCCTTACGTCGCGTCCCCGGCTGGAAACCCGTGACGGCCATGTACACGACATTCGGCTTCATGTATCTACTCGTTTTGGCGTTCATGAGTAGTCGATTGGAAGGCGATAACGGCTGGTCGGCCAGCAATGCGTCCCTGGCTTTCACCTTGATCGGACTTGGAATGGTGTTCGGTGGTCCCATTGTCGCGAAATCAGTTGCCACATTCGGAACTCGAGCGACTCTTGCTTGCGCCTTCGGTCTTTGGAGCGTTCTGGTAGTAACCATCCTTCCTGGATGGGTCCTCCCCACACTCGCATCTTCGGTAGTGATCGGGATGATTTTTGCATCCATTCCTGTCACCCTCACCATGTATTTCGTAGAAAACGCGTCTGTTGAGGATTACGGGCCTGGTTTCAGCGCTGCAACTCTGGCTTTCGGAGTAGCGCAAATGGTCTCTCCGCAAATTGGTGGAGTGCTTGCTGATTGGACTTCGACGTTTCTGTGGGTGCTGCTGTTATCAGCTGCCTGCGCCTTACTAGGCATAATCGGAGCGCTTCGCTTACCAAAGCCTCGAACACTAAGTTCAGAACACACACCACCACGGTCAGATCCGCGCCCACTAGTTGCTCCTTCAGTTTTTTCGGTGGAGCCGCACTGAGCACAACTGAGAGATATCAGCGTAGATTCGTTGCATGAGTGACGATCTTTCTGAGTCAGGTTTCGATCTTGCCCAAGTTGACCGCTTATTGACGACAACTCGGGCTGTTCGAAAACGTTTGGACTTCACTCGAGAAGTCACCGACGAGCTGCTATTTGAGTGCATTGATTTAGCAGAACAAGCACCGACCGGTGGTAACGACGCGAGTCGACGTTGGCTGGTAATCCGAGACCAAAGTCTCAAAGATCAGCTAGGAGTGTTGTACGCCGAAGTCGGGACTCTCTTTCTCAAGGCACGAGGCCGGTTAGATGGCACAGGCCACCCCAAAGAGCACATAGTGAGTTCAAGTGCATACCTCGTCGAGAATTTCTCCAAAGCCCCTGCTCTAGTGATGTGTGCCATCTGGGGCATCCATGACAACAGCGGTCGTCCAGGATTGTTTGACAGCGCTATCCCCTCAGCATGGAGTTTCAACTTGGCCCTTCGTTCCAGAGGGTTGGGAACCGCTTACGCGACAATGCTGAACGAGAAATCTTCCGAAGTTGCCGAACTTCTAGGAATCCCTGCTGGGGTGACAACCCTTGTGTGCTTCCCCGTTGCCCACACCGTCGGTCATGATTTCTCTCCCGCTGTACGACGACCAGCGTCGAACATCACCTACTTCGACCACTGGGGGTTCACTCGCGAACAGCCAAGCATTGACGGTTCATCACGAATCGTGGATGGCCCCGGAGTTGTCGCGGAGATAGACACCGACGCTCGCCCCAAAGCTGTGTGGGAAGTTGTTTCCGACATCAATATGCCGGCACTCTTTTCTGACGAATTCGCTGGTGCAGACTGGATTACCGAAGGTGAGGTGGGAGTCGGTTCAAAGTTCAGGGGCAAAAATTCGATACCAGGAGTACGAGAGTGGGAGACCGAATGCATCGTCACGAGATGGATCGACAAACAAGAATTTGAGTGGCGCATCACCGATCAAGAAAAACCCGGCGCGATCTGGCGTTTCGAACTCGCGGAACAAGGCACAGGGACTCGTTTGCGATTTTCAATGGTGATCGGAAAGGAAAACAACGGAACAGCGCCACGGGCTCAAGAGGATCCCTCTAAGGAGGACGGGGTGTTGTTCCAACGAAGACTCATCCACAAAGCCAATATGCAACGCGTTGTGGAGGGAGTGAAGTCGTTGGTTGATGACGAAATCATCGTCGATCAATAATTACGTGCTCTTTTGTCAGAAACATAGATGACCGTGCGAAATCTATGAACTTGGCTTCATCCTCATACGCGCGTTTTGACGCAGCCTTATTTTCTGGAGTTGGGTTCCCCATCGCAGTTCGGTCCATCCAAACTTCAGCATGGCCCAAGTACGGCTCAACTTTTGATCCTCGAGAACCATTGATCCCAGCAGTCAATTCTGGTTCATCGCGGTGAACCTGTTGGTAGCGCAATATTCCCGAACCGTGGGCTTGACGGCGGATGACTGGCCCATGATGGGTTCGCCAGTACCACTGAGCCTCTTCGACGCTCAAAGATTCGATTTGGCGTAACGGGAAATACAACTTCAGCAAACTCGAACGTTCAGTTGCCACCACATTTTCTGGGGTTGGGTTTACCTGCGGGTATTCGTAGTTAAACCAAGCAACAGAGCGCTCTAAATCCATGAATTGCTCTTCGTCGGATCTGAGAATCTGATCGATTTGACGACCTTCGTTCGATCGGGTTGCTTCCACCATGGCATCTTTCGAGTTCCACCAAACTTCTGCGACACCGTCATAGGGCTCTTCCATCTGGCCTCTGCGACCAGTGAGGCGACCATGGTCGTCATCTGTGGTGTGCACCTGCACATAACGAAGCATGTTCAAAGTTTGTGAGTGACTAGCAACGAGAGGGGCGTGCTCTTCAAGCCAGTATCTCTGCATAGCTTCTCTAGTCATGCCTTGTTTGCGCCGAATTAGGAACGTCAGTCTGAGCATTCTTCCTCCTTCTATACCTTGACCCTAGTTCTCCTCCAAAATGGAAAACACAGAAGCCTTCATGCCCGCCAGGGCTCCATGTCAAGATCATCGGGCAGGACTATGAAGACCTGTTCCCGGGGAGTTTCCACTCCCCTGCTGATATGACCTTGACCTGTCGTGTCATCAGCGAGCAACACGTCACCTACTCCGAAGCGGCGTTTAGTTCCGTCGCCGATCTCGATCTCGACGGCCCCCTTTAAGTGGATGACGAACTGTCTTCGAGGGGCACAATGGTAGTCATACACATCCTCGTCACCTTCGGTTCGAGTTGATCGAAAAAAAGATGAGACACTCGAAACCGAAGCACTGATCTCCCCTAACGGCGGGCCAAGGTCAGTGCTTGGGATTTCAAGATCTTCGAAGTGTGACATGCCGTCTTCCCCGGTAAATATTCTGGTGACCTGCATAACTCAACCCCCCTATTATTTTTAGGTCCGGAAGTGGATCCAGTGACCATACAACTTGATTGCGCTGGCGTTCCTTAGCTCTCTACATCCGGAGGTCCTTAACTTGTAGCACTTAAGAACTGCTCTCCTCGTTAGAACTTTTCTGGTGGAGGGCTTAACAGTTGAATGGTCGACACTTTTGACCGATAAGTTGAAACAGAGCGCCGGTGGCGGAACTGGCAGACGCGCCGGCTTTAGGTGCCGGTGTCTTCGGGCGTGTGGGTTCGAGTCCCACCCGGCGCACAAACTTTTGATCTTAGATTTTGTGATGCTCACCCATTCCAAACATCGTCGAACCATGCACTGACCGGCGCCTCAAGCAGTGGGAACCCTTTGTCATTCACAGCTCCACAAGTGACGCACTCAATTCCGGCTTCTAGGCCCTGTCGCCACGACACCACTGTGTGAGTTTCGTGTTCTAAATACAGGTCAGCGACACTGGGTGCATCCGAAGAGTTCGGGTCAACGTCATATAGTTGAATCCAATCGTCGCAACTTCTGCATCGCAGGCCAATTCGATTTTCATCCCAGGTTTCATATCCCCATTCGATGGCTAAATCGTGGCCATTATGCATTGACCATTCGTCGCCAGCTTCGAGTGGTGACCCACCTTGTTGTAAGTGGTTTAGATACCGGATTCTCCAATCGCGACCATGTATCAGTTTCGCCCGGACTGTCGGATCCAACTGTGTTCTCAGATTCTGGTCCGCCTCGGAAAGAATTTCTTCGGTCAGGCGGATGGATTCGCGCAACATGTTCAAACGCCGGTCGTCGCCCTCCATCTTTCCTACCTCCCCTGCCAGATTTAGCATCATCTCACGCATCGCTCATTAAACGGGCAGAATGAGAGACATGCTTTCGCCATACCGAATTCTTGATCTAACAGATGAACGTTCTAACTTGACTGGGTTGCTGTTAGCTCAGCTCGGAGCCGAAGTCATCGCTATTGAACCCCCAGAGGGAACTCACTCACGGCAGGTTGGGCCGTTCGCTGACGATGAGGAGGATATCGAGAGGTCTCTGACGCATTGGGCTTGGAACCGAGGCAAGAAATCCGTCATCGGAGGAGTCGAAGAAATTGAACTTCTAGCGGCGACCGCCGATGTCGTCCTTGATTGTGGAGTATTCGAAGAACTCGATCTCGACAAGCTCCGCGCAGATAACCCTTCCCTCCTGACAGTTAGGGTGTCCCCTTTTGGCGCGACCGGTCCTAAAAGCAATTGGCTAGCAACAGACCTGACCTTGCTGGCGGGCGGTGGCCAACTGGGCCTCACAGGGGACCCTGACCGAGCTCCTGTACAGGTCGGTGGCGTGCCTCAAGGTTGGTTACATGGCGCCCTTGAGGCAGCCGAAGCTACGACTATCGCTCTGTTCGAGAGAAGCGCCTCAGGCTGGGGTCAGCACATAGATGTTTCAGCACAGCAAGCTGTAACTCAATGTACCCAGACCATGTTGATGACCAGCGCCGTCGGCGCGCCCCCCATGGCGCGAGCTGGCGGTGGAATAAAGGCCGGCGAGTACGTCATCAGGACCGTCTACCCAGCAATAGACGGTTTCGTGTCAATTACTTTCATGTTCGGCGAGATGCTCGGCCCATACAGTCAGCGACTAATGAACTGGGTACACGAAGAGGGTTTCTGTGATGAAGCAACCCGCGATCAGAATTGGATTGATTTCTTCATGATGATCTTTTCGGGACAAGCTGACCCTGAGGATCTGTATCGAGCTCAAGACGCTATTGCCGCATTTACAGCAACAAAGACCAAAGCTGAGTTAATGGATGGCAACAGCCAACGACGGCTTCTCATAGCACCAGTTGCAACCACCAAAGATATTGTCGAATCCGAGCACCTCGCGGCCCGAGAATTTTTTGAAGAGGTTCCTCAACTCGGCTACAAATTTCCGGGCCGTTTCGCTAAAGGAAGCGTCGAACTCAAGGACCTCGGACCGCCGCCCAAACTGGGTGAACATACAAACGAAATACTGGAGGAGAGCGGCCAAACGCCTACGAGCCCTTCCCCCGCGGAGCCAGCGCCGACAAGCCGACCATTAGAAGGAATAAAGGTTCTGGATTTCACGTGGGCGATAGCTGCGCCAATGGCGACGCGCAATCTTGCCGACCACGGTGCAACCGTCGTAAGGATCGAATCTGAAGGGCGCATCGATGTGATCCGCAACGCCGGACCATTCGTAAATGATGAAACCCACCCAGACAACACAGCGCAGTACCACTCCGCTAACGCCGGAAAGTACATGATCAGCCTTGACTTATCGGTCGAAGAAGCTCAAACAGTGGTGTGGGATTTAATCGACTGGGCAGATGTCGTCATTGAGGCGTTCACTCCAAAAGCGATGGCGAATTGGGGACTCGACTATGAGTCCATAAAGAAACGAAAACCCGAAATCGTTATGTTGTCAAGTTGCCTGATGGGCCAAACCGGCCCGATGAACATGTACCCCGGTTTCGGTAATCTTGCCGGCGCGTTAAGTGGGTTCTACGAAATTACTGGATGGCCAGACCGACCCCCTACCGGCCCATTTCTTGCCTACACCGACTACACCGCGCCACGCTTCACAGTCACAGCTCTTGTCGCAGCGCTAGACCATCAACGGCGAACAGGTGAGGGCTCATATGTAGACCTCAGTCAACATGAATCTGCACTACACCTTCTCGGTCCAGCTCTTTTAGACCAAGAAGTCAATGGACGAACTGCTCAACGGTCAGCAAACTTCAGCGAACGCTACGGCGTTCATGGCGTCTACCCAGTTCAAGGTGACGACAAATGGATCGCCGTGGTGTGTCAGGACCTAGCGGCCGAAAAGGCTCTTCGGGAATTGATCGGAGTTGAAGATCTCGACGACTCAATCATCGGAACCTGGACCGCTTCTCAAGACCGCTTCGAACTTCAAGATCTCTTACAAACCCATGGTGTAGCTGCTCACGTCGTATCTGATTCAGCTGACGCGATCATTGACCCTCAGTTGGCGCATCGAAATCATTTCCGACGTGTACCTCAGGCATACGCTGGTGAGACCGTTGTGGAAGGTTCTCATTATCAGCTAAGCCGAACTCCGTCTACGGCCCTATGGGGTGGGCCCCCAATAGGTGAACATACCTTTGAAGTACTAAGCGACATGTTGGGTTACGACGGCGACAGAATCGCTGACCTAGCAGCAGCCGAGGCCCTTTACTAATAGCCCTTTTCCTATTTTGCGATGAGGCTTAGGATTCGACATTGCTGCGAATCCGATAATTCAGTGCAACAATCAACCTAGAGCGGTGAAGAAGGGATGCTTGTGAACGAGCAAGAACGAGTAGAGATCGCAACGTCATTCATAGAAGAGCTTGATACCAAAGCACAGCATCACACCTTGGCGGACAGGGTCGATGACCCCTCTCTGGACAATGCGTACCTCGTCCAGGATGCCTTTATTGAAATCATGATCGGCCGCGGTGAGCAGATAGTTGCTTGGAAAGTCGCCCTCACCAGCAAAGCAATGCAGGAGTTCTGTGGTGTGGACCATCCCCTGTCTGGAGCTGTTTTCGATAGCCGGGTCCAATCCTCACCAGGGCAAGTCGCTCTGAGTGACCACCGCCATCTTGGTCTTGAATGTGAAATTGCTGTTCAGCTTGGCGCCGACTTGGACCCAGGAAAGACGCTTCACACGAAAGAAACTATTCGCGGGATGGTCGACGCGTGTTATCCAGCCTTTGAGTTGATCGAAGACCGCGATGCTGATTATGACCAACTGAACCCGTTTGATTCGGTATCTGAAAATGCTTGGAATGCTGGAGTCGTTTTGGGTTCTCCCTTTGCTAGTTGGCAAGACCTCGACCTGGTCAACACCCCAACGGTCTTGGAGGTCAACGACGAAGTCCTCGGGTCCGGTCAAACTGGTGACGCGTTGGGTCATCCTTTCGAAGCAGTCGCATGGCTCGCGAATCATCTCAACGAGCGAGGTCGGTCCATTAAGGCTGGAGAGTTTGTGATGACGGGCAGTACCGTCATCACTTATTTCCCGCAGGTTGCTGACCAGGTGAAATTCTCGGTTGGTAGTCATGGATCGGTCGAACTCGCCTGTTCTTAGTCGCCTTTACAGCGGGTTCCGTGTCTCGGGCTTCGCTCATTGGCTACCCTGTTTGCAACAAGGAACTTGGGGAACAAGATGAGTGACATCAAAATCGTTCCAATGGCCGGCAAAGCGTTCGGGGCTACCGCCACTGGTGTAGATCTCAAAAATCTGAGTGATGATGATTTCAGTGAACTGTACGCAGCCTTCCTTGCGCATGGTTTCTTGCTCCTCCCCGATCAACACCTCGACGAGGAAAGCAGCATCGCTTTTGGTGAGCGTTTCGGGGATCTGGAGTTTGGTGGGGCTCCTATGGCTAACCAGAAGAAACATGAGGACGGTAGTTTCGGCAAAATTTATGACCTTCAGTCCCAATTAATGCGAACCAATGTCGGGAACGAAGGTTGGCACACTGACTCCACGTACAAACCGATCGCAAGCAAAGTGGCGATGCTGTCCGCTGTAGTTGTTCCAGATGAAGGTGGACAAACCGAGCTAGCTGACCTGCAATCAGGCTACGAAACTCTTGATGATGTCACCAAGGAGACGGTCGCTGGATTGAGTGCATTCCATTCGACGAACTTTTCTCAAGCGAATGACCTCGGGGACTTTCCCGATGCGAACGGCGACGGCTTGTACGGCGAGGTGTACCACGGCGAGGCTTATCTGCGACCTATGGTGAAGATCCACCCTGAGACGGGGAACCCAAACTTGTTTGTGGGACGGCATGCCTTTGGAATCCCCGGACTTGACCGCGAAGAAAGTCGGAAATTAATTAGGTCTCTCATCGAGCATGTCGTGAGTGATGACTCTCGTGTCTACAGCCACAACTGGGTTGTCGGAGACACATTGTTGTGGGACAACAGGAGAGCTCTTCATCGAGCACGTCCTTATGACTACGACAAACCTAGGTACCTGATCGGGACCCGAGTCGCCGGAGACCCTGCATCCGAGTTGGCTTATTACCCTGAAGATCCTGAAGCCGAAGCGGGCAGGAAAGCTCTCATAGAGGAACTCGGTTTTTTGCGTGAAGAAACCAAGGACCAAATGTATGGAGCTACAACAGCATCATTCTGAGGTCATGGAAGCATTGTTGCCTTGATCGCTCTCGTTGATTCACTCCAATGACATGACCTGGTAGAGGAACGCAAAAAGTCCTCCCCACGGTGAACGTATGTGAGCGACGTAATCAATACCGAAACGACCGTCAAGGTCTATCGGGATGGCATTACCGATCTGATGGCCTTCCGGCGCTAAAGCTACAAAGCCGGGAATTTGGTGTTGGCGAACCCAAGCTAGTTGGCTGGATTCGTCACGCGAAAAACTTCCGCTCCCATCGTTCAGATAAATCTCTATGCCAGGGCACGCTTCTTTGTCGCCGTTCGCACCACCGTGTGTTCGGTCTGTAATGTCGACGTCGCCGTCGTTATCGACGTCGAGAAGGACTACTTGGCCTTCTCCCCATACAGTGCATTGCACCTCGACTTCTGGATCTTGGTAATTCAAGGCCCTCGGTTGTTCCCCCATTGCCTCTTGGCTGATATCGGTGAAGTTTCCTGAGCCATCGTTGCGGAGGATTTGCATGAATCTTCCGACGTAGTAGAGGTTTCCTGCCCTCGTCGTTCCAATGACAATGTCTGCATCTCCGTCACCGTCGATGTCTGCGGTGGCTGCGTGGTTGAATTTGGTGGAGCCAGGTCCGAACTGTCCCGTGGGCAGACTGTGGACCTCCCATTGAGCGGTCGGCTTTTCCTTGTTGCTGATAGCTATTTGTGCGGGCCAGGGGTTCAAAGAATCTGTTTCGTCTCCCCAAAAAAAGACTGGGTCGGCCAATCCATCGCCATTGAAATCTTCAAGTAGGGACGACATGACGTAGTGGTCGGTCCGACGCATTTCCGCAGGGAGATTTTCGATTGAATTTACGAACCCTGCTCCGCCGTCATTCAAAAACAAGGTCCGCGCAGCCAAGATGTCTGGGAAGCCGTCACCGTTTATGTCTCCCGATGAAGCATCGTGGGCGAAAAATCTGTTGCCGCGGTAGTCGATGGTGTCTGAGGCGTCGAAGAGTTTGCCGTCACGAGATAGCAGCAAAACGTGGGGGTCCATGTCATTGATTCTCTCCCCGGTTGGGAGGAGTTTGAGTAACCCTTGTGATCCGGCGAAGATGTCGTCGACTCCATCCCGGTTGAAGTCGTCAACTACTAGCCGGTAGGACATGTTGCGTTCTGGTGGCTCTCCCGAGGCGTAGATCGTTGGGTCAACGATGAGTCGACCTGTTCCGTCGTTGAGGTAGACCCTCACTGTGCTTCGTTCTTTGTGAGTGAGCGTGTGGGGAAAGATGACCCATCCGACGACTAGGTCTTGGTGGCCGTCTCCGTTGAAGTCTCCGACCATCATGTTGTGTGCGTCGGCGGTAAACGACCCATCCAGATCGTTGCAGTCGTTAACAGTTGGGTAGCAATAGGTTTCGCTGTAGCGCTCGTTAACGAAAACTGTTTCAAAACCAAAATTGAAAACCGCGTAATCCTCGGTGCTCGTGCCTTCTAGGTCCGCGGGGTTGAGGTGTCTGGTACGCGCGACGTCATGCTCATATAGGGCCACCTCGATTTGCAAGCCAACCCTTTTTGAGCGTCCATCTGCGGTGGTGACATCAACCGAGTAGTCGATCGTTTCGTTTTGTTGAATGATGGGGCTAACAAGGGTGAGTGATTGTTCTGTTGCGGACAGCACAACAAATCGGTCGGAAACGACTCTGGTGTCAACTATCTCTTCTTCTGAGACAACTGATACTTCGAACTGTGAGTAGCTAGTGACGAGTGTGGGTGCTGTAACTGTTAGCTCAAAATCGTTGACAGTCTCGTCCGACTCGGCAGTTGTTGTGGTGTCAGCGGATTTCACTGACGTTTCGGTCACCGAGCTTTCAGAACCTGCAGTAGTGGTCGGCTTTGTAGTGCTGCTGTTAAGGCGTTCGGTAGTACTGGAATCAACTGAGCTTGAGCAAGCACAAACCAAAAACAAAAACCCTAAACAACTTCGCCGCAACCTCATCCCCTCATTATTGCCTGCATCTCCATTTCCTCTCGTTGATTGTCGATGATTTTAAGAAAAGACTCATGACCTAGGACCCATTACCATTGGAGCAGCACGGAAAAAGAGGACCGATGAACGTTTCCGATAATCCTGGAGATCTACTCGCACAGTCCGCGACCTTTGGGGCGATGACCGAAGGAACCGCTTTGGATTGGAAGATTATCGCTGCACACAACCAACATTTGGCTAATGACGTCGCTAGTCGAGTGTTGGATCACCTCAAGTTGTTGGAAGGCGATCACGGAGGGTTCTCGGTAGACCGAATGGAACATTCGTTGCAAACGGCTACGCGCGCCTATAGGGCTAACAAATCAGACGAATACGTCGTATGTGCTCTTCTTCACGACATTGGTGACACTCTCGGCTCCTACAACCATCAAGACATAGCGGCAGCAATTCTGAAACCCTTCGTCACTGAAGACCACCTTTGGATGGTAGAGAAGCACGCGGTTTTTCAGGGCTACAACTTTTTTCATCATCTTGGGCTTGACCGCAATATGCGGGACCAATTTGAAGATCACCCTGCCTACGACCTCACAGTCGAATTCTGTCAAGAGTTCGACCAAACCGCCTTTGATCCAAGCTACGACTCGATGGCTCTACAGGAATTTGTACCTGCGGTAGAAGAATTGTTCGCTGAACCCAAGAGTTCTATTTACATCACTGATGAGGGTCAAATGGCCGGAACCAATTCGGGATCTTCGTGAAATTCTTATTCATTCGGTAATGAGTCTGCGTGATGGGCGGGCACTTGCCTATGCCATTCAGTGAGTTGCTGATAACGGTGCCCTAACCGCAACACAACATGGTCTTGGAATGGTCGCCCAATGATTTGTAAACCGCAAGGTAATCCGTCTTGATCAAATCCCATGGGCACCGATAACGCCGGGAACCCTGTGGAATTCCATGCTGGTGTGTGCATTGCTGCCAATGAAGTGGCTCTTCTGTCAGCCCCTGTAAACGGAGTCGCCGCATACCCGGTAGTGGGGCTGAGAAGTATTTCAACACCAAGTTCTTGCATCTGAGCTAACACCGCTTTACGCGCAACTTCGCGGACACGTTCAACCTGCACCAAGTCTCCAGCGGAGAAGAGTGCCCCTCGAGCGATAGTTAGTCTTGTGGGACGCCCATAATCACTCCACCGATCTTTCAACTGATCACGATGCCAAGAAAACGCTTCAGCCTGCAGAGCCATAAATGCACCGTCATGGAGAGCTTCGTAGTGAGGAACTTCGAACGGAACAAGCTCGATCTCTGCAGAACCTAACTCAGCGACCGCATCATCGAACACAGCCATCATTGGTTCAGAGCTAGCTTCCAACAACGCATCGTTTGTGATTACTCCAACTTTTCCGAACTCGGTATCTTCGGCCAAGCTGTTGACATAGTCGCGAGGCGGCCTACGGACAGTCGTTCGGTCGCTTGCGTCGTAACCGGCCATAACTGTGAGCATCGCGGCGCAATCCCATACAGAGTTCGCCATCGGGCCGATGTGGTCATAACTAAGTCCCAGAGGAATGCAGCCACTCTTTGGAACCAACCCAAAAGTTTGTTTGAATCCTGTAATTCCACAGTAAGCGGACGGCAAACGAACGCTTCCTCCGGTGTCTGTTCCGAGCCCACCAGCAAACTGCCCTGAGGCGATACCGTTTGCGGTGCCAGAACTTGAGCCCCCTGTCCAACGTTCGACATTCCACGGGTTTTTGGGCACTGGGAACGGTTTATCGAAATCTGGGAAACCAATGGCATATTCCATCGTCGTTGTCTTTCCCATCACTACTGCTCCAGCTTCACGGAGACGTCTAAGAAGCGGGCCGTCACCTTGGTCTCCCCACGATGGGTCCTGCACCAAAGATTGAGCTGAGGTCGGTCCCTCATCACTCGAAATAATGTCCTTTATCCCAAGGGGAATCCCATGCAGAGGCCCGCGGTCTAAACCCGACTGGAGTTCACTATCGGCTTGATCAGCGGCTTCGAGAGCGGTCTCGTCGAAGCGGCTCAGATAGGTCCCCAAAATCGGATCCAGATGATCTGATGCTCTAAAAGCCCGTTCAACAATTTCGCGGCTAGTGGTGCTGCCATTACGCAATTCAGTTCCAAGTTGTCTGATCGAATTATTTTCCACCATCAGGAATCCATGTCCGCTCGAAAAACAGCTGCGGTTACTTCATCACCCGTATCTATCTCGTACATACGGTCAACTTTTTGACGGAACTGAGGAAATATTCGCCCAAGCGAAGCAAGGTCCGCTCCCGTTAGCTCGATTCCGACAAGGGCAAGCAGTGCCTGAACCTCATTTACCGACTCAGAACTAGAATCATCTTGTGTCTCGGCCATAACCCCACCTTAAAGCTCTTTCAGCACCGCCTGCCGAGGCTCAACTTCTTGCCTAAGTCAGAGAACCTGCTTGCCGTTCATTTCGCCCAACGGTTCAGCGAGAAGCTCTAATCGCTCACCGTCGGGCCCACTGAAGTAAATCGAATTTCCATGCTCAAAGGTGACTTCAACGTCGGCTGCCTCAAGCTTCGACCTCAGGTAAGTCTGCTTTTCTGGTGTGACCGAAATTGCGAGATGATGCATGGAGCCCAACAATTCAGCGTAAGGACCAAGATTTAGTCCAGGGAAATCAAAAAACGCCAAAGCATTGCCATTACCAACATCAAAAAAGAAGTGTGTTGAGCCCCGGTAGTCGCGATTCTCGAAAAGTTCAGTCAGCGGGAACTCAAGAGTTCCCTGATAAAACGCGATCGTTCGTTCAACGTCGGAACTCAAGAGAGCAAGGTGGTGCACTCCCTGCGCAGAAGAAACAGCCCTTTCGTCTCGTTCCCGCAGATACTCCAGGCGCAGTTGCGTCCATTCGCGGGTTCGATCTATGTCTTCACCATGTTTTGAGTCACTCACAAAAACCTTCTTTGACCTACCGAACGTACCAACTAGTTCGACTGGGAAGACACGTAACGTTACTTTCGCCGTTGGTCACCGATCCCACAGGCCTATGGTGTCCACATGACCATCATCCATTCCTCTCCTTCTGCATCCGCTGCACTCGAAAAGTTCAATATTAAAAACTCGACTGCTATCCAAGTCGGTGACTTGTATTTCTTCAGCGGTATGACCGCTATCAATCTTGAGACATTTGAAGTAACTGGCGGCGATTTGGCTACTCAAGCCAGAGTCGCATTAGAAAACTTCGGCGCCATGCTTGAGGACATGGGTCTTTCTCTGGACCATGTGGTCAGGGTCAACGCACAACTGACGGACGTTTCAGAATTCGCTATCTGGAATGAGGTGTTCCTTGATGTGTTCGAGGCGCCGTACCCATGTCGAACGACCGTCGGCGCTCCTTTAGTGGTTGGTGACATTGAGGTCGAAATTATCGCCGCCTCGACACCTAGACGGTAAATACGGGTCTCAGGCTACGGACACCCGCACTCGCCGAACGTGAACCATTGACCACCAGTTGACGAATGCAGCCAAAGCTGCTGAGCTTCGGATCCACGTGCTGACCACCACTTATTAAGGAATTTAAATATGTCTCAAACTATTCACGTTGTATTCCCCTGCCAAGAAGGTAAGGGACCTGAATTGATCGAAATCCTCCGCGAAGCTCTCGCCGATACTCGTGCTTTTGAAGGTTGCGAATCGGTCGAGGTTTATAGCGACGATAGGAACCCAGACACTGTGGTTCTTTGGGAGAAGTTTGCGGTCAAAGAAAATCATCAGGCCTACCTCCAATGGCGGATGGACACTGGTCTGCCCGAACTACTTGCCCCTGTATTGGCAGGCAATCTAGAGGTCACCTATCTAGATAGCCACGACGCCTAGTAACTTCGCTGCTCACCTAAACAACATTGTTAGCTTTCCAGATTCAGCCGAACACTTAACTTCTTGACGTGGTTATGATCAAACCATGACTGATTTCGGCATAAACATGTTCCCGACCGACAAAGCAATCAATCCTATGACCTTGGCCAAAGAGGCCGAAGATAGGGGCTTCGAGTCGATCTGGTTTCCAGAGCACAGCCACATTCCAACCAGCCGGGAAACACCTTGGGGCCTGAACCCCCAAGCGCCGCCGCTTCCCGAGGAGTATTGGCGTACACACGACCAATTTGTTGCATTAGGTATGGCTGGTGCTGTGACGAGCACGATCAAACTCGGTACTGGCATAACTCTTGTCCCACAGCGAGACCCGATCTGGTTAGCGAAAAGCGTGGCAACAGTTGACGCATTAACTGACGGTCGTTTTCTTTTCGGTATCGGCTACGGCTGGAACAAAGAAGAGCTTCATCATCATGGCGTCAAATTCACAGAACGCAGAGCCGTGATGCGTGAACGAATTTTGGCTATGAAGGAACTATGGGCAAACGACGAAGCAGAATTTCATGGAGATCACGTGGAATTTAGTTCTAGCTGGCAATGGCCTAAGCCGACCCAAAAACCGCATCCTCCAATCATTTTGGGTGGCGCGGCTGGTCCGAAAACCATGAAAGACATAGTTGAGTACTGTGACGGTTTCATGCCTATCAGTGGAAGATATGACTTCGCTGAGCAAATAACCGAGTTGAAGCAAATGGCAGCAGATGCTGGTCGAGACCCTGAATCATTTGACTTCGGACAGTTCGGAACACCCCCCAAAGCAGAGATCGTTGACAGTCTGATCGAAGCCGGGTGTAACCGCATCGTGTTTACACTCCCACCAGCTGACGCTGACACAGTGATCCCCAAGCTTGATCAGCTCTCTGAATTCAAGGATCAGTACAACTAGATCAACTCGATGTTCAGTTGAACGAAATCCTTAGTTAGCAGCCGGGATGTAGCCGTCGCGCATGAACTTCTGAAGATAATCACCGTATCGGTAAGGCTTCACTGCTGCGGGTCGATCTTCGTTTATGCAACCGGGTAGGGGTTCAATAATGGTGTCAGGTCGAGGGTCGAAAAAGAATGGAATCGCGTACCGGTTCCCGGCGCCTTTATTTAAGGCCCGATGTTTCGTGGAACGAAATCGATTGTTACTCCAAGCCCTTAATGTGTCGCCCGCATTAACGACAAAAGACTCCGGTTCTTGATTAACAGCAAACCACCCATCATCGGATTCGATAGAGAGACCACTTACTTCGTTCGTAGGTAACAAGGTCATGAAACCTGCATCGCTATGTGGATCAATCCCCCACTGGTCAGGTTCAGCAGCAATGGGCGGGTAGTGACTCATTCGGAGCGTCGCTAGAGCAGGGTCAAAGAACTTCTCAAAGAACCTTGGCGCCATATCTGCTGCGACTGCATAAAGCGGCAACAGTTGATGACATAGTCGCTCCAAAGTCCGGTAATAGTTTTCGGCCGCATTTCTGAAACCAGGCAATGCCTCTTCAATAGGAAACTGATTGCGCCTCGAACCGGGTCGTCCCATGAAAAACGCTGCGTTAAGGGCGAAGGGTCGGTCACCTCGTTGTGCGCCGCCGAGTCCCACATAGCCCATAAGAGTCGAGGTCATCTCATGCCCGAACTTCGCTTCGTCGACAAGCTCATGGTACGAGGCTGTCCAGTCATACATCTCTCGAATTGTTTGCCACTCGATGCCGTGACCAACTATCGATAAAAAGCCGACGTTTTCTAGCGCTTCGCGTAATTCCTCGGCGGTTGCTTCGAGTGCCCCAGACGAGCCCGCAAGAACCGATGCAACATCAATGACCGGTAGTCGAGTCGAAGCTTGTTCTGAAGACATATCGCTAGATAAGTCTCGCGCATGGACCAAGAATCAGCGAACTGTTGTATTGAGCGACCTCACGTTGGCTTAGATAAGTCTCATTTCTGTTTGTGTGTCATTCGAAATCCTTGAAAATTGATTCAGCAGGTGTTGGTTCTGCCTGCTCAAGTCAGTTTCCGCAGATAGCCGCAAACGACAACGTGGATTAGAGGCCTAGGGTTCCCTCATGAAACAACAATGGGTCTGTGGGAAGTGTGACGGTCAAGAAGCTGAAACCGGAACTATCCGTACTACGGGAGATGGGGCCTCGCGGTACTTAAATATGCAAAACCAAAAGTTCGATTACGTCAGTTGCACCCAGTGTGGGTACACCGACTTCTTCCGTTCAGCGGGCGGTGGCGGTTGGCGAAACGTTCTTGACGTGCTGACGAATTAACCAATTCTCTACTAGTGGCGGTGACCCGATCTCTTCTTAGGTGTCCTGTTACGCACTACTTCAAGACAGCTATCCACGACTCGGAACGCTGTGGCTGACCGCATTTTGTGTTGACCCGCAGATGCTCGGGATATGACGAGGTCGAATTCCAGTCCCTCGAATACGGGTATGAGTGATACCGAGCGTTGACGTCGCTTGGGGCCGTCGATGTATCGGATGTCGTCTAAAAGAACGTCGGGGTGTTCCCAGCACCAGTGCTCGTCGAAGGCTACGAATCCGCAGTCATGAGACGTTGTGCTTCTGTCGTTGACCGCACCTGGACAGATAAGTATCCCTTCTACGATCCAGGGGTCGTGTGGGAGACCGTTTGGTTTGAAGCCGTCTTTGAAGCCTTGCTCAAGGAGGGCGTCTGGTTCAGCTCCTTCTAAGGCTCTCTTTTGTTGTTCGCCAATGATGAGATGCATCATCGCAGCTAGGTCTTTGTCAGACTTTGAGGAGAAGAACTCATCTGAGAGGAACTCATCGTCAGGCATTGTGATCGATTCTGGCACCTTGACCATCTTGGTTGAGGGATCTGACAGCGGCTGGTGATGAGGAACTGCGAAAAGTGTGTCAGTAGACGCCTAATACAAATACGAGAGGTTTGACTCCTCACACTTTGCGTGGCCTCTTCATCTAATGAAAGCTAGACATAATCTCTAACCATCTATTTCTCCGGAGAAGGAAACATCGTGAATAACGACGGCCCTTACTATGACGATTTCGAAGCAGGCATGACAATCCCGCCGCTGCCTGCACTCACTGTCACCGAAGCTGACAACGTGGCTTACAGAATGATCACTGGTGATCAACACTTTGCGTCAGCAGATAGCGGTGCTTACCAACGAGTTAGCGGTTCCAGTCGCGCACTTGTGAATCCTGGATTAGTTATGCAATTCGCCATCGGACAGACGACGAATGCAACGAGAAAGGCCATAGCCAACCTCTATTACCGGTCAGTTCGAATCCTGAAACCTGTTGAAGTGGGGGAAACGATTACGACCACGACGACTGTTCTCGGGTTGTCAGACGCCAAACCGAAGGACGGTCAACATCGAGGGAAAGTTTGGTTAGGAATAGAAACCTCAACAGACAGTGGTCCCGTAGTTCAATATGAAAGATGTGCTTTGGTGGCAAGCAGGTCAGGTTCGCCAGGCCATTCATCGGAGATTCCCGGTCCGTCAGACCCTGCTCCTCTTGACGATCTCGCGACGCTTGTTCCAAATTGGGATCTGGGTGGCTTAGCAGCCACTACCTGGGAGGTGGGAGAGTCAAGGGCTGACGCTATGAAGGACCACATCGACCTTGCTCCCTCTCTAGCTCGAATGACGTTTAATCAGGCGTTCGTTCATAGGGACGCTTCAGCAAGCATCTACGGGAAACGTCTCGTTTATGGAGGCCATGTTCAAGGGTTGGCTCAAGCTTCGTTGAGTCGCCTACTCCCTGGCATCGCCACGATTGTTGCGTGGGATGGCTGTGACCACGTGGGTCCCGCATTCGAGGGTGACTTGCTGGAATTCAGACACGAGCTGAAGGAAATTCTTCCACTCAAGGAAGGCCGACTTATGCGATTCGAAATCCGTGGTGCCGCAGTGAACGAGCAAGGATCTGTGGGTAGTGACATTCTGGTGTGGACACCAATTGTGTTCGCTCCTTAGGGAAATCTCGAAAATAGAAGTTTTTGACCAGAATCCGGTCATGGATCTCTCGACGGGAGCGAGGGACAGCGATTAGAGGCTAACTATGACACCAGTACTGCAAGGATTGCGCATCGTTGAAGGCTCAGCGTTTGTGGCGGCTCCTCTCGGGGGAATGACTCTCGCTCAACTTGGAGCAGATGTCATTCGTTTTGATGCCATCGGTGGTGGCCTCGACTATCAAAGGTGGCCTGTAACGGAAGAAGGTGTGAGCCTTTTTTGGGCGGGACTAAACAAAGGGAAGCGATCTATCCAAGTGGATCTACGAAGCGACGCTGGAAGAGATTTAGTTACCCAGTTGATAACTGAACCAGGTGAAGACAACGGAATATTTCTATCCAACTTTCCTGAATCCAGTTGGCTTTCTTACGACCGGTTACGTGCCGAAAGGGAAGATCTTATCTACATGAACATCATCGGAAATCCCGATGAATCAACGGCTGTGGACTACACCGTAAACCCGTCTTCTGGGTTCGCTATGGCTACGGGACCGACGGGTTCAACGATGCCTACCAATCACGTATTACCGGCATGGGATACAGCAACTGGGTTAACCGCTGCGGTTGGCTTGTTGGCAGCGGAGAGATACCGGCAGAGAACTGGAATTGGTCAGCTTTCTAAAATTTCGCTTACGGACGTAGCGTTCGCGATGGTCGCCAACCTTGGTTACATGGCGCAAGCACAATTGACGAAAGAGGACAGGGTTCCGGTCGGGAATGATCTTTACGGAGCATTTGGCAGGGATTTTGCTACCAAAGACGACAGACGGATAATGGTTGTGGCGATCAGTAAACGTCAGTGGCAAAGCCTCGCCGAAGCAACAAATATTGTTGGCCATTTATCTTCTATAGAGGAGGCTCTCGGCGTTGACCTGAGCAAAGAAGGGGACCGATGGGACGCTCGGGATGCCATCGCTTCGTTTATGGCACCGTTTATAGAAGCACACGATCTGGATGAAATAGCTGAAATTTTTGATGCTAAAGGCGTCTGTTGGGGTCCTTATCAAACCTTTGTTCAACTAGTGAACGAGGACCGACGAGCTACGGCTGAGAATCCGATGTTTCGCCGTATCGATCAGCCGGGTGTCGGGCGTGTACTCGCCCCGGGATCACCTTTATCGTTTTCTGAAATTGACCGTGGAGACCCAACCGTTGCGCCTCGCCTCGGCGAACACACCGACGAGATACTCCTTGAGGTGTTAGGAAAGACGTCTGTTGAAGTTGGGAAACTTCACGACGACGGCGTAGTGGCTAGCGCTAATACCTAGTTCCCTCTATGACGTACGACCACAGAAGCCCAGTAGGCGGTCCAAAGCAGAGGCATCATCTGGGACTTCTAGCTCGGTGCCAAAGCCTCCACCAGCCCGCACATCGTCGGTAATGAAGCCCCTAAAGAACGAATCGACGGCCTCGACAAGATCAACTGAAGGGTCGAACTCCTGTCCGGTTGACCTCGCTAAGTCCCAGCAGTGGACGAAGTTATCCGCGGAGATCAGTTGCATCGCCACACCAGCCGGCATGTCGCCGAAGATCAGACTGACTACGTCGTCAATGTCCCCAACACCGTCTACCGCCGAGTTCATTTGGGCGGAGGCATCTAGGTAAGTGGCCCGATGATCGTCCCCGAGGACGTCGCCCATCCGCGCAGGCATACTGCCGATCAGCTCCTCCCCGCGCGCCTTGTCACCACTCAGGCCAGCGGCGAACAGAAATCTTCCGAGCGTGAAGTGCCCGATTAAGTCCCGGACATCGAAATCGCTGCACGGTGTATCGTCGCTCAACTGACCGGCATCGGTGCCGTCCACCAAAGCTGAAAGCAGGTCAGAGACCTGCGAGAACTGTTCTTTCGGATCCATTGTGTTTCCCCTTATACCTTCGCTCCCACCGGGAACTTCCCGCTGTCGTACTGAGAACGTAGGCGGCCAAATGTACTACCCCGGGAAGTGGAGGTGCCAGCGGTCTGGGCGATCCAGGACCGGATAAGGAACCTGGTGGACGTTCAGCGAAAAGTACTGGCGTTTGCTGAACGCTCGGCAACACCTTCCACCAAGCCTCGGTTACGGAGAATGGGAAGAACCCCTTCTCCGAACCAGTAGGCCTCTTCCAGATGTGGGTATCCCGACAGGACAAATTCGTCGAATCCAAGTTCGTGGTACTCACAGATCCGGTCAGCAACTTCTTCATATGACCCCACTAGAGCGGTGCCAGCACCGCCTCTGACGAGACCTATTCCCGCCCAGACATTGGGATGAACTTCCAAATTCCCCATGTCTCCCGAGTGGAGCTCGGCCATGCGTCGCTGACCCTCTGACATAGTCGTCGAAAAATCTGCTTGTGCTTCCTCGATCGCTTCAGGGGCCATATGAGCCAGCATTTCGTCGGCCACCGCCCATGCCGCCGACGACGTCGGTCGGGCTATCACGTGAAAACGAATGCCGTAAGTTAACGTCCGTCCTTTCGCGGCGCTCAACTCACGCATCCGTTCGATTCTTTCGGCAACCATGGATGGCGGCTCACCCCAGGCCAGGTAAACGTCAACGTGTTCCGCGGCGACTTGTTCCGCGGCGGGAGAAGCACCACCAAAATAGATGAGCGGGCGTGGCTCAGGAACTTCACGGGTCGTCGCTTCAGCAACTCGGTAATGTTTGCCGTCGAAGTCGTACGGGTCGCCGCTCAAGGCGTTGCTCATGATGTCAAGAAACTCGCCTGTGCGTTCGTAACGGGCGTCTTTGTCTAACCAGTCGCCGAAACGATTCAATTCCCGGGGTTCAGCGCCCGTGACGATGTTGATCAAAAGCCGCCCACCAGACATCCGTTGATAGGTGGAGGCCATCTGTGCAGCCAAGGTAGGCGACAAAAATCCCGGTCTAAAGGCCACCAAGAACTTGATTCGCTTGGTCAAAGGGATGAGCGACGCTGTTGCCAGCCAAGCGTCTTCACAAGCCGTCCCGCATGGTGTCAGCATGGCGTCATAACCCAAATCGTCGCAGGCTTGAGCAATTTGCGCGAGGTACTCATTTGTTGGTGGGCGCCAGTGGGCGTTCGGACCTTCGGGAACAACGTCCCGGCTGTCGCCACCGGTGGGTAAGAACCAATGAATTTTCATACTTTCACCTCACCTGCTACTGACGGCGACCACTCCTCCGCCGATCAGAACTACCTGAACACCCAACGTCGATTGCCGCGACAACCCCAATACGCTCCTTGGTTTTGGTGTGGCCTGCAAAGACAATATGCATTTCCAGTGACCCACGTCGGACGAGTAGCTCCTAGCATCGTATCGGTGAGTGATTATTCTTCTCCTACTCGGCTGGGACTTTTAGTACTTGACTCAATTGACGACCCCCATCGGTCAATTGCAGGCGACTATGAACAACTTTTTCGCGACATCTTCAACAAGGTCGGAGCAGAGATAATTCCCTTCGACGCGCGACACGATGCGTTACCCGCGCACGATGAATGCACTGGGTGGGTTATTCCCGGGTCCCGACAGTCGGTCTCTGACGACGACTCATGGATTTCCGAACTTCGCTCGTGGATCAGTACCGCCCTCGGGAATGGCACTCCGCTAGCAGGAGTGTGTTTTGGACACCAACTCATAGCCGCCGAAATGGGAGCGGAGGTCGGTCGAGCCTCCGGCGGATGGAATATCGGGGTGATTGACTATGAGGTCACCGGCAGCCGATCGTGGCTTGAAATGCCCAACCGCTACAGCCTCCTCGCTAGCCATCAGGACCAAGTTCTTACGTTGCCTCGTGAAGCTGAGCTTCTAGCAACCGCCCCAACCTGCCCCGTCGGTGCCTACACGGTAGGCAGCAATGTGATGTGCATTCAGGGTCACATCGAGTTCGTTCCTGAACTGGCGGCGTCGTTGTACCAGTCCCGGATTGAACGCATTGGTAGCTCTGCGGTCGACGCGGCTCTCGGATCTCTTGATCGGCCCTTGGATAGGGTCGAGGTCGCTCGGTGGCTTCTGCAAACGATTGAGCAGTCTTCCGTCGCGTAAAACAACTGAAATTTTGGACTCCGATTAGAGACCGTAACTGTGTGTCACGAGTGCTCGAACGGGTGAGCGGCGCGCCAGTCGGTGGCCGCCTTTTCGAGGGTTGTGAACCCCACGTCGCGTTTGTCGATCTCATCAAGAAGTTGTTCAAGCATGAGCATCCGATTACCGCGACCGATGACTTGTGGGTGCATGGTGTAGGTCAGCACCCCGCCGGGCTCATGGGCTAGGGCCCAATCGAGGTCACCGAGCCAGGTTTCCAGTACGGCTGATGGTGGTGTCAGGTTGCCGCCCTGCGGGGGGATGTATTCGAACCATGGGAAGTCGTCGAGGTGCCATGCCCACGGAAACTCGACAAGGTCGACTTCTGTTCCCCATTCGACTCCTTCACCTTTTTCCCATCTGTCATCAAGTCGGCAGCGGTAGGGCCGCACATCGTGTCCCATTAGCGACGAGTCGTACGAAAACCCTGCCTCGACCAAAAGCTCGAAAGTACTGCTGGTTACGTAGCCGCCGGGTGAACGCCATCCAACAGGTCGTTGTCCGGTCAGATTCTCCAAGATTTCTAGTCCTTCTTCGAGGACTCGGCGTTCGGCGTCGCGTTCAAGCCGTGCAGGATTTTCATGGTGATTGCCGTGATGGCCGACCTCGTGGCCACCCTCAACGATCTCCTCTAGAAGGTCTGGGTAGGTTGACGCCGTCAACCCAGGGACAAAAAAGGTGGCATGTACAGATCGTGACGCAAGAAGTTTCAGTATCCGACGGGCACCCACGACACCAAACTCACCTCGGCTGAACGCTGTGCGGTCCTGCCGGCTCATCCACAGCGAAATAGTGTCGACATCGAACGTCAGACTCACGCGGGAACGATCGGCCATCGCCCCATCATTGCATCTGGGACCCGACCTCCGCTGAACTAACTCACCCCGGTGGAATCGTTCTTAGACGCCTGGCCGCTAATTGGAATGATCAATGATGTTCAACTCTGGACGCGTCGACCGGCGTGACGAGGCAAGATGAAGTCATGACAGATCATCTTGAGGCTCATCTAACCGCTGCTCCAATGGCGTCTGGTCCCACCGGGCCACTTCAAGGGCTGCGAATCCTCGACGTCACACACGCGCTTGCCGGACCCTTTGCAGCGATGCTCCTAGCCGATATGGGGGCCGATGTAATCAAGGTCGAGCCACCGCAAGGGGAAATGACGAGACATCAGGGACCTTGGACTCGTGATGACGAGGAACGGTTTTATTCCGGAAACTATTCGATGCGAAATCGCAACAAGCGATCGATTTGCCTTGACCTGACTACCGATGACGACCGAGAGGTCTTCCTGTCGCTTGTCGAAACAGCCGACGGTCTAATCGAAAACATGCGAGCCGGGGTAATGGACCACCTCGGAGTGGGCTGGGAGGTGTGTCACGAACGCAATCCGAAACTGGTGTATGCCGCAATCCGAGGATTTGGTGATCCGCGTATTGCCCCCAGTCCTTACGCTGAATGGCCCGCGTACGACCTCATCGCTCAAGCAATGGGCGGTGTCATAGCCGCTACCGGCGAAGACGAAGATCACATCACGAAAGTTGGGCCACCAATCGGAGACACGGTGCCTGGAACCATGGCGTCACTCGGCATGCTGGCGGCTTTATGGCGAGCTCGCGACACCGGCAAGGGCCAATTTATTGATGTTGCAATGGTTGATGTGATGATGACCATGTCCGAAGCAAGTCAGATGGTGTGGTCGTACATGGGGCGTCCAATGCGTCCGATGGGCAACGGCGTCGACGGACTCAGCCCCTATGACGTGTACCCCACCAAGGATGGGCATTGCGTTATCGCCACTCCAACCCAGCCACACTTCGAACTGTTGTGCCAACTCATTGGCCACGACGAACTCATCGAGGACGAACGAACACGCAGTAACCGCCGCAGGGTGCGCAACAAAGAATACGTCGACGAGGTCATTGGTGGTTGGGCGGCAAGCTGCACTACTGCCGAAGTTGTAGAGACGCTTGGCAATCAAGTGCCGGTGGGGCCTGTTTATGATCCGTCGGACTGGGTTGATGACCCCCATGTGCTGGCCCGCGAAATGCTGGTGCGAGTAGATCATGAGCACCATCGCCCCACCGTTGTGTTGAATAGCCCTATCAAGTTCAGTGATGACCCAGCGGGCATCTACCGGGGGGCGCCGCGGCTTGACCAGCACGGCGACGAGATCCGAGCTGAACTGGCAGCAGAAGACACGAACGACCAATAACTTACGTCAGAGAAGCATCTGCTTAGAGGCCGCTACAGGGCTCACACCTGTCAGTCACCTTCCTCCAATGGGCCCTAGCTGCTCAGATGACGCAAGCGGTGCTGAGTTGGCGCATGAGCCGACGCTCGGTTGGGTCCCACGCGTCACGTCGATGCATGGTTCCGAGGGTGTCGAACATAACTAAATCGCCGACCTGCCAATCATGACCGTAAACCCGATCAGGTTGGGTGGCGTGCAAATGCAACTCCTTGAGCAGGGCACTGCTTTCAGCTCGCTCCATTCCCACTATTCGACGGGTTATGCCCTTTGACACATACAGGATCTCATCGCCGGTATCGGGATGGCACACCACCACTGGATGTTCAGCCTCAGGAATGTCGGGACGGTCGATACCGGCTGCCTCGTCGCGCTCGATCTTGGCCGCAAAATCTTTGTCGGGTTCAGCCATGTAGTCGGCAATGCTGTGCGTGGCTCGCAGGCCGCTGAGGCGAGCCTGTAAACCGGGGTCAAGGGTTGCGTAGGCGTCATACATGTCAGTGAAGTACGTCCGGGGCGGTTCAGATGGAAGCTCCACCGCGTTGAGAAAGCTCGTCTTCGCGGGTGTCGCTGCATAGGAATAGTCGGCGTGCCACTCGAGGTCGGTAGCACCCTCGACTCCCAAACGGTCGCCGTCCTCACCCCGAATATTTGTCACTGGGAGAATCTCTGGAAGCGCTCCCGCATTCCGGAACCACTCCGATCCTCTAATCGGGTCGCCGAATGACTCGACGAATCTCACCAAGTCCTCATCAGTGGGCTGAGCCTGGCCGCGAAACACCAACAGCCGGTGATGGTGTAACGCCTCAGTGATAATTCGCTTACTTGCGTCGGTAAGTGCTTCGGCTGGCTCCCAACCACAAACAAGAGCCCCGAAAGGCGCCTCAGACATTGGAGTGATCTCGAGACTCACGATGACCCTTTCGTAGAATGAGGACCGAATATCAGGGCGTGGCCTGGCAATCACCGTAGTTCGGGTTGCGCGGCTGAACCGATTTTTGACTCAACTAGGAACCAAAAGAGGTTTCGGGATCGCTTTAGCTATCGAAATTGTGGAACAGCACACCCTCATCCACCAGGGCCCTGTACTGGTCAGGGCTGCGACCGGCTAGCTCACACGTCACGTATTCGTTGTCTTCACCGAGTCGCTGTGTCATCAATGGTGCGTCGCCGGGAGTTTCAGAAAACTTTATGGGCATACCAGGCACCAGCACTTTCCCGAGCACATCGTCGTCAACCCATCGCACTGCGCCGGCCTCGTGAAGGTACGGATGCTGGGCCGCTTCGGCCAGTGTTAACACAGGCGCCGATGGCACCCGGTATTCATCGAGGAGGTTCACAACGTCGTCGCGGTGGGGTTGTGTCGCTAGCCATGTTGCGATGAGCAGGTTCACCTCGTCTCGATTGACGACGCGGTCGGGACTAGATACAAATCGAGGATCCTCAGACAGCTCGGGTTGTCCCATAGCCTCGGCCAAGCGTTGCCATTGGCCATTATTGACGGCCGCAACCGTGACGTAACCGTCTCCGGTCTCAAATACTCCAACGCCACCGACGACTGGGTGGACGTTGCCTCGTCGGATGGGCTCACTTTGGCCGCCCGACACCGACCACTCCTGCCAGTTCACCTCATGCGCGGTGGTGTAGGCGTCGAGCAGCGAAACAGACACTTCTTGGCCCCGCCCTGTCCGCTCTCGATGGAACAGCGCCGCAGCCACTCCCCCAAAAGCATGGACTCCGGTAAGCACATCACCCGGTGATATCCCGGCGAGAATGGGTGCCCGATCCTCATAACCCAACATGTGCAGCACCCCAGCCCATGACTGGGCAATGGGGTCATATCCGGGCTTGTGCGCAAGCGGGCCTTGGCGACCAAATGCTGAGATGTTGCACATCACGACGCGGGGATTGACCGCTGACACAACGTCATACCCGAGACCAAGCCGTTCCATGACACCAAGCGCGAAGTTCTGAATGACCACATCGGTGTAAGGAACGAGGTCAAGGATGAGGTCAATTGCCCTCGAGTCGCTCAGATCTATGCACAAAGATCGCTTCCCTCTGTTCTGCTGCACGTGATAACCCGAACGCGACCCGCTGACGCGAGGCAAGGTGCGACCAGGGTCGCCCTCCTCGGCGAATTCGATCTTGATCACCTCGGCACCCAACTCGACCAGAAGCTTGGTCGCCGTGGGGCCAGCCAATACTTGAGAAAAGTCGAGTACCCGAATTCCGTTCAATATCCCCTGCACTACTGAACATCATGGCTTACCGTTCAAACCGATGCAGGTCCGACTCTGGTTCAGCGATCATCACAGTCAAAAGGAATAGCCTGTAGGTATGTCTATCAAGGTCTACGGAATAGACCATGTGGTGATAAATGTTGCCGACACTGAACGCTCCATGTGTTGGTATCGGGACCGTCTTGGTTTCGAACCGGAACGTTACGAGCAATGGAAGTCCGGTGAAGCTCCGTTCCTTTCGATGCGCGTGAACGAGACGACCGTCATAGATCTTTTAGAAACTGAACGGACAGGCGAAAACGTTGATCATATTTCGTTTTATATAGATGGGTCTTTCACAGACTTAGTGGCCCACGACGATGTGGAAATAGTGCGTGAATTTGACTCTGTTTACGGTGCGTCGGGTTGGGGACCAGCGATTTATATACGGGACTTGGATAGCAACGTCATCGAGCTAAAGCGATACACCCAGGCATAGCTATCTCTGGTGCCCCCAGACCCAGATCACAGTCTTGATTTAGGCCTCTAACCTGCAGTTTTGTGTGTGGGCGATACAGGAATTGAACCTGTGACCTCTTGCGTGTCATGCAAGCGCGCTAACCAACTGCGCCAATCGCCCTGAGTGCCCGTAACCTATCAGCCATTTTCGGCTACTAGCTATACGAGCTTTTGAGGCGGGGACCGGAATCGAACCGGCGTACACGGCTTTGCAGGCCGCTGCCTAACCACTCGGCCACCCCGCCAGAGCAGAAGATTGATGGTAGCGAAAGCTACTGCCCGATCCGCAGTTTCTATAAACCATTTGACGAAAGCTGAAGTAGAACTCAAGCTTCTCCAAGGAAACAGCCGAGAGAAATTTGTGTCAACTTCAATGAGCGATGAAGAACTACCTCCAACCCCTTTAGAACAACTCAGAACAATGGCAGCTGTAGAGACGATGCTCACTGAAGATCTTCGCCACATTGAGGTCTACACAATGGATGGATTGCTCAGCTTGTTTTGGCATGGGCGGCCCGAAGCTGAACATGTCGTGATTGCTTGTGGAGGGGCAATGGGTGGAGTTCTCGGTCCAGCTGACGCGTTGTATCAGGACCTTGGTGTTGCCTTCACTGATATGGGTATCGGACTCATTCGTGTTGGCTACCGAGCACCAAACGACACAGAGAAATGTGTTCACGATCTTGTGGCTGCAGCAGATCTAGCGACTCGAAGCGGCGGGAAGACTTTCATTACTATGGGCCACTCATTTGGTGGCGCTCCAGCCTTACAAGCTGCTGTCATTTTGCAAGAACACTGTGCGGGTGTTGTTACTTTGGCAACTCAGTCAGCTGGATGTGAACCCGCTGAGGACTTGGCGTCGCGAACGCCTGTCATTTTGTTCCACGGAGATAAGGACGAGATTTTGCCTCTTCAGGCAAGCGAATTGGTCCGAATGGTGATCGGCGGAGGGGAACTTGTCCCGCTTCCAGGAGTGGGTCATCTGTTGGCAGAGGCAGGAGAAGAAATTCGTGGTCGTCTCATGGAATGGATCCCTGAGAAGTTTGAAGAACACAGCGTGTAATGATTCAAGATTTTCCGGATGATCCAACGCAACTCGACGCCAATCATCTCACCTTCTTGTTCAACGACGGAGGTCTTGCATCAGCCAACCCAGGCGTGGAAGTAGCGTCAGTAACGACTGAACCGTTGGCTGCTGGAAGTGCGTTTCTCGGCAGTCTCGCTTCGATTGAAGTGACGTGGGCTGATAGTGCCACACAGCTACCGACCCGTTTTGTAGCGAAGTTGCCGACCCAAGATCCGGGTGGTCGCACAGTGGGAGCAATGCTCAACGTCTGGGCCCGAGAAGCACAGTTTTATGCGCGTCTGGCTCCTCTCATCACTACTTCTGTGCCGACCTGTAGAGCGAATTTCATTGAAGGCGACAAGGCAATATTGATCTTGGATGACCTATACCCCGCAAGTCCCGGCGACCAGCTAAAAGGTGCGTCATCAGATGAAGCTCATGTCGCTGTTGAGGCTCTGGCTCAGCTCCATGCCCCTTTTTGGAACAAACCATCTAACTCAGCTCTGGATTGGGTCCCAGGGATTGATGGGCCAGGAGTGGTGGAAGGGTTAGGGCAGGCAATGGCATCTTCCCTACCCAGATTCGTTGCTCGTTTCGGTGATGTACTACCCGATCAAGGACTCGAGTGGTTACACGCCTTCGTGCCTCTACTCGGCGGGTGGCAAAGAGAACTGATATCGAAACCCTTAACAATCACTCACGCCGATTATCGGCTCGCCAACATGCTGTTTGGAAGTAACGGGGATATCAGCGTCATCGATTGGCAAACCGCTATGTTCAGCGGCGGCGCCACCGATTTGTCCTTTTTCTTAGCTACCAATTTGATGGTCGAAACCCGCCGCACATTAGAAGAAGAACTCATCGCGACTTATGTCGATACGTTAATTGGGCACGGCGTAAACCCATCTGAGACCGTCGCTATTCGCGAAGACTACGAGCAAGCTCATCTGTGGTGGATGGGGATGCTCGCTAACAACCTCTCAAACATCGAAACACCAGATGATGAAAGTCGACAACTGTTCGAGGCCATGCTGACCAGGTTGTACTCCGCGGCCTTAGACGCCAACAGTGGTCGTTTTCTGACGAACTATTAGGTCGTCCCCTATTCGGTTGGCTGTCGCTTACCGAACCCTTTAAAGGTGTCACCGATCGAGGTGGTGACCGATGCCAGACTGCTGCGTCCATCAAGTAACCGCGGCGCTTTGTCTTTCAAGTCACCAACGGTCCAACGACCGTCTGTGGCGAGAATGTTCTCGTCGGCTAGAGACCAGCCACCGTAGAGGCCTACTTCGTTGCCTCCTATGTGGAAGACACCTCCGGTGAATGGGCACCCTTCTGTAGCTAGGTAGCCAACTAAGGGGCTTATGTTGGCCGGGTCGTACAAGTCGAAATCTGATGGGTCTTCAGGGGCTGCGACGACTTCTTCAAGTCCGGGGGTTTGTAGCGTCATCCTGGTCCGAGCAATTGGCGCCAAACAGTTGACTCTCACTCCATATCGGGCGAGTTCTCCCGCACCCACGAGCGTCATGGCGGCTATTCCAGCTTTAGCTCCCGAATAGTTAAGTTGCCCTAGATTTCCCAGCATTGCCCCAGAGGCGGTGTTGATGATTGCCGCATCAACTTCGATGCCTGCTTTGGTTTGTTCGCGCCAATAGGCAGCGGCCCAACGCGTGGGACAAAAGTGACCCTTCATGTGGACGTCGATAACCGCGTCCCATTCCCCTTCGGTCATGTTTACGACAACTCGATCCCTCAGGATTCCCGCGTTGTTAACTAAAACGTGGAGGTCTCCGAAGGCTTCAACAGCTGCGTTCACCATTCGCTGGGCACCCTCCCAGTCTGTAACGGAGTCGTTGTTAGCAACTGCTTCGCCGCCCATGTCACGAATCTCTTGTGCTGTTTCCTCAGCCGGTCCGGTGTCTTCACCTGACCCGTCTACTCCACCACCTAGATCGTT
>JASLTG010000015.1 GCA_030743005.1 Acidimicrobiales bacterium | reverse complement strand
ATCCACCGTTGACCTAGTTCGCTTAGAAACAAGCCTGGTCGACATACCCCCAGATGAATCCATTCAGTTGACCTCACAAGAAGCTTCCGTCCCTTTCAGCTTCCAAAACAGAGCAGGTGTACCTCTACGAGTTGAACTAAGAATCATCAGTGAACGACTAACTGTTGAGGATTTTGATGACGGCGAAAGCACAACGTTGGTACTCGATCCCGGAGTCACTACTCACCGCTTCCGTTTAAGAGCTCTGGGGTCTGGCTCTTTCCCAATCTCGATAGAGCTTCACTCCCCCAATGGCGGACTCATGATCGGGAAAGCCCAAGCAGCTCTTCGCGCCACCACACCAACCGGAGTCGGGCTGGCGCTGACAATCGGAGCTGCCGTTTTCCTAGCCCTTTGGTGGCTTATTGACACCCGAAGAAGAAAAACCCAACAAGCATGAGTTGGTCGGGGGCCGGTGCAGCTGCAGGCGGAATTGGACTTTCCAGATTTTTTGGTGTCATTCGTTCGGTTCTTATCACCAACGTTCTTGGAATCGGGCTAGTGGGCGATGCCTTCGCCGCTGCTCAACGAATCCCTAACATTCTCCAAAATCTCTTTGGGGAAGGTGCTTTGTCCGCCGCCTTCGTCCCTGAATACAGTCGACTTGCTGATACAGACCCAGGTAGAGCAGGCAAATTAGCTGGCGGTGTCGCGTCCTTTTTGGTCTGTCTCGTCACCTTTTTAACTGCGATTGGTTTCCTGGCTGCAGAACCCATAACAAGAGCAGTGGCATGGGGGTTTACCGGAGACCGTTTTGACCTAACAGTCCGCTTAGTTCGCATCATTTTACTCGGCGCTGGCGTCTTAGTTATGAGTGCTTGGTGTCTAGCTCTTCTGAACAGCCACGGGCGCTTTTTCCTTGGTTACGCAGCTCCTGTTGTGTGGAATTTGGCTCAGATATCTGTCCTGGTAACAATCGCTGTATCGGAAATTCGCGATCCTTCATCTGCTGAGATGTTGGCGTGGGCACTTGTGATTGGCTCCGTTCTGCAAGTCGTTATTCAGGTCCCCAGTGTGTTGCGCGAAAACCCCCAGATTCGGATGACCTTATTTTGGAAGGATCAGTCCACTGTTCTGGTGCTTAAAAGGTTTCTACCTGCAGTTCTCGGAAGAGGGGCTTTACAATTTTCATCATTCATTGATCTTGCCTTGGCTTCGCTGTTATCTCTCGGCGCGGCCTCGTCTTTGGCAGCCGCACAGACGTTGTACTTATTACCAGTCGCTCTTATCGCTACAAGTATCGTTGCTGCAGAGCTTCCAGAATTAAGCCGTTCTCAAGATGTGGCCGCCATTAGCCGACGACTGTCCGAACGATTACTCCAAATGTTGTGGCTTGTTGGCCCGATTCTGGTCTTGTACTTCGCCGTAGGACCCCAAATAGCGGACGCTCTGTTCAATCTCGGAGGCTTTCGTGTCCGAATAGCACCAGACGATTTGATGGTAATTGGTCTAACTCTCAGCGCCTATTCCCTTGGTCTCCCAGCCCTAATGTCCTCACGGCTACTTCAAAGCGTGTGTTTCAGTTCAGGTGATACAAGGACACCTGCTCGAATAGCTGTGAAAAGAGTGCTTGTCTCATTAATGGCTGGTGCGATTTTAATGTTTCAGTTCGAACAAGTATTAGTTCTTGGTCAAACCCTGACTGGTTTCGGAGATTGGAATTTTGTATGGGGACCATTACCTGAGCCCCTCCGTAATTCCTCAAATCTCCCGGCGCGACTGGGGCCAGTGGGCTTAGCTCTTGGATCGGCTATTGGAGCCTGGGTTGAATTTTGGATGCTGCGCAAACACGTCGTTTCTGGTTGGGGACTTAAACGACTGACGGAAGCATCTCTGTGGAAGCACGTACTGCCTACATTGTTTGCTCTCGGTGCGGCACTGGCTCTCGGGCAACTTAAGATTGAACAACCACTTATCCAGGTATCTCTAATTGGGGTCGGAATATTAGGAGTTCATTTGGCGACCTCGGCGATCTTGCGTACACCAAGCCTCTCCCAACTAGTTTCTAACTTCCAAGCAACTCAACCAAACCCAAATTCTCAAGAGGATGAAAAATCATTATGACTTCAGTTCACATTGTCACTGACAGTTCGTGCGATCTTCCAGACGATCTCATTGCTGAAATGAACATAAAAATTGTTCCTCTAAAAATCAGATTCGGGGACACTGAGTTTGTTGATCGAGTTGAACTCACTACTGATCAATTTTGGGAAAAATGTCAAATTTCAGACGAATTACCTTCAACAGCAGCTCCCTCTCCGGGGGCATTTGTTGAGGAGTTTCAAAACGCGGCCCGCGAGGGGGCTACTGGTGTAGTGGCAATAATTCTCAGCGGAGAACTCTCTGCGACCATCGAAGCCGCACAACAAGCAGCTCAATTAGTTAGAGATGAAATTGAAGTTAGGGTTATTGACAGCAGGACGGTAACGCTGGGACTTGGTTCAGTCGTGATTGGGGCTGCGGCTGCGGCTAATTCTGGTGCCAGCATCGAGGAAGTCTCCGCAATAGCAACTGACAGCATTGGTCGAACACAGGTCCACGCCGCCTTAGACACCCTTGAAAATTTACGTAAAGGGGGTCGTATCGGTGCTGCTGGATCTCTTCTCGGCTCAATGCTCTCAATCAAACCTCTGATCGAAGTTCGTAACGGAGTGGTTGAACCTGCTGGCAAACAACGCACCAGAGGTAAAGCCCTCAGTTATCTGGTTGGAGTAGTGGAACAGAATGCTGACCAAATCGACCAAATATTTGTGACGCACGCTGCTTGTGACGACGTTGACTCTTTCTTGGAACAAGTCAGGTCTGTTGTAAACGTCGAAGTATTAGTCGGCCAGGTTGGCCCAGTAGTTGGAGCTCACGCTGGGATCGGGACCATAGGTGTCGCGTTCCAAACAGCTAACTGATCGGCCTTTACAACAAAATGGTCGATGGTCATGAGCGATATCGAATTGACGAGCGTGTCCGCACCGGCCCCATCGAATCTTGGTCCGGATTGGACCGGACGTTAGACCGCCCAGTAACAATCAGGATTCTGGATCCTGGAAGCGAGATTGGGAAACGAGTTCAACTCCAGGCTCGGTCTTTGACCCGCCTTGAACATCCTGCATTGCTACATGTCTTAGACACCATTGAGCTGGATAGCCAGTTTGGACTGGTAACAGAATCTTTACCCGAGGAGAGTTTGGATGAGTACCTATCCATTAACGGAACGCTTCCAGCTGAAGAGGCACTGGAAATTGCAATCCATCTCGGCGAAGCCCTCGCACTGCTCCATGGCGCCGGATTCGCTATAGGCGATCTCCAAACGAGTCATATTGGCCGCCGAAAAGACGGCACAGTTGTAATTGTTGAAGGCCCCCCCACCGGAGACGCAAACAAGATCCCAGCACGTCCTCAAGATGACATTGTCGCTCTGGGGGAACTGATTCATGAACTTCTAGTGGGTTTTCGACCTCAGCTCGATCACCAAGGCCATCACGAACTTCACCCATCAATCTCTGTTTCATTTCGTCAACTGATCAGACGCTCGGTCGACATCGAGGGTCAATGGTCCGGCGCTTCTGCTCTTGTGCTCGCATTGCGATCACTGAACCAAGATCTTGATCGTCTTTCGACCACTGAAGAATCTGAACAAATCGATTACTTACAAGCAGAGCGTTCATGGCTCGCTCCGGCCGCGTTCGTAGCAGTGTTGGCAGCTGTGGTTATCTTTGTCGGCCTTTTTGTCACAAGAACACAAATTGGTTCATCCCTCGTTGACAACGTCAGAGAGGTAGTTCGGTTAGAACCGGAACAACCGCTTGTTATTGAAAATTTTGAGACCCAAAATCTGGGCACTGCTCCAGTGACGTCTCGCCCAGCGGCTACTTCTGCCGAACTTCAAATTGTGAGGATTATTGATTTCGACCCTGCTGGAAACAACCGGGGAGAACACTCTGAAAAAATTATTTTGATCAACGATGGGGACTCCAGCACCGGCTGGTACACAGAGCGATACACAACTAGTGATTTTGGGAAACTAAAGGAGGGAGTTGGTCTCATCATCGGACTGGGCCCTCCTCAACAAATAGACCGGTTACGAATTAGTTCCCCAAACATTGACTGGTCTTTCGAAATTTTTACGTCGGACAAAAGTGCTAGTGGTGCTATCCAGAGTTGGGGGCAGCCAGTGGCCGAGCGCGAGGGCATCAGTGGCACTATCACCGTCGATCTAGAAGGATCATCTGGCGCGACATTGTTGCTTTGGATCACCGATTTAGGAAAAGAATTAGCTATCGGCGGGCATCGCGTCACCATCACCGGGCTGACGGTCACAGGTCGACCTATATATGGCTAGCTCTCTCCACCTTCAAATAGCTTGGTAGTCACAGATAGGATCACTTTGTGACTTCTCCACCGAAAGAAAAGTCAACAGGTGACGGCCTCGCATCTCAGGCGACCAGTGTCGTTGTAAACGTCGTTAAGTCAGTGCGGGGCAAGACCACTGGGCCTCTGCTTTTGGTAGCTCGCGTCGTCGTCTACAGCGTCGCTATTTTGATTGCTGCAGCAGCTGCGCTGGTTCTACTTGTTATCGCTGCGGTAAAAATCGTGAACCAGTTGCTCCCTGGTGATGTGTGGGCCGCCTATCTTTTGTTGGGCGCTGTCTTCGCTTTAATGGGAACTTTTCTCTGGTCTAAGCGCGTCGCTTGAACCCGGGCTAGAAATATCTCTACTGGAGAAAATGTGAACGATATTCGTGACGTCATAATTATCGGCAGCGGCCCTGCTGGTCTTACAGCAGCTATTTACACTGCTCGAGCCAACATGGCTCCACTTGTAATCGAAGGCGAGCCTTCTTCAACGAGTGACCAGCCAGGTGGTCAACTGATGTTGACCACCGACGTAGAAAATTTTCCAGGATTTCCTGAAGGGATTATGGGCCCGGAGTTAATGTCAAATTTCCGTTCTCAAGCTTCAAGGTTCGGAGCGGAATTTCTTACTGCAAAGGTCACCAGCGTTGATTTCAGTGAACGACCATTCACTATTGAAGTTGGAGAGACTTCCTATAAAGCCAACACGGTCATAGTTTCTACAGGTGCTCAAAGTTTGATGTTGGGACTCCCAAATGAAGACCGACTCATCGGGCATGGTCTTTCAACCTGCGCAACCTGTGATGGTTTCTTCTTCAGGGACCAAGAAATAGCCGTCGTGGGCGGTGGAGATAGTGCCGTCGAAGAGGCCACCTTTTTAACCAGGTTTGCTTCCAAGGTGTATCTCGTACATAGACGTGATGAGCTTCGAGCTTCAAAAATCATGTGCGAGCGAGCGTTTGACAACCCGAAAATCGAGATTTTATGGAACAGCCAAGTAGTCGAAATCCAAGGCGACGGAAAGCTCTCAGGAGTCATCCTTAAAGACACACTCACTGAAGCGACGCGTTCTCTTTCAGTGGATGGACTGTTTATTGCAATTGGTCATCGCCCCAATACTGATTTATTCGAGGGTCATTTAGAACTCAAAGAAAACGGGTACCTCGTCACAGAGCCAAACAGCAGTCTGACCAAAGTACCAGGAGTCTTCGCTTGTGGAGATGTCCAAGATGACTACTACCGTCAAGCGATAACCGCAGCTGGATCTGGATGTATGGCAGCAATTGATGCTGAGCGATGGTTGGAGGACCACCACTCGTAACGCGTGAGATAGCTCGGGGGGTCTCTAGCTAAGCCGATATATCTGTCCCAATTGGCACTAGAGTGCCTTCACCCAAGACGAGGAGTTAAAGATGGCTGAAGGAATCACTGACCTTGATATGAACTCATTCGATGAAACAATCAGTTCTTCCGACACGCCAGTGCTTGTCGACTTCTGGGCAGAGTGGTGTGGTCCCTGCAAGATGATTGCTCCCATCCTCGAAGAGATCGCAGTTGAGCAAGAAAACATCAAAATCGCCAAAGTTAATGTTGATGACAGCCCCGATCTTGCGAGGCGCTACGAGATAATGAGTATTCCGGCCCTCATCGTCTTTGAGAACGGTGAGCCCGCCAAAAAACTTATCGGAGCAAAACCCAAGGGCGCTTTGCTCGAGGAGATCGGCGAATTTCTGTAGATCATTCTTTCGTTCGTCCGTTTGGCGTCGGGGCTCAAGGGGACCATGTTCGTGATCTGCAAACCAGACTGATTTCTCTCGGCCATGAGGTCGGCGACCTTGATGGTCTGTTTGGTGGTTTGACTGAGACGGCGCTAAAGGCCTTCCAAACACATCGATCTATAGATGTCGACGGAATTTGCGGTCCTCATACGTGGAGTCAGTTGGTTGAGGCTGGACACCGCTTGGGTTCCCGCTTGCTGTATCTCCAAGTTCCTCCTCTCAGGGGCGACGACGTTGCAGACCTACAAAGGCTTCTGACTTCGCTCGGTTTTCCTATGGGACAAATTGACGGGATTCATGGACAGCAGACTGCTGACTCGTTAGTGGACTTCCAGCTCAATGCAGGTCTTGTGCCTGATGGTGTGTGTGGTCCTGTCACGATTGAGTTCTTGAATCGAGTTGGCACGCGGTTTGGTGAAGCAACAGATCTATCCCGGTTGCAAGAAAAACAAAGATTTTCGCACCCCAGCACTGAACTCAATGGCTACAAGATCTTGTTGGCCGAGAGTGGCGGGCTTGACGCGGTTGTGGCCTCTCTGCGCAGAACATTGGTTGAGGCCGGAGCGAAAGTATTAACTTCCCATCACCCTGACTGGAGCAATCACGCTCAGCAGGCAAATGCGTTCGATGCGGATTTTTGTATTGGAGTCGAGGTTCGCGAAGGGGGCTCTTCCGTTTGTCATTTCTTGGGTGACCATTTTGAGAGTCCAACTGGAAAACAGTTAGGCGGAGTGCTCTCGAACGAGCTAAGGCAACTGTTCGGCGACGTCCCTAATCTTGGGATGAGACTTCCGCTGCTTCGTGAAACGCGTATGCCCGCTTTGCTGCTGAGAATTGATGACATAACTGCTTTGGTTAGAAGCCACCAGGCAATGGCCAAGATTGTGACTGATGCACTCCGTCAGTTCGTTGAAGTAGGTCTTGATTAAAGCTCAAGAATCACTAACTCTCTGTTGCTTATAACGCTGTTAATTCGCGTCCTTGTTTGGAGAGATAAGGTCGTAAATTCGTTGCAAGTCGTCCACTGTGGCGAAATCTATAACGATTTTACCACGTTTAGCGTTTAATTGAACACTCACCGTGGTATTCAGGTAGTCAGCAAGGTGATTTTGTGCTTCCAAGACAGAAGCTTGAGGCATTGAACTTCGAGGCTTTGATCTAGAACCCGGAGTCGACCCCGAAACAGCTTCTTCTTTTGCAATAATCTCGGCTTCCCGGACTGAAATACCTCCACCCAAAATCTTATTCAAAAGACTGGTCTGCTGGATTAAGGAACCGCATGCCAACAAGGCTCTCGCGTGTCCCGCTGTGATTTTTCTTTCAGCTATTGCTGCTTGGGCATCAGCTGGTAATTCAAGCAAGCGGATCGAATTAGAAATCGTTGCCCGTCCTTTTCCTAAGCGTTCCCCAAGTTCAGAATGAGTTACCCCAAAATCGTCCAGTAACTGTCTGAACGCCGCGGCTTCCTCTAAAGGATTTAAGTCCTGGCGATGCAGATTTTCAACAAGTGCTTCGACCAAACTTGACTCTTCGTTTGAATTTCGAACAATGGCAGGAATTGTGAGCTTTCCCGCCAATTCTGAAGCTCGCCATCGCCGCTCCCCCGCTATCAATTCATACGGCTTGTCGCCATCGCTGGGTCGAACCACTACAGGTTGTAGAACCCCAAAACGTCTTATCGAATCCGCGAGAACCCTCAATGCGTCATCCTCAAAAACTTTTCTAGGCTGCAGCTGATTAACAACTATGGCCTCGAGCGGTATTTCTATGTAACCACTGGGTTCTGGTCTCTGTTTAGCTGAATCTAGGCCAGGTGAGTCCCCCTCTTTTAACTTACTCCTGGGATCGGGTGGTGGGATTAAAGCTCCTATACCTCGTCCCAATCCTCCTTGCGGGCGCGCCATCACCGGCTCCTTTCAGACGGAATGTCTGGATCTGTTAGCTGCTGAGCAATAATTTCTTTAGTGACCTCACGGTATGCAAAAGCCCCCGTACTACTTGGATCATAAAGTTCAACGGGTTTCCCGTAACTCGGAGCCTCCGATAAACGAACTGAACGAGGGACAACCGTCTGTAAAACCAGCTCCCCGAAGTGTTCTCGAACCTCTGCAGCAACTTGCTCTGCTAGCCGGGTCCGGGCATCAAACATCACCAGCACTATGGACGACACCTTCAGGTCAACATTTAAACTCTCTTGCACTAACCCAACATTGTTCAGGAGTTGTCCGAGACCTTCGAGCGCGTAATATTCGCATTGAAGCGGAACAATTACTTCTGTCGCCGCCGCCAAACTATTTACTGTCAACATCCCCAAACTGGGGGGACAGTCAATAAAGATGTAGTCATACTCACCAGAAACTAAAGAAATGGCGGACCGAAGCCGAAGCTCTCTGCTGAACATTGGCACAAGCTCTACTTCTGCCCCTGCTAAATCGAGAGTTGAGGGAACAAGATCTAGCCCCTCCACAACGGTCTGGACTCGAGCAGCACTAATTGGAAGTTGTTGGACTAGCACGTTATAGCTTGAACTTTCAAGGTTTCTCGGGTCTACACCAAGTCCCGTGGTTGCATTTCCTTGCGGGTCAAGATCGATTAAGAGAGTCTTATGCCCTGACAGCGCAACGTTTGTAGCAACACTCACAACGGTGGTGGTCTTTCCAACACCGCCTTTCTGGTTAGCTACCGCAAGAATCCGGGACAAAGACACATCTCTTTCAACAAACCAGCTTAGGTACCGCTAACAACCCAATCTCACTCTCTCGAATTGATCCGGTCAAGGACCCCTCCTTCGTTTCACGTGAAACGCCCTCTCAACGAACAATGCGGTTTCACGTGAAACGTCAAAAAAGCGGGTTCTTGGCTATCTGTTTCCAGGTTCTTGGTACATCCCGGCCTGGGGGAGCAGCGACGGTCAGCTTTGCAAATCTTGGCGGCCCATCAAAAATTTCTACCCCCGCGAACCCCAAGGTTTGCAGGCTCTTCAATGGCCAGCGTCGTCTTGAGGCCTCGGGAGGCTCACTCACAACTAAGCATCCTGTTGTGCGTAGGAAACCTATTGCGCATTCAGCAGTAACTGGAGGCGGACCGAAAGAGCGGCAAAAGACACCATCAAACACGCCCCGATACAGCTCACTGTGCGCCAGCTCGGTGGCGTCACCTTGAACTATTTCCACGCTGTCTACAACATCCAGCTGCTTCACAGCTTGTTCAAGAAATTCGACTCGTGTCGATGAGCGATCTAACAACGTCAACTTCAAATCTGGTCGTTCAATTGCGACTATAAGTCCTGGCAACCCGCCGCCTGAACCTAAATCACACCAACGGGTTCCATCCCCCGGATCAGCTACGGACAGATGAGAAACGGCATGTTCGACGTAGCCGTCCAGTTCCCCTGGTCCGATGTGTCCTAGGTTCTGTGCCCTTTCCAGGACCGCTGCGAGCTGCGGCGAGCTCATGAGATGTCTCAGTCGCTAGAGACAACAAGAACCACACGTCGCCGAGGTTCATCGCCGACTGAGATAGTTCCAACGCCTGGAATTTCATTGACGGTGTCGTGAACGACTTTGCGATCTGCGGCATTCATTGGTTCCAAACCTTTTTCAAGTCCCTCGCTGGCAACACCCTTAGCCAACTCCTGCACATAGGCGCTAAGAGCCTCTCTGCGTCGGCTTCGATATCCTCCGACGTCGACACGAATACGGGCCCTGTTAGTTCCTGGAAGTCGGCGTTGCAACATGGTCTTGGACACCTCATGTATTGCAACAAGGTGATTCCCTTTGGGCCCAATTAATAATCCAAGCTCTTTGTCGTCACCAGCAAGGTTGACTTCAAAACTGTCCTCGTCAGAGGACACATTTTCGGCATCAGCTTTAATACCAAATGATTGAGCCAGTCCTTGTAGGAAGTCTCCAACTAATTGCTGTTGTTCTTCGACATTCATTTCAGTGGTCATCGCAGTCTCCTGCTTCTGTTAAGGGGAAGTGATCCCTAGTGGTCGATCTTTCTGGTACGCCGAACCTTTGGGGGTTCAGACGTAGGGGACTCATTCTCATCGTTTATCGAACGTGTGTTCGATTGACGCGAGTTGGTACTGATAGTCCTCTTCCTAATGTTTGACTCCTCTGGAACTTGTCCAGTCTTGTGAGGGGTGTCATTCACCGCTGTGTTGTTTTCTTTTCTCTGGGGCTTAGCTGTCTTTTTGCTTTGGCTAAGTCCGGAAGATTGCGGCCCTTTTTTATCAGCTATCCGGCCAGATCTTTTTGTGGTGTTACGGCTCTGTTTTCTTGCCTTTTTGTGCTTGTCGGACTTGCTTGATTTTCGCCACTCTCGTTTAGCTGGCGGCTCCATCGGACGAATACGCGCTCGGACCTGGGCTTGGTTTCGGCGAAACCCAAAGAGTGACTTCTGTGGCTCTTTGACGACTTCAAATTCAACATCTTCCTGGGTTACAGATAGCTCGTCTAAAGCAACGTCGAGTGCTGCTTCAACCGTCGATCCTGTAGTGACTATCCAATCCATAGTCATTTGCGCCGTTTCTTTGTACGCCCGTCGCCAGAGGTTCGCTTGGATTGAATCGGATTCTGTTCCTCTTCGTTCTTCGATTTTTGTGCCTTGGGCGATTCACTCTCTGTAGAGGGTGGGCGACGCCCTGATCTTCGTTGCTTGCTCCGCTCGTCACGGGCTTTGCGGCGTTCGTCCTGAGCAGCTACCGCTTTCTTTGAACGTTGGTTTGTTACTTCTTTAGTAGGAGGTTCTTCTTCAATTAGCTCTGCTTCGATGGGAGTAGCGGCAGTCGTTACTGGTTTCATCGTCTTATGGATAAATGCCTGTTGGGCTATTCGGTACAGACTCGAGGCGATGAAGTAAACACCGAGAGCTGCCTGAACTAGAAACGCGAAGACGGGCAGCATGTACGGCATGATTTTCATTAGCATTTCCATCTGCGGATTTTGTGCAGCAGCATCTCCGCGATGGGCTTTCATCTGCGCTTGTTGGAGGAAAGACAAGACGAAAGTAATTGCCACAAGAGCGAGGTAGGGGAGCCCGTCGACGAAATTGGCTTGTATTACATCTTTCGCTGCTTCGGATAAATCAATCCCGAAAGAAACCATCTCGCCGTTGTCGGCAACTAAATCCTGGTAAAGGACTGAGTCTTTCTTTAGGTAAGACGGGTTGGGAACTCCATCCCCTCCCATCTTGGTCATGCCGTTAATAACTCGGTAGAGGACGATAAATACTGGAAGTTGAACAAGGGTGGGGAGGCAACCAGCTAGTGGATTCGCACCATGTTGTTTGTACAAGGCCATGGTTGCTTCGTTAACTTTCTGTCGATCCCCTTTGTGTTCTGCTTGTATCCGTTTCAACTCTGGTTGTAGTTGTTGGATGCGCATCATTGAGCGTGTGCCTTTAAGCGTTAAAGGCGTCAGAATCAACATGATCAAAAATGTCAGCAGGACAATAGAAATCGCGTAACTGCCAGAAAAGTCGTAGAACCAAGCAAGAACACGAGCAATTAAGTCAAACATCAGGCCTCGACTCTTTGGGTTGCTGCAGGTACAGGGTCATATCCCCACCCACCCCAGGGATGGCATCGACAAATCCTGCGTAGTGCATATCCGACTCCCCGCAAAGCACCATGATGTTCAATGGCTTCTATGGCGTAGCGAGAACATGTGGGGTCAAAGCGACAGACAGGGACGCGCTGTGAAGTGAGGCTTTGATAGACACGGATGAGTTTGGTGAGAGCTATTCGGGGGAAGTTCATTTCTCTTCTTCTAATCGGACTATGAGATCGCTCATGTCCTCACGTAATTGCGAGAAGGCGGCAACTGGAGCAGCTGGCCGAATTCCTATTAAATAACGCCCCTTGGGGAGTTGGCTTTCGACTTCACGAAGAATTGCCTGGCTTTGTCTTCTTAGGCGATTCCGTTGAACCGCGTTTCCATAGCTACGCCCTATTGCGTATGCAACGCGCGGATTTTTTAGCGTCGAGTCAGGAGAGAACATCATCCAAAAATGTTGCCCAGATAACCGATTGGATCGTTTTAGTGCGACAAAATCAGCTCTTTGGCTACAACTTTCAATCAAGCGCTCAGCCGTTGCCGGCCCTTGGCACGCCGTGCTTTGATGATTGAACGTCCTGCCTTGCTTGACATTCGGTGACGAAACCCATGTCGGCGCGATCGTCGACGGGTATTGGGTTGGAAGGTGCGTTTCATAATCTCGGCCTCCGGTTTGGGGCTAGATAAGTCCGTTGCTGTGACTGAAAGGGGAAGGAGCTAGACCGCGATCGTTAATTGCATCGCCGTTTTGTCTAGAGTCCACGATTGCCTTACAGGACAACAATTTGGACGGTTGAATAAGAATTTTGCCTAAATCTTGTCTGATGAGTCATCCGACTACATCTGAACAGAATCAGCCTAGAGGGGAATGCAATGAAACAGAAACATGGTCGCCGAAAGTCCTGATTTTTAGCGTGTTCTGTCGATTCTCGCGCGGAACGTGCTAAATGCGTCGTAATAGTTACAAAGTTATCACTCAGAGTAGTTGTTTTGGCCTTGTTGGCCACGGAGTGCTAGGTTCCACAACTCGCGAATGAGTGGACCTTGGGGTTTTACACAACAGCCACAGGTTTTCCACATGGTGTGATTTGTGAGGCCTTATGGCTGATAAAACCCTAAGTAATCAAGAAAAAATGGACGGAAACGACGACGTTAGCTTGAATGCTGACGCCGTTTGGACGACTTGTCGAGGATTGCTTCGAAGTCAGGTCTCAGAGGCGGTTTGGCTTACTTCGTTTCGTGATCTCCATATGGTGACGATGGCAACCGATCGTGTTGTCTTGGTAGCTCCAAGTAGTGTCATCCGCGACCGTGTGTTGAATCGTTATTTGCCCATGGTTGAAGCAGCTCTAGCTGACGCCGGATGTAGAACCAACATCATCGAAATTGACGTACAGCCCGAGCTTGCAAACTCGTCCTTGATTGACGAGGAACCTCAAGTTGAGGAAGAAACACCCGCTGCACCCGACCTGCGGGATCGACTAGGAAGCCCGACAAGTAACGCCACTAGACCAAATGGTTCAACTGGTGACTCCTATACCGACACAATCCAACCGCTCTACACCTTTGAATCATTTGTTACCGGGACCAGTAACCGATTTGCTCATGCGGCGGCACTGGCGGTAGCTGAAACTCCAGGCAGAAGTTATAACCCGTTGTTTATTCATGGCGCCGCTGGACTAGGGAAAACGCATCTTCTCCAAGCGATAGTTCATTACATCAGGAGTACATACCCCAACTACACAGCTAGATATGTTTCAACAGAAACTTTCATGAATGAATTCGTTGAAGCGATACGTACTTCTACTACAAGCACCTTCAAACGTCGCTATCGCGACATTGATGTTTTGTTAATCGATGACATTCAGTTCATGGAAGGCAAAGAGGGACTCCAGGAAGAGTTTTTCCACACATTCAATTCACTTCACGGAGCTGGTAGACAAGTCATTCTGTCTTCAGATAGACCTCCAAGGAATATCGCAACGTTGGAAGATCGTCTGCGGAGCAGATTCGAGTGGGGCCTCATTACCGATATCCAACCGCCTGATGTTGAGACCCGCCTTGCCATTCTTAGGAAGAAAACCGAAGTGGCGCGAAGTGAGGTTCCGGACGAAGCATTGGAATTTATTGCGGAACTTATAACAAACAACATCCGTGAACTCGAGGGGGCTCTAATCCGTGTCAGCGCGTACGCGTCGTTGACTGATGAGCCGATTTCAGTTGATCTTGCTGAACGAGTCCTTGGCGATATCGTGCACAACAACGAGTCCAGGCCAATTACTCCGGATGTGATTCTCAACGCCACATCTGACATGTTTGGGTACGACGTAGAGGAACTACAGGGAAAACGAAGGCACCGCAGTCTTGTGCAGGCCCGCCAAATAAGCATGTACGTCGTTCGTGAATTAACGGACTTGAGTTATCCAGCAATTGCTCGAGAATTTGGAGGGCGTGATCACACAACCGTCATGCATGCTGTCGAAAAAGTTGGAAACCAGATGGCGGAGCGGCGGCAAGTTTACGACCAAGTCAGCGCATTGATCTCTGATATCAAGTCCAATTAACCAGTGGATAAGGTTCTGGATCACATTGTGGAGATGGGGTGGAAAAAGTTTGGTTATCCACATAAGTTGGAAACTTTTGTAAATACGTTAGGTCTCCTGTGGGTAGCGGTGGACAGTAGTGTCGATAAAGAAACAGCAACTGACTAGGGGTTATGTGGGTTTATCCACAATCCACAGGACCTATTACCACTATTAAATTTTAGAAAACAAATAGAAAGAAGAAGGGCGACGTGAAATTTCGATGTGAACGCGACGCACTCGTCGAACAACTAGGCACGGCAAGTAGAGCTGTGAGTAGTCGAGGTGGTGCTTTGCCAGTTCTTACTGGCATTCATTTAAAAGCTCACAAAGATGTTCTAACAATGACCGGAAGTGATTTAGAGATCACTGTTAGAGCGTCAGTACCTGTTGCTGTAACAGAACCTGGTGAAGCTGTTTTGCCGTCGCGTATAGCTGTCGACATCATTCGTTCTCTTGACTCTGGAGCAATCGAAGTAGAAGTTGCCGGAGAGGAAGCGAAGATCTCAGGCGGGCGTTCACAATTTTCTGTCCGGACGCTTCCTGTCGATGATTTCCCTTCTCTGTCTGACCCCAAAGGCGATGAGGTGACGGTTTCGACAGCAGATCTAGCTGCTGGGTTGAAGCAAGTTGTCCGGGCTGCAAGCGGAGATGACGCGAGACCCATTCTCACTGGCGTCCTGATGTCAGCCGAAGACGGGGGACTTCGTTTGGTAGCCACTGACTCTTATCGCCTTGCTGTTCGAGACCTTCCTGAGGCAACAGTTCTGAGTGAAGGTCAAAAAGTACTGGTTCCTTCGAGAGCTCTCGATGAGTTGGGACGAGTGCTGGGCGAATCCGAAGAGGTCACCGTTCGGTTAGGTGAACGCGAAGTTAGTTTCGATGTAACCGTCGACGACGGGGACGTTCAGGTAACGACCCGGCTAATTGAGGGGGAGTTCCCTAACTACAGACAGCTAATTCCAAGCAGTTACCCAAACCAGCTGACCATTGGTCGAGAGCCCTTGTTAGAAGCTGTTCGGCGAGTGAAGTTGATGGCGCGAGACACAACACCATTAAGAATCACCCAGAAGGCCGATTGTGTGGAGTTAATGGCCGTCACGCAAGATGTAGGCCAGGCACACGAGGAAGTGGATGCCCAATACAACGGCGACGAACTGACTGTCGCTTTCAACCCTGAATATCTTATTCAGGGGCTAGAAGCTGCGCCTGGTGATGAAGTTGTACTCGAAACTCTTGACGCGTTAAAGCCAGCAGTGCTTCGTTCAAGTGAAGGCGGCGACTTCTTGTATTTATTAATGCCAGTTCGAGTTTCTTGAGTAAACCGACAAGATATTGATCATTAAGCGCCTGTGGCTTACAGACTTCCGTAACCACTCAGCAACTGACGTTGAACTTAACGAAAAGGTCACTCTTGTTATTGGATTAAACGGGCACGGAAAAACGAACCTAATTGAGGGACTTCATTTGTTGAGCGGTGCTCGATCGTTTCGCGGAGCAAAGGTTGATGCTCTAGTTGCAGCTGGAAGACCAGCTGCTTATTTGAGGGCAGAAGTTGAACACGAAGGCAGAACCTCACTTGTCGAGGTGGAGCTAGCAGCACAAGGGCGCTCAAAAGCTCAAGTAAATAAACAAAAAATAAAGAAATTCCGAGACTTGGGTGACACGGTTCGGATTGTTGTCTTTAGTCCAAACGATCTAGACATCATTAAAGGCCCACCTTCAGTTAGACGATCTCTATTAGATGAAACAATCGCCCTAGGAAGTGTTGAGTTCAGGGCAGTTCGAACCGACTTTGACCAAATTCTTCGACAGCGAAACAATCTATTGAAACAAGCCCGAGGCCGCTATTCCGAGGACTTGGGAGCCAACTTGCTTGTCTGGGACGAACAACTAATAGAGGCCGCGAACGTGGTGGGACAACACAGAGCCAATTTCATAGCCTCCATCCATCCAGTGGTTTCAGATTTCTACCAACGGGTGTCAGGCCTCGATACCGATGTATCACTACAGCTTGACACTGACTGGAGGGACGAAGGACTCGCAGCTGTTCTTTCAAGAGTGCAGGGTGATGAAATTAGAAGAGGAATGACATTAGTGGGGCCTCATCGCGATGATCTGACCATTCTTTTAGGGCCGCTCCATTCTCGATTTCATGCATCACAAGGAGAGCAACGTAGTTTGGCTTTAGCGTTGCGGTTAGCGACATATGTTTTCGTTGAAGAAGCAACAGGAGATCAATCGGTTGTTCTGTTGGACGATGTGTTTTCTGAATTAGACGAAACCCGCGCCAAAAGGCTCGTGGAGTGTCTTCCTGATTCACAAATAATTTTAACCTCAGCGACAGGAACGGTTCCTGACGGAATTGATCCAGTCCAAACATTGGAAATTGTTGAAGGTCGAATCCATGGAAATTAGCGGTGGAGGATCATCCCAATGGCATCAACCACGATCGTTGCGCGATGTTTTAAAACGGCTTGTCAGTGACTTTGGTGATGACGGAGCCATGTTTCTCGTTTACCAACACTGGGCAGAAGCCGTCGGCCCAACCATTGCAGATCACTGTAAGCCCCGTCGAGTCGTTGATAATTGTCTTCTTATTGATGTTGACCATCCAGGGTGGGCAACTGAGATTCAGTATTTAGAACAAGAGCTAGTTGCAAAGTTGAGAGACATAGACCCAAAACTCAACTTTTCCGGTCTCAAAGTTCACGTCAAAGGCTCATAACGTAAGTATTTTGCGTCAGAAGGCTTGAGAAGCCATATAACGAATTTAACCCTACCTCTACGGGACCCCTCCTACTGGTAGTATTTGACTCACGAAAAGGGGTTAAGTGAGCGACGCAACATACCAGGCAGAAAATATTCAAGTTCTTGAAGGTTTGGAAGCAGTTCGCAAACGCCCCGGTATGTACATCGGATCAACAGGCCCAGCGGGACTTCACCATCTGGTTTATGAAGTCGTAGATAATTCAGTAGATGAAGCGATGGCCGGGCACTGCTCAACCATCGAGGTCGTCATTCTCGCTGATGGACGATGTCGCGTGGTTGATGATGGTCGTGGCATTCCCGTAGGCCAACACCCGAAATATCCAGATAAATCTGCAGCTGAAGTCGTGATGACGGTGTTGCATGCCGGCGGAAAATTTGGCGGCGGTGGATACAAAGTCTCAGGTGGCTTGCATGGGGTAGGAGTATCAGTCGTTAATGCTTTGTCGACCTATGTGGAACTGGAGATAAATCGCGATGGTCGTCGATGGAGACAAGATTTTCATGACGGAGGACAACCGGTTGGGCCAATCAAAGAGGTAGGAGATTCACCTGGATCACAAACAGGCACCAGCGTTACCTTTACCCCCGACCCGTCCGTATTTGATTCCGTTGAGTTCCGAGCACAAACCCTCCTAGAGAGATTTCAGATGATGGCGTTTTTGAACGCCGGCTTGAAGATTGCTTTCCGCGATGAGAGGGATATTTCTCCAACAAAAGCCGAATTCCAATATGACGGCGGAATCAGAGATTTTGTTCGCCATCTCAACGACGCTAAAGACCCACTTTTTGACGAGGTTGGATACCTCGACGCGGCAGAAGAAGGCGATGAAGTTGAAATAGCTTTCCAATGGAATACGGGATACCAACTTGACGGGATCCATTCGTTTGCTAATGGAATCAGCACGATTGAAGGGGGTATGCATGAAGAAGGGTTTAAAACTGCCTTGACCTCGACGGTTAACCGTTATGCCCGGGCAAAGAATCTTCTCAAAGAAAAAGAAGACAACCTCCAAGGTGACGACATCCGCGAGGGACTAACTGCGATAGTCAGTGTTCGCCTTCAAGAGCCCCAATTTGAAGGTCAAACTAAGGCCAAACTGGGCAATACCTCGATGCGAAGCCTGGTCCAAAAAGCAACTAATGATGCCTTGACCGATTGGCTTGAAGAACATCCCAAAGAAGCGAAGAGAACGATCGGTAAAGCGATCGACGCGCGGAGGGCACGCCTCGCGGCTCAAAAAGCAAAAAATACGATAAGGAAGTCAGCACTAGCGGGTGCAGGTCTGCCCGGCAAACTCACCGACTGTTCATCGGGGGACGCCGCTGAAAGCGAGGTCTACATAGTTGAAGGAGACTCAGCTGGAGGGTCCGCGAAAGATGCCAGAGACCCCAGAACTATGGCAATCCTTCCTATTCGAGGGAAGATTTTAAATGTCGAGCGCCTTGGTGGACGGCTCGAAAAGATGTACCAAAACACCGAAGTCCAGGCACTCATTTCTGCGATAGGAGCAGGGATCGGAGACGGTGAAGGTAATTTTGATGTCGAAAAAATTCGATATCACAAGGTTGTGTTGCTGTGTGACGCTGATGTAGACGGAAGCCACATTCGAACGCTGTTGCTGACTTTCTTTTGGCGCCAGATGAAAGATTTAGTGCTCGGTGGACATATCTATATTGCTCAACCGCCGCTTTATTCGACCAAAGTCGGCAATGACACGGTTTATCTAAAAGACGATGTCGCGAAATCAGAATTTTTATCCGACAGACCGAATCACAAGAATGAATTCCAACGTCTGAAAGGGCTCGGCGAAATGGACGCGGATGAGTTGTGGGAAACAACGATGAATCCCGAAACGCGGACTTTGCTTCAAGTAACTGTCGACGAAGCTTCAATAGCTGACAACATTTTCAGCGTCCTGATGGGCGAACATGTCGAGAGCCGAAAGGGATTTATCCAAAACAACGCGCATGACGTTCGCTTCTTGGATATTTGAGCACCATGGACGACCAATCTTCACCCGATGGCCAAATCCCAGATGACGAAAGTCGCCTATCAATAGAGCCAATTGAAATCCAACAAGAGATGGAACAATCGTTTCTTGACTACGCGATGTCAGTCATCACAGCGAGGGCTCTTCCAGATGCCCGCGACGGATTGAAGCCTGTTCATCGAAGAATTTTGTGGTCGATGTTTTCAACTGGGATGAGACCGGACAGACCGCACAAGAAATGTGCCACCGTCGTCGGCGATGTTATTGGCAACTATCACCCTCATGGTGATAACGCAATCTACGAAGCCATGGTTCGAATGGGTCAAACATTTAGTTTGGCAAACACGCTGATTGACCCGCATGGCAACTTTGGTTCGCCGAGTGATCCGCCGGCAGCTTATAGATATACCGAATGCCGACTTACTGATCTTGCAATGCGAATGGTCGAAAGTATCGACGAGGACACTGTTGACCTAGCCCCTACTTTCGATGGATCAGGCGAAGAGCCTTTAGTAATGCCAGCCCGTTTCCCGAACTTGCTTGTTAACGGAAGCCAGGGAATAGCGGTGGGAATGGCAACAAATATTCCGACGCACAATTTGACTGAAGTTATCGACGCGACGCTTCATTTGATTGACAACCCAGATGCGACAGTCGCCGATCTTATGGAGTTCGTACAAGGCCCTGATTTCCCAACGGGTGGCTTCATCATGGGAAGAGCTGGCCTAACGAGCGCATTTACGACAGGGCGCGGGTCCATTCGGATCAGAGCCAAAGCAGAAATTGTTGAAGATGGGAAGAACACCCAAATAGTTGTCACTGAGATTCCATACCAACAGTCAGTTGAAAATATCGAGCAAAAAATTGCTGATGCGGTCGATCGAAAAATTATTGACGGAATACGAGAGCTGCGTAATGAGTCAGCTAAAGGTCAAACCAGATTTGTTATTGAACTAAAACGAGACGCGCCGGCAAGTGTTGTCCTCAACAACCTTTATAAACACAGCCCTTTGCAAACAAGCTTTGCAGCGAACATGGTGGCCCTCATCGATGGCGTTCCTCGGACTATAAATCTTCGAGACGCGTTGAGTGCCTACGTTGAACATCAGATCGACGTCGTAACGCGGCGCTCAGAATATCGACTCAGCCAAGCACGAGATCGTGCCCACATCGTCGAAGGGTTGCTTCGGGCACTGGACTTGATCGACGAAATAATCACCCTCATCAGGGCGAGTGAAGATCGAGTATCTGCTCTTGGGGAACTCCAGTTGGAGCCGTTCTCCTTTAGCGAACGACAAGCGAACCATATCCTTGACATGCAATTGGGGCGGCTAACCAGATTGGGTCGAACGCGACTCGAAGAGGAATTACTGGAACTTCAAGCCCGGATCAAAGAACTGGAAGAAATCCTGAGCAATGACAGCCAACTTCGGGCAGTCATAAAAGAAGAACTCCAAGAAGTCAGGGAAGAACATGACACTCCGCGGCGTTCACAAATTGTGTTCGATGAAGGAGATATGGAAGTTGAAGATTTAATCGACAATGAACCGGTGGTTATTACCCTCAGCAAAGGCGGCTATATCAAATCGGTCGCCGCCGACACCTTCCGTACGCAAGGGCGTGGAGGTAGGGGAGTACAAGGAGCACGACTTAAAGAGGACGATATTTTGGTTCGCGTCTTGACGACAACCGCTCACTCGTACCTCTTGTTCTTTACCAATCGTGGAAAGGTGTACCGCCTCAAGGCGTACCAGGTTCCCATGATGGAACGAACAGCTCGCGGAACAGCCGTAGTCAATTTGCTGCAGTTGGAACCAGATGAAGTAGTTGAAGCCGTCATTGACACACAAGAATTCGTTGCTGACGAGTTTCTGCTGTTTGTAACTCGCAAAGGGGTCGTCAAGAAAACGACCTTTACCGAATATGACAAGAATCGAACCAATGGGCTTATAGCAATAAAGCTCCGCGATGGAGATGAGCTTGTAAGGGTTATTCAAGTCCGAGAAAACGATGACGTCGTTTTAGTCAGTAGTGCAGGTCAGGCGATCAGGTTCGCTGGCAACCAGGTGCGCCCAATGGGAAGAAGTGCGGCTGGGGTCAGGGGGATGAAATTGAGAGCGGACGATGTTGTCGTAGCCGCTGCCTCGACTTCGGAAAATGATCAACGTTATTTGTTGACGGTGACTGAAGGAGGCTACGGAAAGAGAACTCCCATCGAGGCTTACCCCCGCAAAGGGAGAGGAACAATGGGAGTCAAAGGAATAAAGCTGACCGAGGCACGTGGTGCCGCAGTTATTGGCGCTCGGATGGTCGAAATGGATGACGAGGTGATCATGGTGTCGTCGGGTGGTGTGTTGATTAGGACGGCAGTTTCGGAAATAGCGGAACAACGACGCGACGCGACGGGTGTCAAAGTCATGAATGTCGGTGACGAGGAGACAGTTGCTGCGTTGTCTCCAGTCACGTTAGATCTCGACGAAACGGCCGAAACTGAAGCAGCAAACTGAGCACCGCGCCCAGCTAAGGGTTGTGCTCCCGTACACTTCGACGCGTGGCTGATTCCGATCAACCAGACCAAGGAAACCCTTCTGCAGATGGGGTTGACGATGAAACATTCGCGCGTGCGGTTGGACTAGACCAACAAGAAACCGGCCGGCAGCGATCAAAAAGACAGAAAGCCTCCGAAACAAAGCGCAGCCGCGCTCCTAAAGAAGAACGGCGAACAAAAGACAAACAAGTCGTTAGGCGCCCCCCGGCAGGTCAAAAAAGGAGTGAAACAGTCGAGATCCCAGAGCCAAATGATGAAACTGGGGTTGTCCCGTTAATCGACAAATCACAACCTTCGGTTGTTGATACCCAGATAAGTCAGCAAATTGAGCCAGTTCTTCCAATAGCACCAGCCGACGAGGCACCAATTTTGTTGGCAGAAGAAGATCTTGGATGGCTAGGAAGACGTCGCGCTCGAGTAAAGAGAACTCGACGAACCATCAGACATATCGATCCTTGGTCGGTATTGAAGGTTTCGGTCTTGTTGTACGCCTGCCTGTATGGAGCGACAGTTATCGCCGGCTACCTACTGTGGACCGCTGCAGTGCAATCAGGCGTGATCACCAATATCGAGTCCTTTATCGCCGAGGTCGGCTCATATGAGGTATGGGAGATCAACGGAGACGAAATTTTCCGGCGAGCGACGGTCATTGGAGCGGTGTTATTTGTTGCCGGGGTTGCGTTTAATGTTCTGCTGACAATCATCTTTAATCTCATTAGTGACCTTGTTGGCGGAGTACGAGTGACGCTGTTAGAAGAAGATCAACCGCCCTCTTAAACACAATCACGTTGGTGACGCGTCAGTAGCGCCGCTACTATCGGACACTTGTTCGGGGCTATAGCTCAGTTGGTTAGAGCGCACCCCTGATAAGGGTGAGGTCGCTGGTTCGACTCCAGCTAGCCCCACGTTCCGAACAACCGGTATCACATAACCTGTGATTTAAGTCTCTGAGCGGAGGTAGTTGTGCGAGCACTACGCCGAGCAATCTTGGCAATGGGTGTAGGAACGGTTGTTGCTGCCATCTTGCGTCTAAGAGGATCGGGAGGAATTCCCCCGCGTCAAGGTAAGTGGCGACAGTTAAGCGGCCCGGACTTCCGCTGATATGTCAACAGTTGCTGTTATAGGTTCGGGGATTGTTGGTCGGCGGGTCGCGCGACAACTTGCGGCTTCGGGCGTCGTCGACAGATTGATTCTTGGTGCAAGACGTCCTCAACGGATGCATGGTTTTGTTCGCCAGTTGGTTGACGTCGATATCGAAGTTGTTGCTCCCGGTCCACTCCCAGCAGCGGAGGTAACCGTATTAGCTCAACCCTCGGGTGGACATGCAGAACTTGCTGAAGAGGCAATCGGGAATGGTTCTCACGTTGTCTCTTTGTCAGATGCATTAAATGATGTGGAAGGGTTGTTAGAGCTTGATTCAACAGCTGAAAAAGCTGACCGGTCGATCATCGTGGGGGCTGCCTTTTCGCCGGGCTTGAGTTGTCTACTCGCGCGTCACGGTGGAGAGAGATTCGATCGCGTCGAAGAGATCCATGTAGCCCGAATGGGTACTGGGGGCCCTTCGTGCCAACGCCAGCTTCATCGTGCAAGAACACAGGAGGCACTTGAACGGCGCAATGGAAGCTGGATGAAGCGCCCCAGTGGTGCAGGCCGAGAACTGGTCTGGTTCCCTGATCCACTTGGTGCCCGAGATTGCTATAGGGCAGCACTCGCCGACCCTGTCTTATTGTCGGCAAGTTTCCCTGAAGCTGAACGAATTACAGCGAAGGTGGCGGCCACCAGACGCGATCGGCTAACTGCTTGGCTACCAATGCTTCGTCCCCCTCACAGCGACGGCGGTCCAGGGGCAGTCCGAGTTGAAATTCGGGGCATTCGAGGCGGGGTCCAGACTACTGAAGTGATCGGAGCAATTGACTACCCTTCGGCGGCAGCGGCTGCTGTCGCAGCGATAGCTGCGGAATGGTCGCTTTTGGATGTGTTGCCTTCAGGTTCGTGGAGTTTAGGAATGTTGGATGATCCACTTCCCTGGTTGCAGGAACTCGAAAATCGAGGAATTACCGCTGCTGTGTATGAGGGTCTGTCCACTACTTAATCTCGGATTAAGGACGCGGACGAAGCGGTTCTGGCAAGGACGCCTCTCTAGAAGCAACCCTTTGGCTATATCCTCAGCGTGACAGGAGAATGTGATGTTTGCTGCAATCCCAAGCCCATCGACAAGCTCCATTCAAATAGGTGCTTTTGAGTTACGTGCCTATGGATTGGCGATTGCAGTTGGGGCTTTGCTCGCGGTGTGGGTAAGCAGCCGCCGTTATGAAGCCGCAGGCGGAGACCCGGTGATGGTGCATCGGATGGCGACCTGGTCAATTCCAGCCGGAATAATAGGAGCTCGCCTTTATCACGTCGCCACTGACTTCAGTCGATTCCAAGGCAACTGGGCTGAGATTCCAAAACTTTGGAAAGGAGGACTTGGGATTTGGGGAGGAGTGGCTGCGGCCACGCTAGTTGCGTGGTGGATAGTACGTCGAGAACATGGCGACGTCGCTGCAATGTTTGATGCCACCGCTGTTGGAATTCCGATAGCTCAAGCGGTCGGACGGCTGGGAAATTGGTTCAATCAAGAATTGTTTGGGAGACCGACCGATTTGCCTTGGGGGTTGCGAATTGACAGTGAGCATCGACCCATGGAATACGCGGACTCACAAACCTTTCATCCGACTTTCCTCTATGAAGCTTTGTGGAATTTGGGAGTTGCTGCGTTTATAGCGGTGCTTACGCCGAGGTTATTTCCCCAACTTAGGAAGGGCTACAGCTGGGCCATTTATGTAGCCGGGTACACCCTGGGAAGACTATGGATTGAGCTACTTCGGGCCGATAAGGCCACTGAGGTGTTTGGTGTTCGAGTCAACGTGTGGACTTCAATCGTTGTGTTGGTAGTAGCGGTGGGAGTTGTGGTGAGAGGTCTTCAAAATGAACCCTCTAATGGTCATCGAAATTCATCGGAAAGTGTTCCACACTGAAGTGGGAGGCCCCATAGCGGACCGATCAGCTTGACCTACAGAGATGGCCCCCACAATGCGGATAGTAGTAACCGGTTACGGAGTAGATGCCCCTGAGTCACCCGTGCGCTTGCAGGTAGCCGACCCGCTGAGGTTTTTGGGGCATGAAGTAGTCGCAGTAGCACCCACCAAGGCAGCGATCAAGTGGGGACTCGATCGGTATTCACCTGAAATGTTGATTGTCATTCCATCTGCTGGCGCTCCTGACAGGGAAGAAATCCGTGCTTTGACGGCCGCGTCGGAAACGGTGGCTCTTTGTTTGCACACCGGGCCGACGCTCCAAGGAGCAACAACAGACTTAAGCACACTCAGCGATGACCTGCGGGAGTACGACTTGGTTGCAGTCCCTGATCTGCAAACCTTCGATGAATACGCGAACCTGGGCACCTTCCGACTCTCTCTGATTGAACCTGCAGTTCATCCGCCAGCGTTAATGAACTTTGTTCCTTCCGAACGACGAGGAGTTGTAGTTGTAGGAGACGCGGACCCAGAAAATATTGATGTCGTGATGGGTTTAGATCACCTAGACGATGTCGCCGTCATGGGAGAAGGCTGGTCAGAATTGCCACTCGACGTGTCAGTCATCGACGCTTTGCCTCTGCCGGAACGAGCCACCTTGTTTGCCGGGGCGCACTTGTTAGTTGAGTTGCCAGTTTCGTTGGCTCATCAATCACAGGTGAGGAAATCTTTTTTTGAACTTGGCCTGTCCAATAGCGTCTACGAAGCTGCTGTTGTGGGAACGCCGGCTCTTGTTCAAGCAAGAGCCGCAGTCGGCCATGTTTTGGTTCCAGGTGACGAAGTTGTGACGTTCCAATCAAGCGAAGATCTGGCGCACTTGGTTCCGGTGCTTATTGCTGACAAACAAGAACTGGAGAAAATTGGAGAGGCGGCATGGTCGCGGGTTACCGCTGAACACACCTGGGCTCAACGATGGCGATCATTCTTCGAACCATGGGGTGATGATTTAGATGTGGCTCGAGACGAAGAGGTTCGTTATCTCGGGCAGGTCGAAACGCTGATTCGAGCAGGTTAAAGCCACTGAGATTTCTCAGTGTTGCCCCATCAGTTCTACAAATCGTTCTGGTGAAATGTTGCCTCCAGACAAAATGACCCCAATTCGGTTTCCCGCGGGTTTGACTGCGCCTGCCAAAAGGGCGGCCAAAGCACAAGCACCGCTGGGTTCTACGGTCTGCTTTTGGAATCGAAATAAATAATCCATGGCGTCAAGAATCTGATCGTCGCTCACCGTCGCTATCTCAGTGACGTGCTGTTGCATCACAGCGAATGTGTGAACACCGGGCGACGTCGTTTGCTGCCCGTCAGCAATAGTTTCTGGGACATCAATTTCTATGATTCGGCCTTCACGAAGCGATAACTGAACGTCGTTGCCGGAATCAGGCTCAACACCCACAATCTCGCACTTTTTGTTTTCGCGGTGTGCTGCTAATGCACTACCAGAGATCAATCCACCTCCCCCCACTGGCACAATCAATTGGTCTAGGGGACCGGAATCTTCGAATAATTCTTGGGTGCAAGTTGATTGACCAGCAATTACATCTGGATGATCGAACGGAGGGATCAGGGTTAAGTCCCTGTCCTGTACTACCTCAGCGGCGATATCTTCACGACGTTGGGTATAACGGTCGTAGCTAATGATTTCAGCGCCGTAACTTTCTGTAGCGGCCCGTTTCGAATGCGGGGCATCAGTCGGCATCACGATGGTTGACGGAACAGCGAATAGCTGGGCAGCACGCGCGACAGCTTGAGCGTGGTTGCCTGAGGAATAGGAGATGATTCCTAATTGGCGAACAGAATTTGGTAGCGCGGCAATCGCGTTGAATGCGCCGCGGAATTTAAAGGCGCCAGTCCGCTGCAGATGTTCTGCTTTGAGATGGACTTCCGCGCCGACGCGTTCGTCTAGGAGACGGGACCTAAGTACCGGCGTTCGTCTAACCACACCCGCAAGGCGTGCAGCGGCAGCATCAAGGTCTATTTCAGAGGACAACTAGAACTCCGGTTGACTGACTCACGAGAAACAGTCGAACAGTTCTTGTATGGCGTGCATTTGGCCGCCGCTAGTGCTGGAAGGCACCAGAATTGGAGTCTTACAACCCTGGTCGAACCACTCTTCTACCCCTTCCCTTACTTCGTTTTGAGAGCCATAGAGTGTCGCGTTCGATAGCCATTCATCCGACATACATGTCAAGACTCGATCTCGGTCTCCATCGCCAAGAGCGGCTTCTATGCCTTCCATCTCCTCGACGTACCCAGCTTGTTTCCAATAGTTGCGGTAGTTGGGTAGAGCTACATATCCCTGCAGAGTTTTTCTGTTCCGTGCAGCGCCGGCTTCCCGATCGTCATCGATCACCGTCGGAATCATGTTGCCAATAAAGAAATCACTACCCTGAACATCTTCTGGTATGTCAGCGACTGAATTGTTGAAGTCATTGCGGCTTGCATTCGCCCACACTGCTCCCGCACTAATTTCGACTGAGAGTTCAACCATTTTTCTTCTCAAGGTCGCCAACACAATTGGAGGCAATTCTCCGTGATGGTCGGCGGCTCGCTGCATCGCGGCTACATAGTCGCGGGTATCAGCTAAAGGTTTTCCTGGAGTAATTCCTAAACGTTGGTGAACGGGTCCATGGGTTACACCTATCCCCAATCGGAATCGTCCGTTGCTTATTTCGTGGATGAAAGCAGCAGTCGCTGCGAGGTCCTCCGGATTCCTGAAATAAATAGGTTGGACTGAAGTGCCGAAAGTTATTTCATTGGTGACCGAAGCGATCGCTTGGCAAAGAGCAACACAATCACCCATTGAGGGGCAGTAAATACCGGTAAAGCCGCGCTGTTCGATTTCCGCAGCGATATCGAGTGTTTGTTGACGGCGGCCGCTCACCGCAGCTAACGAAATCGCGGGCATAGTCATTAGATGTCCCTCCTCAAGGGAATTTTCGATTTGTAACGAAATTCAATACCTTGATCATGCCTGCAAAATCGCTTGTTTGCTTAAGTCGTGCTCCAAGCTTTACTTCGGTACCCTCTGAGAGTTATTGGGGCTGTAGCTCAGTTGGCTAGAGCACCTGCTTTGCAAGCAGGGGGTCGTCGGTTCGATTCCGATCAGCTCCACGAATAAAACTCCACGAACTCCGCCTTTGTGCGGTCAGGTTTTAGCGGACTGTGGTTGGTCAATTGCGAAGTTGCTGCATCACTGTTTCGGAAGGGCTTTGGCGTTAAGACCCGTAGAGTGCTTTTGATCTCAGTGCGTGCGGCTGCATTGCGCTGGGATCATTGAAGGCCCTCACCTGATGATCTCATTCATCTGACGGTGAGGGTTTTCATTTTTTGACCCCGCCTATTAACTACGGCAATTGATCGGACGCTAGGTACTGAACATGAATTGGTGGTTGCTTGGTTCCTTGGTGAGAGGGAAGACAGCGACAGGCACCGTTCAGTGATCAACAATGCGACACAGCGACCTCTCGTCCTATCCTGAAGAGATGTTGGAAATTAAAGTAGTTGCCGTTGCCAAGTCGGCACAGAACGATGCTTCTCTCCGCTAGCGACTCTGCAGCGTGGGATCGTGATGGGTTCTTTCTCCTGAGAGAGTTTTCGTCGTCCGAAACCTGCGAGGCTATGTTGCAGCGAGCGATTGACCTAGCGCGAGAAGCGGACGGTCGCGGTGTAGCTGGCGCAGCCATTGTGCATCCGGAACGGAATTTAGCTGGATCAGTAGGCCCCGAGATGCAAGCCGAGGAACGCGTGTCGAAGGTCTTCAAGATCCACCGGGATTCTGTTTTCCACGAATTCGCGAACCAACCTGACCTTGTGGCATTAGTTCAACATCTTCTCGGTACCGATATTGACTGTTTCTTGTCGCAATTTATTTTCAAAAATCCTGGCGCTTGGGGTCAACCATGGCACCAAGATGGCTTTTATTTTCCATTCGACCGCGAACCACAAATCGGCGTGTGGCTCGCGGTAACTGAAGCAACGCTCACGAATGGGTGCCTACATGTAGTGCCAGGCTCGCACCTCGAACCAGTTCATAAGCACCTTCCAGATCGACGGTTAAATGCCAATCAGGGTTACGTAGAGATTCTCGACCATGACATGTCAGGCGAGATACCGGTCATTATGGCGGCGGGTGATCTGCTTCTCTTTCATAGCCACTTAATGCATCGATCTAAGGACAACAACTCCAACCAAATTCGGGCAGCGATGGTTTACCACTACGCAGAACGAGGAACAACAGACATGGCGGAAAGTCCGGCAGTCATCAACGACTGGATGCCAGTTGGAGAAAAATCAGTTCAGTGACCACACCCCTGTTACATCCGCTGAATCGTTCCTTTGCATGGCAATCATCGCCCCTTGCAAGGCGTGCTACGACTGCTGACCAGGTCGCCCAGTTCGAGGAAGACGGGTTCTTTTTATTGAAAGATGCCTTCGACGCCAACCAGGTCACAGACCTCATTAAAGAGATCGATCCTTTCGAACAAGAAGCTGAGAGGTTTTTACGCACCCAACCTGGTGGAAAAGTGTTTATTTCTAAAGCCGATGCGATCACGTTTACCAAACATCTCGTAAAACGATCGCCCAAATTGCGTCAATTCAGCACTGCCGAACCCCTTGTTGGCCTTTGTCACGATCTCATTGGTCCCGACGTTCGTCTCTATTGGGAACAGGCGGTCTACAAGAAACCCGGTAACCCCGAGGAATTCCCATTTCATCAAGACAACGGATACACCTATCTCGAGCCGCAGCAATATCTGACCTGTTGGATTGCTCTAACCGATGCTGATGAAAACAACGGATGTCCGTGGGTGATTCCAGGAGTGCATCGCCAGGGCACCCTTGCCCACGAGATGACTCCTTTGGGGTGGTGTTGCGCGCCCTCTTCCAGCAAGGCGATTCCTATTCCCGCTACAGCGGGCGACATCGTTGTCTTTTCGTCACTCACACCCCACAGAACTGGACCAAACCTCACCGAAGATGTGCGTAAGAGTTACATCGTTCAATACGCGCCCGATGGAGCAGTGCACCGAACCGCCGATCAGGCGCCAGCACTCCAAAATGATTATGAACGGCAATACTTGGTGTTGAGGGACGGTCTCAGCGTCAATGTTGATTGAGGCTGATGGTGCGCAATCCCGGTCTAGTTCGTCATTGACTTACTCCCGGTGTTTCCACAGAGCTCCAAATTCTCGTGAGATAGATTGGTTGAGCCAGTCTGCTTAAGTAGGCCGGAAGGGTGTATTGACTATGACGGATAAGACACAACCAGCAGGCAAATCTGTTGAGGAAGGAAACGTTGCGTTTCCCCAACGCTGGAACAGTCTCACCGAAGATGGCGATTACCGCGAAGTTTCTTTCCTGATGGGTGACTCCGAATCCGGGCCCATGGCGCGCGTGCTGAGCTTCCCTCCAGGGCGGGAGAGCGTACGCGCAAACGGGCGGGCATATTCACACCACCATCGAACCGACACGTTCAGAATTGCCCTGGCTTCGCACTCTCGACAGACCAGGGTGTCGGGTCATTGGTTTGGTCATGGGTCCTTTGTGCTGCGTGGAGCTAACGATGTGTACGTCGAATCTCTTGAAGGTGGACATGGAGCATTACTGTTGCTTGTGAGTGCAGACCGCCGCGGCTACCACCCCGTCTACTCAGATCGCGATCGAGCAGAAGCGGAAGCGACGCTGGATGAGTCCGCGTCAGTCGTGTTCGGCGACGAGCAACCGCATTTCCATGAGCACGACGACGATACAGCGAGCGCGGTTGCAGCAACTTTCGCAGACTTAAACTCCAAACGCCCCGAGTTATACGGGGACCTACACGACCAGACCAACTGGCACCGCATGTCAGACGGCTCTGATGTGGCGATGGTGCTCATGGGTGATCCCTCTTCGGGAACGCTGGTAGAAATGACGCAGTGGCCTGGGGGGGCATCGGAGCCAGCTAAATCTGCTAGCCAAACCGACAGGTTCTGGCTCATGACTGGTGGCAGTTGCTCTATCGGTGACCGGTTGTACCACGAGGGTGATTTTCGTTTCCTTCCGGCCGGGACCGTTGATCCCGAGATCGTTCGTGGTGACTCAGGGTCGACCGAAGTTGTGGTTACCGCAGATCGTGCTCGTTGGATGGAGTCTGTCTGCGCTCAAGATCAAGACGCACGAGCAACTGAACTGCTGCGGCTTGTCGAACAACCACATCAAGCGTTACTGCTTGGATAATTGAGCTACACACTGACTGACATCGGCAAAGAGCAAATGTTGGTGGCGAGGTTGTTCCTAAGCCCTGACGACCACTAAGCCTGCTGGCTAAAGAGACAGCCCTGTTAGAACTACGCTCCCCCCGTGACTAAAGCTACGTTTAATCTTCACCCCCATCATCACGTAGGGCAAGTTGACCCGAGAATCTTTGGTGGCTTCTTGGAACACATGGGGCGAGCCGTGTACGAAGGCATTTATGAACCAACGTCGGCCCATGCTGACGAGTTTGGATGTCGAACAGATGTGTTAGCTGCTTTAGATGAACTTGATTTCACAGTTATGCGCTATCCCGGCGGGAATTTTGTTTCTAATTACCATTGGCGGGATGGCGTCGGTCCTGTCGAGAACCGTCCCACCCGTCGAGAACTGGCCTGGGGGACAATAGAGCCAAACAGTTTTGGTACCAATGAGTTCTTGTCTCTATGCGACAGAACTGGGTGGTCCCCAATGTTCGCCGTGAATCTAGGGACAGGCTCAGCTGAAGAAGCCGCAGATTGGGTTGAGTACACCAATGGCCAATTGGCAACGGACATCACTAAGCAACGCGAACTCGATCAATCATCAAATACATCAAAAGTTCCGTTGTGGTGCCTCGGGAACGAAATGGATGGGCCCTGGCAAATTGGTCACATGTCCGCGTCCGAATATGGGACTAAAGCTCGTCAGGCAGCTCACATGATGAAACTTGTCGATCCATCGATTGAACTGGTGGTGTCGGGGACGTCCTTGCCCGACAACTCGACCTACCTCAACTGGGACCGAGAAGCCCTAGAAGCTGTTGGCGGATTCGCCGACTATTTATCTACTCATAGATACCTAGACAACTACTCTGGGGACACCGCAGCGTTTTTGACCTCCGGTGCCGCGATTGATCAACAAATAGCGGAAATCGACTCGGTGTGTCGTTACGTCGCAGGCAAACGGCGCTCATCGAAGCGGCCTTTTATAGCGTTTGATGAATGGAACGTGTGGTATCGCACCCGAAATAGAGACGGCATGTGGGCTGACGGAAATTTCCCCGCTCACCTAGTCGAGGAGGTGTACGACCTGCAAGACGCACTTGTTTGTGCCCAGTTTTTGATGAGTTTCATCCGAAACGCCGACGTGGTGAAAATTGCCAACATCGCCCAGATTGTGAATGTCATAGCACCCGTCCTTACCGATGGTGATCGATTACTGCGGCAAACCATTTTTGAGGCATTGGCAATGTTTGTGAATCGTCGAGAAGGTCGGGCACTTCATCTGGGTTATGAAGGGTCGACGTTGGGGTCACCCGATTTCGGAGATGTCGCAATGGTGGATGGGGCAGCCATACTGAGCGATAACGGAGAGTTGCACGTCTATGCGGTGAACCGCTCAGTTGATGGCACCGTCGACTTAGAAATTAATCTGTCTGGGGCACACCTCCACGTTGTTTCAAGTGAGATCTTGCATCATCCAACCCCATCAACACAGAACACTTGGGAGAACCCGCATGCTGTGCAGCGGAGCGCGTTTGAAACGTCAGACGATGCTGCCCCTTTGGTGCAACTCCCTCCACATAGCTTCTTCGCTGCCACGTTCAAAGCGACGTGAAAAGACCAGTCTTACGATGTGCTGTAGGTCATTGAGCTTTGGGTAGAACAATGAATACGAACGCTATGTAGTGAAGTGATGCAGCTGCCACCGTGAACGTGTGAAATATTTCGTGAAAACCAAACTTGTGTGGCCAAGGGTTAGGTCTTTGGGTAGCAAATATCACAGCGCCAGCCGTGTACAACATTCCCCCGGAAAGAAAAAGGATGAACCCGACAACTCCGAGTTGTTGCCAAGCATCCTTGATGACCGCGAGCAGACACCAGCCGACGATTAAATACGGGGCCGCAACAACCCATTGGGGGGAGTGAGAGAATCGGATGCGTATTAACGCGCCCAACAAGGCGCCGCTCCACACCAGGGCTAGTACCAGCTTCGCGGCCCAAGGGGACAGTACGAAGACTGCCACTGGCGTGTAGGTCGCTGCAATAGCGAGGAAAATTGTTACGTGATCAAACTTTTGGAGTCGTCGATGGTTGACGGGCCCCCAATTGACTCGGTGATACAACGCCGATACTCCAAATAAAGCAACTATCGCCAGTGTGTAAAGACCTGTGACCATTCGTGGCCAAATCCCTGGGGCTGAGACAACCACAATCGGAGCGAGCGTTATCGAAGCTATAAAAGCCGCCCGATGTGACACTCCTCGAAATAGAGGTTTGGTCTCAGTAGTGGTCAATGGTGATCCGTGAAGTTTTTAGGTGGGTGATTACGGAATTGGGTTGGCTTGCCGCTAGCCAGGAAGTCCATAGTTGGTGGGGTAATTCAATTTCGGAAGTTCCGAATAGAGGAACCTCATCTTATGACGTGGAATTACAGGCACTGGGCCTTAGCGTCTTTCAACGGATCGGTCTATGAACAAGTCGCAACATTTCCTCTACAAATGGCAACTCCTGGCGTTAGCAAGCTGGTTGAGATGTGGACGGCGCGGAATCATTGAAGCCGTCACCGGGGCCGGCAAAACAAATGTTGCCATGCAGGCAGCGGCTGATGCTCACAGACGTGGTCTCTTCGTGCTGGTCGTGGTTCCTAGTCGTGTCCTGATGGAGCAATGGTCTGAAAGCCTTAAGCAAGCTTTGCCCCAATGCGTCATTGGACGGTTAGGAGACAGTTTCAGTGACAGGGCCGATGATTGCGACGTGTTGGTGACAACTCGACATTCCGCTAGCGCCAAGAAACCCTTACCACCAGGAGACCTGGGAGGTCTTTTGATTGCTGATGAGTGTCATGGGTTTGGGGGAGCGACCCTACGTAAATCACTTATTCATGAATATGAAGAACGCTTGGGATTAACAGCCACACTAGAACGATCAGACGATGCTGTTGAGAAAACTCTCGTCCCTTATTTTGGCGGTGTTTGCTACAAATACGATTTTGGCCAGGCCATCGCCGACGGGGTATGTGCCCAACCGAGAGTCGCGTTTGTAGCAGTACCTTTAGCCAAAGAAGAACGAGACGAATACGACTTAATGGAGGCGGACTTAGTCGCAGCTCGACAAACACTACGGGCGATTCCTGATATGCCTCAAGAGCCTTTCGGAGCTTTCCTAGCTGCGGTCAGCTATTTGTCAGAAAATGATGCGGGGCCTAACGGGAAAGCCGCAACTACCTATCTTGATTCATTTTCAAAACGTCGCGAGATAGTTGCTACAAGTCGTTCAAAATATGAAGTCTTATCCAACTTTGCGTCTGTAATCCTGGAGGCATCAGGCGCCCTCATTTTCACTCAAACTGTGAAGGCCGCCAATCACGCCATTAATCGGCTAGACCCACTGTTAGGCATTGAAATTATTACTGGGGACACTGCCCGTTTAGAGCGGGAAACGATCTTGAATGACCTTCGCGACGGGAAGCTGGATGCAGTAGCAGCACCTCGGGTCCTCGATGAAGGCATTGACGTCCCCGATGCCAATCTTGGTGTCGTTGTCAACGCAAGCCGAACGCGAAGACAGATGATCCAGCGAATGGGACGGATTCTGCGGCTAAAGCAGCATGGCGTGGGAGCTCGATTTGTTGTGTTGTATGCGAGCGACACCTTGGAGGACCCAACAGCATCTGAACGTGATGGGTTCATGGAGGAAATAGAGGACATCAGTGAGTCAGCTCGTATTTTCGGAATAGGTGAACAACCTGAACTCATCTCATTTCTCAATTATTCCGGCCCAGATAAACCCGTTGTGCCAGAGAAAATTGGTCCTATGAGTGCTGTCAAGGAGATCCCAGACAACCTTGATTCCGTAGACCAATACGCGTGGTTGAGTTTTTTGGGTTGGCCAGAAGAAACCGATGCTCATAGAGAAGCGTGGGATAACCCTCCGTCCCTAACACCAGACCCCTTGTACCTCGACTTTGATGTCTTGGAGCTCCCTGAAATAATGCGGCAAAAGGTTTCTCCGAAAAAGGAAGCAAGGTTGTCGACTGGTGAGCAACCAGTGACGATGAGCAAAGTTAATGGTGAGTTTGTGCTCCGATGCACAGGATGTGGAGCAGCCTCAGAGCCAACGCCGTTTCGATGGAAAGCTCTGGAAGCCACCGTCGAGTGCAGCTGTCTTTGGTAACTCACACTTAGCGTGAGTGTGGACAAGATCAGTTCAGTGCTGGCGCTGCGGGGAAAACTTTGTGAGGGGGAAACTCTCAATTGTGTGACATGTAATGGAAGAGACAGTCGTAGCGCTTAACTTTGACGGTGTGAGGAAACAAATCTGGCGTTACATGTTCCTCGTCGTCATCATCGTGTACATCTGGGCGGCGGCGAGAGCCATCCTCTAGACAGATTTTGAAGAGCGACCTTATTAGCGCTCTTCTCGTCGATAAGCCAAACCAAGCGCAGCTGGTGCCGGTGATGGCCGTTTGCGTGCTTGAATCGAAATGATGAGCAGAATCAGAAGCGTGAGTATGTAAGGCAGCATCGACAGAAGTATCGGAGAGAAATCAACACCAAAGGTTTGTAGTCGGGTCTTTAACGCCAACGTTCCACCGAAAAGTAAGGCGCCCCAACCAACTCGGCTAGGGCGCCAAGCCCCAAAAATAACAAGAGCAACGGCTATCCACCCACGCCCAGCAGTTATGCCTTCGGCCCACTGGGGAGTGATACTTAATGTTAAATAAGCCCCCGACGCCCCTGCCAGCGCCCCTCCCGCAGCTACAGCAGAAAGTCGAAGACCAAGAACAGAATGCCCCGCTGAGTCGGTAGAAGAGGCAGACTCACCTGCTGCTCGGAGAGCTAGACCTAGACGGGTGCTTGAAAGAACCAGACTCACTGCTACCCCTAATAGGAGTGCTAAATAAACGATCGGTGCCTGGTTAAACAAAATTGGGCCGACCCATGGCAAATCAGACAAAGCTCCCCATTCGACGGGTACCAATTCGGCACCCGGCGGTAATCCGACATAGTCCTTCCCTAGATAAGCAGCGAGGCCCAATCCTAAAATTGTGAGGGATAGACCTGAAACCACTTGCTCTGCGCCAAGTCCAACAGTGAAGAAACCATGGACAGATGCCAACAAAGCGCCGCTGAGCATCGCAATTATTAAAGCGACCCAAGGATTTTGGAATTCCACCCCAGCTATAAACGCAGTGACCGCGCCGATTGCCATCATGCCCTCAACGCCAAGATTTAAGACACCTGCTTTTTCAGCTAGTAGTTCACCTAATGCAGCTAAGTAGAGAAGGGCCCCGAAAGAAACTGTCGCGAAGAGCAGACCAATTAGTGATGCTTCATTCATGACTTGGCCTCCTCCGGTGCTGAGCGTGGCCCACTGTCTAGGGTCACCCGATATCGGCTAAAGACGCCGGCTCCGATTGCTCCGAACAGAACAAATGCTTGGAGAATTGTGGAAACGGAGGAAGAAACTCCAAGGGTTTGGATACTTTGTCCACCTATTTGGACGGCACCGAAGAGTAAGGCGACCGCGGCCACACCCGATGGGCGCATAAGCGCTAAGGCGGCAACGATGATGCCCGCGAAACCGAAACCATTCGAAAGCGTTTCAGTTAGACGATCAGCGGTACCCGCTAATTCAACACCGCCAGCTAATCCGGCTACAGCGCCACTCAACACGAGAACGGTAAGAACTTTCTTAGGTAATGAAATACCGCTATATCGAGCCGTGGATTCCGAAGACCCGGCGATTCTTAGTTCGTATCCCCACCCTGTGTAACGGACGGCGACTGACGCGACGATGATCACGGCGGCTGCTATGAGCAACCCGAAATGTGCTCGGCTGAAGAGTGTTGGCAAGCGGGCCTGGTCAGGCAACATAGGAGCCAACGGAAAGTTAAATGAGTCAGGGTCTTTCCAGGGACCATGAATAAGCCACTGAACCAGCCGTATCGCGACCTCATTGAGCATCAAAGTTGTGATGATTTCGTTGACACCGAGTTTCGCTCGAGCCACCGCAGGCCCAATTGCGAGGACACCGCCGCCGCCTACCGCTGCGACAAGCATCATTGCGATGAGCACAAACCCGGGCCAATCGCCACCTATCCGGGCCACCCAAGCTGCAGCGATCGCCCCTGCCATTATTTGGCCCTCGGCCCCGATGTTCCAAAGTCCCATAGAGCCTGCAATAGCTACTGCTAACCCGGCAAGCCCAAGAGGAACAGCGCGGTTGAGTGTTATGGCCCAAGCATCAGGATCGCCAAGAGAGGCTTCGAACATTCTTGAATAGATTCTTAGAGGGTCATGCCCGGCACCTAAAAGAAGCAATGTGCCGACAAAGAGCGCAATTGCTAAACCTATGCCGAAAGCGAGGGGTTGCCCTCCTGGTAGGGGCTGTTCCCGAAGGCTTAAACGAGGACGTTTCATGATTGTGGAGTGGCTTGTGTATCAGAGAGCATTGCCATTCCAATTTCATGTCGAGACGCGGTTCGAGGATCGAACTCACCACGGACGATCCCCCCTTCCATCACGAGAAGCCGGTCGGTTAACGTGAGGAGTTCATCAAGGTCTTCAGAGATCATCATTACCGCAGCACCTGAATTTCGCTGATCGAGCAGCAGATCTTGGATCGCCTTCACTCCTTGCACGTCAAGACCTCGTGTTGGTTGGGAAGCAACTACTACCGAAGGTTTCCCGTCTAGTTCTCTCCCTACTAAAAGGCGTTGAAGATTCCCTCCCGAGAGGGCAGCGATTGGCCCGCCGAGATCACCTGCTCGAACTCCGAACCGGTTAACGATGTCAGTGCAATAGGACAGGGCTTTTTCAGCAACAATAAATGGGCCTCGTCGTTGTTGCCGGTAAACGCGAAGTATCGCATTGTCAGTTATGGAGAGGCGCGGTGCCAATCCCACACCTAGACGATCCTCAGGTATGTATGCCAGACCAGAGTGAAAGCGTCGGCGGGGGCTAATTGCAGTTATGTCAGCGCCGTCCATGAATACGCTGCCGCTGTTCGACGGTCGTAAACCAGCAATTACGTCAGCTAGTTCGCGTTGCCCATTGCCGGCTACCCCAGCGATACCAACTATTTCTCCCGAATTGATTCGGAAGCTGACGTCAGAAAACGCGTCGACGCCACGGTCGCCTGTGGCGCTCAAATTTTGTAGCTCCAGTAAAGGCTTTCCCGGAGTTGCTGCCGCAGGTCGGGCAGGGACGGTAGGAGACGCGCCGACCATGAGACGTGCTAGCTCGTTTCGGTCAGTTGTTGCCATTTCCAACGATCCGGCAACGGTTTTCCCCTGCCTTAAAACCGTGGCTTCATCACAGATCCCGGACACTTCATGCAATTTGTGGCTGATAAAAATAATGGAGCGCCCATCATCAGCCATTCGGCGCAAGATCTCAGCTAATTCGTCAACTTCGCTGGGGGTTAACACGGTGGTTGGTTCGTCGAGAATCAGTACCTGTGCATCACGCCACAACACCTTCAATATTTCAACCTTCTGACGCTCGCCCATAGATAGCTGCCACAGCGGTTGTCCCGGATCGACCTTTAATCCGTACTTGTGTGCCATTTCTGCAACATCGCTCTCGACGTGACGATTGTTGATCACAGATGGAGCGGAACCGAGGACGATATTTTCGGCCACCGAAAAAGAAGGAATTAGGCGGAATTCCTGATGGACCATGCCAACTCCAGCAGACAAAGCATCAGCTGGGTTTCGAAATTGATGGGGGAGACTGTCAATTCTGACTTCACCGCTGTCGGGCCGGTAGACCCCCGCGAGGATGTTCATGAGGGTCGACTTGCCTGCGCCGTTCTCTCCCAGAAGAGCATGAATTGACCCACGCCGCACAGCGAGTTCAACTCCAGCATTCGCGACGACTCCTGGAAATGTTTTCCAAATATCCATCAATTCGATAGAGAGTTGGTCGCTATCTCTAGGAGATGAAGGTTGGGTCATCGAGGGAAAAACCTGCTTTGCTTAAACGCGTTAGCGGCGCCGACGTGGAATGTCCTCGCCGGCGCCGCTAAATGCTGTTAACAGCTAACTAACTCAGCCAGTGGATCCAATGACGCCTTCAACGAAGAACATCATCCCGAGCATGGACCCGTCATCCATAACTTCACCAGCGCCTATGACCTGGTTACCATCCTGATCCATGAGCGGACCGGCGAACGGATGCAGATCACCCGCGATAATCGCAGCTTTTGCTTCCATCACCTGATCAACTACGGATTGGTCGACATCGCTTGCTATTGGTGCAAGATCAACGATTCCGTCTGCCATTGATCCCCAATAGGAGCTCGGCGTATAGCTGCCCGCTTTCGCATCCTCGATGATGTCAACATACCGAGGTCCCCAGTTCCAGACTGGGGCTGTCAAGAAAGCGTTCGGGGCGAAGGCACTCATATCGGAGTTATAAGAAACCCATCGTGCTCCAGCCGCTTCGGCCTTTTCACCTGCTGCTGTTGAATCTTGGTGCATAGCGATCACGTCGGCGCCTTTATCAAGCAATGCTTGAGCAGAGTCACCTTCAACGACTGGATCAAACCACGTGCTGGTCCAGATCACTTCTACTTGAGCGCTTGGGTTTATGGCTTGGACACCAAGCGTGAAAGCGTTAATTCCCCTTATAACTTCTGGAATTGGGAAAGCAGCGACGTAGCCGATCAAACCTGAGCTTGTAGCCGAACCGGCAACCATTCCGGAAAGATAACGAGGCTCATACATCCGGCCAAAGGTGTTGCCAAAGTTGCTGTCATTCATCTTGTACCCAGAGACATGTTCAAAAACCACGTCAGGGTATTCATCTGCTAACGCGAGCATGTCGTCCATGTACCCAAACGAGGTACCAATAATTACGTTGTAACCCTGGTCAATGAAATCGCGAACGTAATTAGCGAAATCCGCTGTTCCTTCAGGAACTGCTTCTACGTAAGCTGTTTCAACACCAGTTTCATTTTCCGCATACTGTCGAGCTTCGTCGTGTGCATAAGTCCAACCGGCATCGCCAACCGGACCTACGTATATGAACGCAGCCTTTGTGTCGGCACCATCGTCTCCACCGCAGCTAGTGAGTACAAAGCCCAGCCCGATACAGACTGCTAGCAGTGCTGCAATCTTCCTCCGCATTTCTACCGCCCTATCTCTATGTTTTTTCGACTTCGAACATCCGCATTCTGTCACATTCTCAGCGTGTGATGAGCCCTTAGAGAGAATGATCAAAGAAGAAATGGAGTGGCTTTGGGGCCTCCCTGATTTGACTCAACTTGAGCTGTCCCAACCGGTGAAGGCATCGATGGTGGCGTAAACGTCGCCCAATGGATACAACACAGGTGAAGTACAACCATTTGACATGTAACCGGTTACTGCCTCGCGTGCTTCGGCCGCCGTGCCCGAAGCCGTGAGCATCTGCACGATTTCGTCCGGTATCAGCTTTGCTGCAGCCTCTACTTGTTCATGTGTGGCCGGCCAGGTCAGTACTTCGCCCACCGCTTCAAGCAACGACTTCGGTACACCTGAAGCTTCCATTATGTGTGGTTGTTGACCGAGATATTGAGCCACCATGTTTCTGGCCATATCCAGTGCGGTGTCTCGGTCTTCGTGTACCGAGCACACCACCAGTTGGGGACGATCAAGGTCGTCGACTGACCGGCCGCTCTTTTCGGCACCTCGTTCTAAAGCTTCCATAGCGCGAGCGTTGTAGTCGGGCGAAACTAGATAGTTAAGGACTACGCCGTCTGCGATTTCGCCAGTCAATTCCATCATTTTCATCCCAGTGGCTCCGATGTATATCGGAACATCTTTGGGTTTACGGTCCTGGTAGACGTAATCCAACTCAACACCATCGAGTTTCACGAAATCCCCGTCGACGGTCACGGTTTCATTAGCTAGAAGAGCGCGAACAGCGGTGACTACTTCGCGCATAACTGTCAAAGGTCGATCGCGTGAAACTCCGACCTTGGTAGCTAAAGGGTCCCACCAGGCGCCTAATCCACACAAAATTCTCCCAGGGGCTAGGTCGTCGAGAGTCGCGAACATTGAAGCAAGTCGAGCCGGATTGCGTGTCCATACATCTACTACTCCCGAACCGATCTTGATTCGTTGAGTTGTTGCTGCAAATGCAGCCATCGGCACAGATGCTTCGCGAACCAAGCGCGAATCAGCCTGCCAAACTGCATCAAATCCGCTGTCCTCCGCGTATCTAGCGAATTCAATTCCCTCAGTAATTGTGTGAGCATCTTGGAGGTACAGAGCCGGTCGAGTCACGAGATCTCCGATGAAGTAGTAGTCAGTGAACACTAACGAAATATGAGGACAACGGGAATCACTAGCTATTTTGTAGGTGAATCGGGTTCAATGAAGATATGGCTTTGCCAAATAGCCCATCGGTGTCAATCAACGGGGAACGACTTCTTGAACGAATAGCCGAGCTTGCCCAAATCGGAGAAATCGAAGGCACTAAAGGATGTTCGCGACTGGCGTTCACCGATGGTGATCGTGACGGGCGCGATCTGGTTGTTACATGGATGCGAGATTTGGGTCTGACGGTAACGATTGATGCTGTGGGAAACGTCGTTGCTTCTACGAACTCTGATGGCGCGTCAGGCGCTGTAATGGCCGGTTCCCATATCGATACGGTAGGAACCGGTGGCCGTTACGACGGCAATCTCGGCGTCCTGGCGGGGTTGGAAGTTATCGAGGCAACACTTGCAGCGGGCATCGAACTTGCGCGTCCATTAGCTGTCGCATTCTTTTCCAATGAAGAAGGATCCCGCTATCCACCGGACATGATGGGGAGCCTCGCGTATGTGGGAGGTATGAGCGTCGAAGCTGTGTTGGAGGTCGAGGGCTCCGATGGCACGGTGGTTGGAGAAGAGTTGGATCGGATTGGGTATCGAGGATCAGCTCCATGTCCTGGTGTAACTCCCCACGCTTTTGTAGAGCTGCATATCGAACAGGGACCTGTTCTAGATAAGGAAGACATCCAGATCGGGGTTGTCGAAGGGGTGCAGGGTATTTCGTGGACAGAATTGACTTTGGTTGGGCAGTCAAACCATGCAGGCACAACTCCAATGTCACTTCGTCGAGACCCCATGCGCGTAGCAGCTGAAGTTGTAGTAGCTGCGCGGTCCATAGCGTCCGAAATAGGAGGTAGCCAAGTAGCGACAGTTGGGTCGTTGCACCTCCACCCGAACCTAGTAAATGTCGTTCCAGCTAGCGCAACTATGACCGTTGACCTACGCAATACGGACGAAGCCTTGCTTCAACTTGCCGAAGAACAGCTTCGAATCAGGGTTGCAGCGATCGCCGAAGACGAGGATGTAACGGTTGAAAGTCGTTCACTTGCTCGCTTTGAACCGGTGGAATTTGACGAACGGGTCGTTGAACAGATTGAACTGCTAGCAGAAAAGACTGGCCTGTCGACAAAACGGATGCCATCTGGCGCGGGTCACGATGCCCAGATGATGGCTCGCATTTGCCCCACCGGCATGATCTTTGTTCCCAGCTTGGACGGCATTAGCCATAACCCAGCAGAACATACCGATGAAAAAGATTTGATAGCTGGAGCTCAGTTGCTTAGCGACACGATGCTTGCGTTGACCGAGGTGGACTGGTGAGGTCATTACGGGTAGGCGCCGCACAACTAGGGCCGATAGCGAGAGACACCACAAGAAGCGAAGTTGTAGACCGACTAATTGTTTTGATGAGGGAAGCGAACGCTGAAGACTGTCGACTAGTTGTCTTCCCTGAGCTGGCGCTCACTACCTTTTTCCCTCGATGGTATTTGGACGATGATCTTGAGGAGTTGGATTCGTATTACGAAACTGAAATGCCCGGTCCGGACACTCAACGGTTGTTTGACGAAGCAAAGGCCCTGGGTATTGGCTTCTATCTTGGATATGCGGAATTAACCCCAGAAGGTGAGCGCTACAACACTTCAGTTCTCGTAGATGAAAGTGGTTCAGTTGTCGGCAAATACCGCAAGGTGCACTTACCTGGCCATGAAGAACACGAACCGGAGCGCCCATTCCAACACTTGGAACGTCGTTATTTCACGGAAGGACCTGATGGGTTCAGTGTTTGGGAGGCGTTCGACGGTGTCATTGGGATGGCCCTGTGCAATGACCGACGGTGGCCTGAGACATACCGGGTTATGGCGCTTCAAAGCGCCGAGATGATTCTTATTGGTTACAACACCCCCATGCATTACGCGCCTGACCCGTCACAAAATCCTTTGCAGTCGTTTCACAATCAGTTAGTAATGCAAGCAGGCGCATACCAAAACGGCACCTGGGTCATCGGCGTCGCAAAGGGAGGTATCGAAGAAGGAGTTGATTCTCTAGCTGAGTCGGTGATTATCGCACCATCAGGACAAATTGTCGCCCAAGCAACAACTTCCGATGATGAACTAGTCATAGCTGATTGTGACCTCGATTGGTGCAAACACTACAAGGACACCCTTTTCGACTTTGATCGTTATCGACGACCTGAAATGTATGAATTAATTACACGGCCGAAGACCGACCAATGACAGCGTTCCAACTCAACGGCCAAGGCGTAGTCGTCTCTGAAGACCACGAACATCTATTAGGAGCTCTCCGAGATGAACTCGGGGTTATCTCCGCCAAAGACGGATGCGCGCCTTCGGGTCAGTGTGGTGCATGCACCGTGTTGGTAGGAGATAAGGCCCGAGTCGCGTGCCAAACCTCCTTAGAACGAATCAACGGCGAGAACATAACCACACTCGAAGGATTCGATGAAGTAGAACTCCAACGCTATTGCGACACCTTTGCAGCACATGGAGCACTGCAATGCGGCTTTTGTATCCCCGGCATCTTGGTACGCGCCAAAGCACTTATAGAAAAGAAGGGTGAGGCACTTACCCGAGATGAAAGCGCACGACATCTTGGAGCCCACCTCTGCAGGTGCACCGGTTACATCAAAATCCTTGACGCCATCCAAGATTTAGCCACGGGAGTTGTTCCCGAACCCCAGCCTCCCAAAGGCGTGGGCTCCCGCGGAACGAAATACGAGGCAGACGTGCTAGCAGCTGGGGCGAGGCCATTTATAGACGACATGCAAGTCGACGGTCTGCTTCACGGGGCGTTGAAACTTAGTGATCACGCAAGAGCAGACATACTTGGAATTAGGACGGAAGCAGCCCTGTCCATAGAAGGAGTAGTCGCTGTTTTTACAGCAGCGGACATCCCTGGCGAACTGAAAGTTGGCCTGATCCACAAAGATTGGCCGGTAATGATCCCCGAAGGAGGTCGCACTTCCTACCTCGGAGACGTCCTTGCAGTCGTCGTTGCTGTTGATAGAGCGACTGCCATCGAAGCGGCAGCATTGGTTGAGATTGATTATCAAGTACACGAACCCATGACTGACCCTATTCGAGTTGTTGAAAATGATGAAAATGCTGTCTGGGGTCTCGAAGGAAACACGCTATCGACGTCTTCATATCAACGAGGAGATGTTGATTCCGGGCTGGAAAGCTCAACTCATGTCGTCCACGAGACCTTTCAAACCCAACGAGTTGAACACGCGTTTCTGGAACCCGAGTCAACTCTTGCGATGCCTAATGAAGACGGCCTCTACGTCTATACCGGGGGTCAAGGGATCTGGGACGACCGCAATGACATAGCACGCGTCCTAGGTGTTGACCCGTCTCTCATAACCACGGAACTAGTAAGTAATGGGGGAGCTTTCGGTGGCAAAGAAGATATGTCGAATCAAGCACATACGGCATTAGCTGCGTGGCTTCTCGACAAACCAGTCCAGATCACGCTCTCTAGAGAGCAATCTTTGCTGATGCACCCGAAACGTCACCCCATTCGAATGACGTATGAAGCTGGATGCGATGCAAATGGAAAGCTGACCGCTCTTCGAGCACGAATGCTTGGGGATTCTGGGCCGTATGCCTCAGTTGGCATGAAAGTGTTAGAGCGAGCTGCCGGCCACGCAACAGGGCCCTATGTGCTTCAAGCCGTAGACGTTGAAGCGGTCGCGGCACGGACAAATAACTCTGTATGTGGTGCTTTCAGAGGGTTTGGTGCAAACCAAGCCCAGTTTGCGATGGAAGGGATTATGGACAGGTTGGCTGAAAAAGTCGGCATCAGTGGTTGGGAAATCCGATCGCGAAACGTCGTAAAGCCAGGCGATGTTTGGGGCCCTGGCCAAATTATGGACGACGGGTGCCTCGGCGCTCGGGCGTGCCTTGACGCAGTAAAGCCCGCATACGACGAAGCTGTTCAGGCAGGGTTGCCCGTTGGTGTTGGTCTTGGGCTAAAGAATTCCGGTCTTGGGAATGGTTTCGATGAGATAGCTAAAGCAGTAGTGAGATTTGAAGAAGATGGCACTGTCGAAGTCCGTCACTGCTGGACTGAGATGGGCCAAGGAGTCCACAACGTGGCACTCCAAGTCGCGGTTGAAGAACTTGGTGTCGCGTCCGAACAAATAAAGGTCATAGTCGACTCAACTCGTGAACTGGGAGCAGGGCAAACCACAGGGAGTCGCGGCACACTCATGGGCGCAGGGGCAGTCCAAGATGCTTGCCAAAGAGCGCTGCTGGACGGATGCCAGGTCGGTGTCGATTACGAAGGTACCTATCGAATTAATTGGACAAATTCGCTTAACGAAGGACTGGAAAATCCGGTTATTCACTCCACTTTTGGTTACGCGTCACAACTGGTCATCCTCAACCCAGATGACGGTGAGGTCCACAATGTCGTAGCCGCTCATGATGTCGGCCGTGCTGTCAACCCGCAGCTGTGCGAGGGACAAATTGAAGGAGCCGTGCACATGGGGCTGGGGTATGCCCTTACTGAAGGCTTCCCAACAGACCCATCTGGTCGCCCGACAAATACCACCCTTCGCGGTCTGGATATCATCCGACCAAAAGACATGCCCCCCGTTGAAGTAATTATTGTCGAATCACCCCAACCAGGGGCGCCTTACGGCATCAAAGGAGTTGGCGAAATTGGATTAGTCCCTACTGCCGGCGCCGTAGCCGCAGCAATACGCTCGCAGGGTGATCCCTGGCCCACTGAGTTGCCGATCCGGAATGTAGCTAACCGCGAACGGGCCGGCGCGTGGACCTGAACAGCTTGCGACCAAACGAGACGACAGGGCTCGTATGCGCGCACCATCACCTCTACAGCTCGTTGGCTCGCGGTATGCCGGCACCCCCGCGAACCCCCAAATCCTTTCGTGAAATTTTAGAACTTATTTGGTGGCGGCTTGACCAAGCACTGGACCTAGAAATGTTGGAATGGTCTGCAAAATTAGGGGCGCTCGAAGCAATCGAAGCCGGCACAACTGCAATCATTGATCACCACGAATCACCGAATGCCATCGAAGGATCATTAGACGTAATCGCTAATGCTTGTGCAGAAATCGGAGTTCGCGTGGTGTGTGCCTACGGGGTGACCGACCGCCATGGGCCAGAAGGAGCAGCCAGAGGCCTAGAAGAAAATTCACGATTCTTAGCTAACGGCGGCCATGGCATGGTCGGCGTACACGCCGCGTTTACTTGTGAGAACGACACCCTGGTCGCCGCTACCGAACTGGCAAACCGTTACGGAGTCGGAGTACACATACATGTCGCTGAAGGAGTTGATGACGGTGACGCGGCGTCACGTCTAGGAGACTTAAGCGGAGATAGTTGGCTGTTAGTCCATGGTGTTCATTTACCGGATAATCATGAGTTGAGCGGAACCGTCATCCACAACCCCCGATCCAACATGAATAATTCTGTCGGGTACGCAGCGCCCCAGCGGCTAGGTCTGCCAGTTGCATTAGGGACCGATGGTATTGGTGCTGCCATGCTCGACGAGTTTCGAGTCGCCTATGTCCGGATGAGAGAACATGACATCGCCGCAACCCCCGAAGTGGCGTGGGGATGGCTACAAGGCGGCTACCAGTTAGTCCCCGAAGCCCTACAGGATCGGGTGATCTGGTCCGACGAACCAATCGACCCATGGCGACTCGCATTTCACACCAATATTCGCCCCAGGTCGGTAGAAATCGGTGGCGACCTTGTGTTGAACGACGGAGTTGCGACTCGAGTAGACGCTGAAGAAGTAAGAGCAAAAGCATCTGAACAGGCTCAACGCCTGTTCACCAGACTTGAAGCTATGCCCTAACTGCCTGCGGTGGTTAAGTGTTCCAGAACCACCGATGGTGTTAGAGGGAAAGTGTTCATCCACAGACCGGTTGCATCATGCAGAGCGGCCGTAACTGCTGGAGCGTAGGTGATGTACGGCATTTCAGAAACGCCACGCGCACCCCAAGGGCCAAGCGGGTCAGCTGCTTCTAAAATCAGGCAGTCCACTGTGACGGGTACATCCCCTATTCCTGGTATCAGATATTGGGAAAGTCGAGGATTTTGGATCCGTCCTTCCTCAACAACCAGCTGTTCGCTAAGGGTGTATCCATGGGCCTGCGCTATAGCACCCTCAATTTGGCCTCTCAACATGTGAGGATGGATGACCTTGCCTACATCATGGATTGAAAGAACACGGTCAACACGTATATGGCCAGTGCCAACGTCGACAGTCAAATCCACGACCTGCGCCATATAGCCGTAACAAAAGTTGGGTTGTCCGACGCCTGTTTCTGGGTCGAGTGCTTCGGTCAGCGGCGGTTTGTACCGGAAATGTCCCACAGCAGGTCTGACACCGTCAGCCCATGCTTTTTCTGCTTCCTCGACAGCACCCAAGACCGAATTCCCAGCCATGAATGTGAGACGAGAGGCTGATGCCGACCCGGAATCGCCGCCGGTGGCAGTATCGCTATAAGTGGCGTCAATGATGTTGATGTTGATGTCAGCCGCGTCGGCCACCATTTGTATTAGTGCGGTGTGCACGCCTTGGCCAACTTCAGCAGCACTGTGGAACAGTTCAACCCGAGTAGGACGATCAGTATCTGAGTCGCCATGGAAAACGACGTCTGCCTCGCAGGCTTCCGGGAATCCGAAACTAAAACCAACGTTCTTCATGCCAACCGCATATCCGCGACCCCGTTTTAACTGACCTATTTCGGGTGGCAGTGAAGCAATAGAACGAAACGGTGGTGTCTGCGGTAATGGAGCATCGACCGGCGCGTGTTCAACACATGCTTCGATAACTCGATTGACACCAACACCTTCAGGAAGACCTGACTGGGTAATCCCGTCAGACAGATCATTAAGAGCATTTCGACTACGAAGCTCTAAGGGGTCTATCCCCAATGCAGCAGCCATCTTGTTCATTTGCGATTCAGCGACAAAAGCGCCCTGCGGTCCGCCGAACCCTCGAAAAGCACCACCAGGGACGCTGTGGGTGTAAATAGCTTTGCTATCTATATGAGCATTTGGCACGTCATATGCGCCGGCGACTGACAGATGAAGATTCCCCAGCACTTTGTTAGAGGTGTAGTTATAGGCGCCAGCGTCAAGGAGCACTTCAGCTTCGACAGCAGTGATAGTCCCATCCGCTGTAGCGCCCAACCGAGCATGAACAGTTGCTCTATGGCGTTTGTGGTGACCAACGATGGACTCTTCACGAGTCCAATTGCAATGCACAGGGCGCATAACACCAAGATCATTAAGTTTCTTAGCCGTCACGGCCATGACGATTTGCAAACTCATGTCTTCCTTGCCGCCAAAAGCGCCACCAATTGAGGCGTACCGAACACGAACTTCTTCGGGTTCGACGGCAAGTGCATGAGCTATTTGTTCTCTGTCTTCATGAACCCACTGCCCGCTGGTCTCAACAGTGACCCGCTTTTCTTCGTCAAGCCATGCAGTAGCGGCTTCTACTTGTAAATAGGCGTGTTCTTGGTGGGGGAGTTCATACGTGTCCTCTATGACCACGTCGGCTAACTCCATCCCCTGAACAGAATTCCCCTTCCGAATTCGAAGCTCGTGGTAAGTGTTGCTTGTTGAGTTGGGATGGACAAGAACTTCATCAGACTGCGCAGTGCTGACATCAGAAACGAGAGGTAGAACCTCCCACATCGCTTTGATCAAAGCAGAGGCTTCACGGGCTTGAATCAGGTTTTCAGCTACGACAACTGCAAGATGATCTGCTTCCCATCGACTCACATCACAAGGGACTGAACTGCGCCCCGTGTCGTCGAGTCCAATAAACACAGGTTGATCAAATAACGTCAGCCCATATTCGTTCACCGGGACATCAGCAGCGGTTACAACCGTTACGACGCCAGGCGCACTTAGAGTTTCCGTGAAATCAAGATCGATGAGACGAGCGTGAGGCTGATTTGTGAATACGACAACAGCATGCAGGGCGTTGTCTGGGACACGATCCGCAGGATACGTGGCCGCGCCGGTGACCTTGTCGACGGCATCAATACGTTGAGGTGTTTTCCCGACAGCCATTAGGACGAGTCCCTACCCGTGGGTAAGCCGCTTAGCGCTTCGACTATCGAGTAATACCCAGTGCAACGGCAAAGATTGCCCGAGAGTCCCGCCCGTATCTCATCAGCGGAAGGCGATTCGTTCTCGTGGCATAGGGCAGCAGCCGCGACGAGGAAACCAGGTGTACAAAATCCGCACTGGACAGCAAATTCGTCTAAGAACCCCTGTTGGACCGGATGCAAGCCTGACCCCTCAGCAAGCCCTTCAACCGTCACGACAGAAGATCCGTCGGCTTGCGCTGTTGGAACTAGGCAGCTTGTGACAGCAGCACCATTGAGCATGACAGTGCACGCTCCACATTCACCTTCAGCGCAACCTTCCTTAGTTCCGGTAGAAGCATTGGTTCGCAACCATTCGAGCAGCGTTGAATTGTCGGCAATTTGGGCGGCGACACTTGATCCGTTGACCGTGCAAGCTACCTCCGTTGTCGGTGACAGGTTCAGCTGAGGCGGGGTTGGTCGGTTAGCAACCCACCCCAACAACGGAACAGCTCGAGACTGGGAGGTAGAGAATTCTGAAAGGTCGATGAGGGCGCGACGAATAGCGGTCTCGGTAACGGACGTTCGATAGGCAGCAGTAGCACGGATGTCATCGATGGGCGAGATCTCACTTGCAACGATACGAGCAGCTGCAGCTGACGTTTCAGCGTCAAGGTCTTTGCCAACTAGATATTCGCTCAACGACTTCGACACGCTGATTGTTTCGCTCACACTTCCGATTGCGACATCAGCCTTGGTAATGAGTGATGTCGCTTCATCAAACTCCAGAACAATCCCGGCGTGGACTACCGATATTGCTTGGGCTGTCCTGTTACCGATCTTGAACCATGTACCAACAGTTTGAGGGTTCCACCTAGGAATCCTGATAGAGCGAACCAATTCTGACTGCGCCAATATTGTTTGCCTGAAGCCGGTAAAGAACTTGCGAATTGGGACTTCCCGTTCCCCGCCAACCGATTCAATAAGCACAGACGCGTTGAGGGCTACCAACGCCGAAATAGTGTCATTAGCTGGGCTGGCAGTAACGATATTTCCAACGACCGTTGCACGATTCCTAAGTTGAGGAGAACCAATCTCTAGACATGCCATCCGGAGTACGTCCAAAGCGGAATCCAAATTCGGTGAACCAATGATCTGGTTGTGTGTCACCCCACAACCGACAACAACATCGTCGTCACTGATAGTAATTTGCGAACAATCCGGTAACCCCCAAAGGTCTAGGAGAGTCGCGCCAGAACCTTCGGCGTCAGGCGTGCGTGACAGATCTAAGAGGAGATCCGTAGCTCCCGCTACTGGCAAAGCATTTGGTGAAGCTTCATACAATTCGACCGCTTCAGACCAAGTTGTAGGACGAAGGATCTCCCCAATGTGAGTACCTAGCTGTTGAGACTCATGTAGACGTCCCGGCTCCGAACTCATTGGGGTACTTCCGAAGAGCTAATGAGAGTGCCATCTATCCAGCTGTGAAGATCGGCTAAGACTTCCTCTTTGTTGATCTCGTTTAGCAACTCGTGCTTGGCTCCGTCATAAAGATGCACTGTTTTTGCTGAGCTGGGCATGTCGTTAATAGCTTGCAAAGAATCTTCGTAGGGCACAAATGGATCCGCGGTCCCATGAAAGAACCCCACCGGGATTCGAATCCTGTCGATCTCATCACGGAATTCATCAAGAGCGATGACTTCTGCCTCGAGTAAAGGGCGTTTGTATAGGCCGCGGTAAACCAACGGGTCGGCGTCATAATCTCGGCAAACCTCGATATCTCGTGACATCCCCATTGGGTCGGAGTCTTCAGGAGGCAGTTCTGGTAACTCAAGCACTTCACGAGCCCACTTCCAGTCACCTATGACTGCACCGAAAAAAGCTGCACCAACAGCTTGTTCTGGCCAACGTTGGACGAAGCGAGCAGCAAGGAGTCCTCCCATTGAATGTCCCGCGACTAGAAGAGGGACGTCGAGACCGAGTCGATTAAAGGCCTCTGAAACCACAGCATGTAGATCATTTACCACAAGACCAAAATCGGTGATGAGGGCGCGTTCTCCACTGGAAAGGCCATGGCCAACATGGTCTGAAGCAAGTACGGCAAGGTCATTGGCGACCAGCGCTTCGGCGACATGTGCGTATCTACCACCATGTTCGGCGTAGCCATGAAGGATGAATACGAGAGCTCTTGGAGTTGAAGAAGGTTGCCAGAGTCGCGCATGCAGGTCCCCGGCGTGTCCAGAGACTTGGAACTCTTGAAGATTTGTCATACCGCTACCTCGTTTTGGCGGTCGATCCCCGTAAACAAAACCCCTACGACCGCTCCAGGCTTTGGAGGGGCTTCTACCAAACCAGCTAACCCCGCGACCCCAGTGGGAGAAACATTTAAGCCAGTAACGCTAGTGGCAATTCGATGGGTTTCAATAAGAGTGGCCTCAGGCACTACCACGGGCTCTCCTCCACCTAGCAAAGTTGCTTCTAACAACGGCAGCCAGTCGTAGGTGATGTCATCAAGAAGACCTGAAGCCGCACTATTTGGTTGATCCCAGGGCCACATGAATTTTTCAGGAGTAGTAGCAGCCTTCGTCATATCGAAATCTGGTGCTAGAAGATCCCAAGCTCTCTTGAGGGGCGCGCATCCAGAAACCTGAACTGGATAGATCGATACGCCAGGCAGCGCCATCGCTGTTGCTGTCCCTAATGCACCGCCCCCCACTTGGACGAAAGCTGCGCCTAGATTCGGCACCTGGTCACGTAACTCCCAACCTAAAGTTCGACCGCCATCGAAAACTGCAGGAGTGTCGGTTCCTTGGACCCCAAATGGGCGACATCCATTAGCGATGGCTTGTCGAAAACGGGCGTAACAAGGGTCTCCTTTTTCGTTAGGTGCTGCCTCACATACTTGGATTTGTGCGCCTAATTCTCGCAATAAGTCCAAGGCAGGTTTTTCAGCCCAAACAGGGACGAACACTTTGATTGGTTGGTTAATTGCTTTTGCGACGATTGCTGCGGCTATAGCGGCGTTGCCGCAGCTAGCGATTGCCAGAGACCCCGACGGGGAATCTTTGGTTGTGTTTTCGACTGCTAAATGAAGCGCAACACCAAAGAGATGTCTGGCTTTATGAGAGCCTCCAACCGAATTGATCTCCACCTTCACTTTAAGGTCAATATCAAGGCCAAGAGCAGCCGCTAGTGGGTCGCCGTTAATTACTGGGGTGACAGAAAACCCGGTTCCGTCAACTGCCCTTATTCCCTCATCCAACCTAGCTACCAGGTCTACAAACTGCTGATCGCTCCACCCGGCCGCGGTTGCTTGATCGAAGGAGTCGAGGCGATCCCGGTAGAGGATAAAGGGGTTTGTCTCTTTCACGTCATCGACGATGCTTTGCGCCAGTTGCCTCATTGAATTCGCTAATGCGATTGTCCCACTTCTCAATGAGAGGCCGTAACTCGTCCCACCAAACCTGGCTTCTCCTCCGTTCGAAGTCGTCGATTGAAATTCCTTGCTGTTCAACCCAGGTGAAATAGCCAAGGTTAAAAACGCGGTCTCGGTTGGATTCGTCCATATCAAGGATGTGTTCAGTACCGATGTCGTTCAAATGAGTCCTGAGCACAGTGTCGGCTTCGGTATCGTCAAATCCTTCTGGAAAGTCCCGACGCATAACCTTTTCACGTTCGGAGTTATACAGTTCAGACCCATCTGTAGCGACTGTGATAACGACGTCCTTCGGACCAAGTTCCCAGTGCTTTGCAGATTTGATCGCAGCCAAAATGTTGCATATGGATGAATACCCCAAGTTCGTCAGTAATGAACCAAGCTCTGGGTCGACACCGTGGCGTTCCAACGAGCGGAGGCCAGACGGCGTATTAAATGCGACGTCTAGTTGATCTGTTGCCCTATCTGAGACGCCGACGATTAGATCAGTATTGGTGACGTTATGAATGAGAGGGATATGTTTGTCGCCTATCCCTTGAATGTTGTGGTCACCGAATCCGTTATAAAGCATTGTCGGCACTTCAAGAGCTTCGACTGCCACAATCCGAGTGTTGTGGATGTCCTTCAAATAATCGCCAGCACCCAAAGTCCCCGCGGACCCTGAAGCCGAAACGAAAGCAGCGAGTTGAGCAGGCTGCTTAGATGTCACTTCCAAAAAGATGGATTCAAGTGCCGGCCCCGTGACTGCGTAGTGCCCCAGATGGTTAGAAAATTCGCTGAATTGATTGAGAATTACATTTGATTCATCAGCTTCTAGCCGGCCACATTCGTCATAAATTTCTTTAACGTTGGCTTCAGTGCCGGGCGTACGGATGACGTCCTCTGGATGTTCGATCCACCGATCTAACCATTCAAAACGTTCACGGCTCATACCCTCAGGTAGAACGGCGACCCCACGACAACCCATTATTTTTGAGATAGCAACACCACCTCGCGCGTAGTTGCCGGTCGAAGGCCAAACAGCTCGGTTGACAGTTGGGTCAAAGCGGCCCGTAACCAAGCGGGCGACAAGGCAGGAGTAAGCTGCAAGTACCTTGTGGGCTCCGATCATTGGGAATCGATTCCCAAGCGCTACCACTATGCGAGCGTTAGTTCCGGTCAGCTCTGGGGGTAGTTCAATGTGGTCCGGGGTCGCAGTTGGTGTTGGTTGGGTTGGGGTATTGAACCAGTGAACCCGGAAAAGATTGATCGGGTCAGCGTCATCTGGCGCAACGTCGACGAGAGCATCGAGAACGTCCGGCTGAAAGGTCGTTGGGTCTCTCAGCTCACTAAATCGCGGTAGAACAATGTTTCGTTCGCGAAAACGCGTAACCGCGTTGGCGAAAGACTTCTTGCCTTCCGGATTGAAATCATCGAAAACTGCCAATGCACGACGCATTCTTCCAAGATAGAGGTATGAGTCTCTAATTAGTCAACACAGATGCCTGACAACAATGTCAGACTGTCCTCGATGGTTGAACCCGTTGACCTCCTTATAGAGGATGCTTGGCTGGTTGCGACGATGGATGACGAGCGTCGCGAGCTAACAGGCGGTTGGGTAGCAGTCGACAACGGTCTCGTTGTCGCTCTCGGCGGAAGCTCTGAACAGACTCCTGACGCGCAACGCCGTGTCAACGCGAGTGGCTGTTTGGTGACTCCAGGATTGATCAACACCCATCATCATTTGTTCCAGAACATGACTCGGGCTTATCGACCCATGACATCGGCGCCCTTATTCGGGTGGCTGAAGTCGCTGTACCCGTTGTGGACAGCAGCAATCGACGAAGAATCGGTATATCTGGCTGCCTGGGTCGGACTGGCGGAATTAGCAATGTCTGGATGTACTACTACGACCGACCACCATTACCTTCACCCAGTAAGAGCTGGTGATCTGTTGGCAGCTGAAATCCAAGCAGCGGTTGAATTGTCGATGAGGTTTCACCCCACCTATGGGTCGATGAGTTTGTCGGTCAAGGATGGAGGTCTACCCCCAGATGATGCTGTCCGGACCGAAGATGACATTCTTGCCGAAAGTGAACGACACGTAAATCGATGGCATGACCCTGCAGTGGGATCGATGCTCCAAATAGCGCTTGCTCCCTGTTCGCCGTTTACAGTCACTCCTGATTTAATGCGGCAAACAGCGGAGTTGGCAGAACGTCTTGACGTCAGACTCCACACCCATCTAGCCGAAAACTCCGAAGATGATGAATTTTCAATAGCCCAGTTTGGAAGACGTCCAGTCGAATTGTATGAAGACGTGGGATGGCTTACTGATCGAAGTTGGGGAGCGCATGTTGTTCGTCCTAACGAAAATGAAATTATTCGTCTAGGTGCAGCTGGCGTCGGTGTAGCTCATTGCCCGAGTTCCAACATGATCCTTTCTTCAGGTATCTCTCCAGTTGTCGCGATGAGAGATGCGGGTTGTCCCGTAGGTTTGGGGTGTGACGGCTCCTCGTCAGCTGATTCAGCTTCGTTGTGGCAGGAAGCTCGGCTCGCGATGCTTCAAGGGAAGCTTGTGTCTGGAGCCGATCAGATGGACGCAAGAATGGCGTTGGAAATAGCGACCCGGGGCGGGGCAGCGTGTCTTGGCCGAACTGGTGAAATAGGTGAATTGTCAGTTGGCTCAGTAGGTGATGTAGCCGTTTGGAAACTAGACGGGCCTCAAACTGCTGGTGTTCTTGACGACCCGATAGAAGGATGGCTGCGGTGTGGCCCCTTTTCTGCAACCCATGTGTTTGTCCAGGGAGAACAGATTGTGGATGGCGGAATGCTGACTAACCCACAACTCGATGAGATTCTCACTAGACATCGCAAAGCTGCTCAACGTTTCCAACCAAAGAACTGAGAGACCCAGCTGACTTCCATTACTGCGACAAAATCGAAAATGCGTCCCTCGCCGATCTAGGATCCCAAAATGGGGCATCAACAATCATTTGTCACTGACGACTCTGATGTCGTAGCCGATGCACGAGGTGGTGTCGCAAACCGTTCCCTGCATGAACATACTGAGCGTTTAGCGCCACAAATGTATGAAGTCGCATCTGGGGTGTGGTGCCTCGTAGGCAATGGTCTGTCCAATCAGACCTTTATCCAAGGCCCGGACGGCATTATCGCGATCGATACCGGTGAATCGATCGAAGAGATGAATAGTGCTCTAGAGCAGCTTCGGCTCGTATCTGACAAACCCGTTGTAGCCGTCGTCTACACCCATTTTCATTATGTGAACGGAACGGCCGCTCTAATAGAAAAAGAACCCATAAATGCCATATGGGGCCACGAACGAATCAGCCATAACCTTGAGCGATCAGCAACTGAAATCGCACCCGCCTACTCCAGAGGATTAATAGAGCAGTTCGGAATCCAAATGCCCGAAGACGGGCCTGACGGGATAGTCAATGTGGGTCTTGGGCTTGCTTACCGAATGGCACACCACGCTCCTTCGACCCCGGGTCACGTTCCAGCGGACCACACTTTCTCTGAGGATTGCTCCGTGGTCGTTGCTGGCCTGGAAATGACTGTCACACAAGCTCCGTCTGATGCCGATGACTCCGTCACTCTTCATTTCCCCGAGCTCAAGGTCGCAGTCCAAAATCTGGTATGGCCAGCGCTGTTCAACATTTTTGCGATTCGCGGAGAGGAGTATCGAGACCCACGAGTGCTCATGAAAGGAATTGACCATCTCCGCAGCCTCGATGTGGAACACCTCCTGGCAACACATGGCCCACCGCTATCGGGGATGGAAGAAATACAACGGAGAGTGACCGCGTACCGGGACTCGATCCAATTTCTATGGGACCAAACGGTTCGCTGGACCAATAGGGGGGCGACCGGCCCAGAGTTGGCGCACCGCATCCAACTCCCAGCTGTATATGACGACGATTGGTTAACAAAACAGCACTACGGCCTGGCCGAACACCATGTCCGGCAGATCCGGTCAGGACTCTTCGGGTTTTTTGACGGGGACCCAATTGGGTTACTGCCATTAGATACTTCTGAAGAAGCAGAGCGAATGGTTTCAGCGATGGGAGGACCTGAACAGGTCAGAAGTCTCTGCAACGAAGCGCTAGAAGGATCTCAAAATGACCTCAGGTGGGCCATCTCACTAGCTGGTCGACTGGTCCACCGGCCAGAAGCCTCACAAATCGACCGGCAACTTCTTGGCACAGCTCTCCGCGCTGCGGCTCAACGGACAACCTCATCCAACCTCCGCAACTGGTGCATAACCCGTGCACTCGATTTAGAAGGCCACATCGACGGAGCGAGACTCAACACTCACCGATTCAGTCGACGTCAAGTAGAGCAATGGTCCACCGATGCTGCTGTATCCATACTCAGAGTCCTCATTGATCCAGACAGACTCACCGGCGTTGATTTCCACCTCACAATCGAGCTCGACGGCGAACGGACAGGTATCCATTTTCGCAACCACATTGCCTGCCCAACTGACGGACAAGCAGGTGAGGCAGTCCTATCCGGTAGCAGAGCAACCTGGAACCGGATCCTCACAGGATCAACTGATCTGCAGTCCGCCATAAGTTCTGGCGATATGGCGTTGAAAGGTGACCTAATCGCGGTAACACATGCCCTTCAAGCGGTTGATCACCCAGGATTCCAATGACAGAAAATTTGCCAAAACCCACACCACCTTTTAGTGGTCGGACGGACCGGCTACTCGAAGACGCAGAACCCCGACGCCTTGAAGCGACTCGATCTCCTGAAAAGGCACCCAACGTTTTGCTTGTCATGCTCGACGACGTCGGTTTTGGGTCGTTCTCGTCGTTCGGCGGCCCAGTCGAAGCGCCCGCATTTCGAAGTGTCGCCGATAATGGGCTTGTCTATAACCAATTTCACACCACTGCGCTTTGTTCACCTACCCGAGCAACATTGCTGACAGGAAGGCAACACCACAGTGTCCACATGGGAGGGATCACAGAGATCGCCAATTCGTTTCCCGGCTACGACTCCCAGATCCCCGCCGAAGCTGCCACCGTGGCTCAAATATTGCAAATGTCAGGCTACGGAACCTCATGCTTTGGCAAATGGCACTTAACACCCTCCTGGGAACAAGGCCCCGCAGGGCCCTATGACCGTTGGCCAACGGGTATGGGTTTCGACCGCTTCTACGGGATCATCGGCGCCGAAGCATCCCATTGGGAACCAGCGGCGTATGACCAGACCACACCAATTTCACCTCATATTGGGCGCCCCGAGTACCACCTCACCGAAGACCTAGCTGATCAAGCAATTAATTGGATGGAACGCCATCGAGCATCAGCACCCAATCGACCATGGTTCTGTTATTTCTCGACTCCTGCGGTCCACGCGCCCCATCACGCCCCTGCTGATTGGATCGAAAAATACCGAGGCGCATTTGACGCAGGATGGGACGACCTAAGAGAACAAATATACGAACAACAACTTCATCTTGGTGTCATTCCAGAAGACACAAATCTCACCACGAGACCAGACGAAATTCCTGCATGGGATGAGTACCCAGAACGGTATCGTCCGGTAGCTACGCGCCTGATGGAATGCTTCGCTGGGTTCCTCGCCCACACCGACCATCACATCGGACGCGTCATTGATGCCGCTAGACAGGAAGAGCGGGACACTCTTGTCATATACCTCTCCGGAGATAATGGAGCTTCTGCCGAGGGGACCATCCACGGAGCATGGAGCGCCCCATCATTCCAAAACGGAGTACACGAAGATCCCGAATGGCTCCTAGAACACATTGATGATTTCGGCACCTCGAAGTGCGAAAACCATTTCAACGTCGGCTGGGCATGGGCGCTCGACTCACCGTTCCAATGGATGAAACAAGTCGCTTCTCACTTCGGAGGGACAAGAAACGGTCTTGCCATCGAATGGCCCGGACACATAAACGATAAAGGTGGACTGCGATCACAATTCCATCACGTTGTGGATATCGCCCCAACAATTCTTGAAGCGGCCGGGGTCACCATCCCAGACAGCGTGAATGGCATAACCCAAATGCCTTTTCATGGGACTCCCATGGGTTATTCATATGCCGAAGATGGACCCAGCCAAAGAACCACCCAATATTTCGAAATTCTTGGTAACCGGGCCATATACAACGATGGATGGATTGCGTCCTGCTTCCACGGTCGAGTCCCCTGGATACGCATGCAAGCATTCGAGTTCGACGGCCCGCAAGAACAATGGGAGCTCTACGACATTAAGAATGACTTCTCCCAATCAGTTGACTTAGCCGACGAATACCCCGAACTACTCCAACAACTATTAGACCTCTTTGATTCTGAAGCTAAGAGATTCGGTGTGTACCCACTACGAGACGCAGGGTCCAGAAGAGGCGGCGAACTTGGAGTACCCCACGCGCTGGATGGTTTGCGAAGCATGACCTACACCACAGCTCACGTGAGAATGCCAGAAAGTGTCGTAGTTCGTCTCAAGAATTGCTCGTGGAGAATCACAGGAGATGTAGAAACAACGAGCAAAGACAGCGGGGTGATCGCATGCCAGGGCGGCAATATGTCTGGATGGTCAATGTGGCTGGACAACGAAATCCCGAACTTCACCTATAACTGCTTCGGCCACGAGATCACCACTTTGACAGGAATCACACTCGGTTCAGGCGCTCACAAGATCGAAGCAATCTTCGATTACGACGGTGGATTCGGCAAGGGTGGGGAACTGGTTCTAGTCGTTGACGACACGGCTGTGGCCTATCAACGCCTTGACCGGACTGTCCCAATAGGGTTTTCGATGAGTGGCGAAACCTTTGATGTTGGAACCGATACCGGATCACCAGTAGGTCCCTACCCACATGATTTTGAATGCACCGCAACTATTAATGGCGTCACCCTCGCCCGTCTCAACGAACCCGGTCAAGCAGTACAGGCGGCCGAAAGGGAAGGACTTCTTCGAGCGGGGTTCAGCACACAATAGAAATCACAGTCTTAATCGTTGATTACTGAAACGGCAGCCTCAACCAGCGGATACAACTTCTCGGCAAGTTGGTTTCCCACATTGGAGGTGCTCTCCACAACCAAATAAACACCGAACCCATCCGCAGGCTGGATCCAAGCAGTCGAACCGTAAAGGCCGGGATCTCTCAAACGCTTGGCGACCCTCTCGCCAGAAGATTGCGGCGTTGATCCGCCATAGCCAACGATTTCGTGTGTCCACCACCCGAGCCCATAACCGACAGGTGATTCATACGTTTCACCTGATCGATTGCGCTGCATTAAATCCACACCACTTTGCGATAACACCTCTTGCCCGTTGCACTTTCCGCCATTCAGATGCATGGAGAGAAGTTTTCCGTAATCACCAGTTGTTATATAAGCACCGCCTCCAATGTGTGGGTTGGCGGTCGGTGGGAGCAGAGATAAATCCCCATCCCAGTTGGGGTAGCTCCCGCTGAACGCACCCAGAGGGACCCAAGGGTTCGTATAACCAAGCGACTTGAGACCGCACGGCCCAACGTATATTTCGTCGAGCAAATCAGCCCAACTCTTCCCTGAAGCTATCTCGGCCACTGCACCCGCAATTTGTAACTGGATACCTCCATATCGAAACTCAGTGTCCGGCGGGACAGTTCTTGGATCCGATGCAGCTACCGAAAGGCCTTCGATTGCGCACTCTTGCAGCGAACTAGTCGGTAGAAACATACAAACATACAGAGGATCGTCAGCTCGAAGCCCTGGAATCCCCGAGCTCCCAGATAGCAATTGTGCTGCCGTGATGTCGCTAAGCCGACCCGCATAATCGACGACATCGCCAATCGGTGCTTCAAGGTCCAACAACCCCCGGTCATGAAGATGAACCAAAACCCCAGCGCTAATCACTTTGCTTGTGGACGCAATCAATGAGATTCGGGCGGTAGAAAATTCCCCCCAATGATTGTGATACCTAACCCCGTGATCCCGGTCAACGACGATTAGCCCAGCACCGTTCAAGTTGTTCTCAGCAACGAAGTTTTCGACCGTAACGGTGACCTCTGAGAAACTTTCTGGAATTTTCGTGACCTCATATTCAACGGCCGCGGGTTCAGACTTGGTAGTCGGTGTCGGCCGCTCGACCGTTGATGAAGGACTAGTAGATATTTCGGTCTTTGTTATCCCCCCCTCCTCATATGTGGGCGCAGCGCCACTCCCAGATGTCGTCGTTACTGCGTTTTCAACTTTGTCAATGGCGGAATTTGTCGTAACAGTATTTGCCCCAGCGCATCCTGCGAGTAACAAAACAGTGAGCAGACTAAGAAACGAGCGAAAAGAACTCACGAATTTGACACCAAATTTTCGACTGCTTTTTCTGCGGCATCAACGACAACAGAAAAGTACTCATAGAGGGGTAATTCCGGTCGAGCATTTAACCACCCAACAATCATCAAGCTGCGAACAGCAAGAAAAAGATCAATCGAACTTATTTCTTCACTGTTCATTTCATAGATCGAGCAGTACCCCTCAAGGAAAGCTTCACGTGCACGAGGAAACCATGGTTCGCCGACACCAGGGTGGAGTGCTACCGCAGCCTCATGCGCGAACCATCCATACCCAGCGTCATCAAAGTCGATGATGGTCAAATCGTCGCCGTCGTACATGATGTTTCCGAGATGGAGATCTGAATGGATTAGACCGAACCGGTCAGGGCCTGTTGAAAGAGTGCCTAACTGGGTCTGCAATAATTTTCGAGCGTCGCGAAAGAGCATCCGCTGGCCATCTGTTAACGGTTCTGCTTCCCAAAAACGTCCCCACAATGGGGTGTCTCCGAGAAGTCCTTCAAGATTCCATCGACGGCGCTTGAACCCTTCTGTTGGGTTCCACTGATTTGAGTGACATCGGATGTTGGCGGCAAGTGCACCAATTGTTTTGTAATGCGGAACCACATCTTGGGAGGTGTTGGTCAAAGGTGTCCCTAGTGGCTTACCGTCAACCCATTTGATTACTCCGACAAATCGTTGCTCACTGTGGGTGTCATCACCAATATCCACGGAGCAGTAGTAATCCCCGGCCGTGGTTTGAAGTGCCGTGGGGACCGGCAGCCCGGCATTAGCTAGCGATTGAACCCACTGGACCTCAGAGTTCAACTCTGTCAAGTCGTTGTATCCGGGTCGATGTAAGCGCATCACCACCTGCTCGGTAGTGCTCAACTTAATTCGGCACACCACATTTTCAGTGTGAGACAAAACATCTATCTCAATTGGGTTGAGATCCCATGAAAGACAAGCGGCTCTTGCGGCTTCTAAAAAGTCGGTCTCCCTAGGCATTAGGGAGACAGTCCCTAAAAGCATCAAGGAACAGTTCAGCGTGTTCATTTTCGAACACCAATGGAGGACGAATCTTTAAGACGTTGCCGTGTTGCCCGGCTTTGCCGAGAAGAACAAATCGCGACTTCAGAGCCTCCACCATTCGTTGGGCCCCACCGATATCAGGGTTATTAGTGCCAGGTTCAACCCAATCAATCCCGATGAACAAGCCACTACCTCGAACGTCACCCATTTGGGGATGCTGTGGCTGAAGTTCAGTGAGGGCCGTTTTCAAACGGGACCCAACTTCCGCTACTTGGCCCACCAAACCCCGCTCGACAATTTCGTCGATCACTGCTGAGCCGGCTGCGGCTTGCAGAGGTGAAGAAGCAAACGTATTGAAGTAACGGTGCGTCTCTCTAAATTTGGTAACCATCTCATGGCTGGCAGCCATGGCTGAAAGAGGGAAGCCGTTACCCATTGGCTTGCCCATACAGACAACATCTGGAATGAAATCGCTCACCTCATATCCCCACCATGAACCGCTACGAGCGAAACCTGCCTGAACTTCATCGGCGATTACCAGGCCACCCGCGTCAGCCACCATCGCCGTTGCCTCAGCGAACCATCCGGCCGGAGGGTTCGGCAACCCTTCATTCGCGAGTATGGAACACAACATCATCCCCGCAAAACCACCACTGTCAGCAAAGGAAACAATTGTGGCCTCTAGCTGGTCTAGATGTTTTTGTAACAGTTCAGCTTCAGACAATCCAGCATGAAACGGTCGGAACAATTGTGGAGTTGAAATAGATTTGACTCCGTTTCGTTCGATGCCAACAGGTAACCCAGAGAGGCGACCAACAAGCGAAGAATTGCCGTGGTATGTGGCGTCGGTACAAATGATTCCGCGTTTCCCAGTTACGGTGCGAGCGAGCGTGAGCGCCATTTCGGTGGCTTCGGTACCGCTACAACCCAAAATTGCGGACTCGATCCCATCATGATGTAGGCCAACCAAGCGCTCCACATAGTTGACGACTCCGTCGTGCAAATAGCGACTGTGGACATTGAGAGTTGCGGCTTGTTCCGCCAAGTTCGCGACAACTCTCGGATTTGCGTGCCCAACGCATGGAACGTTGTTATACAGATCCAGATAACGGTCACCATTCAGGTTCTCTAACCACACTCCGTTGCCGCTTTGCAGAGTCAACGGCTCCTCATAAAACAAAGGCGCGTGGTCGCCCATGACACGATGATGTCGGTCAAGCAATTCACTCATGGTCTCAGTTTGTCACCCTGCTGCCCGCCAGGGTTATCCGACGGTCAGATGACAAACCCAAAATCGTCGCAAACCTCAAACAAATGCTTGAGGCGTAGATAGTGTCAGGTGGTTAGCTTGCTTTCTATTTCGACGCCCCATAGGAGCTACGTGTTCAAGGGTCACCCTCCGCATGTTTTTTGATAAGAGGCTCTGGGCCTTCACTAAAGGAGCGCGCGTCGCCATTGCCCAAGCAGCGGTCATTGGTGTCCTAGCTTCGATAAGCGGAATCGCGCGTCTGGGTTTGTTGGGCTGGTTGTTAGCCAAAGTATTCCGAGGGGAGCCACTGGATCGGCTAGTAGTCCCTTCTGTTTTAGTGGCGATCATCATGGTTGCTCGCGGAATTTTGGAACATTGGCGCAAAATGCTTGCTCACCACACCGCGGCAAAAGTGCAACTAAAACTTCGCGCGCGACTCCATGACCACGTCCTTCAACTAGGACCTGCGCATTTTGGTGATGTACGAACAGGTGAGGTCTTGTTGTCCTTGGTTGAGGGGGTTGAGCAACTAGAAGTCTGGTTTGGTGAATACTTGCCGCAGCTCATTGTCGCTGTTGTCACACCTTTGGTGATATTCGGGATCTTGTCCCCCTTAGATATTCCAGTCGCCGCAGTACTAACTGGATTTGCGCTTATCACCTTGCTAGCCCCCGCAGTTTTCCACCGGTGGGACGCAGCTCGAAGCCTGGAACGGCAAGAAGCTTACGGTCGCTTCGCAGCAGATTTTTTGGACTCTCTCCAAGGTTTGGGAACATTGAAAGCGTTCGGCCAAAGTGAGGCTCGAGGGAAGACACTTGGGCAACGGGCTCACGAAGTTTTTAAAAGCACAATGTGGGTGCTCGCAACCAATTCCTTGACTCGAGGGATTACCGATACGGGGTTGGCTCTTGGTGCAGCGGTAGCGCTGGCAGTCGGCGCTTACCGAGTGCAGTCGGGCGATATGGAGATGACGACGCTCCTGATCATCTTGATGGCAGGTATCGAAGTGTTCCGTCCACAGCGTGACCTTCGGGCGTTGCTCCACAACGGAATGATGGGATTGTCGGCGGCACAAGGCATATTTAAGGTTTTTGACACCGAACCTCGGGTAACCGAACCAATTGAACCGGTAATTCTCCAGGAGCCGCTGGAACCACGTATCTCATTTGAAAATGTGACCTTTCATTACCCCGCTGCATCAGAAGCGACTCTGAATGAACTCAACATCACTGTCGAACCGGGTGAACGAGTTGGCGTTGTTGGTTCGAGTGGTGCGGGGAAAAGCACCGTAACGAAACTCTTGCTGCGTTTTTATGACCCAACCACGGGAAGCGTGTCCATCGGTGGGCATGATCTCCGAAGCCTTTCGTCAGACAACCGCTACGGGGCCATTGCCGTGGTCTCCCAAGACACTTTTCTCTTTCATGGGACAGTTCTTGACAATATTTGCTTCGGCGCACCCAACGCTGACATGGAAGCTGTTCAACAGGCAGCGGTAGATGCCAATGCACATTCATTCATCATGAATTTGCCCAACGGTTATCACACCGTTATCGGAGAGCGTGGAATTCGTTTGTCGGGAGGCCAACGCCAGCGCATAGCAATCGCTCGAGCTCTCTTAAAAGACGCGCCGATTCTGGTCCTCGATGAGGCACTGTCTTCGGTTGATGCCGAAAACGAGGCTCTAATCCAAGAAGCCCTAGACCGGCTCATGGTCGGTCGTACGACGTTGATATTCGCTCACCGCCTGTCGAGCGTTATCGGCGCTGACCGCATATTGGTTCTAGAGACAGGTGACGTGGTCGAATCCGGGACTCACGCTCAACTAATGGAACGTGGAGAGCATTACTACGCTTTAATGGCCGGTCAGCTCTCAGAGGAGAGCTTCACCCGATCCAGCTCAAAGACCCCGCAAGTCGACGATGACACTCAGAGTTTCGATCGAGAAATAGTGGAACCTGTTGATAACGAAATTATCGCTGCCAGTGGTCTCAGTTGGGCTGGTGCAGTGAGGTGGCTTTTTTCTGAGGTTCGGCCATGGCGCTCGAAACTGGTCGCAACTTTCGTATTTGGGGTAACACGAGTAGCTGCATTGATAGGTGTTGGCGTTCTTAGTGCCCTGATAGTTGCAGCTGTGAAACGCGGAGAATCATTCAGCGGGCTCCTTACCGCATTAATAATTATCGCCCCGTTAGCTGGCATTTTGCATTGGTTGGAGTCGTGGGTGGCTCACGACATGGCCTTTCGAATGCTTGCTGAAATGAGAGTCGCCCTTTACGCAAAATTGGATCAACTTGCCCCCGCATATTTGGTTCGGCGACGCACCGGGGACATGGTTGCTATGGCAACACACGACGTTGAAATGGTCGAGTATTTCTTTGCTCATACCGTCGCCCCAGCATTCGTGGCACTGTTAGTGCCCTCCACTGTTCTGGTCACTCTGATCGTGCTGGGATGGCAAATGGCCATAGCGCTGGCCCCGTTCTTAGCAGTTGTTGTTATTAGCCCTTTCTTGCTACGAAAGCGTCTCGACACTCTCGGCTCAGAAGACAGAGAGGCACTCGGAGATCTGAACGCATTTGTCGTGGACACTGTGCAAGGTCTTGGCGAAGTCTTGGCCTTCCAGCAATCAGAGAGAAGATCGGAAGCTTTCCTGCAGCGAGTGCAACGACATATCGATGCACGTTTGCCCTTCTACAGTGACCTGTCTCGCCAGACCGCCATGCTGGAAATAGCTACCGGTTTAGGAGGTCTCGCTGTGGTTGTAACCGGAGCGGGATTGGTATCTGGAGGGAACCTGACTCCCACCACCCTTCCTCTCCTCACCCTTCTTGCACTTGCATGTTTTTTACCTGTGTCAGAAATCGCCCATGTAGGGCGACAACTAGCAGACACACTCGGTGCTTCACGCAGGTTGCATCAAGTCCACAGCGAACCCGTCACGGTTCAGTCCGTGCCGTCCCCAACCCTGATCGACGTGGCGACCGCTGAGAACGCAGTCGCGTTTAGCAATGTCGCCTTTAGCTATCCAGGTACAGAGATACAAGCCCTGGCAGGAGTCTCGTTTGAAATCAAAACCGGCTCCACAGTCGCGATCGTTGGCCCGTCGGGAGCGGGTAAAACGACAGCGGCACAACTTATCTTGCGATTTTGGGACGCTGATGACGGAAACATTTTGTTATTCGGCCGACACCTTCGCGATCTTGATCTAGATGATCTTCGAGCACACGTTGCAATGGTGAGTCAAGAAACGTATCTGTTCAATGACACTTTGGTTCAGAACATCCTTATGGCGCGCCCTGACGCCACTGAAGCTGAAGTTCAAACCGCTATAGAACAAGCCGCTCTGACCGAATTCGTTGCGAATCTCCCTGACGGGCTACAAACCAAGGTTGGGGAGCGCGGAGTTCGTCTATCTGGAGGTCAACGACAGCGGGTCGCAATCGCACGCGCCTTCTTAAAAGACGCGCCAGTTCTGGTACTAGATGAGGCCACATCACACCTAGACGCAGTCAACGAAGCATCTGTTCACAACGCCTTGCAACAGTTAATGCAGGGTAGAACGACACTGATTATCGCCCACCGGCTATCGACAGTTCGCAATGCTTCACAGATCGTTGTCATGGATGCTGGTGAAGTGGTGCAAATCGGCGACCATGACACCTTGATCGGACAGGGTGGGTTGTACTCACGTCTTGTCACGCATCAGCTTTCAGCTAACACGACCTAGCCGCAGCTAACCAACATGCATGACCTCAGTTAATGGTCGCGAGAAATTCGAGCAACGCAAGATTCCAAGCTGCAGGTTGCTCAAAATAAGGGCTGTGCCCAGCATCAGGGATTTCAATGAACTGAGCTCCGCGAATGCGATTCGCAGAATCATGCAGCATCGATGCAGGAAAGATTTGATCATATTCGCCGCCTATAAAAAGAACCGGAATATTGAGGTCATCGAAGTCTGAGTGATGAATGGTGAATTCGAGTACTTCAGCAAGGCGATCAAGGGGTGGTGAATGAAACGAACCCAATGCTTGATACAAAAACGCGTGGGCGACGTCTCGGTCAGCAGCTCCAGTCCACAACGCCAAGTGTCCACCAACTAGTGGAAGTTCTCGCCTCCCTTGCAGCCCACCAGATGCACGGAATTCTTCATATGCCGTGCGGAGATCATCGGTCCATAGGCCGCCCACAGTGTCGGCATAGGTAATAGATCGGACTCGGCCACTAAATAAGGTGAGAAAAGCGGAAACATGCCAACCACCCATGGATTGACCTACGAGATGTGCATCGGAGATTTCGAGTTCGTCCAGCACCGCCGCTAGGTCGCGCGCAGCGTTCTCAGGAGCTAACTGGTCCGTGTTATTCGTCGAGTTGCCGAAACCGCGGCTGTCCCAGGTCACCACCCGATAATTTTCTCCGATCGGAGGAACCTGCTGATACCAGACAGCGTGCGACCCGCCAGCTCCGTGAGACAAAACGACTACCGGCCGCTCATCGGAGTTCCCCTCGTCAGCGTCGCGAACTAATTCCCAATAGATTTCCTCTCCATCACGACTAAGGCGTCCTGTTAGCAATTCAAGATCTCTCACGTGTAAAACCCCTCCCAGATTCGAATCAACAGATGAGCCACCTAGCGTGGGCTATCACTGGCTTCCGAAAGTGTCGAAACTAACAAGTTCGGCGGTGTCAAGACGTGGAGCTTTCTTAAAGTCGGTGCCGATTGTGTGAGCTACTGGGAACAAACCAACCTGGGTCCATTGGCTGTAATCAACACCTAAAACTTCAGCAGCTTCTTTCTCAAAGGGGAGATGGAGAGTGGTCCAAGCGCTGCCGAGACCGCGCTCGCGAGCCGCGAGCATGAAACTCCAGACAGCCGGAATTATTGAACCCCACATTGATGCTTGGCCGAAGGCATCAACACCTTCGGGGCGTCCCAACATCAACGGGACTAGCAACACCGGGACTTCATGGAACACCTCTCTTAGATGTTTGGCGGAACCTCTCACAAATTCAGCACGTTCGGCTCGAATGTCTCCGGGTGCATATTCACGAGGTGGACCGTTCACGTAAGGGTCAAATCCCTGGCCGTAAAGATCTGCTAATTGTCTTTTCTTTTCGGCATCTTCGACAAACAGAAAATGCCACCCTTGAGCGTTTGATCCAGTTGGCGACTGAAAGGCAATGTCAGCGCATTCGATCAGCAACGACCGTTCCACTGGACGGTTCAGGTCCAACCGTTTCCTAACGGCACGAGTAGTTGTCAAGAGTTCGTCTGCTGAGAGTTCAAGGTACATGTGAGATTCCTGAGTCAGTTGAAGCTTGATCATATGTTTGCGCAATGCCTTTGCCTCAAGCAAAGAGGATGTGGTGGAAATGAAGCGTTAGCCCCAGTTGTTAGCTAGCGTCACATCTCATCGCCTTCAAAACAGAGCCGCTGAGGATTGCGTGACCGCTGAAACAGACCCATCAGACCCCGAATACGGGGAGTTCCCGTTGCGGACTTACCTAGGTTTCGAACTGATCGTGAAATCACCTGGGGAGGTCTTAGCGACGCTTGATGTGGAAGAACAACACTTAAACCCGAACGGAGTAATCGGCGGCGGTGTTCTATTCACCTTGATGGATACCGCCATGGGGAAGGCAGTGTTCTCAGTGCTAAACGATGATCAGATTTGTGCTTCACTGGAAATATCGACGCGCTTCTTGAAGGGCGTCGGGCCAGGGACAGAAATTCGGGCTGACGTGTCAATCGTCAAAGCTGGCCGACGGGTTATCACAGTTGACGCTCGGACCTACGGCGGTCCAGCGGACGATTTGTTGGCTATGGCTACCGGGACGTTTGCAGTCATCGATTTGTGAGTTCCACTTTGCTAATTCGCCATTGTTATTGTCGACTTGTGGAACTGGAGAACTAGATGTCCTCAGAAGAGCTTCAGTTACTTTGGCATGATGGTCATCAGCGCGGCAGCGGCCTGATGGTTGTTCTTCACGGCTTTGCAGAACACCCGGCCGCAGCGCTCCAACTCGGAGCGATGCTTGACCCCGAACGGCAGTATCAGATTTGTGCTCCGCATGGACCCATAGAGGTGGCAGCTAACAAGTATGCGTTTTATCGCTCAGAATCCAGAATGAGTCCCAATCCCCAAGATTTCGCCTCCGCACAAGTATCCATCGCAGCCACAATAGAAATGGCTCAAACCATCGCGAACTGTGATGAGGTCGTGATCGCCGGCTTTTCACAAGGCGCAGGTTTGGCGTCGGTCGCGACATTTTCCCAAGCAAAGAACTATCAAGTTCACTCACTCATTGTTTTTGGATGCCGGATCTACCCGGAGGAACTGTTTGCCTGGGATGCTGACTCCGCACGAGATGTTCATGTTTATGCCGGACACGGGGTTAAGGACCGTTTGTCTCCAGCAGTTGAAGTTAAAGAGTTCTTTGATCATTTAGAACTGCGAGGCGCTGATGTGACCTGGCAAACACACCCTTATGGGCACTGTCTCTACCCCCAACACATTGAGGGGGCATCTCGTTGGCTACAAGGATTTTCGCAGAAGTGACCAGACCCAAGCACGTCATCAACTATTGAAGGTACGGTGGCGTCCCACCTCAGGGTCTACTACCCGAGGTCCAGCCAAGGATGAGTCATGAGCGATCAATCAAATGAAGAAATTATTCGAGAGTTTGTAGGAGCATGGTCTCGCCTTGACGCAGACGAGCTCGCTTCCTATTTCACAGAAGATGGTACGTATCACAATATGCCGACGGGACCTGTTTCGGGCCGGTCTAACGTCAGGGAAATGATCAGCGAATTCACCGCTCCATGGACCGCAACGCAATGGGACCTTTTGAACATCGCCTCAACTGGTGACGTAGTCATAGCTGAACGGCTCGATCGGACCCAAGCAGGAGATAAAGCTGTGGATTTACCGTGCACCGGTGTGTTTGAGATGCAAGACGGCAAAATTTTCTACTGGCGTGACTATTTCGACATCGGTACTTACGTACGCGCGATGAGCTGAAAGTCAGTAACGGAACCCTGTTTGAGGAGGCCCACCCATCGCCGAAGGCGGGTCAGGCACGTCATTGTGCGCTCGGGGCCAAGCGACAGGGGTTACGGGCCCTTGGATTTGTTGGCCCTCTTCGATTCCTTGCCTATCTAGACTTTGGTGCCAGTGCGGCAGCGAACGTGTGCAGCCGTCCTCGAAATAGATGATGCAATAAACCCGCCGAGTATCGGTTGTCACGTTGGCGCGTGCCTGATGAACAGTCAAAGAATGGTGAAACACCACAGATCCACGAGGTGCTTCCACCCAAAAAATTTCTGCCATCTCCGAATGATCGAAATACGGATATGGCTCTTCACGTAACTCTCGAGTGATATCAGAGAACTTCGCCAATCCCAGACGGTGAGAACCAGGCGAATAACCCATTGCCCCGGCCTCCAATGTCGACCCATCGAAAGGAATCCACGCCGTTACCTGTCGAGCTGGCCCCATTGGCCAGAGGGGCCAATCCTGGTGAGGGTCGGTTTCGCGGCCCCCGGGTTCCTTATAAAGGGCCTGGTCATGCCAAATGCGTAGCGCTTCGGCCCCTAATAACAGACCGGCTGTCTCTCCAAGCTTCTGATCAAAAGTGAACTCCTTGAGGTCAGCGTTGTCTTCCCAAAGATTCATGCATTGTTGAAAGCTCTGTTCATATAAAGACTTTTCGTCCACCGATCTTGAATCCGAGCCGACTCGATTCTTGACTGCACGATCAACAATTGATCCGAAAAGGTCCAGTTCGTCGAAGTCAAAGAAATCTTCAACTACCACGAACCCATCCCGGTGAAAGGTTTCGATCAGAGAAGCATCCAGGACAGCCACTCAATCACTCTAGATCTCCCACCCCAGCCCATCGCCGAGAACTACTCGTCTGTATTGAATAGAATTGAAAATGAGTGAGAGGGGAACTCAATGCACGACATCGTAATTAGGTCTGGCAAAGTTGTAGACGGCACGGGAGACAAGACCCGACAAGTCGACATCGCTATCGATAATGGTCTCATTTCTGCTGTGGGAACAGACATTGGTCAAGGTCAAACAGAAATAGATGCCTCCGGTCATCTAGTGACACCAGGATTCGTTGATGTCCACACCCACTATGACGGGCAAGCCACGTGGGACCCCGACATGAGCCCCTCGTCTTTCCACGGAGTAACCACAACCGTGTTCGGGAACTGTGGTGTCGGCTTCGCACCTGCCCGACCAGATAGCCATGATTGGTTAATCCAACTTATGGAAGGGGTCGAAGACATTCCCGGTGCAGCCCTGGCCGAAGGCATCGACTGGAACTGGGAGACCTTTCCAGAATATTTAGATGCCCTCGAAGAAATGCCGAGAGTCATGGACATAGCGACGCAAGTGCCACACGGCTCCGTGCGGGCGTATGTCATGGGGGAGAGAGGTGCACGAAACGAAGACCCAACGCCAGACGATTTAGTAGAGATGGCAAAAATTGTCCAAGAGGGGATAGAAGCTGGGGCACTTGGGTTTACTTCCTCTCGCACCATGCTGCACCGAGCTCTCGACGGTGAGCCCGTCCCCGGGACCTTTGCAGGCGCCGACGAACTCATAGCAATGGGAAAGGCCGTCGCCGAAGCGGGGGGAGGGGTTATAGAAGTTGCCTCAGACATTGGACTCGGTGGACTCGAAGGTAACTTCGGTTCCGATATCGATTGGATGCGTGAACTAGCCAGCGACCATGGGCTAACCGTCACCTACGCGCTCAACCAATCAGACAACCACCCACAACAATGGCGTGACCTTCTCGAACTCTCATCAGCCCCAGTCGAAGGCGATGGCAAAGTGATAGCGCAGGTGGCTGGACGACCAGCAGGGCTGTTGTTTGGTCTTGAAACATCACTCCATCCGTTCAAGATGCACCCGACATATTTGGAACTGGTCGCAACTTGTACACATTCCGAACTTGTGGAGGAACTCTCCAAAGAGTCAGTAAAACAACAAATCCTCAGTGAGACCACTGGATACACCGGCCGCTTCAACCACGATGTGGCGCATGGCTTTCACAAGATGTATCCGCTGCTGGGCAACCCCGATTATGAACCCAAACCGGAAGACTCTGTTGCAGCTCGCGCTGAAAGAGAGAACCGGGACCCATATGAGTACGCGTACGAAGTTCTCTTAGCCAACGACGGACGAGGACTAATTTTCTTTCCCCTCGCTGACTTCGCGGAACACACCCTTGATCCAACATACGAACGCCTAAACCATCACGGAGCGTTCTGGAGTCTCTCCGATGGCGGCGCCCACTGCCGTCTAATTTGTGACGCCTCCACCTCCACTTTCATGCTGAGTCATTGGACTCGAGACCGAACCAATGGCCCCAAGATGAAAATCGAAGACGCCGTGAAGTTAATGACCCACGACACAGCTGAAATCTATGGTTTGCTCGGTGATCGAGGCACCCTCGAAGTCGGGAAACGCGCTGATGTAAACGTCATTGACTACGACAATCTGTCAATCGCTGCTCCCGAAATGGCGTATGACCTTCCAACCGGAGCGCCTCGCCTATTACAGGAGTCCAGTGGATACAAAGCAACACTTGTTGCCGGTGAAATCGTGAGACAAGACGACGAATTCACAGGAGCTCGCCCCGGCCGCTTAATTCGTGGGCGTCGATGACTCCCATTGGACGGTAGCTCTTCATTAGATCCAAGACCGACTTGTGTTGAATTGCTGGGCCCCAATTGGACGAGGTGATGCCGCCACCATTGCTTCGCGAAGCAAAGAGATAGAACAACGCGGCTACGCAGGAATAATTGGCAACCAGGTATATGGGCCGCCATGGGCCAGCTTGGCGGTAGCAGCTGCGGCTACCACGTCGCTAGAACTAGAAAGCGGCATAGCGATGGCGTTTGTTCGTTCGCCATTCGAAACAGCGTGCGCCGCCCTTGAACTTGACCAAATAAGCAATGGGCGATTTACCCTCGGGTTGGGTACCGCTCCACAAACCTGGACAGAAAATTATTTCGGCGAAGATTTTCGACCTCCGATTGCCCGAACTCGCGAAGTAATCGAAATTCTTCGCATGGTTTTTGATGCAGCGGTAAACAATGCTTCATCAATCCCGGACTACCACGGGGAGCACTACCAGCTGTCATTCGAAGGCCTGCACCCCAATTTTGGACCCAAGGTGAGGTCTGTCCCAATTTGGATTGCGTCGCTACGCGAAAAATTGTGTGAACTAGCTGGCGAATGCGCAGATGGCTTTATAGGGCATTCAATATGGTCCCGGTGGTGGTTAGAGGAACGAGCACTGCCGGCACTTCGCCGCGGCGCGGCTAGAGCAGGACGAGACCCGAACGAGTTACAAATACAACTCTGGTTGACAGCTTCCATTGATCCAGACCCGACAGTCGCTGCTCGGCGAGCTCGCGGGAATGTCGCGTTCTATGCATCAATACCTAGCTACCGCTCCTATTTCGACGCTCATGGATTTGGGACGCTTTTCGACACCTTGGTCGAAGCACGAAGATCACTGCCTTTAGAAAACTGTCTTGACATGGTTCCTATAGAAGCAGCCAGAACATTTGCGGTTTGCGGAACCCCAGATGAGGTGGGTGAAGAAATTCAGAACATTGCACAACATGCCAGCTCGGTGTGTGTGAAACCTCCTATGTGGGCGATTGATCCTCAAGAATCAGAACAACAAGCTGAACAAATTGAAGAGTTACTGCTCGGATAAATCGTCGGTTATTTAGTGAGCTGCTCCAAAAGGCCGCCACTATCGCTCACTATGTGACCCTCGGTGACTTTCCCCCCGACGATGGTGAAGATCGCAACCGCGTGTCGCTCAACTTCATTACCTGAAGCGGCCACTCCCATGAACGTTCCTGTATGGGTGCCTCTCAGTATGTATCTCACAGCGACCGACGACCCATCACTGACCATTTGCTGAATTTCGAATCGGGCGTTTGTTAATGAGGAGTGATACGCCTTGAGCGACTCGATATGTTCGGCAAGAGAATTAGCGGATGGACCGCCATAGCCATGACGCACATAGTCCTCTGTGAACGAAGCCTTAACGACGGACAAATCTTGCTTGTTGAAGCCATCCTCCATGATGTGCCGCACCAGTTCTTTCGCTTCTTCTCCGGTCAAAGCTGCCTCCATTTCTTGGTTGGCTAACGATAGCTGCGCGCGATGATTCGCTGTTCGACAACATCAGCTAGAAGTTATCTATTGGTTTCCCTCACCAGTAGCTGTCATTCTTTGAAACCCCAAACTGCGAACAACGGATCCCCTGAAGCAGCAGCTGAAGTTCGAAGCTCAGCGCGAACATCTCTCCAAGGGCCGGTGAGCCGGTAGTACTCGCCAACAATCGAAACATGACCGTGATCGTTGGTCTGTCCCCAGCCCCGTATAGCTTTCGTAGGGAAGCACCGATTAGAAAAACTGTTCACAAAAACCCCGTCGCTTTTCAAACATCGATGGATTTCATCAAATACCTCAAGAGGGCGAACTAAGTAATCGATGGACACACAGCAGACGACGCTGTCAAAGCTGCCATCTTCGAAAGGAAGTTGGGGGTCCAGGTTCAAATCATGTTGGACCCAAGAAGTTGCTTGCCTGTTTTCTGCTAACTCGGTTGCATTCATCCCGAGCGCAACCAAGTCATCTGGGATATCAATGAAATGACTTACCCAAGAACTCATAACGTCCAAGATCCTCCCTTCGAGGTTGAGTTCCTGATAGAGCGCTCCGACCGCGGCAATCGCATCGCTATCAATGTGGGTAACAATTCTCGGTTCTGAGTAGAAGTTTTGGTCCGCTGATGGATCAACCCTGTCAAAGAAACCAGGTGGAAACCCTGCGTAGCGTGGATCTTCGGAAGGACCGGGGTCGGTTGATTCTTCGTTAACCACGTGTTGCTCCGGTGTTCTAACTTGTGAGCTTCTTCGCAAAACTCAGATCATGCCCAGAAGGGTCCTCGATAGGGAAGAATCGTTCACCCCAGGGCGCGTCTTTAGGTTCATCTCCGGGTGAAAGTCCGGCGGTTATAGCCCGTTGGTACATGTCGTCGACATCATCGACATGAAAAATCGTCCGCCCCCACCAACCCGAGGGGAACACTTCTGTTTCGACTTGCCAGAGATTCACAAAACAAGTTCCCGATTGCAACGTGACGAAAGAAGCTGAAGTGTCTCCGAACAGGACAGTGAAGCCCAATGCTTCGTAGAACGCGACCGACGTCGCCATCTCAACGGTTGCAAAAGTTATGGCGTCGATTCGTTCTACGCGACCCGGTTCATCAGTCATAGAGAACTCACTTGTTGACGGTGATTGCCGGTAGAGCGGTTGCTCACGATCCGTCGAATTTTCCGTGACGTCCCTCACCTGAAGAGAAACGACTCGCGCCCGTGATTCCTTCAGCCTCGAGGACGGAACGGCTGTTGTGCCACTCTTGGGCGAGTGCGTCTCTAATCGGTAAGCCGTGTTGGTTGCGCACCGAGCGTCGATCGGCTCGGGCACATAACTGTGGGAAAGCTGCGATTTGTTGAGCTAACTCTTCAGCCTTTCCCCGAGATTGTCCTTCGGGTACCACGTATTCGCATAAACCGAGACGCTCACACTCGTCAGCCATCACTTGACGTCCAGTCAATATCAACTCCAAAGCTCTTCCTTCGCCGACGAGACGGGGGAGCCGCACTGTTCCTCCATCGATAAGTGGAATTCCCCAACGTCGGCAATACACACCGAGGTAGGCGGACTCCTCCATCACTCGAAAATCACACCACAGAGCTAATTCCATTCCGCCAGCGACTGCGGGGCCAGCAACCGCTGCGATCACCGGTTTGTTTAGCTCAAGCCGGCTTGGTCCCATCGCACCCATCGGAATGTCACTCCCGTTTCCGTGATCGCCGCCATCAAGGGGAATCGCTAAATCAGACAGAGGGTTTGGCTCCTCTAAGGAAGCGGCTTGTTTGAGATCCCAACCCGCACAAAATGAACCGCCTTCGCCCCAAAAAACTGCAACGCTGGCGCCATCATCATTTTCGAATTCAAGAAAAGCGTTGTAAAGCGCCTCAGCGCTGGCACTGTCCATTGCGTTGCGGGCTTCAGCGCGAGAATGAATAACAGTCCAGACCGGACCTGACTTCTCAATACGAACTGTCATACTCCACCCTTTACGTCTGGTCTATAACGATGATGCCTTGTTGCATAGACGACACCAGATTCCCTGCGAAATCTCGCTGACAATTACTGCAAGAGCCTAGGGCAGGTCCGATGTTCAGAGTGCTGTCGCCGGTATTTGGGTTGCCGCCCCTAGGGCATGGCGGAATGGCGAATGTGAGTCGTCTAGCTTTCCCTCAACACATTTATAAGGAGACCTGTGAATTTTTCCGACTTCAACGCAATGGTTGAAAGCAATGCAGCAAATCTGCGATCGAGCTGGCGAAACTATTCTCTAAGTTCGAGCGCTTTGGTAGCCACAATTGTTTTTGGTGGGGACCATCTTGATGGCAAGCGACCGATGATGGTTTTCGCCATTCTCGGTGTCAATCTTCTGCTGCTTCTCAGCACGGATAGTCAAATGGCACAATTTCAAGCATTACGAAAAGACATGCCATCTGAACTTGCTGACTCAGCAACAGGGCGAGACTGGTCGAAGGCACCTCTTGGTGCGTTTCGAGTTATCGGTGCGGTTATGACCATCGCGATTACGGTCACGATGCTGATGGCGCTTTAAACCCAAAACAGAGCAATAAAGGTTTGGTCCCGTGTCCCTGAGTCGGAATCTACTCAGCTACGCGGGGTCGAACTTTGCCTGAGGCGCTGATCTAAGGTCTAATTAACTGATTATTGGGGTTTGAGATGAAAGCTTTGAATTATTACGTGGAATCCTGGCGGC
>JASLTG010000014.1 GCA_030743005.1 Acidimicrobiales bacterium | reverse complement strand
AGCGCTTGGTAGGTCAGGTAACACGTGGTGCAGGCGTTGAACTCTGCCGCCTTCCTCGTCAGCGGCCATCAATAACGGGATCCTGTCCGCGAAATCTTGAAGCTCGTCGACCCTCCTGGCAATCCAGGGAGTGGCCCCTCCTGAAAGCAGGATGCCCGCGATCTGATGGTCACGCACTTCTTGAACCGCAGCACCGAACTGGGCTTCAGTCATGGTCGGCAAAAGAAGTTGACCAATTCTTACCGCTCTGGGCAGTTCATCTACACACCCTCGATCGATGTCGTCTATCCATCGGCCACGCATCAGCTGTTTGACCGCGAGCCCTGATAGCCATCCCGTTGGGCGTTCATAGCCATTAAAGATTCTGGGTCCTGGGTCTCCAATTGCCACCTTCGTCCCATCTACAAGTTGGAGCCAGATCCCCAACGCCCCAGGGGCCCCTTCGTACGCGATACGAACCTTGTCCGTCAGCGGCTCGCTTGCCCCTAACGGAGGAACAATGTTGGTTCCTACTACTTCAACGGATCCGTCAGCAGAAACCACCCAGTATCCGATACCACCTGGCCCGTCGATCACTCCAACGATGGTCGAGTCCGGACTTACGGTTCCAAGAGGCGTGTCAGCAGACAAGGTTTGGGTTCCTTGCGCAGTCACGCCAACAAGGGTGACCGTTACCACCACAAGGCACGTCCTCGCGATCTGTCTAATCATTTATGCCTTCGAGGCTCCGGTCGATCTCTTCTGAATTAGGGAGGAGATGTCTGAAGGTGATCTTGTCTTCACCGGTGTCGCTCACTACGAGCGGCACCTCCATGGTGATGTGACGCAATAAACAAAAAGTGGCGTCTTGGGCTGGGCAATAGAAAACGGTGGCATCGGCTTCCACACGCAGATTTTGCTCTTGTCCGATGAGTAATTCGAATACCTGAGGCATTTGAGGACCTTGGGCCTCGTAGGAATTTCTTCCCACTACCCGCGAACTGTCTGCATTCTTGATTCGAACCTCCAAGAGGAACGTCCCCTCTTCGTTAAATTCGTAACCCGTTGGCACCAAGAGATCCGCTAGTAGCTGAACTTTTCCTGGAGCAACCGAGGTTTGTGGGAAGGTCACTATTTCATCTGAGGCGCTGCGCTCAAGCAGGATTGCGGCTTGTTGATTTGTCATCTCGAGAGTCTCGAGCTGCCCTGATCTGGTGTCGAGGGTACGGATCTGGTGATTGTTGGTATCCGCTATGTAGATGACTTGGCCAGCTGCACTTAGTCCACTTGGTTCCGCTAGCTGAGCAACTTCGCCGGCCCCATCTGCTAATCCAGGTAAACCGTTTCCTACCACCAATTCAGAATTACCTGTTTGGGATTCAATGATCTTTATTCGGTGATTGTAGGTATCAGCGACATAGAGCTCGCCGTTGACGACTTCGATACCGATTGCATGCTGCAACTGGGTGGATTGACGATCCCCAGTTGAGTCACCCCATGCAAATAGTCCACTCCCGATGAGGGTATTTAATTCGCCACTATCTCCCAGATCTATTGAACGGACAGCGCTTGCCTCAGGGTCAGTAAACCAAAGAGTCGCGCCATCAACAGCGAGGCCCGAAGGCTGAGACAGCGTGGCCGACATTCGATACCCGTCGTCGAGACCTTCTGCTCCAGTGCCGGCGAAAACGTCGATCCAACTAGCACTCTCCCCGTTCCCTGATAGGTCAATAACCCATATCTGATGTCGCCCTGCTCCCGCAACAAAGATCTGTTCCCCGACCCTTTCTACGTCCCAAGGTGAGGCGAGAGGAGTCGATAAAGGAGGTCCAGCCTCGATTCGGTGTGTTGGCTGCCCGGTACCCGCCAAGGTGTCCACAGTTTTTTTTGATAAATCGATGACTCTTATTAAGTGGTTACCGCGGTCGGCAACATATAAATATCGCCCGTTGGCTGAGAGTGTCAGCCCTTGTGGTTGTTTGAATTTGGCATCGGGCCAGGCACCATCCACATAGCCAGAAACTCCACCTCCGATGACCCCCGAAATTTCTCCTCCAAGGTCAGCGATGAGCACACGGTGATGTCCCGAATCAGCTATGAAAAGACGGTTTGACGATCGGTCGGCAAGTACCTTGCCTGGGAAGCTAAGTACGGTTGGGATGGGATCACCACTCGCAACGATCGTGTCCAGCGGGCGAACATCAATAAGGCCTGCCGTGCCATATTCGCGGGCCATTTGATCTATTACCGGTTGGAAAAGAGGGTAGATACCTTCACCGGCATGGCTGCCTACAACTCGCCCTAGCGGATCGATTAGCACAAGGGTTGGCCACGCTCGAACGCGATAGGAACGACGGAGGTATTCGTAATCATCGTTTACGACAGGGTGTCGGATACCTAGGCGCTGCACCGCTTGTTGTACTGCGCCACTTGTCCTTTCATGATCAAATTTGGCCCAGTGCACGCCTATGACTACGAGCGAGTCTGGGTATTCATCTTCGAGTCGATGTAAGTCGGGGATTACGTGTAAGCAGTTGATGCAACCTTGCGTCCAAAAATCGAGGATAACTATCTTCCCTCGAAGGTCTGAAACTAGAGACAGCGGTCGTTCGACATTGAACCAATCGAGAGCATTTGGAATCTCAGGAGCGGCTATTTCACCTTCGTAAGTAAAAGCGACATCAGTCGTCGGTTGCGTAGAGGGCGAACTGGATTCAGGAACTTCAGATGACGTTCCGGAACTTAGTTCTTGGCCATCAGTCGGTTTGGCATCAGAGGCGCCGCATGCCGACGCGAGAGTCGCTGATAGCAGTGCAGCTGCGATGGATGTTTTCAAAGACACGACTTCACCAGTTTGCCTGCTATCGGTCTGGACCTGAACTTATGGTTCGAGCCGTGAGTCAATCACTCCAGTATCAAAGCCTGCGAGATGGAGGCCTCCATGGAATCTCGCGTGTTCGATCTTCAAACATCGGTCCATAACAAGGTCCATTCCTGCCTCGACAACTATCGCCGCTGCTTCCACGTTCCAGAGTCCTAGTTGAGTCCAGAAAGATTGAGCGCCTATAGCCACAGCCTGCTGAGCGACCTCTGGTAGGTCTTCATGACGTCGAAACACATCGACCATATCGGGCGTTACGGGCAGGTCTTCCAGGGTCGCATAGCAAGGTTCACCAAGAATCTCTTCAACCATTGGGTTGACGAAATAAACCTCAAAATCAGCACTCGAACTGAGAAGGTAAGTCGCTACGAAATTGCTTGGTCTGGATGCGTTTGCTGACACCCCGACCATGGCAATGGTACGAGTTCGCCTAAGCAGATCTAACCGGGCTGTAGCCGTTGGTTCGGCCCATCCCGAGACTGATTCATGAAGCACTGTCATACCTGACTCGCTTTCGATAACGCCTGGTCAAGGTCCCAAATAATGTCTTCCAGATCTTCTAGCCCTACAGAAATTCTGACCATATCTTCGGTCACTCCGCCCGTGGCTAAAGCCTCTTCTGAAAGCTGTTGATGAGTCGTTGATGCCGGGTGGATTATGAGTGTCCGAGCATCCCCAACGTTGGCTAGGTGGCTAATTACTTGTAGAGATTCAATGAACTTAGCTCCGGCGTGCCTTCCTCCTTTGACTCCGAAAGTAAAGATCGCTCCCGGACCCTTGGGTAAGTATCGTTTCGCGAGTTCGTGGTACTGAGAATCGGTGAGGCCGGCGTAGTTGACCCAGCTCACCGTTGCGTGCTGGTTTAGGTGTTCCGCAACAGCCTGCGCGTTGGCAACGTGTGCGTCCATCCTGAAGGGCAAAGTTTCCAACCCTTGAAGCAAAAGGAACGCATTAATGGGTGCCATTGAAGCGCCGATGTCGCGTAGCTGCTCTGCCCGCAATTTGGTACAAAAGGCGTACTCCCCGAAGTTCTCCCAAAATTTCAAACCGTTGTAGCTGTCAACTGGTTCGGTCATTTGTGGAAAGCGGCCGCTCCCCCAATCGAAACGACCAGACTCAGTGACGATTCCACCTATCGAGTTTCCATGGCCGCCTATGAACTTCGTTGCTGAATGCAGGACGATGTCTGCGCCATGGTTGATCGGCTGACATAAATAGGGTGTAGCGAAGGTTCCATCGACGATCAGGGGTAAATCATTGGCATGAGCTACCTGGGCGATGGCCGCTAAATCAGGAATCGATCCCGAAGGGTTACCTACGATCTCTGTATAGAGGAACTTCGTATTCTCGTCGATGTTCTTGGCGTACGCGTCCGGGTCATCTCCGTCAACGAATCGGGCTTCTATCCCAAAGCGGCTCAGTGTTACATCGAAGAGGGTGTGTGTACCTCCATACAATGCAGAGGATGTAACCAGGTTGTCGCCCTGCCCTGCTAACGCAGCTGCGGTCAAGAATTCTGCTGACATTCCAGAAGCCGTAGCGACTGAACCGATTCCACCTTCAAGGCTGGCCATTCGCTCTTCAAATGCATTGATGGTCGGATTGGAAATCCGCGTGTAAATCGTCCCGTATTTTTGGAGAGCAAATTTGTCTGCAGCATCGGCTGTGTCTTCGAATACAAAACTGGTCGATTGATAGATAGGAACTGCTCGAGATCCGGTGGTGGGATCTGGCCTACCGCCAGCATGTAGCGCTCTGGTTCTGAATCCCCAGTTTCGATCGTTCACAGTATTCGATTGTAGGTAATCCTTTACCCAACGCGTCCGTTCTCATATTTCTGGACCAAAGCCAACGCCTCAGCTGGCTCTATTTTGGCTACGCCAATCATCCAACATGCAATTGGTGCGGCTATCCGTTCGGAACTGTGGGCGGCTACACCAGCAAGATTTAGGAGGCTTTCAATCTCTTTCGAGTTCGGTGCATCGAGCCCTAATTCGGTGGCAAGACCTGAGAGCCATTCTTGCGCTGAGGGGCTTTCATCTGACATCTCTTCTTCCTCCTTATTGTTGATCGACGAATTGAGGTTGGTCGTAGGACTCCACGCGAGGAACAACTCCTGTGAACAGTTCTATATCTACCAGGCAGGTATGAGCAGATGGCCCTTGTGCCAGCTTCGAAGTTCCTTTGTCCCGGGTTAGGACATTGGGGTTACCTGCTCGACACATCCCTTCCGGGTCGGGGTCATACCAGGCTCCAGTCGATAGTTGAACGACCTCGGGCATCAAAGCGTCATCAAGTACTGCGCCAGCGAGGCAGCTGCCCCGATTGTTGAAGACTCGAACTACGTCGCCGTCACAGACGCCGCGGTCTTTAGCGGTAGCCGGATGAATTCTGATCGGTTCTCTACCCGCTACTTTGGATCCCCTGCTGGGCTCGGTGTGATCGTATTGGCTATGCAACCGAACAGAAGGCTGGTTCGAAACTAGATGCAAGGGCCATTGGTCAGCGTTCTTGCCACCTAAGCGTTCGTACGGTTCCATCCAAGCTGGATGCGGAGGACAGTCGTCGTAATCGAAGCCTGCGATGGTTTCGGACCATAGTTCAATGCGGCCACTCGGAGTTCCCAGCGGGTGAGTAAGCGGATCGGATCGGAATTCGCTTAAAAAGACCTGTTCGTTTTCACCCATTTCGCTCATCTCTGGGTAACGCAAGTAACCGGCCTCGCAAAACTCGTGGTATTCAGGTGCCCATTCGTTTTCAGCTCTAAACAAGTCGTACAGGACCTCGACCCACTCGTCTCCAGTTCGTCCTTCGGTGAACTGATCCTTTAGGCCAAGTTGATCTGCCAGCATGGCCAGAATTTCGTAGTCATCGCGTGCTTCTCCTGGTGGGTCCACAGCGCGACCGTGGGAGATCAACAAATTTTCTGCTCCGCCAATATCGTTTCGTTCCAATGGCGTTGAAGACGGGAAAACGATGTCCGCTCGTCTCGCGGTTGGTGTCCAAAATGGTTCTTGAACCACAATTGTCTCGGGGCGTTCCCATGCCGACGACAACTCGTTCAAATTCTGGTGATGATGGAACGGGTTTCCCCCAGCCCACCACACCATCTTGATGTCTGGAAATTCTCCCGACTCACCGTTGCAAACGTATGAAGCCCCAGGTTGATCCAACAACTCTCGAAAACGAGAAACTGAGATTACCGGAGGTCCTTGCGGCCTCGGCGGGACTGGCATTCCTGGCACTCTTTTACGAACCTGCCCGGCGCCCACATTTCCTTGTGCGCCAAATGGAAAAGCAATTCCGCCTCCTGGTAGGCCAATCTGACCCAACGCGCAGGCCAGAGCGGTAGCTGCCCAATAGGACTGTTCGCCATGGTCAGCACGTTGAACCGACAGTCCGACGTTAATCAGTGTCCGTCGACTCGACATCTCGTCAGCCAACTCTTCAATGGTGTTCGCATCTATGCCAGTGATGTTTGATGCCCACATCGGAGATTTAGGTTGGTGGTCAGACTCTCCCATCACATAGTCAGTGAACTTCTTCCAGCCATGAACGTAGGTCTCTACAAAGTCCTCATCGACGCGTTTCTTAGATATGAGCGTGTGGATGCACGCCAGCATGAAGGCGACATCAGTGCCCGGCCGAATCGGTTGCCACCGAGGTTCAATCTGGACGTCGATATCATCGCGGAGAGGGCCGATATTCAGGAAGTCAGTTCCATTTGAATTCGCCTTTTTCATCCAATCCTCTGTGTGGTGGGTTCCTTGCCCTCCATAGGTCACCTCGGTATTAGAACGTCGGAGGCCTCCAAAAGAGACGAATAGGTCAGTGTGTTGGGTAATCACCGACCAACTTGTCCCTCGACCAATAGCTGCGTGGTACCTCATCCCAAGGAAGTAAGGGACAATTCCCTCGGCAGCCGTGGAGGAATACGTGCCCCAGACATCTGTAAAGCCTCCGTACATGCGGAGGAGGCGAAACAAGAGCGATCCCGGGGCATGAACTCGCCCTGAAGACCCCCATCCGTAAGAACCTGCGAAGAGAGCCTGGGGTCCGTGTGTTGTTCGAATTCGCTTTAACTCCTCGGAAGCTAGAGATATCGCTTGATCCCACTCAACTTCGACAAAGGGATCTTTTCCACGCAGATCACCGCGAGTACCAGGGCCTCCCTCTAACCAGGACCGTCTAACAGCTGGACGAAGAACGCGAAGCTCTGAGCGGTGAAGGTACGCCTGGCCAATTGCTGATGGTGACGGGTCAAGTTCATGACCATGAACGGCCACAACTTCGTTATCTCGGCTTTCGATTCGGTACGACCCAAAGTGGGTTCCCAGAGAAGTGAGCTTCTTCATGATTGTTGAGGGACGGCTGCCACTGTTGAGTCGCGCCCTGTCCGCAGGCCCCACCGTTCAGCGATGAGTTCAAGGCTTGTCAAACGTTCTTCGAGGCCGAAGCTTGAACAGTGAAGAAATAATTCATTGGCTTGAGTTTGTGCCACTAACTGTTCAAGGCCTTGCACCACTTCATCAGCAGTCCCACTGATTGCGTTGCTGGGCATTGCTTCGGCCCTACTCCACTCGGGATGGGAAACAGCTTCATCAGGTGGGACTAAGGACCAAAAGCGTCCACTACGCATTCCGTACTTCCTTAATCGGCTCGGCGCCGCAAGCTTTACAGCATCTTCGGTCTTTGTTGCGGCCATTACTGACGCTGAAACGATGGTGTATGGCTCGCTGAGCACTGGTGACGGCCTGAACGCTTCTCGGTACATCTGCACTGCTTCAAGAGTCCCTCCGGTATCGAAATGATTCGCAAAGGTAAACGAAAGCCCTAAAACACCTGCAAGTTGTGCGCTAAAGCCACTTGATCCCAGCAGGATCACCTCAGGGGACGAGGTAGCGACAGGCGTGGCCGAAAACTTATTCCACAATCCGTGGTCGGTTCTTACGTCACCGAGAAGTCCCATCACGTCAATTAAGTCGCGTGGGAAATCTTCGACAGATAATGCCGAAGCGGATCCTCTGATTACAGCCATTGTTTGTCGGTCACTACCTGGGGCTCGCCCAATTCCTAAGTCAATACGGCCTGGGTGAAGCGCTTCTAAGAGCGCGAATTGTTCGGCGATTACTAAGGGTGCGTGGTTCGGCAGCATTACGCCACCCGATCCCACTTTGATCTCAGTGGTGGATGCGGCTACGTGAGCGATGAGTACTGCCGGCGAAGTACTCGCAACCGTGTTCATATTGTGGTGTTCAGCAACCCAAAATCTTGAGTAACCGAGTCGTTCAGCAGCGGCCGCTAATTGAGTTGCTTCCGACAATGCCTGCGCACTTGTCGCATCGCTAGACACGGTTGCGAGGTCGAGTACCGAAAGGGGTATGCGTTCCACAAGTAAAAATCTACGCCTTTATTGTCCGAACCGTCAGTTCTAACGCAGCGATTGCAAACGCGTACATATTTGACTGGCGTTCATTAATCCCAGTGCGCAATTCGAGAGTCGCGTCAGTGCTTCCGCTGCACGCAACCCAACCAGCACCAGGAGGGTCTCCGTAAGGATTCCCTGAAGGTCCCGTTGCACCTGTTTCGCCTATGCCCCAATCCGCCCGGTATAGCTGTCTGGCTCGATCGGCTTGAACCATAGCGAAGGCTTCGGTCGCTCCCCTTAGATTTTTTGGTAACGGTCCCGCGCTAGACAAGAGGTCCCGACCAGCACCGGTGTACACGACCATTCCACCTTTGTAGAAGTCACTAGCGCCGGGGACAGCGACAAGTGCTGCGTTTATTAGTCCACCAGCTGCTGACTCAGACACCGCTATGGAGCCCTCAATTTTTCGTAACACCTTTGCTACTTCTTTACCAGCTTCGATTACGTCATCAAATGTCACAAGGTTCACCCAAGTGCCCCGCTGATCGCTATCTCAGCAATCTCATCGGGGTCAATCTGAAGCAGATCACTTAACACTTCAAAAGTATGTTCCCCTAATAGAGGCGCCGCCGAGCGTGGTCCATGATCGTATTCTTCGATTGAGTATTGATGGCCGGCGTAGGGAACTTGACCCATAGCTCCATGCTCATGCCAGCGGTAGAAACTGAGATGCTCATATTGCGGGTCTGTTAGCAGGTCACTACTTCGTGCGACTACTCCAGCCGGAATACCGCTCTTTAGTAGTTGGCTCTCTAGTTCTTTGCCTTCATAGCCAATTGTCCATTTGGCAATTTGTTGATCTATGAGGTCAGCCGCATCGACTCGTCCTGTAGTTGTCTCATACTGTTTTTCTTTAGCCCAATCAGGGCTCCCCATAAGCGTTTGAAAAACTGCCCAACTTGCGTCATCTCTGATTGTTATACCTATCCACCGGTCGTCGCCTTTAACGGGGTAGATACCTTGTGGAGCTGTGTTCAGGTCACGATTGCCTATTCGAGTGGCCTTGACATCATTGATCTGGAAGTTAAGTAGCTCTGGAGTCATGAGTTGCAGACCACACTCCAACTGAGCCGCCTCGATAACGTGCCCAGTTCCAGTTCGTCTGCGGTGGTCTATCGCCGCTAACAACGCTGAAGTTATGAATCTAGGTGCGATGGTGTCGGTGTAAGCGAGGTACGGGCCGTCGGGCGGTAGATCTGGCCAGCCAACTACCTCGTAGTACCCGGCAATCGCAGCAGCGTGATACCCGTATCCGGCTAGTGGAGATAGAGGACCTCCGCTCGCAAGTAGGGATGTGTGAACGATGATGACCGAAGGGTTCAAAGAGCGAATGGCTTCGTCGGTGAATCCGGTTCGGGCGAAGGCTCCGGGACTCCAGGCTTCGATGACGACGTCAGCCCATGAAATCAATTTTCGAGCTATGTCAATTCCGGTTTCACTTTTTAAGTCAATGTCGATACTTAGTTTGGAGGTATTGAAAGTGCCGAAAAATTGCGACATGTTCTCTCCAAAGATTTGATCCTTGAAGGGGCCGTTCACGCGCAGCGGGTCAAGTCGTCCACCCGATTCAACTCGGACAACCGTGGCACCGTGATCAGCTAATGCCTTGGCGGTAATAGGCCCAACGCCCACCCAAGAGAAATCTGCGACCTTGAGTCCTGCTAGCGGTAGATCCGAACTGGCGACTTCACGGCTATCTCTAGCTGCGCCACTTGTTTGCAGACTGTCCCGGATTTCCTCACTATGTTCGTTTAAATGCGGTGGTCGGCGTTGGCCGACCAGTCGATGACCATCGAACGATAGAAAGCCGCCCGGAATTCGTTCGTTTGTGAATCCTCGACTGTCCGCTGCGGTTCTCCAAAAGTTTCTTAACTCGAGATGGTCGAATCCAAGAAGGTCTTCAACGTCGTTGATGGGTGCCAGGGTCGCTCCAAGTTCAAGGCCTCGCCGCATGAGTGTGTCACGCGGGTAACGGATACACAGAGCGCTGACTGCCTGATAAATGTCGGCGAAGGCATAAGTTGTGGCCTCGCCGCTTATCGCCCTGTGGTCAAAGGTTGACCAGTCTTCATCCGACCAAGTTGGCTCAACTATGCCTTCTTCGATGAGCCAAGGGCCTAGAGCCTGAGCAAGGTCTCCTCTGCTGACTGCAATTAGCCATCCGTCTGCTGCTTCGACACGGATTTGCAGTGGAGGGTCGGTAAGAATTTTGGTTCCTGTGCGATGGATATCACTTCCCTGGATGGCGTGGGCTTCCATCGCGTTCAACAAGGTCCAAGTAACACATGATTGCGCTGACACCACAACATGTTGTTCGCGACCAGTTGTGAGCATTCGAGAATGTGCGACCATTCCGGCTACCGCTGATTCAGCTCCGGCATGTCGCCAGACTTGTGGAATTGAGGCCTTTACCGGTGGCCTGTCCGGAGTCCCTTGTAAATTCGGCGAGCCGCCCAGTGAAGCTATGGATAGTTCACTGTGTGGGTCATTTGCTCGTGGTCCGTCTGCTCCAAACGGAGTGACGATCACATGAATCAGCTGATTATTGGTTGATTCGATCTGAGTTCTGTCGATACCCACCTCGGAAAGGAAACTTGGCATGCCCGACTCATACAGAAAATCGGCGGTTCCTAGTAATTTGAGGAACGTATCTCGATCTTCGGAGTCTTCCAGATCTAGGACAATCGATCGTTTATTCGACGAGTAGGAACTGAAATGCAAACTGCGTAAATCAGAGGTGTCGTCTTTTCGAATTGGACCTGATCCACGAGTTGAACAGCCGCCCGGGGGTTCAACCTTGATGACATCAGCGCCTAATTCACCGAGAATCCAAGGTCCGACATCTCCCCGATAATCAGTTAGGTCGATTACTCGCATTCCTACGAGTGGACGCGTTTCGGTAATTTGGCCGTCACCGCTTTGGTTCTGATCAGCTGAATTCACTGTCCGCTTTCTCCTCTCGTAATTTCAGACGATAGTTTGCGTTTATGGCAGCGGCCTCTTTCCAGCTTGAACAGCTCGTTTCTGGTGTTGAGGATTTAATTTTGGATCGCGCTAAGCAGTCTGACCAATTAAGAGAGCCAGATCTTGAGGTAGTTAGGTCTTTAGGGAATTTGGGACTCATGAAACTTCTCGTTCCTGAGGAGTACGGGGGCCATGAGGTACATCCAAGCGAGTTGATTAGTTTCACGAAACGTCTAGCTGAGATTCATGGTTCCACGGCCTGGGTCGCTATGACATGCAATGAAGAGGCAGAGCTGGTGTCGGCCTATCTGCCCCCTGATACTTGTCGCCATTTGTGGGTTGAAGACCCCTCGGTTGTTATAGCTGGGTCGGGGGTTGCCAAGGGCAAGGCTCAACGAGCGAAGGGCGGATGGCGAGTTTCGGGACGATGGAATTTTGTGAGCGGTTGCACCACGGCAGACAAATGGGTACTGAACAGCGTGGTAGAAGGCAGTTCGCCGATCGAATTGTGTTTCGCCGTTATGGAGGCGAACCCAGAGTTCATCGAAGATACGTGGCACACAGTTGGGTTAAGAGGCACAGGTTCTCATGATGTGGTGCTGGACGATTTCTTCGTTCCTGACGATTGGTGTGGCGTTGTCGCCAACAATTCGCTTCCCATACCGGATTTACCTTTTTATCGCCTGCCTTCCGCGTTGAGGTTTCCGTTTCCTAAAACTGGTGTGACTGCTGGTCTGGCAAGTCGCGCTATCACTGATTTTCAGGTGCTTGCCGGAAGCAAAACTCCGCTCAATTCTAAACGGAACCTTCATGAGCGTTCCGATGCTGCCATTGCAATAGCAAAGGCTGAGGCACTGGTCGGCGCGGGGCAGGCATGGGTTTTCGAACAGCTTGAGGCAATCTGGGAAGCTGCAGAAAAAGGGAATGATGTGACCGCTCACTTGCATGCCAAAGTACGTTTAGCTTGCTCTTGGTCTGTGCAGAATGCCATCGGCGCCATTCAGCATTTAGTCGATGCCGCTGGCAGTACTGCCAATTTTGAAAATCCCGGCCTTATGACTCTGCTAAATGATGCTCGTGCTGTAGCTGGCCATTTCATGGTCGGCTCTTATCAGATAGATACTGCTGGGCGAGTGCTTCTCGGGTTGGATGCTGGTGACCCAGCGTTTTAGATCCAACGTTTTGTAGAGCTCCTGTTAATCGAGGCGGACTGCTATTCCCTCTAACTCAGGCCTTGATGGAGGGAAGTGATCGAACACCAGTGGGTCATGACCCGGCACTATCACTCCCTCCGAGCCGGCAAGTTCTTTCAAAGTTTCCCACCCCTGAATCATTTTTGATAAGTCGTCCACGATAGGGAATGGACGACCTTCGTTCATGTTCGCCCAATAGTGGCTGGCATCGGAAGCAAGTACGACAACTCCATTTCCGGTTTCGATCCGCACCACTTGTAAACCGCGCGTGTGTCCGCCGATGAGGTGCAGTGTCAACCCGGGCGCGAGTTGGGTGTCTCCGTCATGAAAGGTCACCTGTTCAGCGAAAACCCGACCTACGAGGTCTTGGACGTGTCGTACGTTGAATGCGTGGTTGGACGCTTTCCGGGTCATATCGCGTCCGGTGGCGAAATGCATCTCCTGGTCCTGAGCATGAAAGGTCGCGTTCGGAAACTGGTTGACTCCTCCGGCGTGGTCGTAATGAAAGTGGGTCATGATGACGTCTGTAACGTTTTCTGGTTCGACTCCCAGTAACGCGATCCCTTCGCTAGCAGTTCGAAGCAAAGTTCGTCCTCGAGCCTGAGCGTCATCTTCTTCAAACCCTGTATCGACAATCCATTCTCTCCCACTGTCGCTACGGATCAGCCATACGAAGTAATCCATTGGCATCGGAGTGCTGTCGTGAGGGTCTCCGCCTATGAAATGTTCAGCGCGCACCGCATCTCGTTCAGCGTATTTGATCGCATGGACCTGGTATTTGGACACCGGGACTCTCTTCCTCTGGGATCGGTGACCCTGCCCACGCTAGTTGGCGCACGTTGTTGATTTCGGCTCTACGATGCAGCAAGCAAAGTTTCAGGGGGATCCTTTGAGTTTTGATATTGACAACTTGTACCGGGAAGGTCTTCCTGCCCCAGAGGGAAAGTGGACTGGCATTCCGGCATTTAGTTTTGTGGGCGGCAACAACGATGAAGCAAACGTGCCCGTCGCTGGCCTTTCAGAAGCTGCAGCTCGCGTCTTTCAACGAGAGGGACGAAAACTCGCTGTGTATAACCTGGGCGGCAGCCCCTTGGGTCATGAAGAGCTCCGTAACTTCATCTGTCGCAAACTCGATATTCGGGCCGCCACGAAGGTAGAACCCGATGAGGTCCTAATTACTTCAGGGTCGCTCCAAGGTCTTGACCTAGTTAACGATCTTTTATTGGAACCGGGCGACAACGTGATCGTCGAGGAAGCAACTTACGGTGGAATGATCAGTCGCTTGAATCGGCTAGGAGTCGTTGTTCACGGAGTTCACCTAGATGAGCACGGCGTGTGCCCAGACCACCTCAAAGAGTTGTTGGAGCAGTGTTCTACTCAAGGTCAGCCGGCGAAATATCTGTACACGATACCGACCGTGCAGAACCCGACGGGTTCTTGCATGCCTTTGGATCGTCGACTCGACATCTTGAAGGTGATGGAGGACCATCAGACAGCAATCTTCGAGGATGATTGCTATGCCGATTTGTTATGGGGGTGCCCTAGGCCTCCAACGCTGTGGGAATTAGATGACTCAAACACGAGGGTCATTTATTGTGGTTCTTTCTCGAAATCCATTGCCCCGGCGTTACGGGTCGGTTATCTCGTCGCTGAGTCATCGATACTCCAACAAATACTTTCATTGAAGACAGATGCTGGATCTGGCGCGTTAGAGCAGATGGTTGTCGCTGAGTACGCCACTTCCCATTTTGATGATCATGCTGAGCAGTTGACCTCAGTGCTACATGAAAAGGCTCAAGTTATGGCTGAGTCAGTTGAAAAGGCTTTCGGAGACGCAGCGAGCTTCGATATGCCACAAGGCGGGATCTTTATGTGGCTTACCTTCGCAGAAGATGTTGATACCGGGGTGTTCGGTGCTGAGGCCGCTCGTAGAGGCATCCAATTCAATGCTGGGGCCGGATGGTCAGTTGATCCTCTGTGGGGAGCGAACAAGATGCGTCTCTGTTTTGGCAATCCGACCTTGGACGCGATCCGAGAGGGAGTCAACGAACTAGCCGAGATTATGGATCTCTCTTAGGTCTTGAATTATCGAAACCCTGTCTAGCTTTCGGTCTAAGTGCCTGATCCCAATTCTCTGGCACTGACCCTTCGGGACCTATGACGACAATTTGATTTCCCGAGGGGGCGTTCTCGCGCTCCGCGAGAGCGCGCAGATCCCATTTGTTGCCGACAAGTTGGAACACCATCGGAATTTCAGGTTCTTCGTCTATCCGAAGAACTCCTTTGGCTCGTTGGACTTCTTCGGGCAGTTGTTCCACAAAGTCGACCAGATCTGCTCTTGAGATCGGAAGGTTTGATGAGTGGCTGCGTGATTCGAACCGACCCATTGTTTTCGGTGTTGAGGGTCGCGCCGTCACTTGAGAACCAAACAGTATGTTCAAGTTGATTTGGGAGTGCATGCATTCAACGATCAGAGCCTCAGAGTTCAATCCCTTCAATTCCCTCCAGATTGCTGATGGGTCGTCTACCAGATCTCTCTTGTTCAGAACAATTAGGTCTGCCGCCGCTATTTGGTGGGCGACGGTTTGCCCGACCAGCGAATCACTGAGTTGTTGTTCTGTGTTGGCTCCGTCGACTACTACTACAACAGCATTGAGATAAAGACCTGGGGCGTGTCCGTAGGCGGCTATCGCCGCTGGATCCGCAACTCCACTAGCTTCAATGACTAGGCGTTTGGGGCGAGGCTGTCGAACTTTGATTTCTTGCAACGCGCTGCTATACCCGTCGGCGAGGGAACAGCAAATGCACCCATTGGTCAGACTGATGGTGTTCTCATCAGATGATTCGATGAGTTCGTCGTCAATGTTGATGTCACCAAAGTCGTTGATGAGAACGGCGACTGGTTCCTGGGTCTGAGTGAGTATGTGGTTGAGGAGGGTTGTTTTACCTGCTCCTAGATAGCCGCCAATGACTGTCATCTCAATTGCCGTCTGCGAAAGGTCCCCCATTCCTTTACTCCGACGCGGCTTGGTGAAAGATGCCTCCGACCATAGTTCCCCATACTTGAATGTCTTTTAACTCTTCTGGGGGCACTTCATAAGGGTCGCTAGCCAGGACACTGAGGTCCGCTAATTTTCCTACTTCTAGAGATCCAATTTCATTGTCCATCTGAAGTTGGTGCGCTGCATCGATGGTGCAGGCTTGCAGGGCTTTGTGGATGCTAATTCTCTCGTCGGGGCCGAGAGTTCTCCCTGATGCGGTCTTACGGTTTACTGCGCACCACATTGTGTGCAGTTGGCTCATTGGGGTAATTGGTGAGTCGCTATGAATAGAGAATTTGACGTTTTCGCGTTCAGCTGTCGCACACGCGTCCATAGCTGCGGCTCGGTCTTCTCCGACTGTTCTGGCAGCATGTTGGTCGCCCCAGTAGAAGATGTGGTTGCTGAAAATGTTGGCGTTCATGCCTAGCTCAGACATCTTTTGGTATTGAGATGTGGTTGTGAGTTGACAGTGTTGAACAGTGTGTCTGTGGTCATCTCTGGGGTGTTCCAGAAGTGCTGCTTCTACCGCGTCTATGAATACTTGTGAGGCCTCGTCGCCGTTGCAGTGACAATGCACCGTTAGTCCAGCTCGGTGATATGAGCTCACAATTTGTGGCATCTGTTCTGGTGGGATTAGCCAGAGCCCGTTACCCGGATGACCTTGAGGTGGGTCAACGTAATAGGGCGGTGATAGGCGGGCGGTAAAACCTTGAATTGAACCATCAAGTATCAGCTTTACGATCCCAAATCGAAGTTTCGCTGTCTCTTCTTCATCCCTTAGCCGCACAGCTAGTGTTGCGAGGTCGTCAATATCTGCTGGGCTTCCCCCCGAGTCGCGGTGTCCGAATGCGACGACTACTCGAGCTGGATAATTTGTTTGGTCTGTCGCTTCGCGCCACGCCTCTAGTTGCCCGTCCATCGTTAACTGAGTTGTTCCAAGGTCGGCGATAGTTGTAACACCGCAGTTACGCGCCTCGCGGGCATAGTTCCATTTGGCTTCAGGCGACATGATCGCTGTCCAGATAGTAGAGAGCCCATTGACGGCTAGGGACATGGCTGCTGGTTCTTGGAGTTCCCCGTTCGGTTCACCCTCAGCGTTTCGAGCCACTCCCGGTGTTGGGGTGTGGCGATCGATTCCGGATCGGCGCATCATTTCAGAATTAACAGTCGCTAGATGCCCACTGGCGTGCAGCACAAAGATAGGTCTGGTGGAGGACACCTGATCAAGGTGACTTGCCACGAGCCGGTCCCCTTGAAGGAATATCGGGTCGAGTCCCCACGCGATTAACGCGTCATCGGGGTCACTCATATGATTTTCGTATCGGATGAGTTGTTCCAATACTGATTCGATATCGCGACAACCTTGCCAGGTGGTTCCTTGTGGGTCTTCACGGTCATAGAACCCGACGTATGGGAACTCCCACAAGGCGCCGGACATGACATGGGAGTGAGCTTCAATAAGGCCAGGGAGCAGCACATGGTCGTCAAAGCTGTAGTCAATTGCTTCTGCATCCCATTGGTTGAAGTCATCCTCATTGCCGATTCCAACTATTCGGTCCCCTTGGACTGCTATTGCAGTCGCGTTCGGGGTGGTGGGATCCATGGTGATAATTTTCTTGGCCCTGTATACCTTTATCGGCTCTTCAGTCATCAACGACCTCTGTTCGTGAAAGTTGCTATAGGTCTTACTTATCTTTTGTGGGCGAGCAGGCACTCAGAGACTAAGCGCAGTCTCTCGTCTTTGTCAGACAGCAATGTTTGTGGCACCGAGATTTTTCTACCTTTTTGAAGGGGTTCCGCTTTGGGCTGCTAGAACCAAGTCAAGGCTGCACACTGGAGGGCGTGGTGCGAAACGGCGATGAAATGAAACTTAGGTCCGCGGCCTGGTTCGATATTCCAGGCGATCCATTGATGACCGCTCTTTATCTTGAACGCTATGTCAACTTCGGACTCACCAGAGAGGAACTTCAGTCTGGTAAGCCCATCATTGGTATAGCTCAGACGGGTTCAGACTTATCTCCCTGCAATCGGCACCACCTGGAGCTTGCTAAGAGGGTGAGAGAAGGGATCAGGGAAGCTGGCGGAATCTGTTTCGAGTTTCCGGTGCACCCGATTCAAGAAACTGGCAAAAGACCGACGGCTTCATTAGACCGCAATCTGGCTTATCTGGGGTTAGTTGAAATCTTGCAGGGCTACCCGCTCGACGGTGTTGTTCTCACGATCGGTTGCGATAAGACCACTCCTGCCTGTCTCATGGCTGCTGCGACAGTAAATATTCCGGCGATCGCTTTATCGGTCGGACCGATGCTGAATGGTTGGCATCAGGGTGAACGAACCGGGTCTGGGACAATTGTGTGGAAGGCTCGCGAACTCCACGCTGCTGGCCAAATCGACGACGGTGAATTTGCTGACTTGGTCGCCTCCTCAGCTACATCAACCGGCTATTGCTCGACGATGGGCACTGCCACCACGATGAACTCACTAACTGAAGCGCTTGGAATGCAGTTACCCGGGGCAGCTGCTATTCCAGCTCCGTACCGAGAAAGGGCTCAGGTCGCGTACCGAACCGGTTTACGTATCGTCGATCTCGTCAAAGAAGATGTTCGTCCTTCAGACATCATGACCAGAGAGGCCTTTGAAAATGCCATCGTTGTGAACTCTGCTATTGGTGGCTCAACGAACGCTCCTATTCACCTCAATGCGGTGGCCAGACACCTATCAGTTCCGCTCGACAACGATGACTGGCAAAACCTTGGCTTAAAAGTTCCGTTGATAGTGAATATGCAGCCTGCTGGTGAATACCTCGGTGAGGACTACTTCCATGCAGGCGGTGTTCCAGCGGTTATTAAACAGCTAATGGATGCCAAACTTTTACCGCACGCAGATGCGATGACCGTCAACGGTTCAACAATTGCCACTAACTGCAGTGACGCTGAGATTCTTGATACGAATGTTATTTGGCCGATAGAAGCGCCTTTGCTTGCCGATGCTGGCTTTGTTCACCTCTCAGGGAATCTGTTTGACAGCGCCATAATGAAAACCAGTGTCATTGGTGAAGAGTTCCGAAATCGGTATCTCTCCAATCCTGATGACCCAGACGCGTTTGAGGGCAAAGCTATTGTCTTCGAAGGACCCGAGGATTACCACGATCGGATCGATGATCCCTCATTGCAAATTGATGAGAACTCGATGCTGATTATCCGAGGGGCTGGACCGATCGGCTATCCGGGTGGGGCCGAAGTAGTCAACATGCAACCACCGTCGGCGCTGTTGGTGCGGGGAGTGCATTCACTTCCATGCATTGGTGACGGCCGCCAATCGGGGACTTCGGGGTCTCCGTCAATTCTGAATGCATCTCCAGAAGCGGCTGCGGGTGGAGGATTGGCGATTTTGAAGACCGGCGATCAGATACGTATCGATTTGAGACTTGGCACCGCCAACATGTTGATTTCAGAGGAGGAAATAGAGTCCCGCAATCGTGAACTTGAAGAAGCCGGAGGTTTCCATTTCCCTGAAAGCCATACTCCTTGGCAGGAGATCCAACGCGGTATGGTCGGACAATTCGACGAAGGAATGGTGTTAAAGCCAGCCGTGAAATACCAGGACACTGCTCGTACGTTTGGGCCCCCACGAAATAATCATTAGAGGTCATGTGCTGTTAGCTGCAATTTCACTTTTAATTGGCCTATTCGTATTAGTACGCGCTGGCGATGTGTTTGTTGAGGGCGCCGCGCAACTCGCCCGATCTTTGAAGATGAGCTCCGTAGTTATCGGAGCAATAGTTTTAGGTTTCGGCACATCGGCGCCTGAACTTGTGGTTTCCACCATCGCCGCATTGCGAGGTAACGCAGCGTTGGGGGTGGGCAACATTGTTGGATCGAACGTTGCGAACCTGTCGCTGGTATTAGGTGTCGCAGCCCTCGTTACCCCTATCGCTCTGAGCTCATCGGTGATTAGAAGACAAGCGCCTCTTTCGATAGCGGCCGTAATCGCTTTTGCTGCAGCAGTGAGTGATGGGAGGCTGAGCAGATCTGATGGAACGATTCTTTTAGTTCTCCTGGTCGCCGCCATGATCATCTTGGTAAAGACACCGGAGGAAGGTTCTCCGACTGATGTTGGTGTTCAAAAACCAGTGAGCCGTAGCCTGTTGTGGTCGCTGCTAGGGCTTGGGGGCGTTCTAGTAGGTGCTCAGCTAGCCGTTTCAGGAGCAACAAAGCTTGCTGAAAGCTGGGGGTTGAGTGGTGGCTTTATAGGTTTTTCTCTCGTTGCTTTAGGGACCTCGCTCCCCGAGTTAGTTACCGCAGTTGCGGCTGCGCGAAAGAAAGAAGCGGGGCTCATTGTCGGCAACCTTTTCGGCTCGAACTTGTTTAATGGTCTTGCTGGTGGAGCTGCTATGGGACTGGCCGGTGCTGGCCAAATTGGTGACGCAAAACTCACTTCTGGTGCACTCATCGCAATGCTCGGAGCAGTCATATGGGCCTACGCGCGGGGTGCGCTAAAGCGACGAATAGGGAAGAGCGACGCGATTATGCTCCTCGCGATCTACGCCGGCGCAATGGTGTATTTGGCTGTCGGCTGAGCACCTTGAGGCGACGTCCACTATTAGTGTGACTTATGTAACGTCGCATGATTTAAGGCAGGGGTGCGGATGTCAACCACAGTGATTACGGGCGCAAACCGGGGAATCGGTCTCGAGTTAGTCAGTCAGTGCATGGAGCGGGGCGACACCGTTGTAGCCGGATGTCGAAATCCAAATGACGCCCCAGAGCTGAGCGAATTAGCCCCCGCGCAAATTGTTGCACTTGACGTAGGGAACGAGGCATCTGTCGAGTCGTTCACCCAATCGATAGCAGGCCCCGTGGATCTTTTGATTAACAACGCCGGGACAAGTGTTTCTAATTTGGGTTTAGACCGAGAACTGGCGGGGGTGCTGAAGGCACCGATTGATCTGACACTGGACCTGATACGCATTAATGGTTTGAGTGCAGCCGCCGTAACGAGGAATCTTTTGCCTCATTTGGAGTCTGGTAGCCAAGTAGTCAACATCACAAGCCAAATAGGGTCCATGGTCGTTGGGGCGAACTTCAACGATTTGCCCTATGCCGCTTCAAAGGCCGTCATGAACATGGTCACGGTGCAACTCGCCACCCAACTTAAAGAGGCAGGTATTTCAGTCGTTGCTTTTCACCCCGGCTGGGTACGAACAGATATGGGTGGATCAAGCGCTGATCTCAGTGTGCATGAGTCGGCCGCAGGAATACTTTCGACGATGAAGACTTTCCGGCATGAGGACACTGGCTCGTTCTTACGGTGGGACGGAACAGTTCACCCTTGGTAACCCCACATACAAACGACGACCGACCTAGGATCGCCGGTCGTGCGTACCGTAGAGATAGAAGCCGCAGATGGTCTTCGGTTAACGGCAGATGAGTGGGGTGATCCCTCTAACCCAGCCGTGTTGATGTGCCATGGGGCAGGCCAAAATCGTTACGCGTGGAAAACTTCAGCTGAAATTTTGTCTCAGCGTGGCTGGTTCGTTATGACCATGGATGCAAGAGGTCACGGTGATAGCGACTGGTCCTCTGACCACAAATACGAAGCGGAAGACATAGGGAGAGACGTCATCGCTGTTCTTGACAAGTTTCATACCCCTCCTGCGGTCGTCGGCGCTTCGATGGGAGGGATGGCAAGCCTCGCCGCTCAACGTGTTTCCGAGCATCAGCTTTTTGCGGCCCTCATCCTGGTTGACATCACCCCCCACTTCGACATGGAAGGGGCCCGCAAGATTATTGGGTTTATGTCAGGCAACCCCGATGGTTTTGTGAGCCTGGACGAGGCGGCTGATGTGATTTCTGCCTACAACCCTCATCGTGAGCGGCCTACCGATCCGTCTGGTCTAAGTCGGGTGTTGCAGCAACGGTCTGATGGTCGGTGGATTTGGAAATGGGATCCCGCTTACGTGACCTCTAAACCAGGCTTCGATTCAGACAACCAATCAGCCTTGGCTACCCATATGGAACGAGTCAGTCGCACGATGAGCGAAGGCATGCTCGCCACTACCGCTCCGATACTTCTTGTACGCGGAGGGCAATCAGAACTCGTCACCCCTGAAGCCGTACAGGGTTTCCGTGAGCTAGTACCAGATGCGGAATTCGTAGATGTGGCAGGCACGGGTCATATGGTCGCCGGTGATGACAATGACTCATTTACCGAAGCTGTAGTTGAGTTCTTGACTCGACATCACCCGAACTCCTCTACGTAACTTTGGTCTATGGGTGTGCCTCGTGCCGCGTCCGCACTTTTGATCAAAGCATCAGTCAACTGTTCTAACGAGTCTTGTCGCCTGGACTCATCATCTTTAGATAACTCATTTCTTTCCGACGGGTCAGCGAGCTTGTCGAACATCATTTCGTGCCTGTCGCTGTTTCGGGTGTAGTGAGTATCGCTAGTAACCAACGTCCTTGTTTTTGAGGGTATCAACGTGCGCGAAGCTGGAAAATCAGGGAAGTCTTCTTCAATGAGAACGTGGTCTCTGACTGTCGTTCGAGGGTCGTTCAAGACTGGTACCAGACTTATTCCTTGCATTCCGTCATATGGCTGTATTCCGCAGAGATCCATCAGCGTCGGACCCAGATCCATGCTGCACGCTAAAGAACTTGTGCGCCCAGGCGCGAGTTTCGGCGCCGCAACGAGCATGGGTACTTGTTGAGTCCCCCGAAACGGCATGTAGCCCTTGAGCATCAGGCCATGTTCACCCATCATGTCGCCGTGATCTGAAGTGAAAACAATGATGGTGTCATCGAGTTGACCAAGCCGTTCAAGTGTTGCGGTAACTCGACCAACTGCCTCATCGATCATCGCGATCATCCCGTAGGTAGCTGCCATAGCTTCTCGAACGAGTTGGTGGTCACCGGCGACTCCACAGGGTTGAACCCAGAAGTGTTGATCGCTTGGGTGTCGAGCATGAGCTTCTTGGAGGTGTCGGGGTAAGAATTCCGGTGAATCACCGACAGAATCGGGTATCGGCATGTCTTGAGGCTTGTATTGATCGAACCAAAGCCCGGGCGGTGTCATGGGGTGGTGGGGATCTGGGAACGAAGCCCAAGCCAAGAAAGGCTTGTCTTGGCTTGTTGCCTCTTCGATAAACGCGATCGTTCGATCTGCGACGAAATTTGTTGAATGAAGTTCAGCATCATAGGGAGGTCGATACACCTGCCACCATCTTTGTGACCGATCAAGCGCCGGCGCATCTTCAGAAATGGGAACAACCAGATCTTCGTATCGTCCTCCCCGATCTAATGCCCACATCAAATGGTGACCCAGGACCGACGACCCATGCTCTAACGAAAATTCGACGTGGTCGAACCCATAAAAATCTTCGATATCGGGTGCTCGCCCATCTAGATAGTTTTCGAAGTTCTCAAGTTCATCCCAGCCTGACGGGTGATGGGGTTGTGCCAATATTCCGCTCGATCTAACTGGAATCACAGAATTACGACTTGGTCCATGTTGGAGATGGGCCTTGCCTATTAGGGCGGTGCGGTACCCGGCCGAGCGGAAACGCCGCACAAAGGTATTCGCGTGCCAATCAAGTGATCGATCATTAAAAATACAGCCGTGGGCGCTTGGGGGTCGCCCGGTCATGATGCTTGACCGGTTTGGCATACATATCGGATTAGCTACCCAACCATCATCGAAAACCATGCCGTTCTCAGCGATCGCGTCGAGATTGGGGGTCTTAATAGTTTCGTTGCCCATGAACCCCACATGGTCTGCGCGTTGTTGATCTGTAATGAAGAACAAAACATTTGTCACGTGGCCATGATTGCCGATCAGTAGCACATCGCGCGCCGTTGCTACGTAATTGCAGGATTTCTACGTTTCCAAGTGAAAAGAACCGGGAGACCAATCGCTGCAAGAACTGAGGCGCCGAAAAATGCGGCGACCGTCGTCCCGCTGAGCCAGGCCACGACGCCCAACACCGGGCCACCTATTCCACCTGACAGCTCAAAGAACATGGTGAAGGTACTCATCGCTTGAGCCCGCTCATTTGCTGGGACACCATCGACTGCCGCGACCATAAGGGCCGGATACAGCAGGGATCCTCCTATCGCCAGAATTGCTGCTCCAACAAACATGCCTGACCTTGAAACGAAACTACCCATGACTAGCATCCCGATACAGGACCCCATGAGAGCCATCGCGGCCGTTTTTCCTGTCCCGAGAACGTCCGGAAGACGGCTACATATCAGCCTTAGAGCTAGAACCAACAGGCCATAGAGCGCGTAGATCGGGCCTGCATCTCCCAAACTCCGTTCATCCATGAGTTTGGGCATGAAGCCATGTAAAGCAGGGAAGATCATTATCCCCAACGCCATTACAACTCCTGGCCAAATCGCTGACCGGTACAGGAGTGGCCGGCGACCTGTGTCTTGGTTCATCTGCACGTTTGGCTCTTGATCACCTACAAAATCAGGCAACCAACATGCGACTAGTGCAGCCAACGCCATACACAAACCACCTAGCAAGAAACCCCCATCGAAACCCCATCGGCCCACTGCCCACTCCCCTAACCATGGGCCAAACGCCATGCCTCCATATATGGCTACCGAAAAGTAGCTAGCCGCTTCGCCTCTCCGGTGTTCAGGAGCAAGGTCAGTCGTGAGGGTCACGGTGCCAACAAAAAATGCCCCCTGGACCGCTCCCATAGCTAAACGAGCGAGCAAAAGAACGACATAGCTATCAGCGAGGGCGTGCGCAGCAAGCACTATCGATGTAACGAATGATCCACCAGCGATTAATAGTCGGCGACCTTTTCGATCTCCAAGTCGCCCGATCCAGGGACGAGCAAGTACTGCTGAAAACGAAAACACTCCAAGGGCTATCCCCACTTCTAGGTCTCCGCCGTTGAGATCCGTTGCGACGAAACGGGCAACCGTGGGAATAACCGATGAGAATCCGAGAGCGGAAAACAATGATGAGAGACATAGAACACCAAAGTGCGGTGTCAAAAGGCGTTCGTTCGAATCCGGCGGAGTTGTAGCTCCTAGATTTTGCTTGACAGCAAAAACAGATGGTCGACGCTCTTCATATATCACTTGTGTGTCATTTATTGGTTAGTCAATTTCAACCGGCGGAGTGGTTTCGCTGAACTTGTCCCATACGACCTCATCGGGCACAGCCATAACTTTCTCCACCACTCCAGGTGGATAATGCATATGGGGCTTGTCTGGGTCAAACGGCGGATTCGGCAGCGACTCGCCGTCTGAATCAAATTCGGCGGGATCTTTGAGAGATTTCATCTCGGCTTCGTCAATGCCACAAAGGTCTCGTACCTCGGGGTCTACCCACGCTTCAGGGTTGATGTTGCTACCAACGCAAATTTCAAGGCTGAGACCTTCAGGCCCTGCGAAGTACATCGATTGGATGAAGCCGTGGTCTAACGGCCCTAATACCTGAATACCGTGGGATCGGATGCGATCTCTGAGTTGTAATAGTTCTTCGATGTCGTCAACGTTGAACGCAACGTGTTGCATTGCGCCTTTTGTCACCGGTTCACCACCATTACCCGCGTGGGTTACGCCCCATTTGATTTCTTCTGCGTTTTCGGGATGTTGAACAAAAGCTATGTACGAGCTTTCCGATAACTCTGCAAAGCCGTGGTAACAGCCTTCAACCCCATGCATCCAATACAAAGCCTTGGTTGGGCACCCCAACACGTCGGCAAAGAACGTGAGCTGTGTCTTCATGTCTCGAGTGGAAATGGCGAGATGGTTAACGCCGTTCGGGTGTAGTGCCATACCTAAAGGGTAGGCCCTACATTCCAGACCATGACGACCTATCGGGGCACCGATACTCTGCTCGGAGACGGTGTGTTTCAGGACAACTTCTTGAAAGCCTCAGCGGAAGGGTTACCGAAGGCCTTAGGGTATTTCTATGTGGATTCGTCTTCGTCAAATTGCCGTGGTTACTTCAGATCTGTTGAAGACTGCTCTTGATGTTCAGACAGTTCTAGGTGTAGAGGCCTGCCATATCGACCCAGGGGTGGGTGCTTTTGGTTTGAAGAACACCCTGTGGCCTATAGGGAATCAGTTCCTCGAATGTGTCACACCTGTTGCAAGCCCCACGGCCGGAGGTCGCTACATCGAACGCCGTGGTGGTGACACTGGATATATGGTGATCAACCAAGTAGATGATGTCTCTTCTCGAATTGCTCATGTGGGAGAGCTTGGGGTTCGGATAGCGAACCACATGGAGTACGACAAGGGTGGTTTCGAAGGAATTCAACTGCACCCAGCTGACACTGGTGGAAGCTTTTTCGAAATGGACCAGATGAAAGTGGATGGGGCTGACAGTCTTGACGGTCCTTGGTGGCCTGCTGGTTCTCAGTGGGCCGATTTTTCGCGCACTGAGCGCGTCCGCGCAATTTCTGCAGCCGAGCTACAAGCAGTCGACCCTGAACGGCTAGCTGCTAGATGGGCTCAGATAGCTCAGCTCGAATTGGAAACTGATGCCGCAGGGAACCCCACTATTGAGTTTGACAATGCTTCGATTCGTTTCGTAGAGGCAACCGACGGGCGCGGTGACGGGCTCGGTGGCATTGACGTGGACTGCGTAGATCGTGATGCCGTTCTTGCCGGAGCGAAGCAGCGGGATTGCGTTGTAAATGACGAACAAGTTTTACTCGGCGGGCTACGGGTTTACCTGCGAGGATAGTTACACCTTTTATTGTCAATTAGAGCCAAGGGGAATGGCCTTTCATGAGCGTCAACCTACGAAACTTCACTCAGTCCGTATACGTGTTTGACGCAGTGGTCCACCGCGTCGCCCCAGAGGATTGGGACAACCAATCACCTTGCGAAGGTTGGTCAGCTAGAGACGTACTCCGACACCACTGTGGAGTTCTAGCGGCCATGACGGCCACTTTAGAAAGTGGAGAAACCGTTCCACCAGAGTCTGTTGATTCAGCTCCAGATCCGGAAGCACTTTGGAATTCAACACGAGATGCAGCGTTGGAAGCTCTCGACCAGCCAGGCATTCTGGAACGAGAAGGGCAGTTCTGGTTTGGTCCGATGACGGTTGATGAGTGGATCAGGGTCATTCAGTGGGATCCGATGACCCATGCCTGGGACATTGGTAGAGCAACCGGAATAGATGCTCATATTCCTGATGATTTGGCAGCCAAGAGCCATGAACTTATTGAGCCGATGAGAGAGACCCTCGCCAAGTGGGGTCTTGTCGCTGGCGAGGTTCAAGTTGCTGACAATGCGACGGCCTCTGAACGTTTCTTAGGTCTCACTGGTCGAGATCCCAGTTAACAAACCTGATACATCTTGAATTCAATGAAAGAGTTCGTTCAGCCAAGTTTGGTGGATGTCGATAGCTCGGCTCTCACCGACTCTCAAGTGGAAAGTTGGCGTGAGCAGGGTTTCGTTCTTGTCGATGGGCTCCTCCCGATTGAACTCATTCACAACGTCGCTCAGGCAGCTACATCTAGGTTCCCTAATGCTGATTCCAATGAAGCTCAGAACTTGAACGATTTTGGCAACGGAATGACGTTCCCGGATCGAAACGCTTACTTCAATCAACTGTCTTTGCATCCCCGACTACTTGAGGCATCGTCTCAATTGTTGAATGTGCCAGTTCATGACCTGAGACTTAGCCAATCTGATTTGTGGCCCAAATATGGGCGAGCGTCTGGGGATCGTGGTGATTTCGATAACCAAGACCAACGGATACATCTTGATTATCCAAATCACACGTTGACCCACCCAGCGGCGTGGAATGAACCTGAAGCAGTTGAAATCATCGTCTATCTGTGCGAAGAAACTGATGTGGGCGGAGCGACTGCGGTCGTTCCACGTCGAGGCCCTGATGACGTGGCTTATGCCTCTCCAATGACGAATACTCCTGGGGTCAGTGATATTCCTTGGATCAATGACCGCGCGCGGGCAGAGGCATGGTTCATAGAGAATCGTCCTGAAGTTGCAGAGTTTCGCCAAGAACTCTACGAACGTGAGGTATACGCCGAATATCGTCAAGGTTCGGTGCTTCTGTATCGACACGATACGTGGCATCGAGGAACACCATTGCTGCCCGGAGCTATTCGCTTAGCTCAAAATTTGACATTCAGGAAAGCCGGCGCTTCGTGGATTAGCACGCTTCATCCTGGGTGGGCTTGGGCCATGTACAAACCAGATCAGCGAATGGAACGACTGATAGCAGAAGCGACCCCTGAACAGCGTTCGGTTCTCGGGTTTCCCGCCCCTGGAGACTCTTACTGGGATTCAGAAAAGGTCAATGCAGTGGAAGCGAGGTATGGAGCGTTGGGCTTTGATGCGACTCCGTATCGTGAACAGTTGTCATGGACAGGGCTCTACTAGACCTAGCTCTACGACAACTATGGATGGGTGCAATATCGATGTCCACGTCCATTTACTTGCACCTCTTGGGAAAGTGATCGGTTCCGGCACTATCGTCGCCCTATGCACGATGACATTTTGAAGTGGCGAGTTGGGGACGCCACGATTACCTCAGTTCCGGAATCTTCTGATCCCACCTCCCCAAAATTCATGTTCTCTTCGATCGATAAAGATGGGGTGTTGGACCTTCGCAGCAAATCTCCGTGGTTGGCACCTTTCGTTGGAGAAAAGGGTCATCTTCTTCAAAAAATTCATTGCTGCGTCATCGACACCGGCGCCGAGCGGATCGCTGTTGACACTTGTGTTGGAAACGACAAAGAACGTGGAAATCCTCTGTGGCACGAGCAGCAAGGACCTTTCCTGGAACGTCTATCTGACGCCGGATATGCTCCTGAATCGATCACCCACGTCGTATGTACTCACCTGCATGTAGATCACGTTGGATGGAATACTCGTTTAGTTGACGGCGAGTGGGTGCCGACATTCCCGAATGCCGAATATGTCTTCGTAGGCATCGAATTCGACCATTGGTCTAGCACTGAGGACTTGTTTGGTGATCCCGTGTTTGAGGATTCAGTAGCACCTATCAAGGACGCTGGACTCGCCAACCTTGTCGGGTCTGACCATGTAATCGGAAACTTCGTATCGTTTGAGTCCACTCCAGGTCACACACCGGGACACATCAGCGTCAGAGTCGAGTCTGGGGGCGAGCGGGCCATCATCACCGGCGACATGGCGCACAGTCCGATTCAAATAGCCAATCCAGACTTAAGTTCCAGTTTTGATACTGATCCAGATATGGCTCGCGCCACTCGATTCGAAGCCTTCGCGCGATGGGCGGATGGACAAACTCTGGTGATTGGAACCCACTTTGGCACACCAACTGCGGGCACTATGCACGTTGATGGCGACAGTTACCGGCTTGAGACCGGCCCCTAACTGGTCACTGATGTCGCCGAATAGTTAGCTGAACCTTGGTGGATGCGGGTATTCATCATTGTGGGCAAGCATGTGCGCAGGTCCATCGACTTTGTTGATAGCAGCTTCAGGCCCCCAAATATGTTCTTTCATCCATCCAAAGACATTTCGGTTGCCACCGAACCTAGATAGTTCCTCCCCACGCTCAATTGCCTTATCAGTGACTTCGTCTTCTTCTGCCAGTTCTTGAACAAAGCCCGCGGAGAACGCTGCTTCTCCTGTCCAACGCTTCGCGAATTGGACAGTTTCATAGAAGGCGTGGCGCGGAAGTTTGTGGTGGAAGAGTGCTAATTCGGGTTCAGGGATAGCCATGCCGATCTCTACCTCGTTTGCGCACATCATCCCTCTGTCTCGGCGCATCACTCTCTGGTCGTGACACAAGGCCCACATAAATCCCGCACCAAACGCATGACCGTTGACTGCCGCAATAGTCGGCACCGGGAACGTGATGAGACGAGAGAACAGCTTCATCGCCTCATCACCGAAGACTTTTCGATCTCCTCCTTGGTGTTCACCTTTGCTGGTGATCCAGTCAAGGTCGAGGCCATTGGAGAAAAATTTGGGATCGGATGAGGCAGTTACGAGCGCGTGAGGCCCATCTGTTTGCTCGACCTCATCTAATGCAGCATTTAGTTCTCTCACCATGCTGGTGGTCCACCGGTTCTCACCATTATCCAAAGTCAGGACGCTGACGTGGCCATGTTGTTCAAGGGTGACGTATTCGCTCATTCCATTACGGTAGACCGGCGATGGGCGTCGCGTCGCATACGGTGAAGGTATGCGTGTTGTCTTCCTAGTCCTTGATGCATTTCCTCATTCGGTGATTAGTTCCGATATGACCCCAAATTTGTCAAAACAGGCAGCGCTCGGCGCAATGTCGGCTTCTGGTGGTGAATCGCTGATGCTGTCGGTCACGTACTCGAATCACGCCGCTTTTATGACAGGTCTGCCTCCCGTGGAGACAGGACACTGGGGGAACTGGGCTTGGATCAACAATGAGTTCGGGAAAACCTACGACAGTGGACCTCAGGGCCGCACTGTATTTGATGATTGCAAGGCCGCGAATCTGACGTCAGTGGCTGTAGTCGGCGACCACAAATTGTTGGCAACAATGGGTGCCTTAGAAGCAGATGCGTCTTGGCCACCAGCGGGTACTCCCCCAGAAGGAACTCCTCTCGATGCCTATGGCTATCCCAAAGATGAGGCCGTGATCGAAGCGGCAGCGAGCATGGATTTAGATGCAGATTTCGTTCTTTTTCATCTAAATGAACCTGACACCTCAATGCACATGTATGGACCGGACTCCGATGAAGCACTGACTCAGTACCGTCGCAGTGACCACTCCTACGGTTCACTTGTGGATTTGTTGGGTCCCCTCTGGCACGACACAGTGCTAATCACAGTCAGCGATCACTGCCAAGAACCAACCGATCATCCCGAATGTGTCAACCTTCGGGATCACGCCAAAGCGGCCGGATGGCCGGTTCAAATTAGAAACGACGGAACCGGGGCAATCGTGGTCGCTTCTGAGGAGATCTCACAGCAAGAATTTGCTCAACTCCAGTTGGAGATACTTCGATTAGAAGGAGTGGAAGGCGGTGTGTTGGCGGCTCCAAATATTTACTTGGCATGGACCGAGCCTCATCGAATGTTTGGCCGTGGAGAACCTTTGACCCAAGGAAATCATGGAAGCCCTCGTTGCACTCAACAGGTGGCGATCGTCTCGGGCGGTCACCCTGCTGCTCAAACTTTGGGGACGGCTATATCGAGTCAAAGACCCGGGACCCTTAGTTGGGCGCCCAACATTAGAGATCTACTAGGAATCGGTTCTCAAGTCTGAAGTCCGAGAAGTTCAGCTTCGAGGGACCTCTATCCACGGAATATCCTTATCTATGCGTGGTTCACCAGGAAGCCCAAGAACCTGCTCGCCAAGTATGTTCCGCATAATCTCCGACGTTCCACCTTCAATGGAGTTGGCTCTCACCCGCAAGAAGCCATGCTGTACACCATTTTCTGATCCATCAACAGACAGGTCTTCTGGTCGACGGAAGGTGTAATCGTAATCAACTTGGCCTGCCATGCCCATCATGTCGACTGCCGCCGTAAGAAGGTCTTGATTCAGTTCGGCGAACGCAAGCTTAGCGATCGACATTTCCGGTCCCGGGTTTCCCTTTCGACGGTTCTGCCCGGCTCGAATGTTGGTTAAGCGTTGTGCTTCTGAGCGCACGTAAAGCTTCATTATGCGGTCGCGAGTGACGCTGTTGCGCCCGGATTGAGGTGTGTCTCGCCACATTTTCGTCAAGATTGCTACAGGACCGGACCCGGCTTTGGGAGGTCCACCACCACTTCCAGCACCGATTGCGTTGCGTTCATTCATTAGCGTTGTGAGCGACACACGCCATCCGTCCCCGACATCACCGATGCGGTTGGAATCTGGTATTTGCACGTCGGTGAGGAAAACTTCGTTGAATTCTGCTTCACCTGTAATTTGCCTCAGCGGTTGCACATCCACTCCGGGGCTTTTCATATCCATGGCGAAGTAGGTCATCCCGCGGTGTTTAGGCATGTCCGGGTCGGTTCGTGTCACCAGCATCCCCCAGTCCCCTAGATGGGCCATTGTGTTCCAGACTTTTTGGCCGTTGACAATCCAAGAGTCACCGTCTTCGATCGCTCGGGTTGCCAGCCCGGCGAAGTCGCTGCCAGCTCCAGGTTCGCTAAATAGCTGACACCAGCGTTCCTCACCAGTGAACATTGGACGTAAGAACCTGTCCTTTGATTCCTTGTCTCCGTGGGTGTGAATGGTTGGACCGGCAAGGTGCATGAAGAACATTGCCGGCTTCATCGGCGAAGCCCCGGCCTCACGTAGCCGAACCTCAACGTGCCTTTGCAGCACAGGGTTTACTCCCAGACCGCCACTGCCTTCGTCGAAATAAACCCATGCGAGGCCGTGGTCAAACTGGGCGCCACGAAATTCTTCGTAGCTCATTTTCTTAGGATCATTTTCGGACAGCAAGGCGTCGATAGCCGAAGTGACTTGTGTCTCTTCTGAATTGTTAGTTGTGGCAGCAGTGTCAGACATAGTGACAGTCTTGCTAACGGAACACCGTTAGGACAAGCCCACAGGTCTTCGATTTAGAAAAAGATCGGTTTCTAGTTTCTTTGCCCATCAAATTCAGGGTCGCGCTTTTCTAAGAAAGCTTGGGCCGCTGCTGCCATGTTGCGAGGGATAAGAACTGATTGGTGCTCCATTTCAACTGCGAGTTGATCAACAAATCCTGTTGTGGAAGCACCATCAATCGACTGTCGAATCCTCACCATGGCGTCGGGACTCGTTCGTTTCAATATGTCAGTGGCCGCTGCGACTTCCCCATCAAGTTGATCATCAGCCACGCATTTCCAAATCAGTCCCCACTCGGCGGCTTCTGCGGCGCTTATGCGATCTCCAAGCATTGCCATCCCTAACGCTCTTGATCTTCCAGCCCGCCTCGGAAGGCTCCAGGTTGAACCTAAGTCGGGAACTATTCCCAATCGAGGACCGAACGTTGCGACGAAGAATGCTGACTCGGCCGCAATAGTTATGTCGCAGGCCAATGCAAGTCCAAGACCACCGCCTGCAGCCACTCCGTTGACTCGGGCTACAGTCGGGACTGGACAGTTATGCAGAGCAGCCAATGCGGGATTGAAAAAGTCTCCCATAGAGGCTGTTGGGTCATCCGGGCCGAAATCTTCGCTTTGATCCGCGGCGTTGTTCAAGTCGGCGCCGGAACAAAATCCGCGACCTGATCCTGTTATCACGGCGACACGGACAGTTTCATCTTCTTGAACAACAGCCAGTGCGCTGCTGATGTCTTGCATCAGCTCGTTGTTCATGGAGTTAAGACTCTCGGGCCGATCCAAAGTGATCGTTGCCACACCGTCGTTTTGGCTGTATTGGACTACCCCGTTGGGCATGCTTGAACTAGTCATGGTGAGAAGTTACGTCAATCTCGGGGAGGTCGTCTATAAAGAACGCCCTCATCTTCAAGAGCCGACACAGATTCAGGATCCATACCAAGTAGATCACCGAGGACGGAGTCATTGTGTTCCCCAACTTCAGCTGCCACCAGATCGGGTAAATCGGGGGCATCAGAAAAACGAAGTGGGAAGCCGGGTATCAACATCGGCCCTGCAAGAGGGTCGGTTACTTCGCGAACCGTCCCCCTTTGGAGGAAGTGTGGGTGTGTGTCTGCGAGTTTGACCGGTTCCACTACCGGGCCGCACGGCACTCTGTGCTGTTCCAGGACTGCTACGACAGCTTCGTCGTTGTCGAATGTGCTCATCCAATTCTCGATGATGTCCGTCAACGCGTCGCGGTGTTCCAAACGGGTCCGATTATTTTGAAATCTAGGATCTTCAGCCAATTCAGGCCTACCTAGTGCTGCCCATAGATTGGCTATCTGATTTTCCAGTGCGAAAACTACGATCCACCCTTGTGGGCCCTCAAATATTCCGGCTGGGCTCGCCGGAGCGTAATGACGACCTGTGCGCATTCCGACTACTTCGCCTTGAGACAAAGAAGGTCCTGACACGGCTGTTTCTTGCATGTGGTACATCACGTCGACCATTCCGATATCAAGATGCGAGCCTTCACCTGTCCGGTCGCGGCGATAAAGGGCATACCCCAACGCTGCGAAGGCGTGAACACCTGTAGAGGTATCTGCAATTCCTGCACCGATTAACATCGGCGGCCCATCTGGCTCACCGGTCATATGCATTAAGCCTGAATAGGCTTGAGCGATAAAATCGAAAGCCGTCTTTTCTGATAGCGGACCAGACTGCCCAAAACCTGAGATGGAAGCCATGATTATCTGCGGGTTCAACTCTCGTAAGCGCTCGTATCCAAGGCCACGTCGTTCCATGACACCTGGACTGTAATTTTCGACGACTATGTCGACCTTTGGTACGAGGTCCTCTATGAGAGCTATGCCTTCCGGTCTGGTCAAATCGACGGACAAGCTGCGCTTCCCACGATTTTGTTGCACGTGATATGCCGAGCGGCCGTTTCGCCTAGGGGGGCTCGGTCGAACCGGATCGCCGTACGGTGGGTATTCGACCTTTATCACGTCAGCACCCATCTCCACCAACAGTCTCGTGCAGGAGGGTCCGGCAAGATACTGAGTGAAATCTAAAACACTGATGCCTTCTAGGTATGGGGTGATTCCGGGTTGATGTGCTTGTTCAGTTTCGTCCACCTTTCGAGCGTAGATCCCACACCCACACCGATGTAACGAAACCTTCTACAAAGAGCTCGGCATTCCACTCTTTTGGGCTGATTATCTTTACTCTGGAGGAAGTGGCACCAAACCGTTCAAGGCTACTTGTCGTAACTGTCGGCCTCTTATTGGCTATTGCTGCCATCATCCAGGCAATTGGCGGCGATAGCTCGCCTGATCCTGTCGATCCTGAAACCGTGTCATCTTCCTCGTCTCAAGAGACATCGACAGCGGATTCAGACATCGCATCTACGTCGGTTCCGCCGACTAACGCTTCCTCAACCACCATCACAACGCCCATTCCATCCAGCCCTCAAACCAGCATCAATTATTCACCGACTTCCACCGCCTCTATTGGTGAAGGGGCCGTAAGAATCAGTGGCTACGGACCCACGGTCATAACCGCAGGCGATGAATGGCCAAGTTATCGAACAGCCATCTACAGAAGTAAGGGCTCAGGGTCTGAACTACTTATCGACCTGCGAGACGACGACCAGGTTCCGGTTTTTTCATTCGGGCACTCAGATACCAACTCCTCTATTGAAGGTCTGCGTTTCCTCACTGAAATTACAGAAGACGTCGAATTCATAGTTGTCACGGCCACTGCCGGTTGGGAAATCGATCTCCTCCCTGACGCATTCCTTTGGAATCAGCAAATGGATGCAGGAAACACGCCCAAGGCTGAGGACTTAATGCTTTTTTCCTCGCAGGGTCTGACCTTTGTGGGATCTCAACTGACTCCGACCGCACAAGGTATGGGTGACTTAAGGATTTACAACGCTTGTCACGCACCGTGTAACGAGGGGACAACCACATGGGTCTTCGAACTTGACCCCGCTTGTTCGAATACTCCAGGAGTCTTCATTAAAGAGGTTGGTGCCGACTTCTTCCAACGGACCGTTCGGCCAGTCAAATCTGAATCCGGGAAACGTACTTTGGAGGTTTCGTTGGAAAGCTACGACTGGCTTGAGGTACTCACGCCTTGTCAATGGTCGGCGACGCCGACGAACGGCTAAGCCTAGACACACCAACAGTGGCCTATTTGTATCGGTAGGTGATTCGCCCTCGAGTCAGGTCGTAAGCAGAAACTTCGACCTGCACGCGGTCTCCGGGAAGAATACGGATGTGATGCTTCCGCATTTTGCCGCTCAGGTGACCAAGAACTTCATGTCCATTATCCAACTCGATACGGAAGTGCCCGCCTTTGAGCGCTTCAACCGTCTTACCCTCAAGCAGGATGGCGTCGTCCTTCTGTTTCGGCAAACCAATTTCCCTTCAATAGCTCTCTAAATAGTCTACCGGAGCAAGGTGACGTGCCAATAAATCAGCAATGTCGCTCGAATCGAACTATTTTGGACTTATTCCACACAAGGGGACCCAAATGTCTTACGACCTCAAGATCACGGGCGGCACCATCGTCGATGGCACGGGAGCTGCTAGATACTCCGGAGACCTAGGAATAAAGGACAAACAGATTGTTGCGTTGGGCGATGCCCCAGCTGAAGCTGACAAGACCATCGATGCGACCGGCCGGATTGTTGCTCCTGGTTTTGTAGATATCCACACCCACTACGACGCGCAGGTCCTCTGGGATCCTTTAGTTAGTTGTTCGCCTTGGCATGGAGTCACAACCATTGTTATGGGCAACTGTGGCTTTTCTGTAGCGCCAACTCGCTCGGAACATCGAGACCTAATCATGCGCACCCTTGAAAATGTGGAAGGCATGAGCGTTGAAGCCCTTCGCACCGGCTTGGGCGACTGGGGCTTCGAAACCTTCCCCGAATATCTCGATGCGCTTGAGTCAAACGGATGCGCAGTCAACATGACGGCAATGATCGGCCATACCGCCCTGCGAATGTACGTAATGGGTGAAGAAGCCACAGAACGGGAAGCCACCGAAGCTGAAATTGCACGTCAACGAGAGCTAGTAACCGAAGCCCTTGAAGCAGGTGCTTTAGGTTTCGCTACTAGCCGAGCCAACACTCATGTTGGTTACGAAGGTCGCCCAGTCCCGAGCCGTTTGGCAACCCCTGAAGAGATAATTGAGATTGCTCAAGCACTCGGTGATGTTGGTGGAATGATGCAAGCAACCCAAGGCAGGGGCTTAAGTCACGATGAGTTCGCTCAGGTAGCCGAAACCACGGGTGCCAATGTCAGTTGGACAGCGTTGCTCGCCGGCACCTTAGGTCCCGGAAGCCACCTTAAGGACCTAGAGAAGGCTCGTGCTTTAGCCGAGCGAGGTCTCCCCGTGTTTCCGCAGGTTGCAGTACAACCTGTCCAGTTCGAGATGAGTTGGAAGGCTCCATTCATCTATGAGGGGATGCGGCTCTTTCAGCCTGTCGCTCAAAGCGACCTAGAAGGCCGCAAGGGTTACTACGCGGACCCTGAATGGCGAGAGCTGTTCAAAGAAAAAGCAGGTAATGGCGGCAAAATCGGTGACAGGTGGGCCAGAACTGAAATCAGTTGGTTCCCTCTGGATACATCGATGGAAGGCAGAAACGTTCAAGCCCTAGCTGACGAATTAGGTCAAGATCCTGTCGATGTCATGCTGGACATGGCGCTTGACGCTGATCTGGATATGCGAATCGTTCAAGACGTTGTCAACCACGATCGAGACGAGATAGACGAGCTCTTACATGACTCGAGCACTGTTATCGGACTTTCAGATGCAGGGGCGCACGCTAGTCAGCTATGCGACGCGAAATACTCGACCGAGTTTCTTTCAACCTTTGTACGGGAACGGGAAAGTTTCGAACTGGAACAAGCGGTTCACATGCTCACCCAACGCCCAGCACAAGTTTTTGGGATTGAAGACCGCGGAACCCTCCGCGAGGGCGGATGGGCTGACGTCGTTGTCTTCGATATGGACCACGTCGGACACGACGGGAAACGTCGCGTCTACGACCTTCCAGCTGGAGCTGACCGTTTGATTTCGGACGCTAAAGGAATCGATGCAGTGATTGTCAACGGAACGATTATTAGGCATGACGGACAAGACACGGTCTCTGCTGACTCTGCATTACCTGGGAAGTTGCTCCGTCAGGGCAAAGGCTAACGAGTGCCTATCGACCCCAACCGCGAATTCTGGAAACCCGGAATGGGTTGGGCTAAAGCTATTGAAGACATCGAATATGTCAAAGGCTTAGCCGATGAGATGGGCGGAGCCGATCGGGTTCAACGACAGCATGATGGTGGCAGGTACACCGTTCGAGAACGGATGGAAAAATTCTGTGACCCCGGCTCGTTTCTCGAGATGGGCCATCTGATCGGTGCCGCTGAATACGACTCAGAAGGCGACCTAGTTGAATTTTCACCAGGTGGCTATGTCATGGGCTTAGGTGAAATTTCCGGCCGGCCAGTATCCGTTGGTGGCGATGATTTCACCCTCTCAGGTGGAAGTCCTCATGATGTACACAAACTGCCCCACCATTTCGCTCAACCCTTAGCGCTGCAATACGGCATTCCCTATGTCCAACTCCGTGAAGGTGTCGGGCACTCATCCAAACAAGACGAACAAGACGGCCACATGGGGCTCCCCCAGGGGGATCTTTGGCACGAAAGCGTTGAACTACTGCGAAATGTTCCTGTCGCTTCAGCGATTCTAGGATCGGTTGCTGGTTGGCCAGCCGCCGCTGCTTTGCTATCTCACTTCAGCGTAATGATTAAGGACAAATCCCAAATTTTTCCATCTGGACCCCCTGTCGTGGAGAGAGCCATTGGAGAGATACTTTCCAAAGAAGAACTCGGCGGATGGCGGATGCATGTCGTCGAAAGTGGACAAGTAGACAACGTTGCTGAAAACGAGGACGACGCATTCCAACAAATACGAGACTTTCTCTCTTATCTCCCAAACACAGTGCGAGAAGTAGCCCCACGAGTCGACACAGGAGATGACCCTGAGCGACGACCACAAGAACTCTTAGATTTCGTTCCCACGAATCGTCGACAAGGCTACGACGCTAGAGCCCTTATCCGTCATGTCGTCGACAACGGTGACTTTTTCGAGATGAGGGAATTGTATGCGAGCGGTCTCATCACAGGATTCGCTCGGTTAGACGGCTGGTCTGTAGGTGTCATCGGCAGCGACCCAATGAGCAAAGCCGGGGCGATGGACGGCAATGCTGCCGATAAATACACCCACTTCCTCGACCTCTGCGACACATTCAACTTGCCGTTACTCATTCTCCTCGACATGCCTGGTTTCATGTTGGGCTCACATGCTGAACGAATCGCCACGATGCGTCGAGGTGCTCGTGCACTCATCGCGTCAGCTGAGTGTCAGGTACCTAAGGTCGAGTTCATGGTGCGGAAAAGTTACGGAGTTGCTGCTGACGCGCCGAACTCAATTGGATTACCGGACAGCATCAATCTTCGTTTTGGGTGGCCATCAGGGGAATGGGGTGGAATTCCTATAGAAGGTGGCGTTGCTGCTGCCTACCGACGGGAAATCGCTGAAGCAGACGATCCTGATGCCCATAGAGAAGCTATCGAGGAGCGACTACTTCGTCTCCGGTCGCCTTTCAGAGCAGCTCACCGCGGAGACGTCGTCGACCTCATCGATCCTCGAGAGACAAGAGCGTTAGCCTGCCGTTTTGTGAATCTCGCTCAACCGAAATTACAGGAATTAGCGCAGCGCCCAAAACGCGCCGTTCGCCCTTAGTTCTATTCGGGGCCCTTGAGAGTCACCCTGTAACCATGACGAGTCGCCGGGAAGTAGTCCCACGTCGCGAGGTGTTGGACACAACGGTTATCCCACATCGCTATTGAATTTTCAGACCAGTGAAAACGCACCTGGAAATTAGGATTTTCGATGTGTTTGTACAGATACTGCAGGATCGCGGAACTCTCCTCCCGACTTAGGTCTTCAATACGTTTGGTGAAACCTTGGTTGACGAAGAGACCCTTCCGGCCCGTCTCAGGGTGAGTAAGCACAACTGGGTGTTGAGCCGAAGGCGGAGTCGCGTCTTGCCGGTGGCCGGGGAGTTTGCCTAGTCGATGTAACGCGACTCGATCCTCAAGAAAATCTTGGAAGGCGGGCGACAACGCCTCATATGCCGAGTACATCGAACTAAACAGAGTGGCCCCACCGCCGTTGGGTGGAATTTCGGTAAGCCGCAAAATGCTTCCCAATGGTGGACTCTTTTCAAAGGTGACGTCGCTATGCCAACCGTCACCAGCTACAGATCGTGAGTTCTCATCAGCGTGAATGATCAACACTTCGGGATGTTTTGGGTGGTGGGGAACAGTTGGGTGAATATGTAGCTCTCCGAACCGGGCACCAAACGCTATGTGTTGCTCATGGGTCAGGTCCTGGTCTCTAAAGAAGAGGACTTGATGTTCTAACCAAGCTTCACGAATCCGTTCAACAGCCGCTTCGCTGAGTTCTTCGCGTAGGTCCACGCCCCCTATTTCTGCCCCAATCCTTGGGGTAATTGGGGTGACGGTAATTGCATTCATGCTGTAAGGCTATGTGTGTGACGTCTCCACGTGGCAGATTAATAGGGTGATCGACTTAAGATCTGACACAGTTTCTCGCCCAACTCAGGCGATGCGCCATGCAATGGCTACCGCCGAAGTGGGAGATGACGTCTTCGGCGATGACCCCTCGGTACATCGTTTGGAAAATAATGTCGCTGAATTGCTTGGCAAACAAGCAGCGGTTTTTGTTTCCTCGGGGACCCAATCGAATCTCTGTGCGTTAATGGCTCACTGTCAACGCGGCGACGAGTACTTGGTAGGTGACCATGCCCATACTTATATGTTTGAAGGTGGTGGGGCTGCGGTGCTCGGCAGTATCCAACCTCAGACGGTCCCAATGTTGGAATCAGGGATGCTGGATCTAGATGCAGCGCGTTCATCGATAAAACCCGACGACGCCCACTTTGCTAGGACACGTCTTTTATGTCTTGAAAATACGACTGATGGGAAGGTCCTCAGTCTTGATGATTTGAGATCTGGTCGCGAACTAGCTGATGAATACAACTTGGGATACCACCTTGATGGGGCTCGTCTCTGGAACGCAGCCATAGCCCTGGGGGTGGACCCCGCGGATGTTGCCGCTTCGTTCGACACTGTGTCGGTGTGTCTGTCTAAAGGGTTGGGTGCCCCGATCGGCTCAGTGCTGTCAGGTTCGAGTGAGCTGATTGATGAGGCTAGGAAATGGCGGAAAATGCTCGGTGGGGCAATGCGACAAGTTGGTCTTATCGCTGCTGCAGGAGAACACGCTGTAGACAATCACATCGACCGGCTCGCCGATGATCACCGTAACGCTGAAACTCTCGCTGAGGGTCTCGCTGACATTGACGGTTTAGAGGTAGATGCACAGAACACAAATATGGTTTTTGTTCGTGTGATAGGCGATATCGGCGGTTTAGAGAACCGGTTATTGGACCGAGGCGTTATGACCAGGTGGTCAGGAAATACCAGCAGAATGGTTTTACATCTTGACGTCAGCGAAGCGGACGTCGCAACTGTCATCACATCGGTTGCAGAAGAGTTGAACTGTTAGTCGGCTACCAATTCGGCAACGGGTTCAGTCAAATATTCACTTAAGTCTGCTTCTCGGGTCATCGCATAAAAATCGACGTTTCGCCATGGTGAGTTGACAACGATGCGCCCGCGTTCGTTGCGGTAGTAGGACTCCATACCCGGGTGCGTCCAGACCATCTGTGTATGGGCCTCATCGACATCTTCGTTGTACTTGTCGTGGATGTCTTGCCGAATTTCGACGGCACCAAGATTTTGTTCCAACATCTTCTGGATTACATCCAGGATGTATCGGACTTGCATTTCCACCACAAAGATCAGGCTGCCGCCGTGACCGGGTTGAAGGTTCGGGCCGTAGAGGGTGAAGAAATTTGGGAAGTTAGGGACCGCAGTGCCGAGGTAGGCCTTGGCATTGTCTTGTTCCCATTGACTCATCAGGGAGGCCCCTGAACGGCCCTGCGCTTCATAGGTGGTTATGAAGTTGAGGACATCGAAACCTGTGGCGAGAACCAACACATCTGCTTCGTATTCGCTGCCGTCTGCAGTGATTAAGGAGTTTGCGTCAACCTTGCTTACGTGCTCATCTACCAGTTGGACCTTCGGGTTTCGCAACATCCGATACCACCCATTGTCCATCAACATTCTTTTACCGAATGGCGGATAGGTCGGTAGCACACGGTCAAGCAGCTCCGAAGCATCGTCTCCCAATTCGTTGACGACGTAGTCGGTGAAGTACGCCCTATGCCCATCGTTTTGAGCGTTGAGAGATCTCTCCGGGTGTTCCCAATCGGGGTCCTTGTGAAGCGCCGAGTGGATCCGGTCATTGAATGTCCACCCAAGTCGAACTCGATACCAGTTGCGGTAAAGGGGAACTTCTCGCAACAGAAAACGAAGCGGGTCAGGCACCTCTTTCCGAAATTGTTCAAATGGTGCTGCCCAATGAACTGACTTTTGGAAGATGGTAAGAGATTCCACTTCGTCTTGAATTTCTGGGCCGATCTGCATGCAACTAGCCCCATTACCGATGATTGCTACCTTCTTGTCTTGGAGATCTGCAGTTTCAGGCCAGCGCGCCGTATGCCATTTTTCGCCTTCCCAGTCTTCGAGACCATCGATATCTGGTGACACAGGCGGGTTGAAGATTCCTGCCGCGCTAATCACGACATTGGCTTCAGTTTGTTCTTGAGTTCCATCTGGTAAGCAAAGTGTTACGAGCCAGTTCTGTTTCTGGTTTTGGTATTCGATTCGTTCGACGGTGGTTTCGAATCGAATGGTGTCTCGCACCTCGAAACTGTCACAGACGTGTTCCAAATATTCGTGCAGTTCGTCGCGGAGGCAGAAATACTTTTGCCAGTCGTAAGGAGCAAATGAATACGAATACAGGTGGTTTGGGGTGTCTACACCGGAACCCGGGTAACGGTTCTCCCACCAAACTCCCCCTACCGTTGAATTGCGTTCGACTACCTGAAAGTTGATACCGAGCATCTGGAGATTAATGGCGGCGCACAAACCCGAAACTCCTGCTCCGATAACGATGACGTTGAAATCGGGAGGCGAACTGATGCTCTGGTGGTCAAGAAATTTCACTTGGCCTAGCTGAGCAGCAGTGAATTGGCCATATTCAGCCGGAACAGACTCAGCCATCGAAACGCTAAGCATCCGAACTATGAGATCGTAGTCAGGTTCGGGAAGGGCAACGGGACGACCGTCGCGCCACGCCAATATCGCCTCCAGAGATGCTTCGCGAACTTCTTGCTGGTGTCGGGGTTCGAGGCCGCCGGTGTCGTTGTCTCCTAGCCCTGGTTGTCGTTTCGGTAAGTACGGTTCTTCTAACCATTGAAGTTCACCGGTTAGTTGCACCAAAACCATGAGCAGCGTCGGGATGTTAGCTACATCGATTGCGTCGGAAAATATTTGCTCGTCGGGACTAAGAGTCATTGTCAGATACCAAGATCTTGAAGGTTGTAATCAGTCAAGATATCTCGGATTGCCTCAGGCTCGTAGCGATGTTCATCTTCTTGACCAGCGAAAGGTTGGTATGTGTAACGTTGCTCATCTGGGAAGCGCTGTGACCGCGCGTCAATTGCCAGAGGGATACATCGACATCTTTGCCGCACATATTCTTCTGTATAGAGGTTCCCGTCGCCGCTTAGTTTCCCGGTCTGGCCAATAACTGAGGAATACCGGTGGAAACCGAAATTGACGGTAATACGTCGATCTTTGGAAGTATTAGGGAAAGAGCCATGAACGGTCTGCCGATTTGTGATGAAGGCGTCTCCGGGTTCACAGACCAGCGGAACTGCGTTATCGAACCAATCTGAATCGTTGTTTTCTGACACCCGAGCAGCAATGTCGACTTTTCCTTCCCTGTGAGTTCCGGGTATCACCCACACACCATTTGCGGGGGTACTTCCGTAGAGCTGAACCTGAACGTTATAGCCATGAATGTTTGAGTCCCATTGTGGGTTGTCCCAGTGGATTTGTCCGTCTTGATGCCAAGAAACCGAAGGCCCTATCTCAGGTTCTTTGACGAAAAGTACTTCTGTGAACGGTGTGAAATCTGCACCATTAATGGTTTCAGCGACTCTCAAGATGTCAGGGTGACCAGAAATCCTTAAGAATGACGGGAGCAGTTGTAAACATCCAGCGACGAGATATGGAACATGTACTGGACTGCCCGCTCCTGGTTCCGGTTCGAACATCTTGACCGGATGTCTACCGTTGTTTTCTGCGGTACCGCCCAACGGGTCGCTCAACGGTTTGGTCATAATCCACGGGTTAATTGCGAATTCCGGTCCTAACGCTGGTCGACCATTGCGATCGACTTCTGATTCTCGATGAGGCCAGGGAGCTCGTTCTAGAAGTTCATCAACTTCGTTTCGGCACTCTTGTAGTTCGTCTTCGCCGATGACATTCTCAAAAACGTAAAAGCCACACCGCTCGTACGCGTCCAAGATGTCTGGGTCAAGACGTCCTTCGGGGGTGAACCGGATAGGACCTCGATTACCTAGTTGGAACGCTCTCGTTTCGCCTTCAGCGCAATATTGTCTGAATTCGGAGTTATCCCACTCTGATTTTCGCTGTGTGTCAGTCATAGGTTCCCTCTTTTCACTCTAGATGACGGCATCTGGCCTCGCTGTGAGAGAGACTCCTTGTCATGGCAGATTCGTCAGTAGATCTCGTTGCGTTTGTAGGCCTGGGGGCAATGGGGGCCCCGATGTGCAACAACCTGACCGCCAAGTCGCCAGTTCCAGTCCTTGCCTATGACTTGAATGCTGATGCGGTCGCTTCAGCAGTGCGTGCTGGAGCTGTGGGGGCAAAAGATCTGGCGACGGTAGCTGAAGCCGACATCATTTTCGTTTGTGTGCCTGGTGAAGACGAAACACGTGCCGTTTGTCTTGGTAGAGGTGGACTGTGTGATCAGGCTCGATCGGAGCAGATTGTTGTCGATTGCACGACGGCGACCGTAGCCGTCAATCTCGATGTGGCAGAAGCCCTCACTTCCAAGGGTGCTCATTTCGCTGACGCGCCTGTGGCTCGTGGGGTGCCTAACGCGGTTGAAGGAACTTTATCGATCACCGTCGGCGCTGAAGAAGAGACCTTTAGTCGCGTAGTGCCTTGGCTCGGATATATGGGGTCCGACGTTGCATACTGTGGTCCTGTGGGAACCGGAACCGTCATGAAGCTAATGAACAACATGGTGTTATTCGAGAATGTCTCAGCTCTCGCAGAAGCCATGGCTATAGCGACCAGGGCAGGCGTGGATCGCAATCGTGTATTTGAGTTACTCGGCCAGGGGTCGGCTGACAGCTTCGCTCTTCGACGCCATGGTTCGTTCATGACTACAGGCGAGTACCCTGCGGATCGGTTTCCTACTACCTACTCCGTGAAGGATCTCGACTACGCGTTAGCTCTAGCCGCTCAGCTTGATGTAGATGCGGCTGGTGCTCGTTTAGTTCGGGACCGCTTCAGCGAGATAGTGGAGCGAGGTTTGGGGCACCTGTATTCACCGGTTGTCTACGAATTATTCGATGAAAAATGAACCAAATAGATAACGAACTTCTCGAACGAGCAGTTGCTTTAGCGGACAACCAGCTTTTCCCGAAAGCACTCGAAGTTGACGCTCAAGGGACAGTGCCCGCTTCCCAGCTGGACTTGATCTGTGAAGCTGGTTTTCATGGGCTTTTCGTTCCCACCGAATTTGGCGGCTTAGGGGTTTCACCCCAAACCCAGTGGGCTGTCCATGAAGCCATATCAGGAGGCTGTTTAACGACCAGTTTTGTCTGGGCGCAACACGCCGGACCAAGTAAAGCAGCCATAGAAACGAATGGACCTATGAAAGGTCGCTGGGCTGAAGCTCTTGCTACTGGAGAATCAAGAGGTGGCGTCGCTTTCGCTCACCTAAACCGACCTGGTACTCCTACGCTTCGCGCCGACCCACAAGGGAGCGGATGGCTCTTCTCCGGGACAGCTCCTTTTGTTACCGGCTGGGGACACATAGACGTTGTACTAACAGCCGCGCGTCATGGTGAATCGATTGTGTGGGCGATGCTCGACGCTGAAGACTGCGAGACGCTAACTAGCCGTCGTTTGTCGTTAGCAGCTATTGATTCCGCGGTCACCGTTGAGCTCACCCTCGATAACCACCCTGTGTCGGAGAAGTACGTAACTTCTGTGGAGAGTTTCTCCGACTGGGCTGAAAAATATCGGCAAGGGTTACGCTCCAACGGCTCAAACCCTCTTGGGGTGGCGTCCAGAGCCACACGTTTGTTGGGGCCCAGTCCTCTAGATGAACAACTCCATGAGGCACGAAATAAAATTAATTCAGCTACCGCCGAAGAGTTGCCTGAGGCTCGAGCCCTTTTGGGTGATCTTTGCGTTCGTGCCACTTCTGCTCTGGTCGCCACGGTTGGCGGCTCAGCATTGTTTGTCGAACAACAAGCACAGCGACTAGCGAGAGAATCCTTGTTCCTCCTCGTGCAGGGCCAAACGCCAGAAATCAAGAAACACCATTTGAAACTGCTTACCGATCATGCACCTACCAGGAGGTCAAGCAATGGCAGCTAAGACTAATGACCCTCTTGACCAAAGGTCGTTGGGGTGGCTTCGATACTTATATCGAAAAGCGACAACTCCCGATGACTGGGATCGTGACGGACGACCGCACCCTCATTGGGACAACATCACTGGCCCTCCTATGACATCGTTCCATCGATTCGACTTGATTGATTCCGCCTATGCCATGGCCCTAATGAGTGACCGAACACCCGCTTGGAGCGAGGTCTATAGCAAAGTGCTTGACGAGCTGGTATCTCGACACACTTCTTGGTGGGCAGCCGAGGACTGGATGACTCAATTCGGGCCAGATCCCGATCGCGGAAACTACCCAGATCAGTATCGAATGCTTGTACCTGCAGATCTGTGGGGAAATTACGACGCACCAGGGTGGACAGCGAATGGCATAGAGCCATATGGCGTCCAAATGGATCCCGTGGCTGCTGACGGGATGCTCTTCTTTAAAGGTTTCTTTGGTTTATTACTCGGCTTACATCGGTATGTCTCTAATGACTCAAAGTGGAATGAGCCGTTCGAAATGATTCGTGACGGAGACCACACTTTCAGTTGGACTCATTCCGGAGTAATGGGCCACCTTGCTGAACAGTGGCACGGCAGACAAATGGGTTGCCATTGCGAAAACACAAAAATTTGGCCTTATTGACTGGCTGGCGCCGGTCTCGGTCTGAGACTCCATGACCAACTCCTTGACACGAACTACCACTCTGCTTTCGACCAGTGGTGGGCGTATGCGTCGGATAACTACATCACTTGGGACGGAGACAAAGCCATAGCGATGGACTTGTACTACGACCCAGTTGTTGACGAGCACCTTCAAACCCCAGTTGGCCTAATCGCTCCCACCTGGTATCTGGCGCCGCAACGTAGGCAAGTCGCTGAAACCGCATGGAAATTCGGTGCTGCGGCTATGGGTCTTCTCGGCGACGGTGACGTTAACTTGAAGCAAGCTCAAGAAGGTGTTCTTCTCGCGTGGTTCACTGGCGAATTCGCCGAAGGCGCCGTGAAGCAAAAACTTTGGGATGCCTGTGACACTCTGTTCGAACCTCACTTCGATCAAGATTCCGGAGAGTTCACCTTCAGGTTCGGTTTCGATGAACCACATCCGCGTGGGCAACCTAATGCTCGAGTGATGGCTGGGTGGGTGTGCCGTCCCGGGGCATGGGCTGAAATATTCAATAACCCCAATCTGGCGAAACACACTCAACCATGTGTCGAGGGTGTCGACTTTCCGCGAGTGGCGATGAGTCAAGCCCAGTGGACTGGTGAGGCTCTGCATCTCGCTGCTGATCCCTGCAACAGCACCACTAGGGGGACACGGACCTCAATGCTCGTACGTCGACTACCTGTTGACGGAGAATGGACTCTCACCAGTTCGGACGGAACGACTTCCAATTGGGCCGCGACAAACGGTGAGACTTCTATCGAAATAATCGCCGATGGATCCTCGTTTACTTTGACAGTGAAATAGTGGTGTCATGACATTGTCGGTAGAAACAGCAACCGGGCCAATCCAATCTTCTGAATTGGGTCGAGTACTGATGCACGAACATGTTTTCGTCATCTCTACGGAGATCCAACAGAACTACCCCCAAGAATGGGGTGAGGAGCAGGTCCGAATAGACGACGCAATTAAGCGCTTGAATGAACTCAAAGCCAGCGGCATCGACACCATCCTTGACCCAACGGCGATAGGACTTGGACGGTACATCCCTCGAATTCAGCAAGTCGCTAAAGAAATTGACCTAAAGATCGTTTGCGCTACCGGTCTGTACACCTTCAACGAACTTCCTCACTACTACCGTCGTCGCACTAGCTCAGATGTCGACGCGTTAACTACGCATTTTGTTCAAGACATTGTCGAAGGTTTCGCTGATACCGGGGTTAAGGCCGGGGTAATCAAGTGCGCTACCGACAAACCTGGCTTAACCCCAGATGTAGAACGGGTACTTAGGGCTTGTGCTCAAGCTCACCGCGAAACTGGGTGCCCCATCACAACTCACACAAATGCTGAGACCGAACGTGGCCTCGACCAACAACGCATCTTCAACGAAGAAGGGGTGGACCTCAGTCGAGTGGTCATCGGGCATTGCGGAGATACAAATGATCTTGACTACCTCCAACAACTCTTGGATGCCGGCAGCATCCTAGGAATGGATCGGTTCGGTATTGATGGCTATTTGACGACTGATCAGAGGGTCAGGGTCGTAGCCCAATTATGTGAGATGGGCTATGCGCAACAACTTGTATTAAGTCATGACGCATCGTGTTACATAGATTGGATCGAAGGTGAGGTGCCTCTTGCGCCTCTCCCCAACTGGCATTACTTACACATAAGCAAAGATGTGATCCCCGCTCTATTGGAGGCTGGTGTAAGCACCGAGCAAATCGACACGATGCTGATCGATACCCCCAAGCAGTTTCTTGAGTCTCAAAATCTTGGCGGGTACTAGCCTCAACAACATGAGTGAACTGCAAACTGGCCAATTGTTTAGTGACAGCGTCGAAGTGACTGACGAGATGTCGCCACCGCATCTACCTAACAAAGTGCTTTCCACACCCGACATGGTGCGACTGATCGAGGGCACGTGTCTGTTTGGCGTGCAGAGTCATCTAGATAGTGACCAGACAACAGTTGGAATTCACATATGTGTAAGCCATTCAGCCGCTGTCGCCTCAGGTGAAGAGGTGCTGGTGTCAGCAGAATTAGCTGAGATTGACCGCAAACGACTGGTATTCAACGTGAAGGTCACCCACGGTGAGACTCTGGTTTCTGAAGGGACCCATCAACGCTTCATAGTTGGTGGTTAACGCCTCAAGATTATTCGGGTGTTAGCGCTCGTATACCGATGACATCCGCAAGGTTGTTCTAGGGCTCAATAATAATTTTGCCAATAGATTTTCGATCCATCAGGCTTCGCAATGCTTCTGATGCTCCCTCCAACCCATACGTAGCCGATATGTGGGGTCGTAGCTCACCACTGTCAACCCATTGCAGGAGATCTTCGGCTATTTCGTTTGCTAATTCAGGGTCGCGTGCTGTCATCGCCCCATAGAAGACACCCACTATTTGGCAGCTCTTTAACAACGTCAGATTCAGAGGTATCGATGGTATTCCCGCTGTGAAACCGATCACCAAGAAGCGTCCTTCCCACCCGATTGCCCGAAGAGCTTGCTCTGCGTAGTCACCTCCAACAACGTCGTAGACAACATCTACTCCGGCGCCACCCGTCAATTCTTTAGCTCGGTCCTTAAGGTTTTCTTCTGCGTAGTTGATCGTCTCATCCGCGCCTCGTTCTCTGCAGAGATCAAGTTTTTCTTCGGTCGAGGCTGCAGCGATGACGCGGGCTCCCATGAGTTTGCCGATCTCCACCGCTGATAGACCCACGTGGCCTCCTGCACCCAAAACCAAAAGCGTTTCACCCTGTTGGAGATTTCCGCGTTGTTTTAAGCCGTAGTAAGTAGTGCCGTGCGCGTACAACAAGCCCGTGGAATCAGCAAAACTAACTCCGTCTGGGAGTGCTCTCGCAGCCGCTGCCTTAGCGACAGCTAGCTCCGCGTAGCCTCCAACTGACCCCAGGCCACAGACAACTCGGGTCCCTATCTCTAGGTTGTCCACCCCTTCACCTAAAGCCGTGACAACGCCGGCTACTTCTGCTCCGGGCACGTACGGTAGGTCGGCTTTGAATTGGTATTTGTCTTCCAACATCAAAGTGTCGGGGAAGGTGACTGGTGCCGCCTTAACTTCGATAAGGATTTCCCCAGGTTCAGGGGTGGGGTCAGGTACCTCGGTCACCACTAAATCTTCAGGCGGACCAAATTGATTACATAAGACTGCTCGCATAGCTGTCTAATTTAGTGGGTAGTTCTGGGTTAGGCCTTTAAAATTGTCTAACCAAGCGTTGAGTTGAATCAAGCGTTCGTTGAGCGGCCGCTTGATTTTCAAGTCGAAGGAACGCCTCCGTAGACCTCAGTTTCGAACCACTCGCGAAATTCCTCGTCTCGTGTCATTTTCCAGTGATCCCAAGTCGCCATTCCAACCGGGGAAAGAAAGGCACCTAACTTGATGAGTTGCATGCGCATATCGACATGCATCCTTCCCACTAGCCCCTCTTGCCATGCATCGTACGTATCGAAAAGGTCAATGAGGTCAGCCCCTAATAGGTTGAGGGCGCGAAAATACTCTTCTCCTTTTAAATCGTCACTAGACCAGTCCTTTATCAAGAACTGGCTAAAGCTTGCGTCTCTGGAGATAGCGAAGTACCGATCGTAGAGTCGATCTGTGAGACCGTGCCCGAATTGGGTCCGACTGTGCTGCAACGTTTGGCGAGCTTCGGCGCCGATGAAGACAATCGATAACGAGAGGATTACGGCTTCTAATATTTGAGCCCAGTTTGCGATCTGTTCAAGAGTCAATTGATAGTCCTAAGTGTTCATCTATCTATGTCCGACTGACGCGTTTGACGACGTATCGGGAACCAAGGTCTATGAGGGTGAACAAAATCCCTCCGATGACAAGTTCCACGAGTCCACCACCGTTGGCCACGATGAAGAGGGCGACTAGCGCCGCAACAATTGGTCGAGTGAGGTATCGCACAGTTTTAGTGAACCATGGCCAGTGCCCGAAAACGGGGATGGAAGTAGTGTTTAGTCATGGATGTTTCTCGTTTTCCGCTGGTGCCGGGCCCATCTCCGATGCTGGTAACTCACAGTGAAGGCATGTGGTTTCACACTTCAGATGGGCGTCGAATCCTTGATGCCGGCGGTGGAGCAATCGTCACAAATATTGGTCACGGACGACAAGAGATAGCTCAAGTTGCTGCAGATGCTTTAAGTCAGTTGGATTACGTTGTGCCGATCTTCGCCACCGAAGCCCGGGTGGCTTTGGTCGAAGAGGTCAGCGACCATTGGCTTCCTGACCCCTCATGGCGTTGTGTGTTCGTTAGCGGAGGTTCTGAGTCCGTAGATGCAGCATTGCGGGTCGCTCAACTCCATCATGTTGCATGTGGCAGACCTGAAAGACACAAAGTAATTGGACGCGATGTCTCCTATCACGGAGCAACGGTAGGAGCGTTAGCTGCAGGTTCTCACGACCGAAGACGTAAAGGGTTGGAACACTTGCTTCCGTCTATGCCCAAGACCAGTTACCGTGACCCTGACGAGTTAGAAAAGGTTATTGAAATCGAAGGTGCCGAAACCATCAGTGCATTCATAGGAGAACCTGTGATTGGCGCCGCGGCGGGCGCCTACGTGCCTCCCGATGATTACTGGACGCGGATCTCAGAAATATGTGCCCAACACAACATCCTCGTGATAGCCGACGAAGTGATGACCGGCTTCGGGCGACTCGGCGCGACCATGGGTCACGAAGCGCTTGGGTTCACGCCGGACATCATCGCTGCAGGGAAAGGACTTGGCGGAGGATATGTCCCAATCGGCGGAGTGTACTGTCGCCCTGATGTGGTGGAACCCATCGGGAAAACAGATCTCGCGTTGATGTTTTATACCTTTGCTGGCCAAGACCTTTGTTGTTCAGTGTCAAAGAAAGTTCTTGAGATCGTAAGAACAGAAAACTTGGTTGCTCAAGCAGCCAGTATGGGCGAACTGCTGCGAGGACGACTCGAAGAAGAATTCCAAGACCACCCCAACGTCGAAAGTATTCGAGGTCGCGGTCTATTGCAGGGGTTAGGCCTCGTAGCCGATCGGGAAACTGGAGATCCGTTTCCGCGGTCGGCGGCCTTCGCTGAAACGGTGACAAACATTGCACTTGAGAATGAAGTCTGGGTGTACCCGTCTGGGTCAGGAGTATTTGATGACGCCGTGATGTTCGGTCCACCGTTCATCGTGGAAGAAAGCCACATCGATCAAATGGTTACCGTGACTCGACAAGCAATCGATGCCGCTGCTGCAGCTTTAAGTTAGGAAACGTTAAGCGGGTGGATCGCAGGTAATGGTTTCCATCTGTGCTGGAGCAACCACTTCAAGAGCCTCAAAGTCGGGTGAGCAACTAATTTCGTTGTGAACCATCCCAGGTGGTATCGACAACGCGGCACCAGCGGCCACTCTTTCTGAGCGACCTCCTTCGAATTCAAGGTCTACCCAGCCGTTTAAGACATAAACGAATTGCAGATCACATTGGTGATAGTGCCATCCAGTGGTGTCCATCACATCTGTGGCTCTCATCACTTGAGCTCGATAGTCGCCATTGGTGAGGTCACTTAACCCGGTGTCGCGGTACTCAAAGAAAGAACGTCGCCCCGTTTTCCCAAATTCTGCGTCATCGAGCTGCTGACACAACAACTCTGTTATTGAGGTCGATTCCATTTGTTTCCTCCGGTTCTAGTTCATCACAAGATTGTTGCTTAGATCTTCAAAAGGCGTTGATGCTCGTCTAGGAGTTCGGTATTCCCGAAGGTTTCTAGAGCTGTGTGAAGCTTTCGGTTCCAGACGAATAGGAGTAAATCACTAGCTGATCCTCGGGCGGCAACATCACCTTTCCCATGCATTTTTTCTACAGTAATTCCATCGTTTTTTCTGGTGATCATCCATTCACCTTCAGCGTCGGTTGCGTGAAGATGAACAGATCCCTCACCTGAGAAGGCTTCGGGTAAACGCTCCGCGATAAAGAAATCGTAGAACTCGTCGATGCCGTCTACGGCTAGTTCGGCATCGATTGGTTGGCTATCCCCGTGGGCCGCTTCTATGTCCCATCGATGCATCACTGCTTCCTGAGTCATTCGACGCATCCAGAACTGTGCCGTGTCCATCCGCTGGCTTGAGGTCCAGACCTGATCATCGGGCTGGTGCGTCCATATCGCGTCGTCGAGAGCATCAGCAACCGATTGAAACCACGGACCCAATTCAGATGTGTCTGGCTGGTTGATTGGGTCGTTGGCCCATGCTGCTACGCCTCGCTGACCGACAGGGGCTCCTTGGCGGATTGATTGATCAACGAAAGAGAAAACTAGACCCACGTGGATGATGACGTTACTCGCAGTCCAGTTTTGGATATGTGGGATGACGACTTGATGGTCTTCAGCGGCAAGTTCTGCGATCCGTGTAGTGGATTTGTTGAATGCTGTTCTGTAGGAATCGAGTATCACAAGGCCTCCCTCTCGTCAGTGGTGTGGTGTCAGGTGAAGATGCCCGTTGCTATGAGTTCTGCGGCTTCGTCTGGGTCGCGACCGAGGATATCTGTGAGGACTTCGTACAGATGTTCACCGGCTGGTGGCGCTGCCCAGCGAGCAACTCCTGGGGTTCGCGACAGGTGTATTGCTGAGTCTTCTACCCAAACTTCTCCGTGGTGTGGATGACTTACTTCGCTAAAGGCCTTCCGGTGACGCAACTGAGGGTCTTCGACAACTTCGGGTGCATAAAGAACTTGATGGGCCGGAACTTGGAGGTTTTGTAGTGCTGCTTCGGCTTCAATTCCATCTTGTTGACTGGTCCAGTCAGATATCAAGGAATCAATTTCGTGGTGTTGCTCGCGACGTTCTTCGGAGGTTAACGAAGCTAGATGTTGCGCTCCTACGAGCTGGCTTAAGGCCTGCCATTGGTCTTGAGTTTCACAGGCAACTGCGATCCATCGATCATCCCCGAGTACGGGGTAGGCGCCATGGGGACAGAAATTAGCGTCGCTATTTCCTATTCTGCTGCCTTCCACTCCATTGATTTCGTCGGCTAGGAATGCGGGGCTCAACAGCTGAGCTGCTGCTTCCATTTGTGAGTAGTCGATGTGTTGCCCATGACCTGATCGTTCACGTTCATCGAGCGCGGCTAGCACTAGGGCCAACGTCAGACGGGGCGAAATGTAGTCGGAGTAAGCACCGAAAGGCCCGCATGGCTGTCGGTCAGGCCAACCGCCGAATGGGAAGAAACCGGCAACAGCTGCTCCTATGTTCCCGAAGCCGGAAATCTCTCGGATGGGACCTGTCTGACCCATCAGTGAGGTCGACACCATGATCAGTTCGGGGTTGATCGTTTTTAGATGCTCATACCCGAGGCCCATGCGGCCGATAACTCCTACCGAATACGATTCGATGAGGACGTCCGCCCACTCGACTAGCTCTTCCATTATTTGGATTGATCGCGGATCTCGAAGATCAATAGCCAGAGAACGTTTCGATGCGTTGATACTTAGGTAGCTCAGAGAGTTGTCAGCACCGGCTTCGTTGTCTACGAAGGGGCCCGCCCCTCGCATGATGCAGGGTTTCAGCTCTGATTCGATTCGCAGTACATCGGCACCGAAATCACCCATGATTCGTGACGCGTAGGGACCGGCGATCGCCCATGTCATATCTAGGACTTTTATTCCTTTCATTGGGTCAACACCACTGGCGAAATTGGGTTCAACTGGAACCGCCGGTTGTTGCCTAGCGCCCAGGTTGTGTTGATCCAGTTTGGGTGGGGCAGTATCTGTTACCAGTGTCGTGCGAGAAAGTCGCGCTATCGGTCCCGCAAATCGGACGCCATCGATAGGACACCAAAAATCCCTTTCGGCCGCATGGTCCATGTCTAAGAGTTCACGGGTCGTCGTGATAGGGCCAAGTAAAAGATTGCGTTCTAACGCTCCAGCCAGGAGTTCGGCTTTGGTTTTCGTTTTAGTGAACTCGTTGATTACCTCGGCACCTCGACTCAAAATCCCTGGTGCTTCGGGGTCAGAGAGCAGTTGTGTCCCAAAACCGACCCAATCCACGTCGCGAAATTCGTCCGGACACATTCCTTCTTCATCCATCCATTCGAACAGTCGAGTGTTGTAGGGGCCAACTGTGGGGCCAACCAAGAAAACAATCGACAGGTAGCCGTCAGCTGCCTCGTATACCAATTTCAGAGTGATTGGTCCGATTTGTGCGCCGCCAGACAATCTTCGTGTACTTGGGGCCCCTACGAAGGGGTAAAGCATCTGGTATTGCGATGCGATCAAGTAACTGTGTTGGGCTGCAACGTCAACGTGTTGCCCTAAGCCTGAAGATTCACGTTCTCTCAACGCCAACAAAATCCCGCACAGAGCATCGGAGGCGGCGAAATGCCAGGTTTGTGGCAGTGACAGTCGAACTGGGGCTCGGTCGCGGTCACCAGTTATTCCCATTGTCCCGCTCGCAGCAGTATTGACGATGTCGCTTGCTGCCCAATCAGATTTAGGACCGGTCCCACCGAAACCCGAGATAAACGCAGTTACCAGATGCGGGTATCTTCGACTCAATGACTCTAGGTCTACGTTGCTGCCGTCTGATGCGACGACGGCGTCAGCTGTCGCTGCTAACTCTTCGAGACGTTTCAGATCTTCAGTGTCGTTAAGGTCCAACACCAACGACTGTTTCGCTCGGTTGTAGGCCCAATGAGTCAACGACTTCTCTGGGTCTGGTACATCTCCGGCAAAGGGTCCCTGATATCGCGACCGTTGACCCCCGGGTGGTTCGATCGCTATAACTTCAGCACCCAATTGCGCCATGATCATTCCGCAGAAGTGACCTCGGTCGTCAGTTAGGTCAAGAATTCGAAACCGATCTAACACACCATTGCCCCTTTTGATTGCAAACAGTTCCCGCTCAATTCTATTTGCGTGACGGGAACGCTACCTAAGTCCGTTCGATCTACGCTAGGGGCAGTGAATAGGTCCCCTGCGCGACTGAAACTTTCTTCTCGTGATCGTTGTCACACCACAGCGATACTGACCCGACGACACTTCTTCGACTTCTGGCCTCTAGCTCAGCTCGCGCATACAGCTTTTCGCCGACGGCGGGCCTGAGGTATCTGATCGACAGTTCACTGGTTACCGTCATCTCTTCAAATCGATCTATGACAGCGAAAACCAAGAACCATAGGGCTCCATCAGCTAGTTGGAACTGGTCTGGTCCTGAGATATAGCCGCCTGGACGTCGAGCTACCCCCGTTAAGTCATATTCGGCAACCGCGAATTTGTCACCAATGTCGAGGCAACGGCTGCCTAACTGCGGGTAGCAATCGCTGACAAAGGCGTTGACGGTGTCTGTCGTTATGTCCCTGGGCATCTGATGACTCTAGACCAGCGGTGATTCAGACATTCAGGAGTCCGGAGACGTTTCAATTCACTTTCCGGGACTCATCTATCCCTTATCATCACTGGATACCTGGCTTCCCGAATAGAGGAATGGATATGGATTTTCAAAACCTTGATCGCCGATTTCAATTGATGTTGCCTAGCGGCCCAATTCTTTTTCTGTTCTTAATTTTCGCTCCTTGGCACCAATTCGGGAGCGGATCTTGGGGCTTGTCTCAATCTGCGATTCAAGCACCGAATGCTCTGTTGGGGATTGTCGCACTTCTTGCGGTGGCAATTTCTCTGCTGATCTCGTTTGCTCATGTACTCGGTAGCGACAAACTTCCAGAAAGCCCTCAAGGTAAAACCTGGGAAGAGGTGCTCTTTATCGTTAATGCGGTGATGTTGGCCGCTCTTTTGTTGAAGCTGATCCTTGAAACTTCGTTCTTAGCCTGGGGGGCGTGGGCATGCATCATCGCTGGCGCTATCCACTTTTATGGATCACATGTAGGTCGACAAAGCGGTTCTACCAGTCAAAATCCATAAGTTTGTCAAGGTCGACGTCAGGCAGTTCGGCTGCACAATCGAACAGGTTTCCTATCACTGGGAACAAGATTCGGGCCGCCGCGTCCTCATCGAACTCGAAGTCATCGGTTGGTACCGACAACAGTTGAATCAATTCCATTTCGGAGAGATCTTCTAACGCACATTCGAACAATTCCACATCGATCTCAGCTCCTTCGGCCATGCCGATTGCCGCAAGTTCTTTAAGGTCAACGCAGTCACTCATTGATTCAAGGAACGGTGTCGTGAACTCGGGTGGAAGCTCATCTGAGGTCAACCAAGCGACACCAGTGGCGTTCAGAGCGTCCATGCCCACTCGGTCGACAAGACCTCCGCCGACGCAGCGGGCATCTGAGGACCCAAACCCGATTTCGCCCAGTCCACCGAAATCTGTTGCCACTCCGGTTGAAACAAATTGGTCGATGAACACTTGTTCTTGTGTGGGTCTGTCCTCTGAGGAACCAGAGACCGCTTTGTAGATACCGAACACTGCACCACAAACCAAAAGCGTCACTACCACCGTGAGGCCTACCAGTTGTTTGCGCTCCTCACTGTTTGGCGGTTCGGTCGTTGCTGGAGTCAACAACTGTTGTTTCAAGGTGTTGAACTCTGTTTCGTCAATTTCGCCTGAGTCTCGTAAGGCAATCAATCGTTCCAGGTCATTAATTTCCGAGGACATCTAGCTTCAAGCTCCTACATGATTGGCTATGGGGACCGGATCCAATTACATCATTTGCGACAAGCAATTTGTGGACGTTCAGTCGTTTTTCATTCACTCTGATTGAGCTTCAAATCCGACGATCTGTCCTCCGGGCTGCTTTGGCACGGATTGAAACGCCTGCTAGAACGAAGGCGTCAAGTTCAGTATCCATCAGATCTTACGAAGGTGAAATGATGAAATTTATTCAAGTAGTGGAGCAATCTGGAGATATGGAAGAAGCCCGGGCTGAAATTGAGGGCTATTTCGAGAGCGCCGGCGACGAAACCAAGGTTAAGAAACTCATCCTTTGCGCTGATCGCGATGCTCCCGACAAGATTGTGAGCATTGTGGAGTTCGAATCATGGGATTCGGCGACAGACAACAACGAACTAGACGCGACTCAAGAAGGTGCGGCTGAGGCGCAAGCAACGACAGACGTCACTTACAGAAATCTTGACGTTCATCACGAGTGGACTCGTTGACATCAGCAGCTATCAGCGACCGCTCGTTGCTGCCGTGTCACGTCAGACACAAGGTCCAATTAAATTGGGCAGGCTAGGGTTTTGTTATGGCTGAACTAGAACTGTACGAACGCCGAACCTACGACGTAAACGTCGGCCAAATGAGCAAGGTCCTGGAGTTGTACTCCAACGAGGGATGGCCAGCCCTCGAAGCTGGAGGTCACTCTGAGTTCCTGGTCGGTTACTTCGTTTCGGACACCGGACCACTCCACCAACTCATTCATCTGTGGCGCTTCAGTAGCGATGGCGAGCGGCGCGCATTTTGGAAAAATTTGTTTAACGACGACGATTTCATGGCTTTCGCAGTTCAGCTCCGACCTTTGCTGCAAAGACAAGAAATACAACTCATGCAGTCAGCTCCTTGGGGCCCGAGACCCTGAACCGGAGATGCTCCAACTTGAAAGGTTGAATGAGTCAGAACGAATTTGAATCACACAGTGTTCCTCACACTCACTCGTCATCTCCTTCTTGGGGACGGGATGCTGTGAGGAAGTCACTGGTCTTTCGTCTCATCGCCACGCTGCTAGTTATGGCGGCAGTCGCCACTCTTATTGGTATTTTTGCCCTTTGGCCCAACGCCGAAAGATCTGAAGAAATACGAAGAAATGCCCAAGACATTGCCTTAACTTCCGAGTTGCTTAAGGCAACAGTTCATGAAGCCAGCGAATCCAGTTGCGGCTATTCAATTTCTTCTGAAGTTGAGGTCTGCCGCAACGTGACCGTTGTCGTACAAGAAGGTCCCGAAAGCGGTTCACTAGTCGTTTTGCCAGAAGTCAACACGTCATTTGACCCGACCTTTCCGCAGTTAGCAGTCGGCGACAGTGTGATTTTGGGCTTTGATCCCGTTACGAATTCTTACTACTACCAAGACCGAGATCGGATGGCCTCTCTTTGGTGGCTAATCCTGATATTTGCGGTCACGGTTATTTGTTTGGCCAGGGTTCGTGGTTTGCTGGCACTGTTCGCCATGGGTGGAACCGTCCTAATGCTGGTCAAGTTTGTCGCGCCGTCGGTTCTTGATGGGAACGACCCCGTCTTGGTGTGCGTCGTAGCTGCAGCAGCGATTGCCTTCTTCAGTTTGTATTTCACTCATGGTTTTAGCCTTATGACAACGGTTGCGCTCGCCGGGACTCTGATCGCTTTGGGGTTGACGTTAGGTATTTCGTGGGCCTTTTTTGAGCTCGCGAAATTCTCTGGCTATTCGAGTGAGGAAGCATTTGTGCTGCCGTTTCTGGCGGAAAGTCTTGATGTGCGAGGCCTTCTTTTGGGAGGCACCATAATTGCGGCTTTGGGGGCGCTAGATGATGTGACGGTCACTCAAGCGGCCACGGTGTTGGAACTTCGTGCTCGCGACAATGAGTTATCGGCAACGCAATTGACAATGTCTGGACTACGCGTCGGCAGAGAGCACATTGCATCAACGGTCAACACCCTCTTGTTGGCTTATGCGGGCTCAAGCATCCCTCTGCTTCTATTGTTCGCTGTCTCTGAACAGTCTCTCGCAGATGTTGCTAACTCCGAATTGATTGCTATTGAGCTAGTTAGGACTCTGTGTGGGTCAATCGGACTTGTGGCAGCTCTTCCCATTACGACTTATCTGGCGGCTTTATTGATGAGCGCAGACAAGTAGCAGCGGTCCAGCCCCTACCGCTGAAAGTCCGCTTTCTTATTGGTGATCGCGGTAACGCTCTGTAGGGTCAGGGGGTGCAGACTTATTTTGCACTCGTGTAGAAAGAAATTGAGGGCAATCAATGCCACAAGGAACAGTGAAGTTCTTCAACGCTCAGAAGGGCTTCGGATTTATATCGCGTGAAGACGGAGCAGACGTCTTCGTTCACTACTCAAACATCGAAGGGTCGGGATACCGCTCTTTGGAGGAAGGCCAAACGGTCGAATTTGAGATTGGTGAAGGCCGCAAGGGCGAAGAAGCCCAGAATGTGCGTGCCGTTTAGAGCTAGCAACATTAATTCTAGATAACCCTGCGGCCGCTCCATTCGTAGAGCAGGCTGCAGGCGTTTTATCTGTCGTCGATATGATCTTCAGTCGGCAATCGCGTCATACATGACGACTGTGTCTGCCATCCGAAGTCCTGGGAACGCCGCTGCTACATCTGTCTGCAGCTGAACGAACCAATCACTGGCCGAAACTTGATCCCAAAAACGTCCGTAATCTTCCATCGACTCAAAATCGGTGACGTACAAAGCCATCTCCATGCCGCCAGTTCCGGTGACAGGTCTCATAAGACGAGGGTTCTTCGCACCCCACGATTCGTGTTGAGCTTTAGCGGCTCGAGATCCCGCCTCAACAGCACGCATTGCTTCAGGAGTGCCTTCCCAACGAGTTGCAACAGATATCACTTGAATGCCTTTCTCTTGACTTGAAACCAGTCAAACCGTTGCGCCGCGCCAAAGCAAGGTGGCCGGCCTTTGGTGGGTGGTATTTCGCTGCATCAGTGTGAGTCGTTCGGAGGCTACGCTCGGTTCATGAAGTTCGACAGAAGGTTCGCTGGGGGCGCTCAGCGCTATATGCGAGTGGGTCCCACGGGTAACAAGTACGAATGCGTCGTGTTTCTTGACCATCAACTGGGATGCCCGCATCGCCATCTGGGCGACCCTGAAATAGAAGATTGCGGCTGCGGATCGCTAGCAGAGCTCAGAGAACGCGACACTCAACGCGGTGAAGGGTTCACTGATTTCCGTCGTCTACTGCGTCGATTTCTCCGTCGGTAGGCATCTTTTCTACGTGCTGATCTCTAGCTTCTGCGTCTTTATAAATTGAGTGTCGACGCTCTTTAGCGAGGTAGTGATCGATGTCATCCTGGCTCCGTAAGTTTGTGTCTACCGCCTGGTTCCAATGGATCACTTCGTCAATTGGCCGCCGCCATCGGCTCTCCGCTTTTCGGCGGGGCCACCCAATAGGAACAATGCCATAGGGAATATGGCTAGAGGGAAAACCAAGCAGTGTTTGTAATGCCCGAGCTGTTTCGGGTTCACCTCCGCCCGAAAGCCATGCACTGGTCAGACCTACCGCTGTTGTAGCTAGTTGCAGGTTTTGAATCGCTGCTCCCACCGAGACGAGCAAGATATTGGAGCGATTCTCCGCGTACTCAATTCGATCGAGGTCGGAGTCAAGCGCTACTGGGTATGTGTCGGCCCAACGGGGGTCAACGAAGACGGCCATCAATGCAACCGAGTCGTGGACCCAGTGTTTCTTGTGGACATGAGGGAATCCCTTGCAGTGTTCGTTGAGTCGATCAGCTTGACTTGCCATCACAGACGCGACTTCTCGTACTCGTTCCGGGTCTTCGATCACACATATTTCCCATGGTTGGGAATTTGCTCCTGAAGGGGCCCAACGCCCGGCATCAGCAATTTTCTCTAACGTCTCTCTAGGTACTCGCTCTCCTGGGTCGAAGCTTCTAACGCTTCTTCGTGAACTTGCGAGTCCGACAAAATTTTGAAGCTTTTTGGTATCGAGTTTCCCCTGTGAGAACAACTTCATAATTCGACTCTAGAACAAAGTCGGCTAGAAGGAATCAGTTAGGACAGTTGACCCGGCATTAGTAGTCTGGCTAATCGACATGACTCGCCCAACAACAAACAAAGTCGACGAACTGGCCTTGAAGGACGCTGTGTCTTCTTGGCTGTCTGATCCGTCTGGTCTCGGATGTCTCCTGACGCCCGACAGTCCCAAAACTATCCGTGACCCTCGTCCAGACGCCGTAGGTATCCGCCATGTCGGTGGTTACCTTGTTGGAGACTTTGAACTGATCACGGTCCTAATTCGGCCTTCTACCAAGAGATTTACTTCGGTGTGTGGTGAGACAAGCGCCCAGTCAGTCCATGCAGATCGGACGTATTTGGCGTGCTATCTGGGGAGTGAAGAATTCACCGACGAGCAGATTGATACGGCGTTGTATCTGGGTATAGGCCTGCTTCGGATTGATAGCGATAGGCGTTGCCACAGAACAGTTCCCGCGCCGTTGAACCATCCTACCCAGCGGATGCGGGCGTCCTTGTTGCACCAGTTAGGTCTTGTTGTGTGCCAGCTCTGCGGTGTTAGTTTTTCGTTATTTCCAGATCATGAGCAAGATGATGCAGTTCTGTGGAATGAACGGTGGGCTGACCGGTTCGGTCGTCTCCGCAATGAAAGTGTTTATGATCGTCGGCACCTGTGTCCCGACTGTGTGGGCAATATCAGTGAGCTCGCGACTCGCGACGACAACCTGTAGCTGGCGGAATTCTCCGACCTCTGAAATGAGAGGTTTCAGCCGGCAGCTATGACGTCGCTGGGATCTTTGGTGTCGGCGGTGAAACGGATGCCTTCATAATCGTTGGATGCGACGTCGTTGAGCGATGCAACATATTTGGGGGTTCCGCCGTTGTAAACCATGTAGCGGACTTTCCCAGCTTCATGGCCTTCGACGTTGCTGTTGTAGCCGGTGAACCAGGACTGGGCTTTGCGCATCAGCATCACTGAATACATTTTGACGACGTGATCGGTCCAACGTTTCTCTGCATCTTCAGTTGCTTCGAGATACTTGAGGTCTCGTTCCGACATGTAGTCGAGCAGTTCGGTGCACCAGTTCACCCCGTTTTCAATGCCGCGCGGATAATTCGTGGAAGCGGAGCCGCTCTGAGGTCCTGAGGGCATCAATAAGTTAGGAAATCCTGAGACCATCATCCCTAGGAAGGTGGTGGGGTTATCGAACCATTTTTCTCTAAGGGTGAGTCCGTCTCGGCCTCGAATGTCGATGTGGTCGAACGAACCGGTGATCGCATCGAATCCTGTCGCATACACGATTATGTCGAACTCAAATTCTTGTTCGGTGGTACGAATTCCTTTTTCGGTTATTCGCTCCAACGGGGTCTCGTTGATGTCAACAAGGCGGACGTTGCCTCGGTTGTATGCCTCTAAGTAGCCAGTTTCCATTGGCACTCGTTGAACGCCAAAACCATGGTCTTTAGGGATCAGTTTTTCTGCGATAGCTGGGTCGTCAACTCGGCCGCGTATGCGTTCAGCTATGTATGCAGATACTTCCGCATTGGCTTCTTCGTCGGTGAAAATTTCTCGGAAGTTTTTCAACCAAATACTGAAACCTGATTCGTCATAGAGGCGATCCCAAAGTTCGTAGCGTTCTTCTTGAGTGACCTCATAGAAGCCTCGTCGGTCTGGTTCGTGTTCGAAACCACCCGGGGTGCGAGCGCAGGTTTCGAAGATCTCGTCGTACCGTTCGCGGATGTCTTCCATCTGTTCGGCGCTGATTTCGCTGTTGTTGAGTGGAGCTACCCAGTTGGGTCGTCGTTGGAAAACGGTTAGCTCACCGACCTTGTCGGCTATCTCACCGATGACTTGGATGGCTGTTGCGCCAGTGCCGATGATGCCGACGCGTTGATCGCTGAGGTCAACTTCTTCATGTGGCCACCCATAGGTATGCCACGAACGTCCCTTGAAGTTTTCTACCCCTTCGATCCGAGGCATGGTCGGTTGGGAGAGTAGGCCTAACGCAAGGATGAGAATTCGACAGGTTAGGGCGCGTCCGTCGGATACCTGGATTTTCCATAATTCGTTTGTTTCGTCAAAGACGGCTGACTGGACGCGACAGTCGAATTGCATATGTTCTCGCAAATTGAATTTATCTGCGACGAAGTTGAGGTACTTGAGATTTTCGGGCTGCCCGGAGAACATCTCTTTCCAGTGCCACTCGTTGAGAACCTCCCGAGAGAACGAGTAGCCGTAGGTGTAGCTTTCCGAGTCGAACCGTGCACCCGGGTAACGATTGTTGTACCAGGTGCCCCCTAAATCAGGGTCGGCCTCTAACACAGTCGCCTTGATTCCCATGTCTGTCAGTCGCTTGATTTGGTAGATGCCGGCGACGCCTGCACCCACAACAACGACTTCATAATCCAATTCAGCGTCGTTAGTCATGTCTGAATTCCCTTGCACTTTCGCGATATGTCTTCATGATACGACGCTTGGTGCTCGTCTCGCCTGATTGAGTGAAGCGAACGCTTGTTGTGTTATTTCGAGATCAAAAAGCGAGTTCCGAAGATTTGAAAATCGTCTTGTGTCACGTCTCCATCGGCGTTGAGTTCCAACGCCCAGATACCTTCACCTTTGTCGTTAAGGAATGATTCCAGTTCTTGCGCGGTTTCTTGTGAAGAGTCGACGGGTGAAATGAGCTCGATAACGCCTCCCTTTGGTGGGCGAACCACACATGTCAGAACTCCGCGGTCTGTATCGATATGTGGTGAATCAGATACAAGACCTAGTCCATTGGCATAAACGTCACCTGCCAGGCTGGCATCGTGAGTTGCAATAAGCACCTTCTGGATACCTGTGTAGTGAGGGGCTGCACTTGAGGGATGTTCTGGTTGCGTTACCGAACCGTCGGGGTAAACCCTGATCAGCACTCCGTGGGTCGAGCTCGGGTGGATGTCGCGTCCACCGGCACCTCTCATCAAAGGGAGCACTTTGACCCCCTTTTTGAGCAATATTTCTGCTTCAGCATTCGGGTCTGGTGATTCAAGCATCATTGCGTAGATGCCTTCCCCTCGTCGATCAAGAAATTTCTGTAGGGCTTGACTCAACGGTTCATCAGGGTTCGATGGTGCCATGAGTTCAATGTTGCTTCCCCCAGCAGGCTGACACATGCCGACGTGGGCCCCTAGGGTCGGGACTGTTTCAGGGGAAAAATCCAGAACGTGCATCCCCATCTGGTCTTGAAAGGTAGCTAAGGCGGCTTCGAAATTTTCGACTGCGATCGCTATACGGGGCATTGCTGTAATCATGAGGTGTCCTATCTCGCTTATCGAAGCCTAAGCGCTCCCTGGGGACCCTCGCTAGATCAGCCACTCCACTACAAGACCGTTGAGGCAAACGGGCAGATTAGAGATGGTCAGGCTTGGGAACTTTCGATGGCATTAACCAAACTTTGACCGTTTTTTAGAAGCCATTGGATTTGACCGTGTTTGGTTTCTGCAGTCACAAGATCGGAGGATCCATTTCGAGAGATTTCTAGGTTGATCAGGGCCGCTAAAGGGAGTCGTCCTTCCCACATTTCGGCCTTCGAGGTGCGGTACACGGAGTCGTCTGTGACTTCGAGACTTACTAACCGTGTGGTTCCGGACCCATCAGTTTCTTTAACGCGCTGAAATCTCGACATCACCTCAGTGTGTCAGAGAGAACGGTGCTGGTTATTTCAATGCGCAGCGAGAATCCTATAAATCGTTTGCGGTGGGTAACTAAGCGTGCTCTGATGGCTGCGTTATCAAGAGCGGTGCACTCCCGTGCACCCGGCAACCTGGGGTGGACACCCAAGGTGCTTTCCTACTTTGTAGGGATATGGCTGAGGTCTGTGACCGAAGCAACAAAGTGTCCGAGGAGACCGCTTTTTCTGCGATCTCACGGCAACGATGGCCCCTTTTGTCCGCCCCTACCGCAACGCAGCACAAAAGGAGATAGCGATGACCGCAAATTGGGGATTCGAAACCAAACAGATTCACGCAGGGCAAGATCCCGATCCGGCAACTGGCAGTCGGGCCGTTCCGATCTATCAGACCACGTCGTATGTTTTTAGAGACACAAATCACGCATCTGCCCTGTTTTCTCTGAACGAAGTCGGCAACATCTACACCCGGATCATGAACCCAACCCAGATGGTTCTCGAAGCGCGACTTCAAGCTCTGGAAGGTGGAACTGATACTGCTATTGGAATACCTGGCGCTCTCGCCGTCGCATCGGGTCAAGCCGCAGAAACGCTAGCCATTTTGAATTTAGCGGAGGTTGGCGACCACGTTGTCGCGTCCGCATCTCTCTATGGAGGCACATACAACCTCTTGCACTACACCCTTCCCAAGATGGGGATAAACACAACCTTCGTTGAGGATCCCGACGACCTTGAGGCTTGGGCAGCTGCCATTCAGCCCAATACAAAGTTGTTCTACGGAGAGACGATCGGTAATCCCCGTAACGACTGTCTGGACGTTTCAGGTATTGCGAAGGTTGCCCATGAATCGGGAATTCCGCTGGTCGTGGACAACACCGTCGCTACCCCCTATCTACTAAATCCTCTCCAATTGGGAGCAGACATCGTTGTTCATTCGATGACCAAATTCATCGGTGGTCATGGCAACTCAATAGGAGGGGTCATTATTGACGGCGGGACCTTTGATTACGGGACTAGCGGCCGATTCTCAAACTTCACCGAGCCAGATCCGAGCTATCACGGTCTCGCCTATTGGCCTGCACTAGGGGAAGGTGCATACATCATCAAAGCGAGGGTCCAGTTACTCCGGGACCTGGGAGCGGCAGTGTCTCCTCAGAACGCCTTCTACTTCCTTCAAGGACTGGAAACCCTCAGCTTGAGAATGGAACGTCATTTCGCAAACGCTCAAGGAGTAGCGGAGTACCTCGAAGCCCATCCCAAAGTTGAGGACGTTCAGTACGCCGGACTGAAGTCAAGTAGCTGGCATGAACGCCTGAAAGCGCTTGGTGGAAGCCGCGGTTACGGCTCAGTTCCAGCATTCACAATCAAAGGCGGAGCAGAAGCTGGGAGCAACTTCATCAATGCGTTAGAGCTCCATAGCCACGTCGCAAACATCGGTGACGTGCGTAGTTTGGCTATACACCCGGCTTCTACAACTCACTCTCAGCTGACTGAATCTGAGCAACGCGACGCCGGGGTGACATCTGGTTTGATTCGTTTATCGGTGGGACTTGAAACCCTCGATGACATTGTTGAAGACTTAGAGAAGGGCTTTGCGGCAGTCGCCAGCTAGCAATACGTGGAAATAGCTGCGTAGGACGAGGCAGACTGTGGCGGGAAGGGGGACGAGCGATCAATGCTTTCCGCGTACCGGGTTCTAGATCTAACCGACCAGCGAGGACATCTGACTGGTTTGATGCTGTCCATGTTGGGTGCTGAAGTCGTCAAGATCGAACCGCCCGAAGGGGTGGTCACCCGCAACGCAGGACCGTTTAACCATTCCGGAGTGTCGTTGACGCACCTCGCCTATGACCGGGGGAAAAAGTCGGTTGTTATTGATCTTGAATCTGCCGCAGGAAGAGCTCTCTTATTTGACTTGATTGAAGGTTCTGATTGTCTCATTGAGTCACAGGGAGCGGGTGTCCTGGAAGGTTTAGGGCTGACCAATGAAGCTCTTCTTGTTCGAAATCCCTCTCTGGTAATCGGAACGTTGACTCCATTTGGGCACACCGGACCCAAGGCTCATTGGCCTGCGACGGATCTAACCCTTATGGCCTCCGCGTGCACCATGGCCTTCACCGGTGATGTTGACCGCTCCCCTATTCGAGTTTCAGTTCCGCAAGCATTTCATTTTGGTGCCGCGGTTTTAGCGGGCGGCGTGATCGCTGCACTTTATGAGCGTGGCCAGTCAGGTCTCGGCCAGGTCGTGGATGTAGCAGCACAGCAAGTGATACCCATCGCCACTCAGGCAGGAGTCTTGGCAGACGCCTGTAATTTTCCGACCCCGATCAGAAGCGGAGGCGGAGCGACCGTAGGACCAATCAACCTCAGACTCGTGTATCCAGCCAAAGACGGTTTCGTTTCAATCACACACGTATTCGGTGAAGCGATTGGGCCTGTTACTGCACGCTTAATGGAGTGGGTTTTAGAGGAAGGCTTTGTTTCACCCGAGATAGCAAATTTGGACTGGGTGAATTTCGCGTTGCAGTTGGAGTCAGGGGAAGTCAGTGTCGACGATTGGGACGCCGCGAAAGACGCTGTTGCAAGTTGCACTTCTTCCAAAACGAAAGCCGAACTCCTAGAAGTTGCTATGGATCGTCAACTTTTGATGGCTCCGATCGCTGACGTCGGAGAAGTCCTTGTAAGTGAGCAGTTAGAGAGCCGTAACTATTTCGATCACATCAAGGTCGCTGACGAAATGGTCGCCGCACCGGGGCCTTTCGCGCTAACTAAACAATCACCTTTGACTAAAGCAACGCATGTTGCCGAACTTGGTGCTGACAACGAGGAGATTCTTTCGACAATCAGAGAGATCTCTCTGGTTGGTCGAGATAGCTCTGTGAGGTCGGCTCCGCTTGATGGTGTGAAAGTGGTTGATTTCATGTGGTCTCTCGCTGGACCATTCACGACTCGAGCTCTCGCCGATCTCGGTGCCACCGTGGTTAAGGTCGAGTCGATACATAAGCCCGATGCTGCCCGCGGTTTCCTTCCTGTGTGGGACAACGAACCGGGTTTGGAGCGTTCAGCGCTTTTCGATACAGCTAATGCGGGCAAACTCTCCCTGGCCCTGAACATGAATTCGCCACAAGCTCTCGAAGTAATGCATGATCTCATCGAATGGGCTGACGTACTTTGCGAGTCCTTCTCGCCCGGCAAGATGTCTTCTTGGGGTTTGAGTTGGGACAGCGTTACCGAACTAAACCCTCGCCTGATCATGCTTTCCACCTGTCTCACTGGACAATTTGGACCAACGTCAACCTTCGCTGGCTACGGCAACTTGGGAGCTGCTCTTTCGGGTTTTTATGGATTAGCCGGCTGGCCGGATCGGCCCCCGTCAGGGCCTTTTGGCGCATACACCGATTACACATCTACTCATTTCATGTTGGCGACTGTTCTGGCTTCTTTAGATCGGCAGCGACGGACTGGTCTTGGTGAGTACATCGACCTGGCTCAAACCGAAGCCGCTCTTCATTTTATTTCTCCAGCATTGTTGGAGGCGTCAGCTACTAATCGCATTACTTCAGGTATGGGCAACGATGACCCAGACATGGTCCCCCATGGTGCTTTCCCATGTTTGGGTGAAGATCAGTGGGTAGCGATTGCTGTCGAGGACGATGAGAAATGGCAAGACTTATGTCACGTCATAGGGAGAGCCGACCTCGCCGACGAGGACAGTTTGGCGACGGCAGCTGGTCGTCGATTATCTCAAAGCGAGGTAGATGAGGCCATCAACTCCTGGACGTCAACAAGGTCCGCTGCGGAGATAACGGATTCGCTCGTTCAAGCTGGAGTTGCCGCTCATCAGATTCAAAGCAGCGCCGAATGTTTGTCTGACCCTCAGTTGGAACATCGACGTGCCTTTGTGTGGTTCGAACACCCGGATCGTAAATGTATCGTCGAAAATTCTCGATTTAAGTTGTCGAGAAGCGAGCATGGCCCGAAGGTTCGGGCCCCGTTTTTAGGCGAACATACTTTTGAGATTTTGTCGGATCTTGTGGGTTATAGCAGTGAACAAATCGCGGACCTAGCTGCCGCTGAGGTACTCGAATAATTCGTTATCGGCTGCTCTCTCATTCACTACCTCTAAAAATATTCAATACTTAATGATTATCGACTAAGGGGACGGCGATGCGTATTGGCTTTATTGGAGTAGGAAACATGGGTGGCCCCATAGCTACTCATCTCATTTCGGCAGGCCACGAGTTGTTGATATTCGACCTCAATGAAGAGGCGCTCAGCCCATTGGTTGAGCTCGGTGCACAGCCGGTTTCTTCGGCTGCTGCAACGGCACAGGACTCTGAAGTTGTGTTTCTGTCGCTACCAATGCCTAGCGATGTAGAAGAAGTTGTCTCAGGATCTGGTGGCCTCTTCAGCGTCATGGAAGGCGGCAAGATAGTGATCGATCTCAGCACTAGTTCTCCCTCGTTGAGCCGTTCTCTCGCTTTAGAGGGTCAGGAACACGGTATCGATTTTCTTGATGCTCCAGTTTCAGGCGGCGTCTATGGAGCGCGTAAGGGCACTCTGGCTGTCATGGTGGGTGGATCTAACGAAGCATTTGAGCGAAGCATGCCGCTTTTGGAGTTGTTCGCTGCGAAGGCAGTCAGATGTGGAGATGCCGGGGCAGGCAACGTGGTAAAGGCAGTCAACAACATGCTGGCTTTCGTCGGCATGATGGGTGCTACCGAAGCTCTGTTGTTGGGGAGCAAAGCAGGAGTCGACCCTAAAGTTTTGCGTGAAGTCGTTGAAGCAAGCAGCGGTGCCAGTTTTGTGTGGAGTAGTGGTACTCGTGCGATCCTTCGAGACCGGCTAGCTCCTTCGTTCACTAATGCCTTGGCCTGTAAAGACATCGGTTTGGCGGTTGACCTAGCGGATGAACTCGAAGTTCCTGTGCCAATGGGACGCCACACCCAGCAACTCTTAGAAAGTTACCGCGACAGTGGCTTTGCCGATGAGGACATACTCGCAACCGTCCGAGCCCTCGAAGATGAAGCGAACTTCGTCGTTCGAGGGCTCGCTCCAGATATCCAATAGTTCTCAGGAACGTTTGGTTTCATTCCATGGTCCCGCGTCGGCTCGCGGTTCTTTTGGCAACCCGAGTACCCGTTCGCCCACAATGTTGCGTTGAATTTCATTGCTACCTGAATAAATGGAGCCAGGTCGAGCTCCCATGAATGTCGTAACCCAAGCCTGTGACGAAAACGGTGAACCCACATCGTCCACACCCACCCCCGTGGCCGCATCACGTCCCGATGGAGCGGTCGCGTCCATTCCAATAACGTCCATCGCTAATTCGGTGAACCGGTGATGATGTTCTGACCATAGGAGCTTGTTGAGCGACGACTCGGGTCCTTGGCTGTATCCACGCATCGATCGGGCAACTGTCTGTAGGCCCATGAATTTCATGATCTGAGTGGTGGTGTAGGCAGCTGTGAATCGTTGACGCATGACCGGGTCGCTGAGTTTTCCGTAGCTTTGAGCTACCTCCACTAGTCGCTGCCATTCTTCTCCGTATCTAATCCCGTTAGTGGTGGCGTCATCGCCGCGTTCGTATGCCAAAAGGGTGTTTGCTACGGCCCAACCGTTGTTCACTCCGCCTAGAACATTTTGTTTGACGGTTCGAGCGTCGTTAAAGAACACTTCATTGAAGTCGTGATGACCTGAAGCGTTCACGATTGGCCGCACTTCTACTCCGGGTTGGTCTATGGGACACAACAAGAATGAAATCCCGGCGTGCTTTACAGCCAATGGATCGGTCCGGCAGAGCACGAATATCCAGTTTGCGTTGTGACCTTGAGACGTCCATATTTTTTGTCCATTTATGACCCACTCGTCACCATCGAGTTCTGCTCGTGTCGCGAGGGAAGCCAAATCTGACCCTGAGTTGGGTTCGCTGTAGCCCTGACACCACACGTCGCTTCCGTTGAGGATCCGTGGCAGAAAATGATTTTTTTGTTCATCGGTTCCCCATTCGATGATGGTGTGACCAATCATTCCGATTGAAAAAATGTCGTTATCGGTCCCGTTGGGTACCCCCACGGCCGCGAGTTCTTCAGCTAGGACTGTGCGTTCCATTTGGCTCAACCCTGCCCCTCCGTATTCGGGCGGCCAAGCGACTGCTAACAGTTGTTCTTCGGAGAGAGTTTTTCTCCAATTCGCGACAAATGATTTTCTTTCATCAGGGGTAAAGGCACCCATGCCACTCCACTGGTTTGGGAGGTTTTTCTCTAGGAAGTCTTTGATTTCGGATCTGAAGTTCGCTGCTTCGCTGCTGTAATCCTCCACGATCATTCCTCTTCTATGTGGCTAGCGGCAAGGCTTCACCTTAGGCAGCGGGGAGGGCTTCTCGCACTCCAAATGACTGAAGTGAGAAAAGCAACGTGAGGTCGCTAGTGGCTGACTGTGGGTCTCTTGGATTTTTTGGGTGTTACGCGTTCGCGGTTTCGGACGTCTCCTTGGTTCTGATCGTTCTATTCTCCGGCTATGGACTTTGATTGGCCAGAAGATGATGATCTAAGACGTGTCGAAATTCGGCAATGGTTAGCTCAACACAATGGGGATCCGAGTCAGGAAGATTTAGCCCGCTCGGGGTATGTTGCTCCTCACTGGCCTAAGCCTTATGGGTTAGATGCCGACCCTATTCATCAACTGATCATTGATGAAGAACTTGCTGCGGCTGGGGTGAAACGAGCGGCTGGCGGAATTGGGCTTGGCTGGGCCGGCCCGACAATTCTGTTCGGTGGTACGCCTGAACAACAGGATCGGTACCTGTGGCCGATTCTCACTGGCGAAGAAATTTGGTGTCAGCTGTTTAGCGAACCAGATAGTGGCTCAGATTTGGCGAACCTCGGGACTCGCGCTGTTCGAGATGGTGACCGTTACATCGTGAACGGCTCAAAGATATGGTCCTCAGGGGCGCATCGAAGCCAATTCGGAATTCTGATAGCGCGAACTGATCCTGATGTGCCTAAACATCGAGGGGTTTCTTATTTCATATGCCCTATGGACAGTCCTGGGTTGGAACTTCAACCCATTGTTGACATGACGACGGCGTATTCGTTCAACCAAACCTTTTTCACTGATATGGAATTACCAGTCCAAAATCGAATAGGCGACGAGAACGACGGTTGGCGCCTGGCGAAGGTGACTTTAGGCAACGAGCGGGTGTCTTTGTCTGGTGAAGGAGCGTTGTGGGGTAGTGGACCTAGCGCAGGTGATCTTTTGGATGTCATTCGGTCCGCCGGTGGGTTATCTGAGCCGACGCTTAGAGATAGAGCAGCTCGACTTCATATAGAGGGTGAGGTGTTGCGTCTTATCCGTTTGAGAACATTGACTGCGCAACTTCATGGACGGCAACCCGGCCCGGAAGCTTCGGTCCGCAAAGCCTTAGCTGATGAACATGGTCAGAACGTTATGCACTTGGCCAAGGATCTCATGGGAACTCACGGCATGCTCACTGACACCGGCCCTCTAGGAGGGTCTCCCTTGTTTCCTATTACACATGCTGTGGTGGAGGGCTGGCAGAACTGGCATGGGGGATTCTTGTTCTCTCCAGCTTTAACGATTGGTGGCGGCACCAGCGAGGTGCAACGCAATATTGTTGCTGAGAGGGTTCTCGGCTTGCCTCATGATATTGATGTGCAATCTGGTCAGAGCTGGGCTGAAACCCGTGGTTAATAAGGTTTGGGGAGGGTGATGGGTCCAACCAGAACTCCGATGCAGCGGTCATCTGGTTACGATCCGAACCCGATAGAGCTTCCACCGCTATTCCAGTCTTCACCGAAGCCATTTGCAATGGCCCGTTGGTTGGTGACGAAGTTCATGTGGCCGCAGTCGATCATGTGGATTGTGTTGGCGGTTCTCACCTTTCACTTTGTTACCCCGGGGCTTGATCGATTTCGTTCCTTAGATGTTGGTGATGTGGCTGTGCTGTGGTTTCGAAACGCCGCAGTGATGTTCGTGGTTATCGGGGGTCAGCACTGGTGGCTGCATATGCGCAAAGCACAAGGATTCGAATTCAAATATGAGGCGCGTTGGTTGTCGAATCGCCGGAAGCTGTTCACTTTTAATCATCAAACTAGAGACAATGTCTTTTGGACCTTGGTGAGTGGTGGAGGTGTCGCCGCGCTGTTTGAGGCTTGCATGTTCCGTCTGTACGCCACCCAGGCGATCCCTCAGCTCGAAAGTTTGTGGTTGATCGCGTTAATGACTTTCGTCGTGTTCTGGATTGAAGGTGTTCATTTCTACCTAAATCACCGGTTCTTGCATTGGCGTCCGTTGTATCGGTCGGTTCACGCACTGCATCATCGAAATGTGAACACGGGCCCTTGGTCTGGTATTTCGATGCATCCGGTAGAACATTTGCTCTATTTTTCGTTGCCTTTCGTTTTTGTTCTGCTGCCGGGTTCACCATTCATTGCGACGTTCTGCATGGTTTACCTAATGATTTCGCCTTCGCCTTCTCATTCCGGGTTCGACCGGTTTGTGGTCAACAAAGACGTGAACTTTCACGGCGGCGATTTTTTTCACAACCTTCACCACCGGTATTTCGAAGTGAATTACGGCATGTTGTTATTGCCGTTAGATAGGTGGTTCGGGTCTTTCCATGATGGCAGCCTTGAAGCTCATGAACGATTCAAGGGGCGGAAACGAAATCTGAACCCCTCTGACCAATCTTCCTATTGAGGCAGAATCGCCATTTGTTGACTTGATGGCAGCGCCAAGAAGTCGTTGAGGGTCACGCCGTAGGTGTGCGCCTAGATAATTGGTTCAGTAGCTCCAGGTGACTTTGTCGCGGTTGGTCGGATGGTTCGTCTCGACTCCTTCAGTCGAAATGTGAAGCTCGTAGAGTCGCTCTGCGAAGGTGTCCCAGCCTGGATCCTGGTTGCCGCACGCTCTCCAAGGTTTTTCAACCAGTTCTTGGTAGCGGGCATCTTTGGGTATTCCGAGAGCCGAAGCGGCTTCCTCAATGCTCATTCCGTGGGTAGTTCTTGGGTCCAAGTGAATTGCCATACCGGCAAGGTCGTCTTCGTTCCAAGGCTTGGTCGTGTAGGACGTGTTTTGAGGCTCCCAAAACGACATCGAACTGTGTCCGCACGCGTTGTGATCTACGCCTAACGCGTGCCCTGTCTCATGAAAATTGATCGTGCAGCAGGGATTGTTGATTTCTTGGCCGACGGTCATGTTGCGTACCCATCCGAGGTCAGATCGGTTCATGTCGCTCTGCTCGATAACAAATTTGTTGTGGTAGGTGAAGCCTCGTGACTTCGAATAATTCGGGTTGCCCGCTCCGCTTCTAGCGGTGCCGTCGCTGAAGTAGGCGCCGTTGCCATCTCGTTGGCATGGTTGCTGGAGCTTGCTTTGGCGACCGTGAGGTTCCACTCCGACGATCATCCATGGTTCACATAATGGCAAAAATTCCGGGAAATTCACTTCGTCTATCGAAGTTGCGAATCGGGGGTCTAAGTGCGGTGCTATTGCTGCGACCAGTTCCATCATTTGTGCTACCGCCCACCAATTTCCAATTTCTATCTCGCTTCCGAAGAGGAAGTAGCGAAGCTTCGGCGAGTAGTCACGAATGGTTTTGTTGTCCTCAATTTTCCATACCGAGTAGTCGGGCTCCTCTGCCCCGCTGATGTGTCGACCGTTGTAGGACGCGAAGGCGTGAACCAAAGCCTCAACTGTTGGAGCGGGGACCTCTAGCTCGGTGTAACGACTGAGATCAACTGTTATTCCGTCGGGGATCGACAGGTTCTGCTGGGTACTAGTCAAGGGCGGATATTCGAAGTCCGAAAACATTCGTGACTCACATTCGGTACCACCTGGATGAACGGTGACTAGGTCGACGTTGACCGTTGCTCTGGGTCCTTGCAAACTTGGAAGTTCGGCTTGATAAGAACCATTGTTGGATATTGGCACCTCGACTTGCTGATACCACAGCAATCCGAAGCCGGCGTTGTGGTGGTTTCTGTGGTCGTCAGAGCTGACACCAGACGGTCGGGTCCGTAGGTACATCTTGGACAATTCCGGCTCTTCTTCGAACTCCCAGACGACTTCAGTCCCGTCGGCTGTAGCTGTGTAGGTAATCGGGGCGGTCGCTGAGGTGCACGCTATGGGTACTGCTTGAGGCGTGGTGGTAGGCGCCGTTGAATTAGTGGCCCCTATCGAAATACACGCCCCGCCGGTTTCGGCCTGGCCTTGGTCACCTGCTCCGATACAGATTCCCTCTTCAGGGACGTTTAATTCAAAACTTAAACTGAAGTCACCTCCTGATGGCATACCCATTTGGAAGTTTGAGAGGTCACAGGTGCCCAGGCCAGTTCGAGTAAGCGTGGTCAGATCGTTCGCTGAACAGACCAAAACGAACACTGGTGGCCCGGCCCAGCCTTGTCCCTCAACATTTAAAGTCCACCGACCTGGTTCAGACACGGTTGCGGCAAATTGTCCATCTGGGGACACAACAAGGTCAACAGATCCCTTATTGGTGTCAGTTGCTGTTTGGGTTGCCGGAGCTTGCGTGGTCGTCGGTGCCGCTAGGGCAGTGGTGACGGGTGGGGCTGCAGTTGTTGACGTCGTCGGCAAGGGAGCACTAGTGGTTTCCGAAGCAACGGACCCAGACGTGGTTGGTGTGTTTGTGGACGACTCTCCCCCACCACAAGCCGACAAAAACAACACAACAGCAGCGAACCCTACGCTAAATCTCATAGACCCAAACTACGCGAGATTGCTTGGTCGTTCACGAGGCGTAGGTTTCGCGCAGCCGATTTTTGAGAATTTTTCCTAGTTCGTTCTTTGGCATCTCGTCAACGAATTCCACTCGGCGGGGCACCTTGTATCCCCCTATCAGTTCGCGGCAATGCTCGATGATTGCTTCGGCGACCAGAGTCTTTTCGGGCTTAACGATGATCACCGCGGTGACAAGTTGACCTAGCTGATCGTCATGAGTTCCTATGACTGCGCATTCATGGATATCTGGGTGCTGGTAGAGGGCTGTTTCGACTTCGGAGGAGTACACATTTTCGCCACCGGTGATAATTAGATCTTTTTCTCGGTCCACTAGATAGACGTAGCCGTCTTCATCAATTCGAGCGATGTCTCCGGTGCGCAACCACCCGTCTTGTAAGGCTTCCGCTGTCTGTTCGGGCAAGTTGAGGTAACCCTTGGTTATGTTTGGTCCTCGAGCCAGCAACACTCCTGTTTCTCCAGATGGAAGAGCGTCACCTTGAGGGTTAACTACTTTCAAGTCGACCAGACAGTTGGGTTTACCTACAGACGCCAACAGCGGAGAGTCTTCTTCTATGGCCCGTTGAAATTCCGCAGGATCAAAAACTGTGAGATCGGGAGAGGTTTCTGTAAGGCCGTAGCAGTTGAACAGTTGAGTGTGGGGAAAACCTTCAGCGGTTCTTCTGATCCATGCGGGGTCCATTGGTGAAGCACCAAATCCCATCATTCGAAGTGATCGGGTGTCCGCCGTGTCAATCGCTGGGTCTGTGAGGGTCATCATCAACATGGTTGGCACCGCAACAGTCATCGTCACCTGATTTTCGTTGATCGCGTCAAGAAAAGACGCCGGCGAAAACTGTGGCAAGTACGCATGGGCGGCACCCATCAACACCCAGCCTGTGCCCAATAAATCAGCCGAATGAAACATGGGGGCTAAATGCAGGTAGGTGTCGTCGGGTTGACCTCTCGTCGCCAAAGTGAACGCTGAAGCACACGAAATTATGTTTGCATGGCTTAGCCGCACTCCCTTGCTGCGTCCTGTAGTGCCGCCGGTGTAGAGAATTAGAGCGTCGTCGTCAGGGAGTACCGTTGCGACATCTGTGTCGCCTGCTCTATCGAAAAGTTGGTCGTAGCTGTCCAGGTTGTTATCTGGTGACGCTGTGAGGCTTACCAATTTGTCACGCCATGGTTTCAGGTCGTCGTTGTCGAAAACTTCGATGAAATCATTTTCTACAAAGATCGTCTCGCAGTTCGAGTCCTGCAAGATGTGAGCAATCTCTGGGGGCGCTAAACGCCAGTTGATCGGTACTGCTACAACGCCTGCGTGGAAGGCACCCCATTTCAGTTCATCGAAGCGCTCTGAGTTGCGCGAGTAAATGGCTATCCGTGCACCTGGAGTTAGACCGAGACCATGAAGGACCCCCGCGGCGACTGAGACTCGCGAGCTGAAATCGCTCCAGTCGACGTTGCCTTGACTACTGACTACGGCGGTGCGGCGACCGTAGTGTCGGCCAACGCGGGCCATTTGTTCACCTAACGTCAACATCATCGGTTCGTTGTACCGAGCGTTGTTGGGTGACCGGGGCGCTTCATCTCCTCGTAGGCGGAGGGTCGCCTTTATAGAGATTCTTGACGCCACCTTCGAAATAGGAAGCCGCTGCGGCGTCTTTGAATCGGGCTGACGCTTCGTATTCTTCTATTGGATATTCGTCGTGTTCAGATACAACCCGGATTTCGGTGACATCGCGAATGTCTAGTCCTAGACGTTCAGCAATTTCTGCATCCGAAAGACCTCGTTTTCGGGTCCCGTCGTCAGGTAGAAATTCGTTGATGTCAACCTGGTATGAGTTAGTTAGCGCCACGACTTCCTCCCGGTAACGGTCGTAGAGGTCTGGGTCTACGACATGAAAACCGTTTATTTCTCCTCGTTCAGTTGGGTGAGTCATTGCAATGCTCGTTGTTTTGAGCCGACCGGGCATGCTCGGACACATTCAAAACATTGCCCTTGGCTGACTCCCGAATATGTGATCGACCACATGGTTCGGGTGAAGAAGCTGCCGTACAGAATCATTTTCCGTTTTCGCGAGTCAGGCTCGTCTAAGGCTCGTTCCAGGGCGGCTTGGTATCCGGGTGTCCAGTAGTGGTAGACGCGGTCACGGCATCGTTCCGCGTCGTAACGTCGTTTGATGACTAGTCCTTGGTCGATTTCGCCCCCTAGACAACCACCATCATCTATGGGGCACACGGCCATACATGGGGTCGTTCCTTGTTCTTCCCACATATCTATGCATTGAGGTGCCGGACATGCAGGCTCTTCCAAAGGTCCATCGGCTGGCAGTGGCATTGTTGTGAGGATGACGGTGAGATACAAAAACCCGTGATCTGGATCCAGGACCGGGCCTGCAAGGCTCGCTGTTCCTGCGCCTGCGGCGATGGCAGCGGCCTTGAAATCGAGGAATGCCTTGTCGTCTTGGTCGGTGGAGGTGGGCACGTTCATGGCGTAATAGCCATAGGTTTCTTCGATGTGTCGGGCTACAGCGCTACCTAAAGCCGTCATCCGGTCCGCTGTGCCAACCGTTTCCATTACTTCAACGCGAGTACTTTGCCACTCGGCTGCACGAGGCGCGGCTCCGCCGAGCACGATCATTGACTTCACGTTCGTTAGTAGTTCTGATGGACGCAAACCCGGTTCTGCATCCTCAAGAAGAGCCGGATCCCCTATTCTGGCGACTTCTGCTCCTCGCTTTCGGGCCATATCTAACAGGCCTGACTTGATTGATACCCAATCGAGTTCTTCCATTACTTCAACTTTCTTCTGTAGCGCCCAACAGGGCACACGCGCATGCACTCAAAGCACTGTGAAACGCTTTCTTTGTATCGCCCGATCGAGGACATATTTCGTCGGAAATCATCGGAGTAAATCAGCTCGCGTCGTTCGTCTGCGTCGTCGATCCCGGTGAGTATCTCAACTTGTTTGATATGGCCGCGGATGCCAAAGTTCATTGCCCGAGTTGAACATCGTTCGCGGTCAAAGAAACTGCTGGTTATCTGTCCATCTTCAATAGTGGCATCTAAACATCCGCCTTCATCGGCGGGACAAACCGCCATGCAAGGAGTCTTTCCTTCCATCTCGTACATGCGAACGCATGACCTTGCGGGACACACGTTTTCTTCGAGTTGGTGATCGGGAGTGAGACGCATGGTGGTGATAGCTGCCGCGAAGAACATGAGCCCGTAGGTGGGATTGAGGATGATATTTGCGGCGATTGACCTCGTACCCAGTCCGGCAAGAACGGCGGACAGCATCATGCTCAATGGTGGTTGCTGGCCTGAGGTTGGAAGGGCAGGTGCCTGCATCGCCAGATATCCGTGGGTTTGTTCAATGTATTCAGCCACCACAATCGACGACACGTTTTCACGGAAGTCGTAGCCGGTGATTTCCATGAGACGTCTGTTGGGGCTGTGCCACGCTGCGTTGGTTGGGCCCAACGAGGCGCAAACCACCACGCTTTGAGCACCGGGAAGGAAGTCAGCTGGTCGATGCCCTTCTGGAACATATTCGTTGAAGGCGTCAGCTGCTGCGACTCCTACCAATGTCGATCCCGCGTTAATACCTACTTGCTTGATCGCGTTTGTTATGACCTCAAGGTCTCCGGGGTCAGTCTCTTCAACCTCACCCTCGACCGCTGTCACGTTTCCCCTCGCATTGTGTCCCCCTCCAGGCACACAAACTTAACGTTTGCCCGTTAAGCGCCATGTTACCCAAGCGGTCATTCTGTCGCGTGGAACATCATTTCTCTTAAGAGGCCACCTAGTAACTAGATAACCGGCTTGGAAGCGTTTTATTGGTTTCGTCCGTAGAAGGTTTCCAGTGCTGAGTCTGATAGTCCGATCCCAGGCTGGTCGTTGTATGCAAAGACTGCGAGTATGCGAGTGGCCGGACCTTCGGTTGGTGTGACGCGGTGTAAGGCGTTACGGCCCCGGAATAACACGAGATCTCGAGGAGCGAATTTCAGTGAGGTCACCGTTTCGTTTTCATCCAAAATGTTTGTGACTCGTTGGTAGGCCATCTCGCCGGCATCAGCGTCGCGAACTTCGGGCACGTACTGAAACAGTCCGCCATTTTCGGGAGCCTGCAAGAGGGCGGTTACAGCAAACGACGAGTTGTCGAAATGCCAGCCGAGTTCTTTGCTGGCAGGCGCGAAATGAACGTTGATGGATGAGAGGTCATCTTCATATGGGTAGATGTGGTCAACGTTCAGCAACGCGCATAAGAAATCTGTGAATTCGTGGCTTTCGTAGACCGCTCGAAGTGGTGACTTTTCAGGGATTTGATCGTCTGCAATTAAGCCTTTGCTGCTGGCGACTTGCCGATTGAACGCGTGGTCCGGAGATAGAGCGGGGTCAGGGTCAGTTAGGTAGACGTTGTGAGTTGAATTCGCAAAGAAAGCTTCTGATTCGCGTTCTGCAGATTCCGCGACAACGTGTGTGACGAAGTCGGTAGTAAAAAATCCGACAAGCACCAGTGCCCCGTTTTTTTCAAATGTTTCCACAAGACGACTTCGATACGCCGCTTCGCCGATCGGATGCAGGTTCTTGTCGACCCATCCGTCGATCTGGGAACTGGAATTCATGGCAGACGACGCTAGTGCTAATTGCTGTGAGGGACTGACCTGAAACTCTTTGGTACTGCTGTTAGGTCGGGTCCCCATCTGGGCATCGGTCTATCCCTTCGAACCGGTCTGCGAGCATGTTGTAGAACCTGTGTAACGGCTCTTCGAAACGGGGAGAGAGACGACCACCGGTGAATCTGCCCCTATCGATGCCACGTTGGGCCTTCTGACAAATGTCTATGTCTTGGTCGTTCACGAGAACCCAAAAGTCGACCAGTTTGTCAAGATCTTCTGCCTCAGGTTTGTGCGGAGTCGACCAACTTATGTGTTCACGACTCTTGCCTGGCGCGAGCGGTTCGAGGATAAAGGTGCAGGCATGGTTAGGAAGTAGAGTCAACATGACGTTGGGGAACAACGCTATGTGGCGGCCACTTTCAGCGTCAGCAGCAGACAGCCCATCCGCGTTACGTAATGTCGTCCATTCATCGTTATCACCGGATGACACAGGCGTGGTGGTTTGCCCGCAGTAACGTCCAGTTCCCTGATACCTGTAGTGGTCGTCCACTCTGCTTACCTTGGCTAATTCGGGGTGAACCCAAGCGAGGTGGTAATACTCTTGAAAGTTTTCAGTCAGAAG
>JASLTG010000013.1 GCA_030743005.1 Acidimicrobiales bacterium | reverse complement strand
ACAAGACCCAGTAGTTGGGGTCCTTATCGACTGGGTCTGCCATCTATATCGTCCTCTGCGAATTCACTCTGAGTGAAATCGTAGTCCCATCAAAGAGCTGTTCTATCTACCAACGCTGTTTCGTTTTGTTAAGAATCGCCCAGATAACAGATCTCCCATAGATTCAATGGTGAACATCATTCGAAGGTAGGGGTCATGGAATTAGGTATCTGTATGCGAGATCTACCCGTGGCCCAGGTGGTCCAGTTGGGAAAGTTCGCTGAAGACCACGGATATTCTTCGATTTATCTCCCCGAAACAGGTAACCGCACCCCGCAAGGCGGGTTAGCGGGGAGAAGCCCATGGATAAGTCTCGCCGCAATGTTCGCCGAAACCGAACATGTCGGCGGAGCAGTGGGTGTCGCCGCGGCACCATTTCGGTCGCTGCCTCATCTCGCTCTATCCGCAGCAACTCTTCAAGAACAATCAGAAGGAAGATTTTCGTTAGGAATCGGAGTGTCACATCGCGAAGCAGCCGATCGTCTCGGCGTTCCCTTCCCAACTTCACCGTTGCGTTGGACAGAAGTCGCGTGCGACGAGTTGATGGGTCAAGCACGCTTCGGAGTGACCTTCGGCCAGGGCTTCCCCGTCTTGGTTGGTGCACTCGGCCCCAAAATGGTCGAGTTAGGTGCCGCTCGCTCCGATGGTCTGGTACTGAACTGGCTAACCCCACAACACGCACAAGAAACCGTTGACTTAGCCAAGAACGTTGGACAAGCGAACGGACGCACTCCCTACACGGTTCTATATGTGCGTCTCAGCCCTTATGAAGCTCTGCATACCGACGCTGTGAACTACGACGCCATGGCCAATTACCATCATCATTTCGTACGTCAGGGGTTGACGACACCTGAAGATGTAGTTGCCGGCACTTGTTTACGCAGCGATGATCTCGGTCACGCGAAAGAGCAGCTGAATGCATTTGCTGAAGCTGGAATCGATTTGGTGTGCGCCTACCCGCACGGCTTAGAACAAGCCGAATACGAAACCGCGTTAACGGCACTCACCGCTTGATCTAGCGACTCTTAGCTGTCTTCGGTGTTGAGATGTTCGAGTAGCAACTGCATTTCTTGGTCAACGTTGACGGGGACGAGATAGCTGTCTTCGTCACATATTTCGTCGATGCGTTCAGCAACCGATTCAAGGGTCAAATCTTCTTCATATATGCCTTTGGTTACTCCCATGAACGCTCGACCCACTCTGCCTCCCGACGCGGAAAGCGTTTCACCGTTGAGGGAACAGGACTCGTGTGCCAGATAGACCACAGCGGGTGCAACCTGCTGTGGACCCATTTGCATCATGAGATCTTCCCCGGTGAGGCCCGTCATGTCAGCAATGGCGCCATCATCGCCAAGGACATCTCCGGTCATTCGAGTCAATGCCCCCGGCGCTATTGCGTTGACATGGATTCCGTAACGAGCTCCTTCGATGGCAAGTGTCCGCGTGAACCCATAGATCGCAGCTTTCGCCGCTGAGTAGGCAGTCTGGCCGAACGATCCGAACAACCCGGAACCAGAGCTGGTGTTGACGATTCGCCCGTAGCCAACTGTTTTCATGTGTTCATATGCTGGGCGAGTCACAAAGAAACATCCTTTGACGTGAACATCGATCACTGGTTCGAATTCGTATTCGTTGATGTTCAGGAATGTTCGGTTGCGGATAATTCCGGCATTGTTGATCACGATGTCAAGTCGACCGAATTCTTCCAACGTGCCGGCAACCATCGATTCGCCACCCTCGCGGGTGGCTACAGAATCACTGTTTGCTGCCGCTATGCCACCAGCGGACTGTATTTCTTCGACAACCGCTTCAGCTGGGCTTGGGTCATGGTCTTGACCTCCCATGGTGGGCGACCCCAGATCGTTCACCATGACCGCTGCACCCCGCGACGCAAGCAGGATCGCGTGTTCTCGACCTAGTCCGCCACCCGCGCCGGTTACCAACGCGACTCGGCCATCGAATCTCAGTTCACTCATAACTGCACCCTAGATTGCGACGACAGGTGCGAGTAGTGACAAACTCTCTGCATGATTAGCGATCTCGAAGAACACGTCATCGAAGGCAACGGAATACAAATCCATTACGTCACCAAAGGGGAAGGCCCTGCGGTCGTGATGTGTCACGGCTTCCCTGAAAGCTGGTACTCGTGGCGTCACCAAATAGAAGCTCTAGCAGACGCCGGATATCAGGCTGTCGGCATGTCGATGCGTGGCTATGGAAAAACAAGTGCACCCCAAGCAATAGATGCCTACGACATCAACCACCTTGTCGGAGATGTCGTTGCAGTCGCTAATCACCTAGGTCAGGGACCGGTCGTCGTCGCGGGCCATGATTGGGGTGCACCGGTTGCTTGGTTTGCGGCCCTCATGCGCCCAGATTTGTTTCGCGCTGTGGCTTGTTTGAGTGTGCCCTACACAGGCCCAATAGGCGCTCTGCCCGAAGGTATTGACCTGAATGGGCTTATGGCCCAAGCCGCGGGGCCTGATCGAGATTATTACCGCCTGTTCTTCCAAGAACCAGGGAAAGCAGAAACAGACCTCGAAGCCGACATTTATAAGACGATGCGTGGTTTCTTGTATGCCATCAGCGGCGACGCGCTCCGCAATGGTGACATCAGCGAACCGTTCGATGGACACTTCCCAGCCGGTGAAGCTATGACGGACCAGCTCGTGTCACCCGATGAGTTACCTCCGTGGCTCACTGAGGAAGATCTGCACTTCTATGTTGAAGAGATAACCCGAACAGGTTTTCGAGGGGGCTTGAACTGGTATCGAAATATCAACAGGCTGCCCGCGATTACAGCTCCTTTCCTTGGGTCAACCATCGAACAGCCTTCGTTCTATATGGGTGGTTCAACAGATCTGATCGCAGGCAACACCCCTGAGGCGATCAGCGCAATGCAACAGGCTTTGGGTGATTTACGTCACTGCGAAATCATTGAGGGTGCCGGCCATTGGCTCCAGCAGGAATGCGCATCAGAGGTCAGTTCTGCGATGGTGACCTTCTTGGAGGGGCTGGACTGACTTTCTTCTGCATCAGTTGCCGCTTACGCTGCTGACATGAGTGAAAAGCCCCAAGTAGACGTTCCCGAAGGTGACCCCACTGGGAAACAACTAGGAATAGTTGACATCATCAGCGGAGACGGCGACCAAGCCCAAGCCGGCCATGTCGCTGAAGTGCACTACGTCGGCGTGTCATGGAACACAGGTAACGAGTTCGATGCTTCCTGGAACCGCGGTCAAACCTTCAGTTTCAAACTCGGAGGCGGTCAAGTTATTTCAGGTTGGGACCAGGGGGTGGTGGGAATGCGCGTCGGCGGACGTCGCCAACTCACTATTCCGCCGGCTTTGGCCTACGGGAGTGCCGGTGCGGGTGGCGTGATAGGACCGAACGAACATCTCATCTTCGTCGTGGATTTAGTTTCTGTTCGCTGACCCATCAACGACGCGTCGACAGATCGTTCGGGCTTCATGCCGATCATCGAACCAGTCTTCGGTGTAAGAGAGTGGTTCGAACCCTGGAAGTAGGTCTGGGAGTTCTCCATTTTCGATGAGGTAGCGGCGACTGGGTTTGTTGTGGCGTTCCAAATTGGTGACTGTCGCTACTTTGACGAACAGCACTCCGTTGGGGGTGACGTAGTTGTGTAGCAGCGAATAGAAGGGCCGGTCGAGGAAGTTGCAGCACATCGCCATATCCCAGGTCTGGGCAAGTTGGTTGGATGATTCGAGGTTGTGATGGATCGTCGACAGCCTGAGTCCTTTTTCGACTGCCTCTCGTTCTGCTAGTTCTAGAGCTACCTGAGAGATTTCCACTAGCGACACGTCGAAGCCATTGGCTGCTAACCAAAGTGCCGTGGCCCCGGTTCCTCCCGCGAAATCCACTGCCCTGGCGGGTGGTGTTGGGAGAAATTCCGACGTTGTTATAAACGGGTCGGGTTCTGCGGGTGTGGAGTGTCCGCCATATATGGCGTCCCATCTGTGTTGCGGGTTTTCCGCTGTCATTTCGTAACTCGGTTGCGACAAGGTTGGTCATGCATGATCTAAGAATCCTGATCTCCAAAACCGCCAACAAGCAAAAGCTGAAACCGCAGCCACAAGTGACAATACGGCGACCGACGATCCGAAGTCAGCAGAGTTTTGGCGAGCAATCCCAATAACCCACGGACCCGACACTCCCCCAAGTTCGCCTGCGGTGAAGAACAGTCCCCCTGCGACTCCCATTCGGGCATCGGGGACTGCGCGGCTCGACATCAACAGCAGCATCGCCATTGGGACACTCGACACTCTGACAATGCCTATGACTGCTATCGCGAAGAGGTGGAGTGTTTGGGAAGAAACAGTCAAAGCCCAGACAGATATTCCCATTGCAATGAACATCATGGTGAGGAACTGTGGTCGTTTGTGCGGATTGACACGGCCAGGGATGATCAATGATCCGATGACGCCCACTGTTATTCCCCCGGCAGTTAACCACGCAGCACCGCGAGCTGACCACGGTCCGGTGCGCAGCATTTCGGGCATCCATCCGTTGAGGGCGTGGCCGACGAAAAAAATCGTGAAAGCCAGAAACAAAATTCTTCGAACGGTCTGGTCGCGCCACAAGCCGTCATATTGTTCGTTAGGGAGTTCAGGTTTTTGATCCACGCGATTCAAGCTGCTCACCACGACCCATAACAGTCCGCTGGTCAGAGATACCGTTCCAAAGATCACCATCACCCAACGCCAATCGCCGGTGACAACGCGTAATGGGTCGGCTATGACCAGTGCTGTGATGGCCCCGAGCGATGAAGCTGTGCTGTACAAACCGACTGCAAGCCCTCGCTCGTCCGCGGAGAACCATTCGGTAACGAGCTTGGGGGCTCCGACAGAAATGAACGGGCCCCCAAGCCCGAAAACGGCGACTGCGAGCCACAAACTTGACCCAGATTGTGCGAGGGCGCGAAGCAGACCTGAGGCGCCTATTAATATTGAACCCGCTGCTAAACCGACGCGAAGCCCGTAGCGATCTAACAGTTTTCCGGCTATCGCCGACACGGCTAGGTACACAAATGGCCAGGCACCTAGGGCGGCACCCATTGCTGCATGGGACATGTTGAGTTCGACTCGAATGTGACTCAAAAGGGGAGCCAACGAACCGGCGACTAGCCCAAATGAGGCGTAGAGAGCCCACAGTGATCCAAGGACCCACCATTTGCGATGTTCCGAACCTGTCATAGCCAACCTAGGTACCTAGGTTGTTTGCCAGCTCGTTGGTATCTCCGGTTATTCCGATCCGCCAATTCGTTCATATCCCCGCTAGCTTCCAGTAGGTGAGCATAAGAGGCAAAGCGTTCATCGCTGGTGTGCATGAGCATCCTGAGCGACATTTACCTGATCGAACTCTTCCCCAAATCCATGCAGATGTTGCACTTGGCGCCCTGTCCGATGCTGGGCTTTCAACATCAGATGTTGACGCGTATTACTCAGCAGGTGACGCCCCCGGCTTTGGGGTGTTGTCGATGGTGGACTATTTAGGACTCGACTGTCACTACATAAATGACACTGAAACGGGCGGCTCCTCCTACCTGGTACACGCCCAACATGCAGCAACTGCTATTGCCGCTGGACATATAGACGTTGCGTTGATCACCTTGGCTGGTAAACCTCGCACCGGTGGTGCCGCTCCTGGTGGAAGCGGACGGGTCAGTGCAGCACCTGAAGCACCATTTGAAAGTCAATGGGGAATGTCAGTACCGGGTGGTTATGCACTTGCCGCTCAACGTCACATGCACGAATTCGGAACAACGTCTGAACAACTTGCTGAGGTCAAGGTGGCAGCGTCGACCCATGCTCAACATAACCCGAACGCATTTTTGCAAGATGTGGTGACTGTCGACGAAGTGTTGGACTCACCAATGATTTCTGATCCTTTACGCCGCCTCGATTGTTGCGTCATCACCGATGGCGGCGGTGCCATGGTGATCGTCAGCGAAGCAGTCGCGGATCGTCTGACCCGGCATTGCATTCCTATCTTGGGGACCGGATCCTTCGTGAAGTCTTCACAATCTGGGCGAATCGACTTAACCCACACCGGAGCGGTGCGTTCAGGGCCTCTCGCTTTCAGCGAAGCAGGGGTAACCCCAAGTGACATTGATTATGTGTCTGTCTATGACAGTTTCACGATCACGGTATTAATCACGTTAGAAGATTTGGGGTTTTGTGAACGTGGGGCAGGCGGCCAGTTCATTGCCTCAGGGGCCTTACGAGCACCTCATGGGGAGCTCCCATTCAACACCGATGGAGGTGGTCTATGTAACAACCACCCAGCGAATCGGGGTGGCATGACAAAGGTGATCGAAGCAGTCCGTCAGCTCAGAAACGAAGCGCACGCTGAGGTACAGGTTCCTGATTGTGAACTAGCCGTTGCCCATGGCACTGGTGGAAGTTTGGCGACGCGATCAGCAAGTTCGACGATGGTGTTGGGGAGATCGTTATGAAGTTGCCAGCGAGAGCAGCTCAACCGAACTCTGAAAATCTGCCCTTCTTCGAAGGGGCAGAGCAAGGCCTTCTCGTCCTTCCCCGGTGTCGTGAGTGCGATTTTATTATTTGGTTCCCTAGAGAGATCTGTCCCGAATGTGGTTCTCAAGATGTGGGGTGGTTCGAAGCGTCAGGTGACGGTTCCATTTACAGTTTCACGGTGACGCGACGTATCCCCGGAGGTTGGAACAAAGTAACTCCTTTCGTTTTGGCCTATGTGGAATTGGACGAGGGACCGCGGGTCATGACCAACATTGTTGAATGTGACCCAGAACAACTTTCTATTGGCGACCGTGTCCAAGCAGTGTTTGAAGAGGCAACGAATCGAGATGGGGAGAGCGGTCCCCCGCTGCTCCGTTTCCGGCCAACGGAAAGTTGAGCAGCGTGGAACGAACTTCTTTTCTTGTCGATGACCTTGATACCGCAGACCGATACAAGCTGACGACTGGGCTGATCGTGCCCCGGCCTATCGGCTGGATCGGGTCGAAAAGCACCGATGGTGTTCCTAATTTGGCTCCCTATTCGTTTTTTAACGCGGTGGCGACTAACCCACCGGTTCTGGTGTTCTCCACTGGCGTATTTGATGGGGTCATCAAAGATTCGTTGCAGAACATTAGAGATACCGGTGTGTTCACCGCGAGTCTCGTGGACCATGACCTAGCTGTGGCGATGAACGACTCTTCGGCCACGCTCACCCCTGATGTTGACGAATTTGAAAAGACCGGTCTTACGGCAGCGACGTTCGGCCAAGTTGACGCTCCTGGGGTTGAAGAAGCAAAGGCTGTTATCGAATGTGAAGCGGTTCACGAAGTCGAGTTCGGTGACAAGGACGGGTTGCATCACGTAATCACCTTCGGTGAGGTACTCGCGTTTCATATAGATAGCCAAGTGTTGGATGGAACCAGAATTGATCCAGTCCGGCTTGATGCGTTGGGTCGTCTAGCTGGAATGGATTATGCAACAACTCGCGATCAGTTCCGACTTGATCGCCCCGACTAAAGCTCGTCTCTTTTAGTACGGGGTTCCGTCGGGCTGAAGATAATCAAGTTGGATGTGGCCATCTTCGACCAAGAGTTCATAATCGGCGTCACTCATACCTAACAAACCTTTGAAGATCGCTTCGTTATCTCCACCTAAAACTGGTAGCGCTTCGAACCGCATGTCAGGTCCACTCCAACGCCATAGATGTGTCGGGTATTCGTGTTCACCTGTATCAGCGTTTCCATTGGTGGCGAAGAGGCCCCGTTCCCGGAAGTGCGGTTCGGTGAACGCTTCATCTTCATGCAGCACAGGTGCTGCTGGGATACCCGCGTGTTGGCAGGTTTCAAATATTTCTTGTGCTGTGTGCTGGGATGTCCACGCATTCAAATGTTCGTCGATCTCATCATGGCGTTGCTGTCGACCTTCCACCGTCGCTAACCCGTCGTCTGTCGCCCATTGAGGGGAGCCTAAAACTCCTACCAAGGCCTGCCATTGCTCATCGCTGGTCACCGATATGACCGCCCATTGGTCATCACCTACACAGGGATAACAACCTTGCGGTGCATACACCCGGTGTCTGTTGCCGAGCGGCTGATGCACCGTCCCGGTCCGACTGGCGTCAATGAGGAGTTCGCCGATGTGGTTGAGCATATTTTCGGCTTGCGATATTTCGACCAGTTCTCCAACACCGGTTGTTTCTCGTCGCCGTAAAGCCATTAGAGCTGCGAAAGCCCCTGTTGCACCTGAAGCCGCATCCATGTGAAAAACTGCCTCGTTCTCAGAGAGGTCGGCGTCTTGATAGCCGCGTATTGCACCGAGACCGCAGAGCGCTTCAAAGTTCACACCAAACCCGAGGAATGACCTGTATGGGCCTTCCAAACCAACCGACGGCATCCGAATCATGATCAATTTCGGATTTCGGGCATGGATTTCGTCCCAACCAATTCCTAGTCGGTCCATCAAATCGACTGAGTTGTTTTCGATCAGGACGTCACTGACGTCAACGAGTTGCAGGAACGTTTCTTTTCCTCGTTCTTGGCGGAGATCTAAAGTGACACTTCGTTTGTTTCTTGCGTGAGCGTTGAAAAGGGCAAATCGGTTCCATGGACGATCACCAGGTTCTGCGTCTGGGTACCCACCACCAATGCCTCCAATATCGGCGATCATTTCTTTGGTAGGACGGGGGAAAATTCCTCGAGTGGCAGTTGGGAACACCCACGGGTTGTCCACCCGAACTACATCGGCTCCAAGATCTCCAAGAATTTGAGTGGAGTAGGGTCCAGCCCAAACGACTGTCATATCGAGCACTCGTATGCCCTTCAAGGGCAATTCATCGTCAACTTTTTCGGCGACTTCTTTACTTCGTGGTTCTTCGGCTTCTAGTTCTGCGTGGTGTTGACCGATAGTGGGCGCGGGACGTTCGGCACTCCACCCATCTTCGACGCGAATAGGGCCGCCTGGTTGCAGAGTTGGGCCTGCGCTTGTTTGGTCGATCTCTGTAAAGAAACCTCGTGCAGTGAAGTGTGGGTCGGTGAGCAGGTCAATGGGCCGGTTAACCGCAGTAATGGGCCAGCCGCCAGCTTGAGCTTCTTCCATTGCTTGTTGCCTGTCACGTCCGAGTGTCCATTCCAACAGTCGACCGTCAGCAATTTCGGGTAGTTCTTGATTAATGATCCAGGCTGGGTCCTCATACAGCGACGACATTTCTGGGTCGTCCATTACTGCCACCATTCGGGGTAGCCAGTTCATCAGGGTGGATACTTGTACATGTCCGTCCAGGGCTGGGCGGCAGCCACCTGGGAAAATCGATGTGTTGTATCCCCCACTTCGAGGCACGTTCTCGCCGCGGTAGGAGTTGTACAAAAGAAATGTCATACGTCGATCGATTGACGTGATCTGGGTGTCGATGTTGCTCATATCTACGTGAACTGAGCGACCACTGCGACGTTGCGATGTGACTGCCGCGAGTGCCGCTGTGGCGGTGAGCGTTCCGCACTGATACTGACCGAGATCGCCACCCATTTTGAGCGGTTCACGTTCAGGGTCTCCACTGGCTGACATTGGGCCACCCATCGCGTAGTGAACTATCTCTTCTCCCTGGCACCAGCTGTAACGCCCAACTAAACCGAACGAAGTGACTGTTACCAGGACCATCCCTGGGTGACTTTCCTCAATGGTTTCTGGATCTATGGCAGCGCTGGATTGCAGAACAATGTCTGCTCCAGCTACCAGACGATCAACTAGCTCATCTCCAACCTCGCCAACAACCGACCGTTTCCCGGTGTTGAGATGTAGATGTAAGGCACCTGTTTCGGGGTTTGGGCCATCAGATGGAAACGGTCCTAATGTCCGGCTCCGATCCCCGCTGGGTGGCTCTATTTTGATGACGTCCGCGCCGTAACCAGCTAGGAGTCTGCCCGCCCATGGGCCGGCTATCCCCTCGCATAGTTCAACAACGCGAAGACCGTTAAGTGGTTGCATCTCCATCAGCTCAACAGGGTTTCGTGGATATGTTCAATGAACGCGATGGATTCGTCAACTGACCGGGCACCTGATAGCAACACCAATCGATCTACTCCAAGTTCTCCATACTGTTCGATCATTTCAGGCCCGGGACGCATCCGCGGGGTTACCGTGATCTCAAGTTGGCCAAGTTCACTTGGACGATCATATTCTTGTCCCGCCTCCGCGAGTCCATTTAAGTTCTCAGACGTTGCTTGAGGATCCAACATGAACCCATACCAGCCTTGGCTGTGGGTGATAGATCTTCGCCAGGCCGGCCTGGAATGTCCCCCCATCACTACCGGTGGGCCCAACGGTTGGACTGGTCGAGGAAAAGCTTTTACTCCTGAGAAAGATACGTAGTCGCCGTCGTATGCGGGGTCCTCGTCGTTCCAGATTGACCGCATTGCTTCGATGTATTCAGTTGTGCGCCGTCCTCGATCCTCCATGGGAATGCCAATTGCTTCGAATTCAGGTTCGAGATACCCAACTCCCACTCCGAAGATGGTCCGACCGTTAGATAAAACATCGACACTGGCTAGTTCCTTGGCCAAAACGAGTGGATTGCGTTGAGGAAGAATGATGATGCCGGTACCGAGTTTTATGTCGCTTGTGACAGCAGCGACATAACCCAACGCGACGGTCGGGTCGAGTAGCTCAGCGTCGGGTGGCAGCGGTGATGGTGGTGACTGCGGGTCTGGTAGTACGACGTGTTCTGCCGTCCATAACGATTCGAAACCCGCCTGTTCAGCGGCCACAGCGACCGTCGATAATGCTTCACCATCAACGAGGTGGTCGGTATTGATGGAGAACAATCCAATGTCAATGTCATTTGCCATAACTGCAAGTTACGCGATTAAGCGAGCGTCGCGCGATTGTGCCAATCTGACAGGGTCCCCGCGTGTGAAAAAGATCTCCCTTGGCCTCTCTCAAACTTGTTCAGCTGTTGCTGTCACAACCGATTCCCGTGACTAACTAGCTCCAGAATTATGAGTACCGAAGTCGACGTTGTCCGTTCATCATTACCCAAAGCCCAGCGCCCTGACCGTTCACGCCGTGTCGATGTCGGCGGGATCGAAGTGTCCGTCGTTGAATGGGGAGATGAAACATCTCAACCGATTCTCTTAGCTCATGGCGGGTTTGATTTCGCTGGTACATGGGATTTGTTTGCTCCCCTGTTAGCTGACCAAGGTTTCCGTGTCGTTGCTTGGGATCAACGTGGTCACGGCGACAGCGATATGGCACCGCTTTACACCTGGGAAGCCGACATGCGTGACGCCGCGCATGTCATCGAGTCTCTTGAAACGAGTGACCCAATTCCTGTTCTGGGTCACAGCAAGGGAGGCGGCATGATGAACCAGCTCGCTGAAGTTCTCCCTCATCGAGTGAGCGCAGTCATCAATCTGGATGGCATACCAAATGAACGGGGTTTCAGTAATCAGATCGACCGATCAGATGTGAACGCTTTAGCAGCCGAACTGAGCGGGTGGCTTGATCACCGGCGTCGGGCGGGTCAGATGAACCGACGCGCTGACACCATCGAGGGTTTAGCTGAGCGACGTCAGCTGATGAATCCACGTTTATCGATGGAGTGGCTGCAATATCTGGTGACAGTTGGCGCTAGATGCGACCACGATGGGTGGCGTTGGAAAATTGATCCCACCATGCGATTCGGACCCTCTGGAGCTTGGCGACCTGAATGGGCGATTCCAAGGCTTCGTGGTCTTCGCGTGCCCTATCTAGGGGTCATAGGAACAGTTAAGGAAGAAATGGGATGGGGCACCACCCCGGAGGAAGCTTTCCCAATCTTGCCTGAGGGCGCTGAATTCCACGCGTTGGCAGATACAGGTCACTTCGTTCATATTGAAAGACCCGAATATGTTGCTGAAATAACAGTCGAATTTTTGGGGCGCTCCTTATGACGACGACTTTTCTGGAACATGTCCGTAGCCGCCTCGCAGTGCATGAACTCCGCCCCGGTAATGGACATCCGTTACTGATCCTTCATGGATTGGGTGAATGTTCGCCTTCAGCTATCCCAGGAATCGTTCAAGGATGGAAGGGACCCATTTTTGCGTTGGATTTCACTGGTCACGGTGCCTCCACAGTTCCGGTTGCGGGTGGCTACACCTGCGAGGCCTTGATGTCTGATGCTGATGCTGTCCTCGCCGAAATCGGGCCTGCAACTTTGCTCGGCTACGGGTTGGGCGGTTATGTCGGCCTGTTGTTATTTGGTTCACGGCCAACTGAGATTAAAGGCCTGATAATCATGGACGGCCCCGGTCTGGACGGTGGCGGTGGTCGCCCTACCTCCCCCATGCTGGTACAGGTTTCGCAATCTGATCTTGATGGGTCTGCCCCAGATCCTTGGGCATTGGCCGAACTGGCATCAGATATTCGCCCTCCCAGTTACGCAACCGATCATGTCCGTCAAATTCAGGCGTTGTCAGGGATGGACACTGCCGTTGTGGTTGCTTGTTTGGGTCGCCCGGAGTGGCTGACAGCAACCCTTGAATCACCTGTCGTGGTTGAGTCTGACGTCACCGCTGCATTGTTAACGTTCAGTTCGATCTAGCCGCATTCCGTCGCTACACATCTAACTAGAAAAAGTTCGTGCCCTGATTCAGGAAAAGGGAGCCGTTACTGGTGTAGGAAATGAGGAGACCTAAAGCTAAAAGGAGTGCTCATGTCCGATGCACCTTTCTCGACCGAACGACTTTCCAAGCAGTACAAAACTGTTTTAGGTAAACAAATGGCCTACCACGAGGTAGGTGAAGGAGACCCAGTTGTCTTCTTGCATGGCAACCCGACGTCGTCCTATCTATGGCGCAACATCATCCCCCATGTTTCAGACAAAGCTCGATGCATCGCCCCTGACCTGATTGGGCAGGGAGATTCCGACAAACTTGACGATGTAAGTCCGGGCACATATCGATTTGTTGATCATCGCGAATACTTAGACGGACTGTTGAATGAGTTAGACCTTGGTGACCACGTGACGTTCGTGATTCACGATTGGGGATCTGCGTTGGGTTTCGACTGGGCCAACCGTCATCGCGACCGGGTCGCTGGAATCGCTTATATGGAGGCAGTTGTTGCCGACCTTCTGTGGGAAAACTTTGATGAGGGTGGCCGACGAGTGTTCCAGGGGTTTCGTTCACCTGCGGGTGAGGAAATGGTTATCGAAAAAAATATTTTCGTTGACAGGGTTCTCCCAAGTGCCGTTTTGCGCGAACTTACTGACGAGGAAATGACCGTCTACCGGGAGCCGTTCCTAGATCCACAACATCGTCGCCCTACCTTGACCTGGCCTCGCGAAATACCTATCGAGGGCGAACCGGCTGACGTCGTCGCAATCGTGCAGGACTATGGCCAATATTTGAGCAATTCGGATGTACCAAAATTGTTCATCAACGCTGACCCCGGCTCCATACTGACCGGCCCGCAAAGAGAGTTCGTGCGTTCTTGGCCCAACCAAACCGAAGTCACGGTGCGGGGTAGCCACTTCGTTCAAGAAGACAGTCCTCATGAGATTGGTCAGGCTATAGCTGACTGGCTGCCAGCTCGGTAGCTCGGCGTTACTCAACGCCAGCAAGCGTGTCGTGTTGGGCCGCGTAGACGAATGAAATGGATAGGACGCCCACTAACGCTGCTCCCAGATAAGCGAACGATACGTTGCGTTCGAATACTGGCACCCAAATCAGTGGTCCAATTGCGTGACCGAGGAAACGGTGTGACAGGACAAAGGAGACCCCTCCCCCTCTGTTTCCTGGCACTCCTGTGGCCGCTAGTGCCTGGAAGCCCGTTGAGATGCATTGCACCAGCGCGCCGACCACGGCCCACACTATGACCAACGCCAGAGTGGTTTTGGCTTGCGACAATACAACTGCGCCAGCCATTGATAGGAGGAGCGCTAGAACTGTGGCGCGCTTGGCACCGGTTCGATCAATGATCGCACCCCATCTTGGTGTCAACACCACTGCGGTCAATGAACCAGTGATCAGTAACACGCCAGTGGTAGACCCAGACAAACTGAGGACGTCCCGACCGACGAGAGCTACTAAAAGCTGCACTCCACCCGGACCTATGGATTGAGTCAGCGCTACTAACCCCAACAGGAACATCCGTCGATTCAGAACTGATCGCATCCCTACCACGACGGGGCCTTCAGACGTTCGGGCTTTGGGAAGCGTCCAACTCAGGGTTGCTGCCACCACAGCAATTGCCACAAAAGCCCACCTCCAACCAACGTCGGCGGCGACACCTCCGACCAACATGCCCAAAACCCCGCCGATTGCCTGAAAAGCAGCGTAAGTGCCGATAACACGACCTATTCGATCTTTTGGGGCGAGGTCGGTGAGGCTTGCTATGAGTAGTGGGGTCATAAACGCATTGACCACCCCCTGCGCGGCTCTACCTCCAAAAAACAACCACAACGAGGCACCAGAAGCGCAACTCAATGACGCCAACGCATATAGAAACACTGCGACCCGGATAGTTCGCCCCCTACCCCATTTTTCGCCAAGCGTTCCTGAGACCAAGAGAAGCGTCGCGTAAGGAAAAAAGTAAGCGCCGAACCCCCACGCAATAGTCGCTGTGGTCGTGTCGAAAGCCTCTCTCAACTCGGGAATCATTGGGGACAACACCGAACCGCCGAACGGTCCTAGAATCCCGCACATATACAGCGGAACCAGCCGACGTTCAGCAAAGAGGGTTTTCACCTAGCGGACTCGAATGTCATCGTGTCGAGACGGTAGCTGCAACAGACCTACTCCGCTTGGCTGACCTCACGTAATCGTCCGTCAGTGACGTCATACACAAATCCTCGTAGGTAACTAGCGTCAACAAATGGAGTCAGTATTAGGCGCTGCATGGACTGGCGAGTGTCGCCATAGGGGTCAGCGAACGGCTCAAGCGACCATCGCGGTTTGATGCCAAGCTCAGCTTCAAGGTCAGCTTTGAATTCATCTTCACTAACCATTTGCAGACCGCAGTCGGTGTGGTGCAACAGGACGATTTCTTGGGTACCCAAAAATCGTTGAGATAAACACAAAGATCGAATGACGTCGTCAGTGATGACACCACCGGCGTTGCGCAAAATATGCGCTTCACCATTTTCCAGACCCAAAATCTTGAAAATGTCCATCCGCGAATCCATGCATGCCACCACCGCTAATCGCATGGTTGGGGCGACTGCCAGCTCTCCATCTTGGAAGCTCCCGGAAAATCGCTCGTTGTGAGCAACAAGGTGATCAGCTGAGGGAATGAATTCTTCGGTCACATCTGTCGAAGTTACCGACATTTTTGACCGAATTTGCGTCAAATTACGTCCTGTATCAGGCTGTGTTGACAGTTAGGTGGCTAGTCACTGGAAGCTCCTTAGCTTGCTTCTGTAGGAGGGGGTTGATTATGCACATCAGCATTGCCGGCTTTTTTGGTAATTCACCGCGTCGAGGTTTGTCGTTCGCTCGAGATTTCGCTCAAACCCTCGAGGAGCTCAATTTTCGAACTTTGTCTTTGCCTGAGCATGTTGTCTTCTTCCCAACATATGAATCCGATTACCCCTACACCGACGACGGTAAGCCGAATTGGGGGCCAGACACAGGCATATTCGACCCACTGTTTGTTGCCCAAGCATTAGCTCACGCGACGACAAAGCTCCGTTTCATTACTGGAGTCCTAATTTTGACCCAACGACCAGCGCTGCTGACGGCGAAAGAAATCTTGACTCTGGATCACTTCACCGAGGGACGTTTCGAGTTGGGTGTCGGTTCTGGATGGTCCTGGGAGGAGTACAGCGCTCTCGGTGTTGATTTCGCGAAGCGGGGACGCCGATTGGACGAATACATCGAAGCTCTTCGTGTGGCATGGACCGATGACCGGGCGACCTATACCGGAGAATTTGTTCACTTCGAAAACGCCGTGATGAATCCCAAACCAATCACTCCGGGTGGTCCACCGATCATTATTGGCGGGGATTCACCAGCCGCGATGAGACGTGCCGCTGTTTTGGGAGATGGGTGGTATGGGTGGTGGGCTCAGCCAGACATCAAAGCTCATCTCGGGCAACTTGGCGAAACTTTGAACGCCCACGGCCGGGACTTGAGCGACGAAGACTTCGATTTCAAATTGGGTCTTCCGTTGTCCGAGGTCAACCCAGCAGAGATTGAAGCGAAAGTGGAACTTGCGGCGTCACTTGGAGTGGATGAACTAATCCTCGCCCCGCCCATACCTACAAAAGACTTCAGCACTCATTTGGAGTTAGTAGCTCAAGCCGCCGGGTTGGTTTAGTCAGGAATCTTTACTGCTCGATGATGCGGCATTGTCGTGCGTCTTAACGATCGAGACTCTGTTAGCTACTCCTAGAACACGATCATTCCAGTCAAGAACAGGCAGCAGGTCAGTGTTACCGTTCTCCAACATTTGCATTCCTTCTTCAAGAGTTGCCCCCGGATGGGCGACGGGATGGTCCTCTCTGAGGATCTCCGAAACCTTTGCATCCGGAGTTTCTTCAAGTTTTGTCTCAGCGTCTTTGAGGTGCGCGACTCCTTGAAGTGCACGATCCGCGCTGACAACTAGCAGCATCTCTTCGCGCCCCCGCTTCATTATTTCTACTGCTTGTCGCAGCGAAGCTGTTTTTTGGGTTGCCGCATATTTAGCTTCAGCAGCTCCTACCAGTGCGACTTGGCTCATCAACTGATCGTCACCCAATGTTTGAAAACCTAAAGCATCCTTGCGACGCAGTTTGACTTCATAAATGGAGTCTTTCTTAATTGCGGTGTACGCGACCGTTGCTGCTGCGCAAGCAGCCATAAGTGGCATTATCAATCCAAAGTCGTTCGTCATCTCGAAAACAATGAAAATGCTCGACATCGGAGCTTGGGCTGCCGCTGCAAACACCGCGGCCATTCCCACAACCGCATAGGCGCCCGCAGGTGCCGTGGAGTCAGGGAAAAGTTGATTAACGATTTCCCCATACGCTGACCCAAGCAGAGCTCCGACAAACAGGGACGGGGAAAAGATTCCTCCCGATCCTCCTGAGCCCAATGTCAAAGCGGTCGCAAGCATCTTCCCCACTACTAAGAAAAGTAAGAACCGGAATGCAAACTCACCGGCCAGGGCTTTATCGATGCCCCCGAGCCCTGATCCCAACAGATCAATCGAGATAGCGCCTAAAATTCCGACCGTTATGGCTCCGATAGCGGGTCGCAGATCAGCCAGTACCGGAAGAGCGTCGAATCGATCTTCAACGAAGTACAACAACCTCACAAACCCGACGGCGACAACTGCTGCCACAATCCCCAGAACTGCGTATAGGACTAGTTCGCTGGGATGAATTAGCTGATGCACTTCGGCAGTAAGTACTGACTCATCGCCGACGAGGACTCGCCACACTGCGTTCGCCGCCACCGCTGAAATGACCACCGTGGAGAATCCTCGTGCTGTAAAAGAACGCAGGATGACTTCAAGTGCAAAGAAGACACCCGCGAGCGGGGCATTAAAGATTGCAGCGATGCCAGCTGCCGCGCCGGCTGCTACGAACGTTGACCGTCGACGGTCCGACATTCTGAATGCACGAGCGAGGGTTGAACCTAACGCTGAGCCGATTTGAACGATTGGTCCTTCTCGACCAGCTGAGCCTCCTGATCCGATAGTGAGCGCTGAAGCTACCGCCTTCACCGATGCGACTCGGGTACGGATTCTTCCCCCTCGACGGTTGACCGCTTCCATTACTTCGGGAACTCCGTGTCCACGGGCTTCGGAAGCGGCCCGCGTTACCAATGGGCCGACAAGTAACCCTCCAAGCACGATTCCGGGCATAAATTTGAATGGGCCCAGGTCATTTGACCAGTCTGCTATCCGTCCGAACACTTCCTCGTGGAGGTACTCGATGAGATAGTGAAAGCCAACGGCTGCCAGTCCGCCAACGAGCCCCACGATCAGCGCCATAAAGGCGAATGTTTGGTTTTCGGTTAAACGAATTCCTGCTAATTGTCGACCGAAGGTGCGAACTTGAAAAATTCGTCCGAGGACAAAGCGGGCGCGTTGAGGCATTAATGGACGACGGTAGCTGTTCCTTGTTTAATGTGCCCCTTAAAACACCTAGAAATAAGGCTCAAATATTGTTAAGACTGCTTAACATTCGATCGTCACAGTTCGTACAAGCGGGCTGGTAGGGTCATGGCGTGGCATACGAACCAACCGAACATCATCCTGCTTTCGAGGAATACAGCGAAGCGATCTTTGAACTCGCCGAAGACGGTGTACCTGTAATTCAGGCAAGGATCTCTGAACGCCTCGAGGTCTCCCGACCAGCCGTAAGTGAAATGGTCCGGCGCATGGAACGTGAAGACCTCGTCAATGTGAAAGCTGACGGAGAGATAACACTCACAACTGAAGGCAAGACTTTAGCGACCACAATTGTGCGTAGGCACCGACTGGCGGAGTGCTTCCTCACCGATGTGCTTGGCCTGAACTGGACGGATGCACATAGTGAGGCCGGTCGGTGGGAGCACGTTATTTCGCCGACAGTCGAAGAAGCGATGCTGAGAGTATTGGGTGAGCCACAGACCTGTCCTCACGGAAATCCGATTCCAGGAAGCGGCTACAAACAACCAGCAGAGGCAGTCGTCTTGTCCAAGATCGACGCGGGTGATCCCTTCACAGTGGTGCGGATACCTGAAGAGTTGGAGTGGGAAACCGGCCAACTTGAATTTCTTGAAAGCACCGGCCTGATGCCCGGCCGCTCTGGGGTCGTGTTGTCCTTTGCTCCCGACGGAACCGCAACGGTTAACGTCGGCGACGCCCCATTCGGAGTTGGCGGCCCAACAGCAGACCGCATTGTCGTAACTCCGGGCGCATGACGAGATCCGCTGCGCGCGGGGTCAAAATTCACGACCTTGAACACTCTTACGACGAAGACCCGGTGTTACATGGCGTGAGTCTGGATGTCGCGACTGGCGAATCACTTGCTCTTTTAGGGCCGAGTGGCTGCGGAAAAACGACATTGCTGAGACTCATCGCGGGCCTCGAGCGGCCGTCATCAGGATCTATCACAATCGGCGATGACCTCGTCGCCGGAGATACGTGGGTGCCACCTGACCGTCGACGAGTAGGCATGGTGTTTCAAGATTGGGCGTTATTCCCTCACCTGTCAGTCGCCAAAAACGTCGCTTATGGAATCACAAAATCATCAACGAGGGATGCTGAAGTAGCTGCAGCTCTTGAGATGATGGACTTAGCCGAACTAGCAGATCGCATGCCCGCGACGCTGTCGGGCGGTCAACAACAACGAGTGGCTCTCGCTAGGGCTCTCGCACCTCGACCCGGCGTCCTGCTCTTAGACGAACCATTTTCCAATCTTGATACCAGTCTGCGAATCGAGGTTCGAACCGAAGTCCATCGACTCCTTGCAGACCTTGGAATTACATCAATATTTGTAACCCACGATCAAGACGAAGCATTCATCGTTGGTGACCGCGTTGCGGTTATGCGCCAGGGAGAAATCGTTCAAACTGATTCCCCACAAGTTCTCTACCATCACCCAGTTGATCAATGGACTGCAGAATTTGTGGGCACAGTTTCGGTACTACAGGGCGAAGCGAGTTCAGGGACGGCACGCTGCTCACTAGGTTCTGTCGCTGTCGACCCCCAACTTGATGGTTCTGTCGATGTAGTGGTTCGACCTGAACAGCTGTCAATTGCCGCGGGTGGTGATGGTGAAGTTCAGTCAATTGAGTACTACGGGCATGACTCGATGATCTTCGTAACCCTTGGGAACGACCAATTGCGTGTCCGATGCGGACCGTCAACGAACTTCGTTCGCGGCGACCAAGTTCACGTGACATTTAATAGCGACCGAGCGCTGGCATTTAAGTCTGAGTGAGGCCAGTTACGCGGCGTTAATCTCTCGATACACAGCAGGCACAACATTTCGCAGATACCGGCCAAGCTTGATAAAGCTTTCACCAGTGGTGCGAAAGTGATAACTAATCGGTACTTCTTGATATCGAAAGCCCTTTGCCAACAAGTCCAGAGTGAGCACCTGCGCGTAATTGAAGTCGTGAATAATTTCGGCGCTTTGAGCCGCCGCGAACGAGAGAGCCCTGTAACCCGACTGACCATCGGTAATGCGTTGACGCGCTACAAGCTGTAGCGCTCGAGTCAGGACATGGTTACCAAAACGACGATGAGGTCGCATGTGATCAATACGACCCAGGAAGCGGCTCCCGATTACATAGTCAGCATCTCCATCCAGAATCGGTTCAACGACGTTAGCTAGCTCTTCTGGCGGGTATTCACCATCAGCGTCACAAAAAACAACTGCCGCGGCCTCGCGTTCAACACCGATTAACAGTCCAACACGAACTGCTGCTCCGAGACCTTGGTTCTCGCCGAGCTGAACTACTTCAGCTCCGCTTGCTTTGGCACATGCAACGGTTGCGTCCGCCGAGCCATCATCAACAATGATCAATTCGACCCGACGGCCGTGAACCTGTTCTGGTACACGATCAATACAGCCCGATACGGCTTCTTCTTCGTTGTATGCAGGCATAAACAGGAGCACCGGGGCGTCAGGCAATACTGCTGCAGAAGCCAGCTTCTGGTCGGTCTTATTGAGGCGGAATCTGCCTATGAGTGACGGCGCTGGGACAAAGGCTGCAGTCACACCGACCAACAGCGAATATGCGGTTTTGAGAGCGTGCGCCCCTAACGCAGCGATCAACGCGGCTTCGGGGTCATATCCAAGCACGACATAAGCGGCTACGGCTGCGGCCTCATAGGTGCCGAATCCTCCGGGAGCAATCGCTGCGATCTGAGCGGCCACCGCTACGGTTGTGACCAAGACCGCTTCGGACCACGAAAGATTTATTCCAACCCAAGTCGCTACCTGGCGGACAAGAATCGACTCGGCAAGCCACGCAACTGTGGACAGACCAAGGGCGATTATGCCGGGTCGCACAACATCTGGCCGCCGTTGAGCGACCTTGGATAGCCATCGCCATCCAACTAATGCCACTCCGACGACCACGGCAAGCAGGAGCCATCCAGCCAAACCAACTAAACCGAAAAAAGCGCTCGGGGCAACGAGCGCACCCAAACCAACAACTGCGAGCATGTCTGCTGAACGAAGCGTGATTGTGGAGACGGTCGCGGCTTCGATTCCGACGCGGTGACGGCGAACCACACTTATCACGCGCAGTGGTTCCCCTAATCGGAAGGGCAACACATGGTTCGCCCCCAGCGACAAATGGATAGCTGCCAGGGCTTGGCTAAATGGCAGTCCAGGCAAGACGCGTTGCCAGGCAATAGCTCTCAGAACAAAGGCTATTCCGAACGCAGCGAGAGCACCGATAACTCCGGCTGGTTGGTCCGCAGCCTGCTGGGCTGCTTGTCGAAAAGCTGATCCATCAACGTTGGGCACAACGACAAGCGCCGCTGCTAGACCAACGACGACACCAACAAAAACGATGGCTTTTGTCGATAAACGCCCTCGCAACATCGACATGAAGTTCATGTCACACACTCTACGACGTAAAGCAGGCTTTACATCTTTCCTCAAGAGTGGATAGGTTTACAGATTATGCTGAACCGCTTACTCCCCCTCCTCATAACATTCACCTTGGTCGCCGCCGCGTGCGGCGGCTCCGACCAACTACAAATCGACGGGTTAGCCGCAGAAATTAACCCCGAAGAATGTGTAGACGGTTCGGGTAAAGAGGTCACTATTTACTCAGGTCGTACTGAAAACCTCATCGAGCCTGTCCTCGAGGCTTTCGCATGCGCGACGGGCATCAGCGTTCAGGTCCGCTGGGGCAGTTCGACACAGCTCGCTCTTCTGATTGACGAAGAAGGGAAACGCAGTCCCGCTGACGTTTTTCTAAGTCGTTCACCGGGGCCAGTCGGTTTTCTTGAATCAAAGGGTCTTCTTGGCACCATTGACGACTCAGTCCTCAACCTCGTTGGTGAAGAAAACAGGTCGGCCGAAGGTTCCTGGATCGGATTCTCTGGCCGAAAGCGAGTTCTTGTCCACAACATTGATCTTGTACCAGATGCAGAACTCCCATCTTCTGTGTTTGACCTGACCGAAGAGAAGTGGCGAGGCAAAGTAGCAATCCCAGGGACCAACGGTTCTTTCGTTGATTGGTTCACTGTCTTTCGTGACCAATATGGAACTGACGTAGCCGCTCAGTGGTTGAACGATATGGTGGACAACGACGCCCGTTACTACCCAAACAACCGCTCAATTGTCGAAGCAGCGGGTCGTGGCGAAATAGAGATGGGCCTTGTGAACCACTACTACAACTATCAAGAAGTGGCAGCCGCTGGAGATGAGCACCGGGCGCGAAACCACGACCTTGATGACAACGACATTGGTTCTCTCCTCATCATTACTGCTGCCACTGTCTTGGATTCGGCGGAGAATTCCGAGGCGGCAAACGAACTACTTGCATACCTCCTGACAGGACCAGTGCAGAGCTACTTCACTAACAGAACCTTCGAATATCCACTCGCAGCGGGCGTCCAACCCAACGCGGCGCTGCCGAAACTCTCAGCGTTGGAAATCGGTTCGGTCGATTTCGATGCTTTGGGTGGCGGCTTTGAAGAAACCGCCAAAATCATCGAAGCGAGCGGTATACAGAATCAATGACCCAAACGCGAGCGCCAAGGGAACTCCGGGTTTTTGGCCTGATTTGCTCCCTAGCGTTCGCTTTTCCAGGGTTGTACCTAATTTGGAGAAACTTTACGTCTGGAGCTGACCCTTTGGGTTTACTCCTCGCTAATGAAACATTGGAGCCGTTTTGGCGGACAGTTCGGCTCGCAGTTCTGGTGTCGTTATCAGCAGCAGGCTTAGGCACCGCGCTGGCTTGGTGCACAACCAGAACTGATCTTCCTTTCCGGCGACTGTGGCGCGTACTCCTCCCAATACCGTTGGTGTTTCCAACTTTCATAGGAGCAGCAGCATTCATTAGAACTCTGAATCCAGGTGGGCTAGCAAATGACATGTTCGGGTCAATTGGTATAAACGAGACTCCTGAACTTCGCGGCCTCTTCGGTGCCTGGTTTGTGTTGACGCTGTTCTGCTATCCGTACGTGTATCTGCCGGTGGCTGCTCGTCTACGTCAACTGCCCGGTTCGTTTGAGCAAAGCGCACTCATTTTGGGTGACTCCGCTCCCCAGGCTTTTCGTCGAATCGTGTTGCGTCAAATATCGGGATCGTTGACTGCTGGAACGCTCTTGGTGTTCTTGTACACAATCAGTGACTTCGGTGCTGTGCAACTAATGCGATACGACACGCTGACCAGGGCAATTGAGTCCAATTATCTGGCTCGTCCTCCCATGGCGTTCGCCTTAAGTCTGATCTTGTTGATTTTTGCTGGCCTAGTCGTTTTGGCCGAAAGGTCAGTGAGTCGTCGTTTGCCGGAGGTAAAGAGTCGCCGGGCGTCACAACCGATGACATATATGTTGGGTCGATGGAAAGCCGCTGCCACAGCTTTGGTCGGTGCAACATTGGTGTTTGCCGTGTTGGCACCAACCGCGGCACTGGTTGACTGGGCAGCTGACGGCCTACTGCGAACGCAGCGAGGGGGTCGCCCTTTGACAATTGACCCCTCAAAAGTGATAGAGGCAGCGACAAATACGCTGTCCTCAAGTGTCGTTACTGGTTTCGTGGCGATCATGGCCGTGACACCAATCGCTTTCCTAGTGGGTCGCTATCGCGACCGAATCGGACGCATGACACATTCAGTAGTGATCGCGACCTTCGCGGTACCCGGTATTTTGATCGCTCTTTCGCTTCGATTTTGGACAATCCGGTCAGGTTTCTTCGGGGACCTGTTGTACGACTCAATGGCACTGCTCATCTTCGCCTATGTAGTTCGCTTCGCTTCGCTGGCCATGGGAACTGCTTTGGTCGCCGTCAAGACGGTGCCTGATGGTCTTCATGACGCGGCTTCAACACTCGGTGCTGATAGGTGGCGGCGCTTCCGTAGCGTCGATCTGCCTGTCATGCGACCTGGCCTGCTAGCTGCTGGTGGTTTGGTCATCTTGTCCACGATGAAAGAATTGCCGATAAGTCTGATAGTCGCACCTATCGGTTTCCCGACATTGACGACCCGTATTTTTGGCTCCTTTGAAGATGCCTTCGTAGCAGAAGCAGGAATCATGGCAGTGGTGCTCGTTTGCTTGTCCGCGCTTCTATCGTGGTTCCTAGTGCTCCGACGCGCTGACCACCTCTAAGGACATGATGAACCCTAGGAGCGGACGTCTCACTGGGCTCATGTTCGTGGTGACGCTGTCCGTAACGCTTGTTGCTGCACTCAGCATTCAGGCTCGGGCCACCTACAACGCTCAGGTAACAGCAGATGAACCTCAGTACCTCATTACTGCCCTCAGTCTCGGGGAAGATTTCGACTTAGACATTTCAGACGAACTTGAAGCTGGACAGTTCCGTGATTTTCATGAAGTGAACCTAAACCCGCAAACAATCGCACTCGATGACGCAGGTTTGAAGATCAGCCCTCACGACCCCCTCCTGCCGTTACTGCTAGCGATACCAATGAAACTCGGCGGGTGGGAATTAGCAAAAGCCGCCCTCTCCCTAATTGCTGGTATCACAGCAGCCGCAACTTTGTGGTTAGCAGTGCGCCGATTCAACGTAGGGACCTCAACTGCGGCGTGCGTTGTCACTGCCCTTTTCTGTGCATCTCCCCTCACAAGTTATGGGTCTCAGGTGTATCCAGCGATGCCCGCTGCGCTTTGCGTTGTCCTAGGGGTCGCAGGGATCACTTCAACGTCGTCCAAACCTTGGTCATGGATCGCAGTCGCGATGATGGTTTGTTTGCCATGGCTAGGGATCAAATACGTTCCTTTGGCCGCAGTGCTCGCTATTTTTTTGATTTGGAACAAAAAATCGTTACGTGATCCGACGCTGAACCTTCAGTTGTTCGCTCTTGTGTTGTCCGCTGTGATCTATCTGGTAGTTCATCATCGGATCTACGGGAGTTGGACGGTGTATGCGACTGGAGATCATTTCGTTAACAGCGAGTGGGTCGTTGTTGGTAACTCACCCAACTACGCAGGCCGCACAAGGCGTCTTCTGGGTCTAATTGTTGATCGCAGATTTGGTATCGCTGCTTGGACTCCTACCTATCTGATGCTTCCTTTAGTGATCACCCGAACCGTCCGTCGCAGAGATGAACATTGGCAACTCGTCATGAGTCTGTGCGCGGTTTGCTGGGGCATCGCTACCTGGGTTGCCTTGACTATGCATGGGTGGTGGTGGTCTGGTCGGCAGATAGTTCCGATCCTTCCCTTGGTTGTCATTTTGCTCGCGGCTGCGGTTGACAATAACCGGCGTGCTTTTCAAGCAGTGATCCTGACTTCTCTGCTTGGAACCATTTCTTGGCTATGGCTCGTTTTTGAAACCTCAACTGGCAGACACACACTCATAGTTGACTTCGAGCGCACAACTAACCCGTGGTACCGACTTTGGAGCGTGTTGTTACCTGATCACCAAGTAATGTCCGCGGCAGATCACTTCTTAACAGCTATTTGGAGCGCGGCACTGATCGTGGGGTGCTGGTGGGTTTGGAACCGAGTCAGTCCAAAATCTGAATCTCAATCCGCTACCAAGAGCGGCGCTTCCGACAACACCCTTTGACGATGCCACTCCCACTGCCGTCGAAGTCCTTCAACGAGTTCAACCTCGGGTAACCAACCCAGCACTTCGCTGGTCTTGTTCGTGCGCGCAACAGTCGTAGCTGGGTCACCAGCAGGTGTAGCAACATTTTCTGTTCGCATTGCGGTACCCGATAATTGCTCCACTATGGCCATTACGTCCTGAAGCGACACTGAGGATCCTCCCCCAACATCGAACGTCTCATTAGCGGCTGCAGTAACGAACCCAGCTGCAACCGTGGCACCAACCACATCGCTGACATAGGTGAACTCGCGACGTTGGCGCCCATCACCACGACGCACGAATACCGGCCCATCGGGCTTTGTTGATTCAAACATTCGATGCATCGCCATGTCAGGTCGCTGCCGAGGACCATAGACCGTGAAATACCGCAAATTTGTTACTTGCAGTCCTTGATTTCGGTACACGTGAGCTAGTTGTTCACCTACCAGCTTGCTCACACCGTAAGGACTAATCGGTCGAGGTTCAGGTGAGACCTCAAGACTCGTTGCTCCAGATCCATAGATAGATGAACTGGAGGCGTACACAACTCGTGAGACCTCACACTCAAGCGAGGTTTCAAAGACCCGTTGAGTGAGTTCAACATTTCGCCTGGAGCTTTCGACAAACCCCTCACCCCATGAATCTTGCACGCCTGGACGGCCTGCCAAATGAAACACGATTGACGACTGACTGAACGCTTCGCGCGCCGTCGCATGATCCAAGGCGCTATCGACAAGTTCGAAATTAGGATTTCCCACCACGTCCAGGAGATTCCGTCTCTTCTGGGTCGGGTCATACCACGGATCAAAGTCATCGATACCAATAACCGAACAACCCAAGTGGAGTAACCGCTCAACAAGATGAGAACCAATAAACCCTGCGGCACCCGTCACCGCAACCGCCGGTGATCCAAACTCTCGGCGAAATGTTGAAATTCCACTTGGCTCAAACATATTGGGAGTCTGTACGGTCATAGTAAGGACTACCTTACGTCGTTACTGTGGCCTGCCGTCAATCCCAATATCGCAGAAACATGCTTCTATTGTCAGCTAAGGAGCGGATACATGAGTGACATAGCAGTACTAGGAGCCGGACCCGCCGGACTCATGACCGCGTTGAAGGCCCGCGAACAAGGCCACGAAGTCACAATTTTTGAGGCTTCCGACCGTGTAGGCGGTATGGCCGCGAGTTTCGAGGTCGCCGGGCAACGAGTCGACTTCGGAAGTCATCGACTCCATCCCGCTACCGACCCCGAAATCATGTCTCTCATCAAGTCCCTCTTGGGGGATGATTTGCAAACTCGCGAACGTCACGGACGGATTCGCCTTAAGAACCAATGGATCGGGTTTCCTCTTCGCACCTTAGACATGATCAAACATTTACCAATTCGTTTCAGCGGTGCTGTCGCATTCGACACGATAACCAAGCCTCTTAGATCAAGCAGGACATCTGATTTCGAATCTGAAATCCAACGGCGACTGGGCCCAACTGTGGCCCGAGAATTTTATGGTCCCTACACAACGAAGCTTTACGGGGTAGACCCAAGCCATCTCACGACGGAACTATCCAACCGTCGCGTTTCTGCAGCTGGGCCTCTGCACATCATCAAGAACGCTGTCCGGGCATCACGCCCAGAAGGCCGCATCTTTTATTATCCACGTCGGGGCTACGGACAGATAGCTGAATCGCTCGCAGAAACAGCAATAGATCGAGGCGTCAAACTCGAATTGAGATCACCAGCACGACAAGTCACAACCAAACAAGACAGAGTCGAAGTCACATGCGGTAACACATCTATTGATGTCAACACAGTGTTCTCATCTATTCCCCTTAATGCTCTTATCCAAACACTCGACCCTCCCCCACCTGCCGAACTAGTTACGGCGATTGACCGCCAAAGAACACGTGGAATGCTCATCGCCCATTTAGTGGTTCCTCGGAGTCAGTACACACCATTTGATGCCCATTATTTCCCAGGATTGGACATCACAACTGCGCGACTTTCCGAAGCTAAGAACTACAGAGACGGAGATGATCCCGACGATTTAACAGTCCTGTGTGCTGAGTTGGCCTGTTGGGTCGATGATGAAATCTGGAACCTGCCTTCAGAAGACATCGGCCAATTAGTCGAAGAGGATTTACAGCGAGCAGGTTTACCGTCGACCGGCCATGTCCACGTCGAGGTCCGGCGACTTCCTTCGGTATATCCCGTGTACGAACACTCCACGGTCGACGCCCGGGAGGTAATCGATAATTGGCTGCATGAGCCCGGACGAGTTGTCAGTCTTGGTCGTCAAGGCCTGGGAGTGCCGGACAATCTTCATCACGTCTTGGCCATGGGATCTCGTGGGGCAGCGGCTCTCGATGCATCAGGGCTTATAAATCAGAAAGCGTGGCAAGATTCACTAAGCGAATTCGCTCAGCACGTCGTGCAAGACTGACTCGTTGAAAGTCGCTGGACTCATCTATTCTGAGTCGTGGCTATTAGGAATTAATGCACATTGAATTCAAACCAATACCAGATTCGATTTGTTCCCACCACCCGCTATCGGCGACCCTAGAGATATGAATCAAACAACCACCGAGCACTTCGACGTCCTTATCGTCGGTGCAGGCATTTCTGGAATAGGTGGCGCCTACCACCTACAAAAAGAATGCCCAGACAAAAGCTTCGTGATTCTAGAGACCATGGACGGCTTCGGTGGCACTTGGAAGACCCATACCTATCCAGGAATTCGATCAGATAGCGACCTGTACACATTCGGATACGGCTTCAAACCTTGGACGGGCCCACCAATCGCCACCGCTGAAGAAATTTTGGACTACATGGGGGAGGTCATCGAAGAAAACGACATCTCATCCCACATCAGGTACGAACACACCATCGAAACCGCTGAATGGTCCAGCGACGACAAATATTGGACTTTGAAAGTCCAGCGACAAGGCGCTAAGGAGCAAGTTACTTTCACGTGCGGATTCCTATGGATGTGTCAGGGCTATTACAGACATACAGACCCCTACACCCCTGAATGGCCAGGAATGGACCGCTTTCAAGGACCCGTCGTACACCCTCAAACATGGCCCGACGACCTTGACTACACCAACAAAAAAGTTGTCGTAATCGGCTCAGGTGCCACAGCAGCAACTCTCATCCCTGCGATGGCGGACAAAACCGAGCACGTGACGATGTTACAAAGGTCACCAACCTTTTTCGTAGCTCGACCTAATAGCAACGAACTCGCGGACACTCTTCGGCAACTAGACATCCCAGACGAGTGGACTCACGAAATTGTTCGAAAGAAAATCCTTTTTGATCAAGAACAAATCGTGGAGATGTCGTTCAAATATCCCGACCTAGTTCGAGACGAGCTATACAACGGGGTAAGAGACATCTTGGGCGATGACTACGACGTCTCCGAACACTTTGAACCCGCGTACCGGCCTTGGCAACAACGGATTGCGCTCATTCCAGACGGTGATCTTTTCCACTCCATAGCCGCAGGCGATGCCTCGGTTGTTACCGATGAGATCGCAACTTTCACCGAAACAGGCATCGAAACAGCCAGCGGTCAGGTACTCGAAGCAGACATCATTGTCACAGCTACCGGTTTCGACCTCAGCATTCTCGGCGATATTTCGTTCACCATTGACGAAGAACCCCTCGATTTCTCCAACACTGTTGGGTATCGGGGCATGATGTTTACTGGCTTACCGAACATGATTTGGGTGTTCGGTTACTTCAGAGCAAGTTGGACGTTGCGCGCTGATCTCATAGCTGAGTATGTGTGTCGACTACTGCACCATATGGACAATGTGGACGCAAAAACCGTTGTTCCTGCTTTGCGACCCGAGGACGAAGACATGGAATTGCTTCCTTGGGTTGATCCAGAAAACTTTAACCCCGGGTATTTGATGCGCTCAATACATTTGATGCCCAAACAAGGCACCGTAGATCCGTGGCGCCACACCCAAGATTATTGGAGAGACAAAGACGAACTCCCTGTAGTTGATCTAGACGACGACGCTTTGATTTACAGGTAAAGCTGTCGACAACCCCATTTAGAGCGATGGGTTGTTCTTATGCGGGTCGTTTAGTCGTCGAAGATGATTGCGGTACGGACCCCAGCGCCAAACCAGATCGCTTCCGTCTCGGTACCGGGTAACCACAAGTCGTTTGTTGTTGAGGTACAGATTCAACCGTCCACTCTCGTAATGGGCAGCCACGTTTATTTCTGCTCCCCCTACTCCTTCGTCGGTCATCGGTATGCCGCCGGTCGTGAGGTCGTGGATGATGCCTCCAGCGGTGATCACGACTCGTGCTCCTGCCTGCTCTATACGTTCTATGTGTCCCTTCAGAGGCCCTTTGTGCACCTGCCAGACACCTCGCAGGTCTGGTGCTCCTTCAACTAGAGGCTCGTCGCACCCGGCCAACACCAGAGGCGGCCATTTTGTCCACCGGCCTTGCGATGTTCTTGCGACTGGGAGATCGTTTGCTTGGGTTGCCGCTAGGTCTTTAGTTGCTGCCAACGTCGGAATCACGTAGTGGACGGAGTCATCCGGAGCTTCAGGTGGATATCGGCGAATTCGCAAAGGCGCGAGGAGCATCGCTCCAAAAACTTTAGCTATGTGTCTTGGCTTCACCAGAGAGCTCTCTCATTCAGTCGAATGTTGATGTGGCTAGGTTTCCTGGTTTATCGGGAAATTGGTCTGTTGGGGGAAAGCGCTTCCGCCTCTGTAGTGACCTTCGGGAATTAAGAGTCCTCTGACTAGTTGAGCCATGGGCGAATCGGAAGCCTTCGTTAATCCATCGGCTACCGATAAGAGCGCTTCCCCAAGGACTGTTTCACCAAATATCCATTGGTTCAGCGCGTCGTGGTCAGGCACAGTGTCGCCGGGTTGTGCTGCTATTGCTTCGTGATAGAAGGTGCGAAGGTCATCGGCTATGTGACGCAGAAGCAACGGCGTTTCAAACGCCCAAGCAACGTCGTCAACAACAAGTTCAGAGGTAACGTCGCCCGTTTCGGCCACCGAGGCGAAGGCTCGAGCCAGCTCGTCAACTTGATCTTCTCGAGCTCCGCTTGCGCCGAATAGAGTTCGTCCTCGCTGACGTCGAGTTTCGATAGCCCACGGGCGAAGTAGGGCAACTTCTGCCAACAATCGTTCGGTTAAGGAGCCTGACGATTCAGGCGTTAGATTCAGTGGACAGGACCAATTTTCGTTGGAGCCTTCACCTGGCGCTTGTAGTTCATAGTCCTCAATGGTTGGTTCGACCGCAGTGTCCAAAAGTCGGAATGCTGTTCTCATCACGTTCTTTTGGAATTCTGAATCATCGACAGCACCGAGCGGTCGGCCGAGAGGAAAGGGCACCCATAGCGCTCGTGGAGGTATAACTGCTTCGGACATTTCTCGGATCAGGCTTATGGAAGTAGTAGCTACTCCGGCGCGCTCTATGTAATTGGCTAAGGCACCGACCGCGCCCGTGCAGACGGGTCATATGGGAACCAAAAAAGCAATATCGACGCCATCTTGAGCCATCAATCGACCGATCTCTTCTCCTGCTTTCTCGAACTGGGACGGGTCGGGCATCGCTCCCATGAAGGAGTAATGCCAACGTGCTACTCCCCCGATTTCTCCAGAGGAAGCAAATTCGCGGAGGCGGTCGATTGGGAAAACAATGTTGGGGTCTTGGCCGAATGCGCTGCGATCAAAATTGGCGCTGATATGGGAGAGCACGAGGTCGTCGAATTGGGTATCTCCGGGAATGATCCGATAATCCAGCGACCCGACAGTGAATGGGGGGTCTATGCGCCGGTGAAGACCTGCGGTAGAGACAATCGCGACCGTTGCTTGATCAAGTGGCAGCGGAGTGACCCATTCACCCGGACCTATAGCCGGCATGGCTAGCGCTCGCGCTGCAAGGTGCTCCGCCTCAACGGGGTGAAGATCACTTAACCGAACCATATGGGGATTGTAGGTCGGTGATTACGACTCAACGCCAAGCAGTCACGAGATCATTCGATCGTGCCAGCCCGCTGAGCCGCTTGACGTCTCTGCGCGACCATGGAAGCCTTAATTCGAACTCCCCACAGTTGGGGTGGTGGAACAACAGAGGAGATCACAAATGGCTTGGCATCTCAACGGCATGTACTACGAGAACTGCTCATGTACAGCAACATGCCCGTGTACTTGGTCGAATATGCAATTCCCCGCGACCACAGAACGCTGCAATGCCACCCTGGCTTTCACTATCGAAGATGGCGACATTGACGGAGTTGACGTCTCGGGACACACATTCGTGCTGATGGTCGATTCGCCTCCACTCATGTCAGAGGGCGGCTGGAATGTCGGAGTGATCGTCGACGACGGAGCCTCACAAGAGCAAGTTGAAGCTATCGGAGCGGTGGTGAGCGGTTCGTTGGGTGGCCCACCAGCGGCATTAGGCCCACTTCTCGGCAACTTCTTGGGCATAGAACAAATGCCCGTGTCGGTTACATCCGAAAACGGTGAACACACCGTGACCTTCGGTGATTCGTCATACACAGGACGTCCCCACGTCAATGGTTCGGGTGACGTAGTTGAGTTGACGGGTGTCGACACCCATCCAGCCGGTCCAGTCTTAGGCATGGCCCCAGTGTCGACGTCGTCGATCTCAGCCATGGGCATCTCGTTCGGAGGCGAGGGCCTAAGCGGCTTCGCTAATCCGTTCAATTGGGCGGCCTAACCCAACCACCGGCTCAGCCGGCACACAATTCAAGACTATCCACGACAGTTATTCACGCCATCAGCGCTGGTTGCTGGGTTGTAACCATCGTGTGGGCTGTCCGCATGGACATGGGATTGTGGGGTATGCCAGGCACCATGGGCATGTCGTTCGTGTCGTTCCTCATCATGTGGACACTCATGATGGCCGCGATGATGTTGTCATCGATAGCACCGCTAGCGACTCTTTACGAGCGAACAGTCACTACCCATAGAGGGCCGCGACTCACCGCTCTTGCGAGCGGGTACCTGCTGGCGTGGGGAGCAACAGGGGTTGTGGCGTTCGCGATAGCCGACGTATTTGGCGACATAGCCGCCGAGCGAGCAACTCTCGCTCAATGGGTCGCTGTGGTCTGTTTCGCCGCCGCCGGTCTGTACCAACTGACACCATTGAAGGTGCGCTGCCTCGACCATTGCCGCAGTCCGCTCGGTCACCTAATGCAATTCATCGGCTTTCGTGGGTCGTTACGCGATATTCGTGCCGGTATCCATCACGGCCTCTTTTGTCTGGGTTGTTGCTGGGCTTTAATGCTGGTGATGGTCGCTTTTGGCGTGATGAACATGGCCGCAATGGTTGGTCTGGCACTGGTAATAGCAGTTGAAAAGCACTGGCGGCACGGCGAAAAGTTCGCTCGACTGGTCGGCATAGTCGCTGTGGTGTGGGCAGTCGCAATCGTTATCGACCCGAGTGTCGCCCCCGGTCTCGATCCTGATGCCGTCATGAATATGGATGTGAACGGCGACATGGACATGAACGACGACATGGACATGAACGGCGACGGGGGCTAACTACTGAGAACAGCAAAAGGCCCGGCCATAAAGACCGGACCTTTTACTTGGTGGCGGGGGTTGGATTTGAACCAACGGCCTTCGGGTTATGAGCCCGACGAGCTACCAAACTGCTCCACCCCGCGACCCAGAGGATAACGGCAGGAGCAGCAACACCCTCATTAGTTTGCTATTTGAATGGCTTAATTAGTTTCTCTAAGAGCGGATGGAAATATTCAAACTCAGGGATAGGAACACTGGTTCTTTTCCCATGCATGTCTTCAAACTTACGTAAAGCCAGAGCATCTTCATGATGAGGGTTAGAGAGGAAGATAACGATTTCGTCTTGCGTCATTGGACCGTTCTGTTGTGTCAATGTGTATTGAGACGCATACGACAAGCAGCTGTGATATCCCGGATCAACCGCGCATAAGTAACGTTTTGCGTCTACGTGAAGGCGTACGGGTTCGGAAACATCTGACCCAAACCGTTCAGCAACCCAAACTCCCCCGGTATCAGCATGACTATGTATGCCAAAGTCGTCATCTGGTTCATCTAACCAATGACCCACGTCATGTAAAAGACAGGCGGCAATCAGAGACTCTGAAGCTTTAGTCTCTTCAGCTACCGATGCAGTCAACAACACGTGTTCAGCAATAGTCACGTTCTCTCCGTAGCTTCGTTTCCCTCGCCCTTCCATAAGTGCTGTCAGTTCTTCAATGACTGTCATTTCTTTTCCTCAAGTACGCGAATGAACGATCGCAAAGAATCTTTGTCTGCATAACAGCCTTGAAGATGACGAGACCCTTCCTCATAGGAAGAACGGCCGTGAAGCACACGTTGATTATCAAAAATCATTAACTGTCCAGGGGTTAACCGAAATTCGATACGTGCTTCTGGTTCGTGTAAAAGTTCCCCAAGTAACCGGTAAGCAGCATAATAATCTGCCATTACTTCGCTAGGGAAAGTGAAAGCTTGTGCCGAGCGACTGTTATAGCGCAAAGCAATTACTTCTCCGTGAGAGTTAGTTTCAATAAGCGAGCTCGTTGCTTCAAGGTCTGCTGATCCTTCGTCTAAATATCGAAATCGCACTGGCAGGGTAGAGAGCAACCAAAACGCTTCAGGATATTTTTGGCGGATCTTTTCTGCTACTGCGAAGCCATCAACAAGCTGGGTCTCCCCTCCATCTGATTCGTTGACCAGACAGTGCAGTAGTTGCAATCCTGGTACCGGGTCTCGATAAGGGTTATCGGTATGCATCCCGATTCCAAGTTTCGTGAATGCAAGGTTTGAGGGGTTTGGTTCCGCCCGGACTTCAAAAAGTTTTCCGTAATTCGTGTCTCGTACATAACCAAACATCTCAACGACTTCAAGAACTGTCTCTGGTTCAGTTGGAACATTTTCTAGTAGCCCATATCCGTAATCTCTTATATGGCGAAGCCAGGAGTGTAAAGATTTTCTTGAACTTTTCAGAGTCGAATAGTCAGCAAAGGAAAGTTCGTTTTGTCCCTCGGCATTCCAAAGAACTGGGGTTGGATTGGTTCGAAGAGTGATCGGGTTTCTATGAGAGTGAAGCCAACTTGCAGTGAACACATGGGTGCACTGGTCAAGATCAAAGGTGACAGCGACTTGATCGCCGGTGTGAGTAACTTCACTCAGTGAGTGTTGGGGAAGTGAGTTTATGTCAAAGGTTCGTTGGCCTCGATCTTGATGACGCCCAGAAGGGATGTTGTCCCTTAACCATTGGACATAGAACTTGCTGGTCTCTCCGGAAGAAAATGTGACTTGAAGCCATTCTGTGTCGTGAGTAATTGATGCAATACCTGTGTCGTGGGTAATTGATGCAATACCTGTGTCGTGGGTAATTGATGCAATAGCCATGTCAGCTATTGGCTTCTTCTCGCCGACTTCTCATATTTGTAGGTGTACATCAATAATTAATTGATGCGGGGGATCAAACTGATATGTCGGATTCGCTATTTGCAGGAGCAATAGAGCCGAGCAAATGACAGCGCTAAATGGCTCAAGGGTCGAGCCAATCTTCAAGCTCTAGCAAGGTTTCATCGAAAGCACCCATCACCGTTGCGACACCACTCTCAACTGTCGGAACTTCAGGTGAACCTGCACCGGCGACAGCAATGTTTCCTGATGGCGTGGTTGAAAACAATGTCAGCGACAAAAACGCAATGAGGCCAAGTCCCAAGCCAACCAACAGCGGCATGGTGTAGCCGCCAGAGACATCAATCATTCGACCTGCCATTGGAGGGCCAAGCAACGCACCTAAACCACACGCTGTGTACAAAAGCCCCATCAGCGAGCCGAGACCCACTACCCCAAATAAGTCGGCAAGTACCAGCGGACTAACCGCCACAAACGAACCGTATCCAATACCCATAATGAGCATAAAAATTACGAGAGCAGTAAAAGATGACCCGGCGAACAACCAGGTGCCGAAAGCTATTGGGCACAGCGCAAAACCAAATCGAAAGATACGGAAAATACCGAACTGGTTAGTGAGCCAACTGAAACCAATCCGAGACAAGACACTAGATCCGCCAAGTAACCCGACCAGGGTGGCTGCGGCGACAGCAGAAATTCCTCGCTCTTTGGCATAGGGAACCACAAAAACGAAGGGAATAAACAGGGCAGTGGCATAACAGAGAGCAGCTAACCAGAGCTTCCGAAACGTCGGAGAGAAAAATGCTTCTCGAATCCTTGACGGAGCTGCGCCAGCTTCTCCAGGGGCTCGGGCCATCATCAAAGTGCCGACTAACAGGACCAGTGACCCTACGACTCCGAATATTCGGTAGGTGCTTCTCCACCCGTACAAGTCAATGAGTCTGGCTGCTAATGGGTTCATGACCAGCGTGCCGACACCAATACCAGCGACTGAAATGCCGACTGCGGTGGCGCGTGACTTTTCGAACCAGCCGCCGACATGGCCGACCATCGGAATATAAGCACAGGCCGCAGCAATCCCGGCCCCAACTCCGAAGGTTATGTAGCCCGCCCCAATCGAATTGACATAACTAGTGGCCCAAAGTCCGACGAACAACGCAACCGCTCCCGCCGCGAGCACGGGCCGCGGCCCATACCGGTCTGAAAGCCGGCTTGTAATCAAACTCAACCAGAAAAACGAGAAGGTCGTTAGCCCAAAGATGATGGCAGTGGAGCCTTTCCCTGTTCCGAAATCGTCAGCCATCGATTCGAAGAACGCACCGAAGCTGTACACCGCGCCCAGCGCCACCGCGGAAGAGAAAAAGGTGGCGATGACGGTGAGCCAACCGCGCGGCGAGTCAATTAGCTGTCTTTCGCTCATAGCCCCTACTTCACCAATTTCGTCACTTTACTCGGTGTTGATAACTCGAAAGCCTTCCGCAAGGCGGCCCGGTTCCATGTTCGCTGTTGATGCGACACCTGAGGCCCACTCTCGCAGCAACTCATCCAAGCCTTCAATGCGATCGGTTTGACTTGAATGGCAATGCAGGGCCTTAACTTTCTCTTCGAAGGTGGCGGTGATATCTACGTGCATCATCGTTCCTTCAGGAGCAGCCATCCACATCATCCAAACTTCGGTCACGGTGTGCGGTTCATAACCTTCGGCTAATAGTTCGGGGTGCGATCGCGGGTTCCGAGCGTCAGGGTAGACAGCGGCCATCGTCGCCCAAGCCGTTGCTAAATGATCCGGGTGAGACCCGTAAATTCGGTCCCAATTAGCGGTTGTTGGCTGCGTCACAACAACATCAGGTCGAACTATCCGGATAACCCGCGAGATATCACGCCGAAGCTCGAGGCTGTTTTCGACTCGACCATCGGGGTAATCCAGCCAATGTAAATCTTCCACTCCCACCGCTAACGCGGCAGCTGTTTGTTCTTCCTGTCGCAGAGCTGCGAGATCTGCGGTATCTCGTGTTAGATCGTCATCACCCGCGTCGCCACTAGTTACCAGACAGTAAGAGACTTGGGAGCCGGCGCTAACTAACGCTGCCATAGTGCCAGCGGTGCCAAAATCAACGTCGTCGGGATGAGCGACGACAACCAAGACTCGTCCTGGTGCCGTTACATGACCTGTAGCAGTAGGGATTGTGCCCGGCACAGTGTTAGGCAGCGTCAGCGTCGTCTCGAACAGGAGACTGACTAAGCATCTTTTGGGCCTTCGATATATAGCCAGCGGCTGTTTCAACCCACCGTTGATACCCAGCTAGGTCACCTGTTCGCAACGCTGCATTAGCGCGGTCGAATGCTTCCCGAGATAGAGCCAATAACTCTTCAACGGACAGATCACCAGATTCTTCATCTTCTTCGGGTTCAGGCGACTGGGAAAGCTCGTCGTCGTCGTCGGGTTCAGCGACATCGAGGTCTGGTGCGACAGTGTCAGATTGTAAATCGATATTGAGTCCCGGAATTGCGCGGGCTAACGCTGCTTCAAAGCTGTCGGCGATTACGACTTCTGGGCCAACACCAACGATGACCAACTGCAGTTCGGGAACTGCTGTCGTTCCAGTGGCTTCTATGTAGAGCGGACGAACGTACAGCAACGAGTTCTCGACCGGAATGAGCAGCAGATTTCCCGGCACAACAGTTGACCCATTCTGATTCAGGAGTGTCACTCGTTCAGAGATTTCCTCTTCGGTCTGAATATTGGAGTTGAACAGAGCTGGCCCATCAACTGGAGTGGAAGCGCGAATCTCATAAACTTCAATTTGGCCGTATCGTTCAGGGTCGTTGTGAACGACCATGAAACCTTCAAGGTTCTTACGTGAATCATCATCGGAGAACGGGACGAACGGTCTGAAAATGACGAATGATTCATCGTCATCTCCCGGCAGGCGCATCAATAGATACTGGGGCGCAATACGTACCTCAGAACTACTAATGATGTTGCCTGAAGCATCAATGACTGATTCGACTGCTGTCTGACCGATCGAATTTCCTGGGTCTTGGGCAACGCTCCAAGCTCCTGCTGCGTCATAGAACTCCGACGCTTCGGTGATGCGATATCGACCCCACATGTCTGTTTGCATTCGGAACAGATCTTCGGGGTAGCGGAAGTGCTCTGCGACTTCTGCTGGAGGTCCAGTCTCACTGAACAAATCAGGGAACTGTTTACGGTAGGACTTCGCTATGGGGTCTTCGTCATCAACTATGTAAAAGGTGGGAGTTCCGTCGTAAGCATCGACAACGACTTTGATCGAGTTCCGCACATAATTTGCTTCTGTACGAAGGTCGCCTGATCTGACCGCACGCGGATTCACTCGTTGCGCGTAGGGGAACATATCTGTAGAGGTATATGCGTCGAGGATCCACATCACTTTGCCGTCGATAACCGCTGGATACGGGTCCCGGTCAAATTTCAGGAACGGTGCAAGAGTTTTTGCTCGATCGACTACATCGCGCTTGTACAAAATGCGGCTGTCTGAACCGAGTTCGCCAGAAACGACAAGGTTCGGTTCTGCGAAACGCAAAGCAAACGCAAGTTTTCTCGGGAGCGAACTGATAGCCACTCCGTCAGCTCCGTCGTAGCGGGTCACTTCGGTCTGATCATCATTATCTTGGAAGTCAACTTCGTCTCGTGCTGCGCCAACAATCGCGTAGCCCTTCAAACCTTCACCTATGTACAGACCTGGCATATCTATATCCAAAGACTCAGCCCCCGGACCTGCTGTTACGGGTATGTCGGCTAGGGCGTAGTCCGGACGGCCATTGGCGTCAATGGCGTTGGCGGGCGCGGCAGCAATCCCATATCCGTGGGTGAACGCAATATGTTGGGACTCCCACGAGCTATTTGGAAGGTCGGTTTGTTTTAGTTCTCTAGCGGCAAGTACAACTTGAGTGGTCCGTCCATCAATTTCATATCGATCGACATCAATGTCGCGAAAGTCATAGAAACTTTTTATGCCTTGAGTCTGTTGGAACGTATCGCGCATGACGGCTGGGTCTAAGAGCCGTACGTTGCGAACCGTCGCAAGATTTTCTTCGATTTCGGTTGCTGTGAGAGTGGGTTCGTAATCGAAGTCGCGGGGCATTACCTGGTCGAGGCCCATGGCGACTCGCGTCATCTCGATGTTGCGTTCGATGTACGGCGCTTCTTTGGTCGACTCCGACGGCTCTACTTGAAAGCGTTGGACCAAAGCTGGGTAAATCGTTCCAGCCAAGCTGGCAACCAATGCCCACAGCCCAACTGCAATGATCGGATATGTAAATCCTCGCCGCCATATATTGAAGATCAGCAAGCCAAAGCAGAACACACTGACGATCATGAGGAGCTGTAACGCTGGCAATTGTGCTTTGACGTCGGTGTAGGTGGCCCCAGTGACAAACCCACGTTCGGACAATGTCAGTTCGTATCTATCGAGGTAATAACCGACGCCTTTTACCAATGCCAACAAGCCCAGAAGAAGCGACAAGTGGGCCTTAACTTGTGGAGCAACTCGGGATCCGGCTTGCCCTTGGAGGCGTATACCGCCGTTGAGGTAATGCTGGATGGTTGTGACGACAAAGATGACCAGTATCGCGGCAAAAGCCCAACTAACGATGAATGTCAGAAATGGAAGCTGGAAGACATAAAAACCGACATCGATACCGAACTGCTGGTCAACGATCCCGAAATCAACTCGGTTGGTGAAGAACAGCCAGCTTTGCCATTGCGAAGAGACTCCAGCTCCAACTAAAAGCGCAAACAAAAGCGAAACAATGCTTCTGATGAGAACTGTTCGAGAGGAGGTGAATTGTTGCCACCTTCGCGAAAGTTCATCTTCTGGTCCTGGTGGCCGAACCTTCGGGGCGAAACGATCAGCGATAAACAGATTCACCCACAGAGACACGAAAAATACTGCGGTGAATAACAAACCGAGGCCGATCTTGGCCCAAAGCACAGATGTCCACACCGACGACAGTGAGAGACTGTCGAACCAGAGATAGTCAGTCCAGAACCCAGCGAGGCCTCGGATCGACGTAAAGAACAAAAAGATGGCTAACCCACCGATACCGAGCAGTACCCGTAGCCGATTGGTTCGCCGCCGACGTGACTTCATTTGCTCAGGTGGTCGCATATACCTGGAATGCTACTGGCCTGTGGGCACGACCAGACTGCGACATCCTGGACCAATTGGGGGAAGCAGGTGACCTGAGGGAAATTCTTCACCTTTTCTGCGTGTTAAGGCTGATGCGTTGTCATGGCAGGTGGTGCTGCAGCACCCATCTGATGGAGTTTCCCACTTGATTTGTTGGTCCGATGGGATCGTGGCGTAGAGGCCCAGGGCAAACGCTTCGGCTATTGCGTCTGTGGCGATCAGGTCTACCGCAGATTTTTTCCATTCCCGGTAGACAGCTCGAAGTCGGACTTCGATAGCGACATCATCATCTAGGTGCGCTTGGAGGCGGTCGCGTAGCCAATCTCCTGTGATTCTTGCGACTTTGTTCGGTATGCCATCAACGTTGACTTTTGTTCCCCCTGCCCCAAATTTTGCTGCGGCAGCCACGAACGGCGTTAAGCCTTCGATGAACTCGTCATCCATTGCCTTCGGCACTAATTGCGACATTTCAAACTTGTTTGACGAAAGGTGTTTTAGTTCCGGTAGAAGGCTCTCGAGTCGTGTGGCGATGTTTCTCTTGAGTTGTCCTACCGAGGCGCGAGAGAGCTCCGCGACCGTGCTTCGCAAACGGTCATGGTGGTCGCTGATTGTTTCTGCCTCTCCGTGAATCGAAGCGTATGGGGATTCTGGGATGGCCGGGATCTCTCCAGTACGAATGAGAACTTCCTTAGCCCATTCAACGTCGTCGAGCTGTGGTTCTCCCAGCCGTGCGAAAAGCTCATCAATTACTGCCCGCCGTTGAGGTGGAGCCGCGCTAGGGAACGGAACCACTTGCCGTTGTTCTGAATCTTCTTCCGATCTCTCTTGGGCTTCGGTCAGTCGGGCATCAGAAATTTCGGAATCTAGGTCACTGAAATTGTCGTCGCGTTCGAGAGTAAGTCGGTGAGATTGCAGGTCAATGACCGTTCCAGGACCAACGGAGGTTGTCGAACGATTTTGCGTTTCATCACTCAGACCAAGTGGTGTTTCTGCTGTGGCAGCCACAACTTGCTGCACTGAACGCGCTGCTGCGAGTTCGTTTTTCAAACGGTGCAGTTCACGACCTACGTCTTCTAGGAACGATCGAACTTCGTCGATCGAGTACCCGCGGAACACGTGAGCAAATTCAGCATTCACGACCGCTTCTGGATCAATTTCGAACGCCCCTTCGGCGTGCTGAACCATGATGATCGAGGGTACCGATCGTTGCTAGCTGAGCGCGGATGGTCCGGCGGTAAAAACAGACTTTAATGGCTCACTAATTGAATCCCAGAGACGTCGCCTCCCAGCGAACGAAGTCTGGATAACGCGTCATCTAGGGTCTCCACCCCAACAACTTCAATCATGTCCCCCAGTACCGCTTTCGCTTGGTCGGCCTGTCCTGCGGGGACCAAGAAAAGATCGGCCCCGTTGCGCATCACCGTGTGGCTTTTCTGTTCGACGCCGCCAACTGCACCGACGTTTCCTAATGGGTCAACAGTTCCCGTGGCTACAACCTTCAAGCCGTTCAGGAGTTCTCCGGGGAGCATTCGTTCTAACAGTGCCAAGGTAAGGCTGAGCCCAGCTGAAGGACCTCCGACTCGTTCGACCTGAAAGTCGATTTGGAAAGGCAATTCATCCATCTCGACGTAGGTGCTGATCGACACTCCGAGAAATGCGGTCCCGTCTCTTTCAGTGAGTGTCACTGTTTCATTCCGAATAGTCCCATCTATCTGCAACACAGCGAACGAGAAGCTGTCCCCTGGCGACTTGGCGCGTACTAGTTCGCCAAGATCACGTGATGTTTTGACCTCACTGTTTTCTGCTCGAACGATTACATCACCACGATCCAAGGTTCGGGATGCTGGAGTATCGGGAACAATCTGAAGGACTAAAGCTCCAGCTTCTGAGATCACGTCGTAGCCAATTCGTTCAAGTGCCACTCGGGCAGCGACATCAAGGCTTCTTGCCATTTGTTCTTGTCCAAGGGTGCGGTTTTGTTCAATGGTCCGATCACCCAATATTTCGTAACGGGGCGAGATTTTTATGGAATCATCAAGCCAGCCGCCTACCAGTTCCAGAATCGAGGGTTGCAGGTTGGATTGGACGGTCACCATTTCGATTTGACCCTCAGCGTTATAGGTCTTTGTAGGATCTACCTGAAGCATTGGCCCTATATCCCGGGTCGCGCCTGGGCTAGTCAAAACCTTTGAGGTAATAGTGATTCGGTCAAGGGCAACAACTATCAAAAAACCTGCTGCAAACACGGCGGCAATGATTGCTGCCCAGCCTGGAACTCGACGGGTGGTCGATACTTCAGTGGCGGGGAGCGAAGTATTCTCGTTCATGGTCGGCTCGGACATCAGTTATAAGCGTGCCACGCTGTACCCCTGTGACGGCACGCGGCTTGGATGAATTTAATGAACGATAGAGAATCTGATCCGAAACTCACTGCACCTCTCGAAGCGATATCGCCCCCTGAATCACTGCCTACCCAGTCCGATGACCTCAGCTCTGACTTAGAGTCGCGACGTCAACTTAATTTGAATGATCCGCGTCGAATTCTGCCGACGCGGCCCCACAAGAGGTCTTCGTTGTGGAGAAAGTTGGTTGCCGTTCTCGGTCTCAGCGCTTTTTCTGTTTTAGGTGGTTTGGTCATCACTCTTGTCATCGGGCTATTGGCGATTGTGGCAGCCCTAATCTTGCAGGCAGCGATCAGTTGACACGAAGTAGTCCGCGTGCGGCGCGCATCCGCGCAGCGCTAGCTGGACATCAAGGCGACGAGTCAGAGGCACGAAGTTATTTGACTGATGTTAATGCGGGTACTCGGTGCGTGGCTTTAGGAGCTTTGGATCGAATCGGTTCGCTCACTACTTCAGATCTCCAATCAGCACTCAAAGACGTCGACGGCTCCGTGAGAAGGCGGGCTTTGGAGATTGCAGCAAAAAGATCTGACGTTGAAATCGATGCATGTCTTGACGACTCGGATCCCGGTGTTGCTGAAGCCGCGGCTTTTGCGGTCGGTGAACGCACGGAAACTACGGCAGTGCCATCACTTATTGCGATGGCTAACAACCACGAAGATGCCTTGTGTCGGGAGAGTGCGGTCGCTGCTTTGGGTGCCTTGGCGACGGCGGGCGAGGTTGACCGGGCTGCGATCTTGATGTGTCTTCTTGCGGTGATGAACGATCGCCCTCAGATTCGTCGACGCGCTGTTTTGGGTCTTTTCCAGTTCGATGAAGCCGAGGCAGAGGAAGCCATACAGGGCGCTCTCGCTGACAAGGACCGTCAGGTTCGTGCCATCGCGGGTGATCTTCTCGGGGTTATGACTGATTAGCTAGTCAAGTATTTCGTTAGCTAGCGACGCGAAGTTTTGTGCCCGCAGCCTTCGTTCAAGCTTCCAATCGCGGGCATCTAATTCATCTTCTTCAGCGGCGTTGATTCGGATGCTCATCTCTCGAGGCAGCGACGGCTGTTCAATGGACATATCTACCTCTTCGGCGAGACCGGACATTTCGATCCGTGTATGGGTCTGAGCGGCTTCGAATATGGTCGAGCGTCTCAAATCTCCGCCTTGGACGGCTTGTTCCAACAGTTCATGTAATCGAATCTGGGACACATACCCGTCACGTATCCTCGTGTCAGGTTCGGCGTCTGGGGCATGACGCAGCAACGACGCCAAAAATGGTCGCATACCAATTGCAGCATCGACGTGCCAGGCTGGGCCTGAGTCGATATACGCAAACTGGATGTCGGTACGACCAACTGTCGGATCGGTTAGTCCTGCTTGACGGAGGACGGTTCGGCCGGCTGGGAGCGATGTAAGTAGTTTCTCTTGAAACTTCTCTGATACTTCAGCAAAGACGTGTTCGCATGCTGCTGCCAATACCGCAGCGTTCAAGTCTTCCTCTACTTCAATCAAGGTCACGCTTTGTGCTCCAGCAATTCGCGCCGCGCGAGGTGCAGAGTTTCTGACTCCTACCCCCAGCGGTGAACCGTCAGTTATTACACACCACTTAGAGGAAGGTGTGCTTTCAAAAAGAGCGAGGACAGTTGCTTCAACTGGAGGGCTGTGGGTTAAGAAGCGAGGGTCAGATTCCCAATCCAGTGTTGATGTAGGAGCTACCCCCAAAACTTGGCCTTCGACAAGAAACGGATGCACCGCTCCCATTGCTGTCTCATCTATAAACGTCAGAGCAACAACCTCATCAAGTAGCTCGGACACAAGTTCTTCGGCGACGTCCGGATTGCCACCGTGGTCCAGAATTTCTAGTTCTACTGCGTATCGTCCACCTACCCCTCCCAAGGCGTTGATGTCTGACCAGTAGGCGCTGACTCCGGTTAAGCGCGTTCGATCTAATGCTGATCCGAGGCCACTCAAATTGGCAACAACTCCAAGCCGGATGATGTCTCCATCGAAGCCAACCGATCTCTCAACTGACAGTGCTTGTTCATTATCAACATCGGAGACGTTTGCCCCTTGTCCAGAGCAGGCACCAGCAAACAACACTGCTGTGGCGATGAGGGCGATCCGATACTTGGTGAAGCCGTCAATGCGCACGTGAGATTTACCAGCGGTTGCCATACGTATTAAACGTTGACGAAAGTGCGTCAAAGTTGTCTAAAGCTCGTCCTGCCCCTAGAACCACAGCTTCCATTGGGGTCCGAACAATTCGTACTGGTACACGTGCATCATTTTCTATGCGTTGAGCAAGTCCTTTCAACAGGGCACCGCCACCGACCAGATGAACGCCGTGTACCAGGAGATCCTGGGATAGTTCAGGCGGTGCCTGGCTAAGGCAATCGACCACGGAGTCGATTACTGCTTGGACTGGTTCATCCAATGCTGATCGCACTTGATCTGGCGTCAATATAAACGTCCGAGGCAGGCCGGTAGTGAGATCTCGTCCCTTTACTTCAGCATCGAACTCATCTTCGACCGCCCATGCAGATCCGATTTGAACTTTGATTTCTTCAGCTGTTCGTTCACCAATAGCTACGCCATGCACACGCCTGGCATAGTTCTGCAAAGCTACGTCGAAATCAAACGAACCAACTCTTATGGCTTTGAGAGAAACAATCCCTCCCATGGAGACCATTGCAGTTTCAGCTGTTCCGCCGCCAACGTCGATCACCATATTTCCTATTGGCTCATGGATGGGTAAACCAGATCCAATTGCTGCGGCCATTGGTTGATCTATAAGACGCACATCGCTAGCTCCTGCCCGTCGAGCAGCATCTGTGACAGCGCGACGTTCGACGGGAGTAATGACCGAAGGCACACACACGACTACACGGGTTTTCCCGAATCGGCCGACGCCCACCTGTTGAAGGATCAACCTGATCATCCGCTGCGTCGTATCAAAATCGGTAATGGCACCCTTTCGCAGCGGTCGCACAGCGACGATGTATGAAGGAGTTCTTCCGATCATCTGCCATGCCTCACGTCCGACTGCGAGAACATCGCCGGTGCGTTCATTCATAGCTATTACCGACGGCTCGTTGAGTACGATGCCGCGGCCACGCTCGTACACCAACGTGTTGGCGGTGCCGAGATCGATCGCTAGGTCACGTGCCAGCGGAATGCCTCCCGCCGCCGGGGAACGGCTCGTCGTCTAATAGTTCGATGACTTGGTCTTGCTCTGGTGCTAGGGCATCTAAACGCTTTTGGAAGGCATTGATGCTCGAATCCCAGGGGGTCCGCTTTCGGCTACCAATCACCAGAAATAGTGAACCAACAAGTGTGATTGCTACAGCTAGGCCTAGGAAAGCGAGCGGGTTCACGACGACCTCATGTGGGATTTTTGGGTTGATGGGACATCTGTGATGTCTTGGGCAGCGAGCGCCCAATCTTCACCGTCTTTCCACACTTCTCGTTTCCATATCGGAACGGTTGCTTTGAGCGTATCTATACCAAATCGTGCTGCTTCAAAGGCCTCTGGGCGGTGTGGCGATGAGACAGCTACCACTACTGAGCTTTCACCAATTTTGAGAGGACCTGTCCGGTGAGCCATCACGACGCGGCGAATATCGGGCCATTGCTGGCGCATCTCGCTAATGATTGCTTCCAAACGGGGCTCTACGTGCTCTTCATAAGCTTCGTATTCGAGCAGAGACACGTCGTCGCGGCCTTCAGCATGATCACGAGCGGTCCCCGAAAAAAGGACTACGGCGCCACTTGATGGGTGAACACACCAGTCATAGATCTCGCCGACCTGTAATTCGTCGGCAGTAAGCAGAACCCGGGAATCATCGTTTTGCGGAGCGGACACATTGTTTATGGTACGCCGAGGAAGGCGCACCTCCCTATCGGATACCTAGGCCGCGGATAATAACTCGAATTGGGTAGGTACGTTTTGGGGTGTGGATCGAACTAACGACCCTGGACAAGATCCAGACGAACCCGCGGACAGTGAAGGTTCGGGCAGTTCCTCAGATGACTTTGCTTCAGATGAGTGGGCGCTAGGCAGTTCGATCGATTGGTCTCAAATCCCTGATGACCCCAATGTCAGTGCCGAGGAAACCCCAACAAGTAAGTATGCGTTACACCCAGATGATCGCATTTGGCGACACCCCAGTGAACTGCAATACGTAGCTCCCGGTTCAGGTCAAACGGGGCCATCATCAAGCAGGCGCGGAGTTATCAGCGCTGGTCTTATCGGCGCGGTCATCGGCGCTGTCATGGCCGCCCTAGTCATGGGAGTTGTCTTTCAAGCATCACCACAGGTGGTCGAACGAATCGTTGAACGCGAAATCACCACCGCGAACGTTTCTGCCTCAGGGACAAGAGCTACTGGATCACTTACTGTCGCTGATATTGCAGCGGAGGTAACTCCAAGTGTGGTGCGTGTCGAAGTAGTTCAATATGGTCGCGTTATAGGTTCGGGTTCCGGGGTCATTTTTCGCGACGACGGGCATCTCATAACAAATACTCATGTAGTGGAGAATGCTGACAGCTACCGGATAGTTCTCGCCGATGGAACCGTCTTTGAAGCTGATTTAGTTGGATCGGACCGGCGCACAGATGTCGCAGTGCTGAGACCGACGGAGGGTTCAAAAACTAAGTTCGCTCCGGCGACGTTGGGCCTAGCGACGGCTCTTCGTGCTGGAGAAACAGCGATCGCTATCGGTTCACCTTTGAGTTTGCGGGGGGGTCCGACCGTTACCGTCGGCGTAATCAGCGCCACTAACCGACGTCTACAGTCGCCTCAGGGAGACTGGTTGTATGAGTTGGTGCAAACTGATGCCCCGATCTCTCCCGGCTCGTCAGGTGGCGCGTTGGTTGACGCACGTGGAGCAGTAGTTGGTATCACCACTGTCATAGCTGTTACTGATGTTGGCGCTGAAGGACTCGGCTTCGCTACTCCCATCGAAATCGCCCATGATGTAGCAAGGGACATTATTCAGTGGGGCCGCCCCCGTCATGGGCGCCTCGGCATTCGAGGTCTAGACGCGGCGCCTCAGCTTTTACCGCCGACACATAACGCTGGGGTTCTGGTCCAGTCCATTGATTTCGATGGTCCAGCTGCTCGCGGGGGTGTCGAGGTGGGTGATGTCGTCGTGGAACTTGACGGTCAAATTGTTCCCGATATGGGCGCTTTGGTCGTCGACGCTCGAATGTTGCAACCGGGTGATATGGCGTCATTAAGAATTTGGCGCAACGAGCAGTTATTGGTACTCAACATTGAGGTTGGAGAACTTGACTAGTTCTTTTATCGCGACATCGTTCGTTTCAGCCAAGAGCCAAGCGCGTACAGCAGGCCAATAACCGCTGTTGCTCCTAGCCCCAGCGACACGTTTTGTCGCTGTTTGGCGTTCATCGAATCCCACGGCATCCCGGCGTCTGCGGCAACGAACACTTGGTCGTTTCCATATCGGGGAACCCACCCTGTACTTCGTAACCGGTCGTTAGCTACCACCCACGGATATCGGGTATAGGGCAGTAGGCCAGTGGGTGCTTGGTGCCCTACTCGACGCGCTACATACCGGTCGAGACGGCCCGGTAAAGGGACCGGCAGTCGGATAGTTGGTCGCGCGCCTACTAAGTCCCTCACTTCTCGCGCTGTAAGCCACCCGTCAGGCGCGACATTGAATACGCCCGAGTCCTCAAGTTGGACCACTGTGGCGACGGCTGTCGCTAGATCATCTAAGTGAACGAACTGTTGTGGCGGATCATCTCGGCGGGTCCTTATGGGGGCCGCAGCTAGCAATGCTTCACCAATCAATCCCGATGCGTTTGGGGAAGCAACCGCTGTGGGTCGCAAGATCGTCACTTGCCGGTCGGGATTCAAGTCGGCCCATTCCAGCGCTGTTCGTTCTGCATCGGCTTGGTGGACTGCGAACGTTGATTCGGGGTTAGGGCGAACCGCGGCATCTTCTGATAGGGGTACCGAGTTATTGGGCCATGCCCCATACACCATCGCGCTGGAGACGACTACTAGTCGAGAGATTTCAGCTTCAGAGGCGAGCTCTAAAAGACCAATGAGATTTCTTTGATCTGAGTCTTCGGAGAACGCTAAATGAATAACTGATTCAACCTCAGTCAAAGAAACTTCATCCAATCCAAATGTGAAGCTGATGACTTGGTCGAAGAGTTGCGTGAGCGCTTCAGAAATTCTGGACCTCAACGCCCCTTCCGCTCCAGAGATTGCCACTGTTGTCATCGATCATTTCCCACTTCGGATTGCGGCTAATCAGCCAACTGGGGTGAAGCTGTGCACGCACCGGCCTACCATGCGAACGTGGCTAGTGACGATCCTTTTGATGAAGATAACCCCTTCGGGGGTCTCCCATTCTTGGGTGATCTCGGAAAGCTCTTCAACGTCCAAGGGCCAATAGCGTGGGATGTTGCCCGCCAGTTCGCTTATCAAATTGCTACGGAAGGCAAATCCGAACCCAACGTAGACCCACTTCAAAGGGTCAAATTGGCTGAGTTGGTTAGGGTCGCTGAGTTACACGTCGCGAATATCACATCCCTGGAAACAGGGTCTCCGGACCAACCTGTGTCGTTGGAAGCAGCAACTCGGTCCGAGTGGGCGGCGGCAACATTAGAAGCGTATCGACCATTGCTGGATCGTCTCGCGGAACGGTTGACGCAAGGAACGCTGCCTTCTGAAGTTGATGGTGCCGATGCTCAAATTCTGGACGGTCTGCTTAGAGCTCTTAACCCGATGATGATGGCTATGAGCGCTGGTTCAATAGCAGGACACCTCGCGACCAAAGCGTTCGGAAACTATGTGCTCCCTATTCCTCGTCCTGACAATCAGATTCTTATTTTGATCAACAATGTTGAGGTCTTCGCCAAGGAATGGTCACTTCCTTCGGAGGATGTCCAGCTGTGGGTGTGTGTCAGTGAGATAGCCACCCACTCAGTCTTATCCGTGAGCCACGTCAGGGCGTCTTTTGAAAAATTATTGCAACGCTACGTTGATGGCTTTCAGACTGATCCGCGGGGTTTCGAGGACCGATTTATGGATTTAGATATCGGCGACGGCGACCCTGCAGAGTTACAGCAACAACTACAACGTGCTTTAAGCGACCCAGAAAATTTGTTGGGAGCATTGCGGTCTGATGCTCAAAGCGCTGTCATTCCCGACCTTGAGGCACTTCTGGCCGTGGTGGTGGGCTACGTCGATTATGTAGTTGAAAAGGTTACTCAGGGCTTATTGAGTTCTTATGACTCGCTTTCAGAAGTTGTCCGACGTCGCCGGTTCACCACAAGTGCCGGTGATCAATTCGTTGAGAAGCTCTTTGGTGTTGAGATCACCTCCGAGTTGGTTGACCGCGGCTCAACATTTGTCTCGGGAGTACTAGACCGAGCTGACGAGGCAACGTTGGCACGTCTGTGGAGCGACCCAACGGCTCTCCCCACCCCAAATGAAGTTGACGCCCCTGGTCTATGGCTCGCTCGGATTGATTTGCCAGAACTAGATCAGGATTGAGGTTTTTCGCGTCGCGATGGGTCTGGAATGATGCGAGCCACCCACCGAGGTAGTCGGCTGCTGAGTCGTTGGTATCTCTTTTCGGTCCAGACTTGATCTGCGATTACCCGCGAAGGAGTTCGTTTACCGCGCCCCAACGCAACAAGGCCGCCCAAATATAGGAACGCTGCTGACCCGCTTGACAGCGCGAGGATAATAAGGCCGGCTCGCAGGGGCAGCACACCATTGGGCGCGATCACCGGGATCAGTGCCCCGAGGACCCAAAAAAGTTGGAACCTTGTTTCGAAACGAGCGAACGATCGTCCTTGGTTCACCGTCGGTGCGTCGCGTTGAACAATGGCGTCAAAAGAAAGTTTTCCTAATCCTGCGGCGAAGCCGACTGACATGACAAAAGCCAGTACGGCCATCCGGTCACCGGGAAAGGTGGCGAAAAATCCGACGGCAGCCGAGATGGTCAGCACCCCACCGAGCAAATATTCCTCTTTAACAAGCCGACGTAACAACGGTGCGGCTATCGCGCCAATAAAGGCTCCGAGCGCACTTGAGGCAACCATCAACCCGAACCAGATAGTGGCTGCATCTTCGCGTCGTAGCCAAAACGCAACCAAGAAAAGAGTGAAACCAGTCATACCCCGCAAGATCGCCATTGCAGATGCTGCCAAGACAATCCCGGCGCTACGCAGGTCACTGCGCTCATCTTCAGGTATTGGGTCTCGCGCTATCGAAGTTTTCGGAAGGCGAGCGGCGAATGGAACCACGGTGCAAAAAGCAATCATCGCTGCCCCGAGCACCCATTTCGAGCCGATGAGACCTAGAAGCAGTCCTGGTCCAGCTGCCAGTGCCCCACCGACCCCGCTTAAGAGAACCAACTTGGAGTTGGCTTCTACGAGATCTTCGTGGCCACGCACTAATCCTGGGACTATCGCGCTTTTGGCTACGTGATATGTCTTGCCGAGAACAAGTGCTCCGAATGCTTCAGGGAACAGCAGTAATGAGTCCAGGTGACGGATCATCAAAAACGCCAGTACCGCTCGGCCCATACCACTAACGATCACCATCGCTCGTCGACCACCGCGAAGGCGGTCAATCAGTGGGCCGATGAGCGGACCAACGATCGCAAACGGAGCAATAGTCAATATGAGATACAACGCCACTTTTGGTCGCGCTGCATCGGGGTCGAGATTGAAAAACAATGATCCGGCAAGCGCGATCGTAAACAGCGCATCTCCGGCAGCAGAAACAAGTTGGACTCTCGCTAAACGAGCAAAAGGGCCGAGGGGGGCGCGTCTCGATGGTGGTTCATTGTCACTAGCTACACCTTCGCTGAGTCCGGAGGCCGCATTTGAGGAGTGTTGTCCCTCTTCCACAATTTCACCCTAGGGCCGACTCCGACCGGCTACTCACAGCTAGATAAAATCTGTTGTGGTCAATCAGTTGGGTCGATGACTCGCACAGGTTCGGTAGCTGCCAGGACAGCACTATTCAAGTTGGCGACAATTCTTTTGAGGTACCGGTGATACACAGCTCGGGGGACGACCTGGTGACCAGGTTGATCCGATGTCATGTAGCCATCGATGCGGGACTGAATTTGAGAAGTCATCCCCGCTAGCCGATCACGGAATCCTTCAGGTATGCCATCATGCTCTGCCAGAATTTCGCTGGCCTCAGCGAAGAAACCTGAAACGATTCGGCGTTCTTCAATTAGCTCGTCGATGTCAGGTTCCTCTGAGAACGAAACTCCACTTTCTGCAAGATCAAGGATGTTCTTTGCGTGGTCGCCGACGCGTTCAATTTTCTTCAACAGCAAAATCAGACCAATGACTTCGCCAATATCGTTGGGTCCGTGGACACTTATATGTACAGCAAGTTCACCGCGAAGTTGTTGTTCGTTGGCATTGATACGCAGGTCAGTTTCTCGTACATCGTCAGCTACGGATCGAGGGTCGGCTCCACTCATAAGAGCCGTGCATGCGAGGTCAAACGAGTGGCGAGCATCATTCACCATGGCAACCGACCGAGTCACCACATGGTCTAATCCGCTGTCTCCTGCTCTAAAAAATGAAAGCACCATACGAAACTCCCCCCTACCGAAGGATAGCTACACCGATCAAAGGTGCAACGATGAACATTCCAACGACGTAACAGACTGCTAAAACTCGCCTCCGCACAGCAATATCAGCCATGGCCGTTGCTGCCACCACCGGAACCTCTCTAGCGAACGGCAGCACATACAAAGCCAGAATGCCGATCACGTTAAAGGTCGTGTGGGTTAACGCTACGGTCAACGAGTCGGGACTTGAAGCGGCAAGAGCAGCAAGTAACGCCGTGATGGTCGTACCTACATTTGCGCCCAGTGTGACCGGATAAGCATTTCTTAGGGTCAACACTCCAGCTGCTGAAAGCGGTATCAGTATTGAAGTCGTGATACTTGAAGACTGCACGGCGATGGTCACGATCATCCCGACCACAAGAGCTACCAGTCCGCCAGCTTTGCCGAGGATCGCGTTGAGGGACCGTTCAATTCGCGCTGCTACGAGAGCCTTCATGTTTTTGGTGACCAAAGCAAGAGCCACCAAGACAATGACGAGACCAGTTGCAACCATGAGGGCGCCCTTAACGTTGCCTGACGCTCCGAACTGATCCCACAGATCTTTAAGCCAGCCAACCGGCTCTTTCACCCATTTCTTAACTGGGCTTTTCCATTCCGTCCCTCCTGAACCGACGAGAAGTTCACTCACCCATTTCGCTATTCCTGAAATTGGTTTAAAAATCAATTCGATCGGAAGAAGAATTGAAACGGCTAACACATTGAAGAAGTCATGGACGGTCGCCGCAGCAAAAGCTCGCTTGAACTCTGCTGATTGGCGAACGTGACCTAGTGACACAAGCGTGTTAGTAACAGTGGTTCCTATGTTGGCTCCCATGATCATCGGAACCGCCTGCTCAACACCCAATGCCCCAGAAGCAACCAATCCAACAATCACAGACGTGCTTGCTGACGATGACTGCACAAGCACGGTTCCAAGGATGCCGACGCATAACCCGGCTATGGGGTTACTCACTGCGGAAAAGAGACGTTCCTGGGTATCGGCACCCATGATTTTGATGCCAGCCTCAAGAGACGAAACACCGACCAGGAACAGATAGATCAAACCGACGACAAGGGCAGCGCGCGCACCTGTCGGCATTTGACGACTACCGGAACCGGGGGCACGGGCCACGACCGGCAACGTAGTAGAAAACAAATTCCGTTGGGCGGATTTACAGACGGAATCTTCTTTTTCTTAAAAAGTGAGCGAGAGGTCACCGAGATACAGGTCTGACTTCTGTGTCCTGATCCCAACCAGTTCAGATACCGAAATACTGCCTTCTCTTACTACTGCGTTATCAGTACCTACGATTCTTCGCTTAGGGTCGCCAGGCTGCCGTTCAAACGACCAGGACCCGTCTCCGGTGGGGCGTAAGTTTCCTGCAGCGTCTCCCCATTTCGCGAGTCCGGTGATTTGGGCACCAGCGACTTCGGCCAGCGAAATGTTTGGAGCATTTACATTAATAACTCTGCGTCCTTTCTCGATCCCCCTCAGGCGCTGGATCAACTCAGGTACGAGGTGAGTTGCTGTCTCCCACTGCATCGGTGCATCTGTTACGTCGAGGCTGACTGCGATCCCATGAGCGCCGTTATTCGCCGCTGTGAGCGCCGCTCCGACAGTTCCGCTGTGCAGGGCTGAGCGGCCACAATTCAAGCCGGGGTTCACGCCTGACACCACCATGGGAACCGGATCTCCGAAAGCTCCTAGTTGGGCCATGATTACGCACAGAGCGGGCGGTCCGTCGACGGCCCAGCATGGTGTGTCACCAAGATCTTCGCGATGGATACGCTCAACGCGAAGGTCGCCACCTTGCAGATCTCCACCGATCGCTGCGCCCATACCAGTCATGTCAGAGGTCGGCGCAGCAACTACGGCTTCATACCCCGCTTCGAGGACTCGTTTAGCTAAAGCCCAAAGACCATCTGACGCGACGCCGTCATCATTGGTTATCAACACCCTCATAAATGGGCTTATTCGTCGTCGTCTTCAGGAACACCTAAGTCCCATTCAAGGTGCAGGTTTTCTCGTTCTGCATCGCGGTTCACACGTTCACGATTACGTCGAAACTGAGGGTCGTGGGGCGGAAGGAGTTGCAGACGTGCAATTGTTCGGCGTCGGAATTCATCGACCACAGCTTGTTCCCCAAAGAGGCCTTGTATATCCCAGTGCGGAGATACAGGCCCGAGGTACACGACTCGTATACCGGTCTCGGGGGGTGGTAATTCTTCTTCAGTTTCGAAGTTCGTCACCGATGCTCCTTCGCCAGCGAGTTCATTACTGTACCGGCGAGAACAGTCGGAACCATTGGTGACGGTGAACCTTCAGATTCACTATTCCGGTTATCAAACAATAAAAGTTTCATGAGAACCGAAAATATTTGGAACCTTTTGGTCTAGTTGGGCGTCATAGTCGTAACGAACAGCGAGATATGACACTCGCACAACCTACGGAGCGCTGACATGAGCCACATTTCCGCCGACACAAGTTGGATGAATATCGGTAACTGCGCAGACCAACATCCATCAATTTTTTTTCCCAGTGACGGTGTCGGGGTTGAGCGAGCCAAGAAACTGTGTGAGGGCTGCGTTTCGCAAACCCCGTGCTTGGAATACGCCTTGGTCAACCGCGTGGAACATGGCGTGTGGGGCGGAGCGTCTGAGCGTCAACGTCGCCGAATCCTGAAAGCTCGCCGGCAAACTCTGTTACAGGAAACCTCTGTCCAGATTTCTTGATCTCTGAAGGGTCGGCTAACTGTCAGAAGAATCTTCTGTTGGGGCTGAACTGCCGTCGTCCATACCGTCTTTGAATTCTTTTTGGGCCTGCCCGAGCGAACGCGCCAGTTTGGGGAGCTTTGCTCCGCCAAAGAGCACTAAAACGATGACCAGGATAATGATGAGTTCTGAGCCGCCAAGATTCACAGCCCTCAGACTACCAGCGCTCTGAAGTTCGAATCGAAAGCTCAGTGTCTCGACGTATTAGCTTGCTCGTTCCGCAGCGGCTCGCCGCGCAAGTGCGCGTTGGCGGCGCAGGCGGCGGCGTTCTCGCTCACTCATGCCGCCCCAGATTCCAAATTTCTCACCGTGACTTAATGCGTACTCCAAACAGTCTTCGCGGACGACGCAACCCCTACATACTTCTTTAGCTTCTTTGGTGCTTGCTCCACGCTCTGGGAAAAACAAATCAGGGTCAACACCTAAACAGTTGGCGTAATCCCACCAGCTGCTTTCTTCGGTTTGAGCACCGCCATCATCGACAAAAGCCATTTGTGTCCGCCCTGGTTGGTTCGACTCGTCAAGATGACGTAGTCGTAATTACACGCGTGTCATTGAACACCCGTTTAGTTCAATAATCAAGAAAAATCGGCAGTTTCTTCAGTCTTTTTGGCCCCATCAAAGTTGAAATTGACGTTAGTGAGCGGATCACGGTCTTTTATTCAAATTTTTCTTTCCAATAGGGCCGCGCGCGAGGCAGACTGATCTTGGAGGTGTCCGAGCGCCTGGTGGGCTCCCCCGCCTTCAAAGCGGGCGGGACGGGCGATCCCCGTCCGGCGGGTTCGATTCCCGTCCACCTCCGCCAAGTCTGTCCAACTACTCCCCGAGATCCAAAAATCTGACCGAAAGGAACCAACGTGAAAAAGCTTCTGCTGGCAATCGTCGTCGGAGCCTTGGTGGCAATTGCCGCTCGAAAGCTCTCTGAGAACTAGTGCCCAAAAAAACTAAACGTCTGTGTGACCGGTTTAGGTAACTCAGACTCCCAGTAAATCTCGCGCCCCGGTGTCGCTGCTCGGATGTCGCAACTTGGACATTGCCCGCGCTTCGATTTGCCGGATGCGTTCTCGGGTCAGGTTGAAGTGCTCACCCACCTCTTCGAGGGTGCGTGGTTCTCCGCGATCGAGACCGAATCTGAGTTTCAGTATTTCTCTTTCTCTTTCATCAAGAGGACCGAGCAGTTTTGTGATCTCATCGGGAAGGCGTGCAACAGCTGCTGCTTCTTCAGGGTCTTCGGCATTTCGATCTTCGACCACGTCACCTAATTCGGCGTCGCCATCTTCGCGGAGAGGTTCAGACAGTGAAAGTGGTTCTGCCGCGAACCGGAGCGCTTCTGACACTTTGTCCTCAGGCATGTCAACTTCTACTGAAAGTTCGGCGAGAGTCGCTGGACGTCCAAATTTGAGTTCCAACCGGGAACGAGCTTTCTGAAGTCGGGCAAGGGTGTCTCCGGCATGAACCGGAAGCCTGATTGTGCGACCGGTGTTCGCGATGCCTCGAGTTATGGCTTGGCGAATCCACCATGTTGCGTAAGTGGAGAATTTGAAACCTTTGCGCCAGTCGAATTTTTCGACAGCGTGCATTAACCCAAGGTTGCCTTCTTGAATGAGGTCGAGAAGTGGAAGTCCTGATGCCTGATATTTCTTGGCTATTGATACAACGAGACGCAAGTTGGATTGAACGAAGGTTCGTTCGGCTCTCTCGCCTTTACGGTCAGCTCGCCGTAGTTCACGTTTTTTTGTGGGAGTTATGGCTGAGCCGTCTACTAGTTGATCGGCCTCTAGCGCTGTTCGGGCTTCGGTGCCAGCTTCGATTTCTTGCGCTAGCCGAACTTCGTCGTCCTTCGTTAGAAGTGGATACTGTCCGATATCGGTGAGGTAAAGACGAACTAGGTCTTCTTCATCTCTTTCGACCCGATTCTTGGCCACCTTCCGACCTCTTTCCCCCGACCAGTGAAGACGACTACAAAGTAGTGCCTTCCGCCGGTACGCTCGTCACGTCAACGACACGATCTAATTCCCAGGCTCTGACTAACGAGCCTAATCGCTTGCCTGGAAACTACCGGCTGGAATCGCGATTTCCGACACGGACTGTGAGTAGAAGATGACTGAACCGATATCGATCCCTGATGATGGCCTTGAAATCGCTCTTCTGAAACTAACTTTCGAGGCAAATGAGCCCGATCTATTGCTGCCGGTGTTATCCAAATATGTGGTGATGACTCGCAAAGAGACCGAATGCCGCAATGCAGATCTCTGTGTGTCATTCACCGACCCGAACCGGTTCGTGATCATAGAGAAATGGGAATCAGACGATGCTGCTCGAGCGCATTTCGACTCTCCTGTTATGGTCGAAATGGCGGAATCATGTTCAGGGATACTTGCTGAACGCCCAGATATTGACCTGCTACAGGGTCTCAGCGCCCACGATCTGAACTGAAAGGCCAACGTGACGAAGCGAGCTTTGGTTTGCGGTGCAGGTGGTTTCATTGGGAGCCATCTGGTTAGGCGTCTAGTCGCCGACGGCTACTGGGTACGAGGCGTTGATATAAAACAACCGGAGTGGAGTTCTAGCCACGCGGACGAATTTGTGGTCGCCGATCTTCGTAACCCGGACTCTGCGGCAGCGGCACTCATCGGCGGGTTTGATGAGGTGTACCAACTAGCTGCAGACATGGGCGGAATGGGATTTATTCATTCAGCGGAGACTCAGATCATGCATAACAGCATGTTGGTTAACGTCAACGTTGTTGAAGCAGCAGCGCACGCTGGAATCGACCGCTATTTCTTAGCTAGTTCGGTGTGCGTGTATCGCGACATGGAGTTAGGTGAGGCTGAGTTAACTGAAGATGATGCGTATCCGGCGTTACCTGACAACGAATACGGATGGGAGAAACTATACGCGGAGCGAGCAGTGGCCTCCTACGCCCGTGAGGGCCGCTTTCAAGCACGTATTGCCCGATTCCAGAACTGTTATGGGCCCGAAGGAACGTGGACTGGTGGCCGCGAAAAGGCGCCTGCAGCGTTGTGTCGCAAAGTCGCTGAATCAACCGATGGAACTATCGAAGTATGGGGAGACGGCTCAGCGGTGCGCAGCTTCATCTATGTCGATGATCTCGTTGAAGGTGTTCGACGGCTGGTGGATAGCGAAGTGAGTGAGCCAACAAATATCGGTACGCGCGAGTACGTGTCAGTGCAAGAACTTGTTGAACTAGTCGCTTCATCAGCAGAAAAGCTGATCACTCCGTTGTGGGTACCCGGCCCAGTTGGGGTGCAAAATCGCAACTTCTCTAATGACCGGATCGAATCACTTGGCTTCGACCCTAAATTCGATCTAGTTCAGGGGCTCGCTAATACCTATCCGTGGATTGCTAATCAGGTCGCGTCGAACTAGCGAATCGACGACTTGACCGCTAGGCGGTCCGGCAGTCCCCTGATATGCGTTCAATCTCTGTCCAGCTCAGTTCACTTGAGTCCCACAGCTGTTCAAACGCGGCATCAGCAACATCGCTAAACCCGTGCCGGTTCCGGAATTGGTACAGACGCCGTTGGCGTTGTCCTCCGATTCCAAGTCGTTCCAGTCGGCCGACACAGTGCACATCCCATGCAGCGAATTGCATTAGGTCCAACTCGTCATCATCTGGTGTTTCGTTGAACCGTCCCGATCGACGATCCAAGATCCGGAGGAGGAGCCTTCCAATAGTGTCTCGAGCTCGAGCGGTACCAAATTGGCGTGGTCGTTTCGTATTTTCCAAAGCTCCGCCATCAACCCAGAGTTCAATAGGGTCGTAGCTCGTTATTTTGCTTCGGCCGAGCGGGGACCGCTCGTCGATTTCGAGTGTGATGGTTTCTTCGAAACCAAGTCGTTCAGCTACCTCTGCGACAACTTCGCCAATCACCGCAGCGTCGTAGAAGACCATCTCGAAAGACTCGGGTGTCACTGACACCTGGGTCATCAGCTAGATGCCTCAACTCTGGCTTCTCTCGACATGTCAGCGATCTCGTCGATCTCATCATCACTGAAGCCTGCTAGTTCACGGAAGCGACGGGTGAGCTGGATAGGACTGTCATCTTCTTCGCCTCGGAATCCGTTAAAGGAGAAGAGCCTGTCAACAACTTTCTGAAATTCCAGGGCCTTGTCGAGACGTTCTTTGTCATTTTCTGTGAGTCGGCGCAACCAGTCTGAACCCATCTTCACGTGGGTGACTTCATCGGCCAACATCCAATCCTCACAGAATTCCAAAACCGGGTCGCCGGCCATGTTTCCGAACTCTTTCATGGTGTTGAAAACATCTATAGCAAGGCCTTCTAAGGCCCGATTGACCCCAGTGAGACGTAGGACTGGGTCAGGGTTGCATGCCGCTTCGTAGAGAAGAGCATTTTCGGCGTACTCGCCAAGCTCTGTTCCCATATGTTCAGCTAGCGCTACCGAGATTTCGCAATGACGCGCCTCATCCCAGCATTGGCGAGCCATGTCGAGCTTCAACTCAAGTGGAACGTCTTCTCCGACTTCGAAGTCCCAGCAAGTGCGACCTGCACCTTCAAGGGCTTGGATTTCGCCCACGAAAATGCCGTGCATTAGGGCGCGAGCTCGATCTGGCCCATTAGCTAGCTCGGGAGTCAGTTTCGCTAGCCGGTCGCCACTATTTCCACCCGCTATCCGTGCACCACGCGGGTCACCCATCCGTTGTTCATTCGTTTGGCGAATGAATCGGCCATCACGGGCCAATTCTTCAGCAGGAAAGATCTTTCGCATCAGTTCTCCTCTGGTATTTCCACGTAGGGGTCTCCGATCGAACCTGGACCGGCGATACCACCTGCAGCCAGCATAAGCTTTTCGAGCTTGGTTTGATGAATCATCGCACGATCAAGTTCTTCTTCGGTTTCAATCATCGATTGAATAAGCATTTCACCTTCACGCCAGTCGTTGAATTCATCTTGAAGAATGAAGTCCAAAATTCTAACGGTAGGCATGTCCGTTATTTCTGAAGTCGCGTTGCGGTGGTATGTGTAGGCAGCGATCTTGTGAGGAATGAGAACCCGGTAGACCCCGACCAGCTTCTCAATCGTCATAGCAGCCTCTTCGGGTTCAGTCATTGCGTCGATGAAGGCCACCATATGGTCATTAGCTGGAAGAGTCAGCCGGTCGGTCTTCATTTCTCGCAATTCGGGGAGGCGTTTATCGAACAAATCTGCGTGCCATGCATGGTGGTAACAGTGAGTCCCGAGACGCATTTTGACGTCAAGCTCTGGAACCGTGGCCACCCACCCACCGAGAGCTTCGAACAATTTCAGTTCGACCCATTTGTAATGACCTACACGCTTTGCGGTCTCATCAACATCAAATAACCCTGGGAGGGCACGTCGATCCCATGGCGCGAACGGCTCTCGGGGCCTCTTGGTTTCTGTCATCGACGTTCTTTCGCGTAGAGAAGCAGCTAACTGCTTGGTTGGTTCACTCGTGTCTTGAGAGTGCCGCTGAGCTTACAGTCCGTTAAGCCAGAATAAAAAGTCTGCAGATCTTGTTGGTTAACAGCCCTAGCGGTACCGGTTAGTTATGGGTAACCGGCGATCCTTTCCGAAGGCTTTGGCAGAGATTCGAGGACCTGGGGGTGACTGACGTCTCTTGTACTCCGCTAAATCTACGAGTCGGGTTATCTGCTCAACTATTTCTGGGTCATAGCCTTCTGCAACAAGTTCTGCAGCAGACCGATCTTGTTCCACATATGCCTCAAGCAACGGATCCAAAAGTTCGTAAGGCGGTAGTGATTGATCGTCGGTTTGATCTGGTCTCAGTTCTGCAGACGGAGGCTTACTGATCGATGCTTCTGGAATCCACGAGGAAGTCGTTTGACTATTCCGCCAACGACACAGTTCGTAGACGAGCAGCTTTGGGCAGTCTTTTAGCACCGCGAAGCCTCCCGCTGTATCGCCATAAAGCGTTGAATAGCCGACTGAGGTTTCGCTCTTATTCCCCGTTGTCAGAACCAACCAGCCCTTCTTATTTGACATCGCCATCAGCAATATCCCGCGCAGGCGACTTTGAAGATTCTCCTCTGTGAGGTCTGGGCTATGGCCACGAAAAACAGGCTCAAGCATGCTGGTCAATGCTGCGTACCCGGCCTCGATTGGAATCGTTTGAAAATCGATACCAAAGTTCCCTGCCAACTCAGCAGCGTCATCTTCTGATCCTCGGCTTGAGTACCGGGACGGCATCGATACTCCATGGACCCGTTCAGGGCCAAGAGCGTCAACGGCGATCGCTGCCACCAGACTTGAGTCCACTCCCCCCGATAAACCAATAACAACTTCGCTGAATCCGTTTTTGTTGACGTAATCGCGGGTGGCCAGCACCAGTGCGTTCCAGACTTCAGCGATCGTTTCGTCACCTTCTACGACCACAGGTTCTGCTATCGCACTCTTCGTCTTCTGTTTTGTTGAAGTGACGATTACCGGTAACCCGTCAGAGCTGCATTCGTCTACATCAAGGTCAACAAGTTGAACGGCTTCTTCAAACTGGGGAAGGCGAGCAACGAGTTCGCCCTGAGAATTTGCGACAAAAGAAGAGCCGTCGAAAATTAATTCGTCTTGGCCCCCTACCTGATTTACATACACAACCGGGATCTTGTGACTGGTAACCCGTTCTATAATCGTCGACGCTCGGTCCGCATCTTTGCCTCGTTGATACGGAGACGCGTTCAAGGAGATCGCTAAGCCCACGCCTGAAGTGATCTGGTCATTCAGGGGACCTTCGTCGAACCACTGGTCTTCGCAAATAGAAATACCGACCATCACACCGGCGATTTGGACGATCGGACCTGCTGAAGTGCCAGGTGAGAAATAGCGCTTCTCGTCAAAAACCGAGTAGTTAGGAAGCAACTGCTTTCGATAAATACCTTTGACTGCACCCTGATGGCAAACAGCAGCCGAGTTGTATATGTGTTGGCCTTCCTGCTCAGGGAATCCCACGACAGCGACAGCGTCGGAGGTGCGAGCTGCAATGTCTTCCAGCGCCGCACGTGCGTCCTCAAGAAAACGTTGTTTTAGAAGTAAATCCTCTGGTGGGTAACCGCATACTGCTAGTTCGCTAAAGACGACAACGTCGGCTTCGCGTTCAAGAGACTGATCATAAGCTTCGGTAATTGAGGCGACATTCGAGTCGAAGTCACCTAAACGAAAGTTGAGTTGCGCTAGGGCAACTCTGATCGAAGCCATGGGTATGAGGCTAGAAGCAGACAGAGGTCAACTGCGAAAAGTATTTGGGCGGGGCCGTTGGCCCCGCCCAAATCGTTAACCGAGATATTGCGTTATGCCAAAGCAGCGCAGCATGTGTTGGTCAACAGTGTTGCCACAACATACGGGTCAGCATTTGCATTAGGCCTGCGGTCTTCTATATATCCCTTACCGTCTTGGGCGACCTGCCATGGAATCCGTATCGATGCTCCTCGATCCGAAACTCCATAGCTGAACTGGTCAAACCTTTGAGTTTCATGTTCACCGGTCAAACGATCTTCGATTCCTATGCCATAGCCAGCAAGGTGTTCTTGTGGTTTGCCAGGTGCACCCATAGATTCAGCAGCCTTTTCAACGGCGTCATAGTTTTCACGCATGGCGTTGGTTGAGAAGTTGGTGTGCATACCAGCTCCGTTCCAGTCACCCTTCATGGGTTTCGCTTCGATGCTGATTTCCAAGCCGTGCTCTTCGCCTGCACGGTAGAGCAGGTAACGGGCCATCCAGAGGTGATCGCCAACAGCGACTGTGTCCACGGGACCTATCTGGAATTCCCACTGGCCGGGCATAACTTCAGCGTTTGTGCCAGATATCGCCAATCCGGCTTCGATGCACCACGTTGTGTGTTGCTCTACGAGGTCACGGCCGCGAATCTTCACAGCGCCGACTCCGCAGTAATACGGCCCTTGCGGGGCGGGGAACCCACCGGCAGGAAAGCCAGCAGGCCAACCTGTGGCTGGATCTAGCATGGTGTATTCCTGCTCCAACCCGAACCAGGGTTCTTGGTCGCCATATTGGTCCAAAGCGGCTCGTGCTGCAGCGCGAGTGTTGGTTGGGTGCGGCGACATGTCCGATGTCAACAAGGTTTCGCATAGAACGAGGATGTCGTTGCCTCCGCGAATTGGATCAGGGCACTGAAATACGGGCTGTAGTACGACGTCGGAATTGTCGCCAGTTGCCTGATTCGTGCTTGATCCGTCAAAACCCCATATTCCGGGGTCATCACCATCTGCAAGGACTTTGGTCTTAGACCTGATCTCTGCGGTTGGTTCTGTTCCGTCAATCCATATGTATTCAGCCCTATACGCCACTGTGTTTACTCCTGTTAGAGGGGGCGGGATCGAAAGGCAAGCTAACAATTAGAATGACCTCAGCGCACCATTTTTCGACTAACCGAACGGTCGGGCCTTACTAATAAGCCCACAGACCCCTAGTTTTAGCCTCGTCATGCAATTGTGAAAGTCATGTAAACGGAACGCTTCAAGGTTTGATTTACAGCGAGAACCGCCAAGAATAGGTTCAGTGTTGTAAGCGCACGGCGCCACATGAGAAAGTGAACTCAGATGGAACGACCACAGGACTATGTGCAAAGACGTGTTGAGGAACGCGGGGTTCGTTTAGTTCGTCTGTGGTTTACCGATGTTCAGGGTCAGCTGAAGTCGTTTGCGATTTCTCCTGCTGAACTCGAAACTGCATTCGAGAGCGGCATGGTGTTCGATGGTTCTTCGATCGACGGTTTCAGTAGGGTCCGAGAAGAGGACATGGTCGCTCGCCCTGATCCGGCGACTTTCGAATTAATGCGCTGGGGTGGTAACGACGAAAATGCGGCTCGAATGTTTTGCGACATTGAACGAGCCGATGGGAGCGCATTCCCGGGTGACTCCAGGCAAGTGTTGCGACGCTCAATGGAACGAGCCCTTGCCCAAGGTTTCACGTTTTTCACGGCTCCCGAACTTGAGTATTTCTTGTTCGAAGCAGACAGAAACGGTGATCCCGTTCCACTAGATAACGGCAGTTATTTTGATCTGACCACCGCTGATGTAGCGAGCAATATTCGTCGTCAAACACTGACAACTTTGGAGGCAATGGGGATCCCTGTGGAATATTCATTCCACGAAGACGCCCCGAGCCAGCACGAAATTGATTTGCGTTATACCGATGCCTTGACCATGGCGGACAATGTCATGACATTTCGTTTAATCGTTCGGGAAATAGCTCTCGAACACGGAGTGCACGCGACATTCATGCCTAAGCCGTTAACGGGTGTTCAGGGTTCAGGGATGCATACTCATCTGTCGTTATTTAGAGATGGGGTCAACGCTTTCCACGACCCGGAAAGTCCAGATGGCCTGTCTGATGTTGCCCGCGGTTTTATTGCTGGCCTCCTACATCACGCGCGAGAAATCACCGCTATTACCAATCAACTTGTGAACAGTTACAAAAGACTGGTAACCGGTTATGAGGCACCGGTAAATGTTTCGTGGGCCCGGGCCAACCGCGCCGCTCTTATACGAGTTCCCACAAGCCGCGAGGGCGGTGTTGATGACACGACTCGGATCGAGTATCGAGCGCCTGATCCTGCATGTAACCCTTACCTAGCTTTTGCGGTAATGCTCGCCGCAGGAATGAAGGGAATCGAACAGGGCTACGAATTACCACTTGAAGCGCCACCTTCGATGACCGGATTCACTGAACACGGCGGCTTAATCGATCAGGCTCAACTTCCCCAGTCATTAGATGAGGCGCTCGACGAAATGGAGAAAAGCGACCTTGTAGCTGACACTTTGGGCGATCACTTGTTCAGTTGGTTTCTTCGAAACAAGCGGCGTGAGTGGAACGACTATAAAGCCCAAGTAACCCCATTTGAACTTGACCGGTATTACTCAAGTTTGTGATGACCGTTCTAGCTATTTACCCCGCGGACCCAGCCCCTGAGCTAGCTCAGCTTTTAGATCTGAGCGGTTTCGTGTGGAAGGGCGTGGCCCAGCCATCTGATGTAGACCTCTTCGAACCCGACGAGGGGTGGGGTGGGGCGATAGTCCAACTGGGCGAGAACAGCGATCTTGGTTGGGGGATGCTTCGAGCCTTACGTAGGCGTGACGTTCCAGTGGCTCCACTGTTGTTGATGGTCAGGGGCAACGAATTGAACGAACTCGATCTACGTGACGATCTTTTTGACGATTTTTGCCTGGACCCGTTTCATCCTCGAGAACTCGAAGCTCGAGTTAGACACATGCTTGCCTCTTCGGGAGGTGATCTCAGTGGAGAACGGATCGAATACGGCCCATTGATTTTAGACCTGGAAACTTATGAAGCTTCGGTCAACAATCGACCTCTGGATTTGACGTTCATGGAGTACGAGTTGCTCAGGTTCTTGGCAGCGACCCCCGGAAGGGTGTTTACAAGAGAGGTCCTTCTCAGCAGAGTCTGGGGTTATGAGTATTACGGTGGCGCAAGGACAGTAGATGTTCATGTCCGACGGCTGCGGGCGAAACTTGGCGAAGAATACGCTGCCCTAATCCAAACCGTGCGAAGCGTTGGCTACCGCTTAGGTGAAAGTCGTCGCCGATAAGCGCCGAACATTCGCAAGGTCAGAATCTAGTAATTAGTTTCGATGAGGCTGCTGCCTTCATGCCGTGATTCAGCGTCGCCTTTCAGGGAGTTCCCTAACAAAGCAGCTACAGCAGCGAGGCTAAGGGTGATCATGAATGGGCTCAGCAACAGAATTACAGCTATAGCTATTCCTCCGACCATGTTCTCGATGGTAGCCAGTTAACGACGTTAGTTACGACTTAGGTAAGCAATAAAACACCTAATGCTGTCACCATCGGATGATCAATCTGAGATGTGAGCTATCGCTTCAATTTCGACCAGACCACCAAGTGGTAACGCCTTGACGGCAATAGCTGAACGGGACGGTCGATGATCTCCAAAAGTTTGGGCATAGATCTCGTTTATGGTTGAAAAGTTTTCAATGTCGGTCATAAATACTGTGCACTTCACGACATTTTCGAGACTCAGGCCGTGTTGTTGGAGAACGCTCTGAGCATTGGCGAGAGCTTGGGATGTCTGTGCTTCAACTCCTTCGACTAACGAACCGTCGGCGAGACCCAATTGGCCAGACACGAACAGAAGATCGCCTGCCCGGTATGACGCTGAGTAATGAGCTACGGGTTTAGACACTTGGTACCTCCACGTACACGAAGTAAAGGGTTTGGGTCTGATTTATCCGGTTGGCAAATCAGGTGGACAACCCCGATTCAACCATGCGGCGGCGGCTACTGCGGCAAATACTGCGTCTCCCGCTGCGAGAACTTCGCCTTCGCCTACCGAAACTACCTCTATGTGAGGGCTGTCCGAAGAGCGAAGCACCCCAAAGGATCGAACTGTGAGATCTTGTACTTCTCCTGATGGGTCCACGCTCAGACTCTCTGAAGTCACCCAGCTGTAGGCCATGTGCGCTGCGCCTATGCAGTAGCTGCGAAACATCACCCAGTCGAGCGGCGTGCCACTATCAACTTCAATCCGGATTATTCCTTGATCGATCTCAGCTTGTGCACGCGCCCCCGAAGGAGCATGAACCCAATCATTTTGACCGCGAAGTCCTGTTCGAAGCATCTCGGCCTCAGCCCATCCAGCGCCTCTCAAAGCAAGCGAAGTTGGGGGACCGGGGATTTCTATCTGTTCGATTTCACAGGCGGGTAATACCGCTTGAATAACCTCCGCTACACCGGGCGTCTTGGCGACGCGGACAACACCACTCCCATCGGCGCGTAGTCCTGCAGCGATTGGGGGGCGTTTACTTCCGTAACGGACCACATCTTCTCTTGACCAAAGGACCCGCACAGGTAGACCGTTCTCCCGTGCGAGCAATTGGGCTCTTTCCGATACATCACTGTCAGTTTTCCCACCAAAAGCTCCCCCATTCGCTATTGGGTTAGACGGCTCACCGAGCGGGTCACACCATGACGCGTCAGTTTCCAGGTACGCCGGTTCCACCCACCCAGTTCGAAGAGTGAGTGACCAGTCCCCTTTGGGTAACTCCAACGGAGGGTTTGACTCCAAGCTGGTACGCCGACCTTGAACTTTGCCAGCACGTTCTCGAGCTTGGTGCAGTGTTTCCCCAACAACCCACCGCTCATCATTTCGAGTTGCCACAAGCGCCTGATCTGGGGGTTTGTCATCTCCAAAGCTCACTTCGCCCAGCACTACTTCTGGGCCCACAATTTGGTGCATCCCAGCTTCAAGGCTTGCTTGACGGGTCGCTAATTCGACATCTCGTTGAGGGTATTCAACTGAAACTTCGGCTGCTGCTTCTCTGATGGTTTGCCATCCGGTACAACGACAAAGATGAGCGGACAACAACCGATCTACTGTTTCTCGATCTCCAAGGTCGGCGCCTTTGCGTTCATGCCCTACGAACCGACAGACGATACCCGGAGTACAAAAGCCGCACTGAGAAGCCCCATGGGCCAAGAAAGCGTCTGCCCATCGTGCCCGCTCCGGTTCGGTTAGGCCATCGATAGTGGTGATGCTTCTGCCCGCAACGCGCCTCAGCGGCGTAACGCAGGCAACTCGGGGGGCGTTGTCGATCAACACGGTGCAGCAACCGCACTGTCCTTGCGGACTGCAACCATCCTTGACCGACCGATTCCCGAGATGGTCGCGTAACGCCCCCAAAAGGCTGTCGCCGTCATCTACGACGTCAACCTCTTGTCCATCAAGTTGGAATCGAATGAGTCGTTCGATGGGATTACCTCCATATCAGGAATAGGTCTCAACGCTTCAGATGAGAGCAGAGTTCAGGCTACGTTCCAAGGAGTGAATCGCAATATGTGGGACCCTCAGCGTGTTTCACGCAGAACTTTCTTATCACTCGCGGGTGGTGGCTTAGCCGCCACAGCCTTGTTGGCAGCATGCGGGACCCGGACAAAAAATCAAAGCGAACTTAAAGCAGCATCGAAATGGTTTTCTGACCAAACCGTTATCAGCAATCGGGGCCCTCAAAGAACAATCTGGTCATTCTCCGATGATGACGGCAATCTGGGCGGGCTTTCACCGGAATCGATTGAAGTGGAGATTGTTGATACTGACTTCCAGACAATTCTCACAACCACCGCACAACGCCATATTGACGGTGTCGCGATGCCTTACTACCCAGTGATCGTTCCATTCCAAAGATCAGGGATTCACGAATTTCGTTTCGATCTAGGAAAGCGAGGAAAGTACGTCGGCTACACAAACCCGGGAACAAAATCACAGAGCCCGATCATTTGGCCCGGTGATCGTTTCCCGGCCCTGGTGACCCCCACCTCATCACGCCCCAGTGGTGTGAACCCCATTTGCACTCGAGAACCTTCATGCCCATTTCACGACATATCACTGGACGATTCAATTTCTTCGGAACGCGCAACTGTACTAATCGTGAGCACACCGGCGTTTTGTGGAACGAAATGGATGTGCGGTCCTGTATTAGAGAACTTGATCTCCCAAGTCGGATCAAATTATTCAGGATTCGATGTTATTCACGCAGAGGTGTATTCAAATCCAAGTACAGACGACCTAGGCCCGATTGCACCCGCGGTCATAAAAATGGGTGTCAATTACGAGCCTTTTATGTTCCTTCTAGACGAACAAGGTGTAGTCCTGCGACGACTTGACCATATTTGGGACAACGTCGAACTGAGGGAATTACTTTCGCTGATTTAAAAGGTTGGTTCTCAGCTGAAAGAGCTACCGCAGCCGCATGTTCGTTGAGCATTTGGGTTATCAATGGCAAACCCCGACCCCATCAGGCCATCCTTGAAATCCAACGTGGCTCCTTCGAGAAGTTGGGCGCTCATTGGATCCGAAACGACACGGACATCTCCATCTCCATCTCCGAAGAATTGCGACATGTCATCTGCTTCGGTTTCGCTATCAAAAAACATTTCGTAGCTGTACCCAGAACATCCGCCGGGACGGACTGCTACTCGGAGCGCCAAATCAATTTCGCCTTCGGCTTCGATTAATTCTCTAACTTTTTCAGTCGCAATATCAGTCAAGGCGATCATGTTTTGGGACCTCCGATGTTATCTATTTTCAATTGTAGCCAATACGCGACAGTGGATCACAACGAATGTCGTTACTAGCCTTATAAATGTGGATCACCAGCCTGTTGACGAAACCGAGATTCTTGGCGTCTTGCGCGGCGTGATGGATCCCGAGTTACACGACAATATTGTCGACTTGGGAATGGTGCGGTCTGTTTCCCTCGAGGGAGAGACTGCTCACATCACTATTGCGCTTACCACAGCTGGGTGTCCTCTCCGCGCAACCATAAAACGTGACTGCGAAACTCGGGTTGAGTCACTTCCTGGCATCAATGCGGTCCAGTTGCACTGGGACGAGTTGACGCCAGAAGAACGCACGCGAGTTATGGAACGCGCCCGACTTACCGCGCGCGACAACGCGGCCCCAAGTCAAATTCCGGCTCGCACTCGAGTTATTTCGATCGCTTCAGGTAAAGGAGGGGTGGGCAAATCTTCCGTAACGGTCAACATTGCTACCGCGTTAGCCGCTCGAGGTCTGACGGTCGGTGTTCTTGACGCAGATATTTGGGGTTTCAGTGTGCCAAGAATGCTGGGGGTCGATTCTCGGCTAAATGCCCGCCCCGCGAATTCGGGTGAAGAACGTGGGAAGATAGTCCCCGAAGAACGACCTGAGGGTCCCGGACTTCTAAAGGTCGTGTCGACTGGTTTGATGGTCGATACAGAAGAAACCGCTCTCATGTGGAGAGGCCTCATGTTGGCTAAAGCGGTTGAACAGTTTCTCCATGATGTGGATTGGGGTGACCTGGATTATTTGCTGATTGATATGCCACCGGGTACCGGTGATGTCCAAATGGCTTTAGCCAGGTTGTTGCCTCAAGCAGAGATGCTGGTTGTGACTACACCAGCTGTCAGCGCTCAAAAGGTGGCGATCCGTGTCGCTGACATGGCGAGACGCAGCCACATGCCTGTGCTGGGTGTGATCGAAAATATGTCTGCCTTTACAACCCCCGACGGCACCAGTTGGCCGCTTTTCGGTGAGGGCGGCGGTGAGCGCCTAGCCAATGAAATCGATGTGCCATTGCTAGGTTCCATCCCACTCGAAGCTGCTGTATCTACCGGCGGGGATACTGGTCAACCGGTTGTTACGTCAGATGGGCCGGCGAGCCGGGCATTCCATGAAATTGCTACACGCCTTTTTGAAGAAATCGCGCCGCCCCTGGATATGAACGCTTGTTCGGCGTCAGCGATCGCTGAAATACCCGTGTCGCTGAAAAGCGAAAAAACTTTTGATCACTGAGTTGAGCCATGCGGAGGGGGTTGAGCTAACGCTTCTTCGTAGCCAACTTCTCCGGGCATCAGCACTGAGGGAGAACCATCTTCGGAGATAACCAACGCGGGCAATAACTCCGGTATGTCGGTTAGCTCATCTGCCCACTGCATCACTTCATCGACTGACTCCAATTCCAAGAGCGGTTCAAGATTGGCGACTGTTGGCAAAATCATTTCGAACTTGCCGGCGTGGTGAAGTTCCATAGCCTCCTTGGGAGCGATCCAACAGCTCTCGACAGTTTCTCCTCCATCGTGTGCTGGGCGCTGTCCATATGGTGACCGCGCCACAAAAAACCGGGTATCGAATCGTCTCGGCGGGCCAATGGGAGTGATCCAATGACTGACGTAACGCAGATCATCGAAGTTCAACGACAGACCTTCAGATCGACACAAGTCCATCACCGTAAGATCGCCAGCGTAAAGAGCGTTTCGGTGGCCTTGGAACCGCTGATGAACCTGTGGGTCAGCTAACGACAAGTCCTCCCCATCGATTCGCGCCAGTAACGCCCCTGCCTCTTCGAAACATTCGCGAATCGCGGCCACCCAATAAGCCAGACCACCGCTTTCGATCTGAAGTCGTTTTGAGGCTTGGCTGTCATCAAGTCCGGAAGAAACGGTCTCAACTTCGTGAGTTAATTGGTCGTTGACATCCACGGCCCCGCCAGGGAACACGAACTGACCTGGAACAAATTCGCTTTTGGGGTTCCGTTTGAGCATGAAGGTTTCAAGACCTTGCTGCCCATCTCGAACCAGCATGACCGTCGCTGCCAGCCGAACTTCAACCGGTGTTGTCAATTGTCATTATCTCCAGATGCATCCCTGCCCTCGCTGGGAGGGATTTCGTTATCCCAGTCAGGCAGATTCGATGTTGTGAAGTTAGTTGCTATTCGCGAACGAAACTTTCGTCTCGCGACATTCAACACACCATTCCGCACTGGGGGAATCAACAAAAATAACCCGACGACATCGGTAAGAAATCCTGGAGTGAGCATCAAAGCGCCCGCGAAAAGCACTGCCACTCCGGAAAAAATTTCATCACTTGGCATTTCACCGTTTCGTAAACGATCTTGAGATTTTCTGAGTAAACCAAGCCCTTGGTGTTTAACAAGCCATGCCCCGACGAGGCTGTCAACAATTAGCAAAGTCACCGTATTCCAGGCCCCCACCGCCTGACCGACTTGAATAATGAGCATGAGTTCAAGGATCGGTACTACAACGAAAAGAACGAAAAGAAGGACCACTTGTTTGATCCTAGTGACGGTACCTAGGGCGAATCGAACTCGGGCGGACCTATCCTCTTATCGTGCGACCACCATCAGTTGATGCGTTATCCAGATCTCTGTCAGACATAGATCTCCCATCTCCTCTGCTGGTCGAAGCTGCTCGCACTGCTATCAGCAACAACGATCCAGACTCGGCTCGAGAAGAAGCGCTCAAATTGAAACGAGCGCTTTTAGGCCCAGCTATCAACGCGACCGGGGTATTGCTTCACACCAATCTCGGTCGGGCGCCATTGGGGTACCAGCAGGCACCACAAGCAACAAATCTCGAATTCGATTTGGCCACGGGCAACCGTGGCTCACGAAATGACCATGCAGCCAATTTGATCTGCAAATTAGGCGGAGCAGAAGCAGCTCTTGTAGTGAACAATTGTTCTGCCGCTGTGACGTTGGTACTTGCAGCTCTCGCGCGTAACCGGGCTGTTGCTGTTTCCAGAGGAGAGCTTGTTGAAATCGGAGGAGGCTTCCGAGTGCCGGATGTCATGGCCGAGTCCGGCGCTCAACTGATTGAAGTGGGAACTACTAACCGCACCCGTATTGCTGACTATCAAGCAGCCCACCGGTTACATGACGCTGCTCTATTACTCAAGGTCCATCCATCAAATTACAAAATCAGTGGTTTCACCGAAGAAGTTTCGATCGGGTCGTTAAGCGATGTTGGTCCTCCGGTTGTTGCAGATCTTGGGTCCGGGTTTATCGACGAGGCATGCCACTGGTTACGTGATGGGAAACCCTCTTGGCTCCGTGATGAACCTGCTGTGAAACAGACATTGGAAGCGGGAGCTGACTTAGTAACTTTTTCATGTGACAAGCTATTTGGGGGTCCTCAAGCGGGAGTTATCGCGGGACGAAAGGATCTGGTAGCAGCTTGTGCTAGCCACCCTCTCATGAGGGCATTCCGACCCGGGGCGTTGGTACTAAACGCCCTGCAGCAGACAGCTTTGGCTTATCTTCGTCGCGAAGGGGACGCAATTCCTTTCTGGCGTATGGCTCAAATTCCAGTGGCAGACCTTGAAGCTCGCGCTGAGGCTCTCGGAGTTGGTAGCCCTGTCCACACAATGTCTATGACGGGTGGAGGTTCACTACCTGGAGAAGAATTCCCATCTGCAGGAGTGGAAATAGAGGGAGATGTGTCCGAGGCTCTCCGTAATGCTGAGGTACCGGTGATAGCGAGAGTTCGAGATCATTCAACAGTGCTAGACCTGCGAACAGTTAACCCCGATGACGATGCTTTGGTGGCAAAAGCCGTTGCCTCCTCTATTTGACCAATGCACGTAATTGCGACAGCAGGGCATGTCGATCACGGTAAATCGACGCTCGTACGCGCGCTCACAGGAACTGACCCTGACCGACTTGCTGAAGAAAAGGAACGGGGTCTAACTATCGACTTAGGTTTCGCATTCACGACCCTGTCGTCAGGCCGCAAGTTGTCCTTCATTGATGTTCCTGGACACATCAGATTTATTAAGAACATGCTCGCCGGTGTGGGTGCCGTTGATGCCTGCATTTTCGTTGTTGCAGCAACCGAAGGGTGGAAACCTCAATCAGAAGAGCATCTTCGCATTCTCGAACTATTGGGGATCAGTCACGGGCTGATAGCTCTCACTCAAATAGGTCTGGTTGACGATGAACTCGCTCAGCTCGCCCACATGGATATTGAAGAGAAAACCGAAGGAAGTTTCCTCCAGGGCGCCCCAGTCATAGCTGTTGACAGCTTGGATGGCACTGGCATTGATGAACTCAGAGAAGCCTTAGATGCTCTAACGGAAGACGCTCCGACGGCTACAAACACTAAACGACCGCGTTTGTGGATCGACCGTTCATTTGCTGCAACCGGTGCAGGAAGCGTGGTCACTGGCACATTAACCGGAGGTCGCCTTCGAGTCGACGACGAATTAGTTCTCGTACCCGGTGAAAACCGGGCGCGGATTCGAGCAATACAAACACAAGGCGAACCACGCACCAAGATTGACCCTGGTCACAGGGTCGCCCTCAACCTAGCCAATGTCGATCATCAAGTCTTGGGTAGGGGCGTTGCCCTGATATCAAGTGACCAATGGCATCGAACAAGAAAATTTGATGCCGACATCAATGTGCTCGCGAACCTCGATCACGAAGTTTCCCGACGGGGAGCCTTCTCTCTGTACATAGGTTCTGGGGAATGGCCGGTGAGCATCCGGGTTCTGGGTCCCAACCCACTTGCTCCAGGGTCAGAGGGGCAGGTGAGGGTCTTCCTGCCTGAAGAATTACCACTACTTCCCGGCGACCGGTTCATTCTCCGCGAGTCGGGGCGTGACGAAACTATCGGCGGAGGACAAGTACTTGATGTGGACCCCATAGTTAAAGCTTCCGAAGCCCAGCCTGACCTCTCAGTGGACCGAGTAGTAGCCGAGCGAGGGTGGATCAAAGTAGATGAATTGGAGCGCCTTACTGGAGTAGCCACACAACCCGTTTTAGGGGACTGGGTCGCGCCACCATCGGTGGTTGCGGCTGCGGAACAAGAAGTTCGTTCCTTAATCGATCAAGCCGGGCCAGTGGGTCTAGATGTTGCATTGCTAAACGAAATAGAACGGCTGGTAGTGGTCAGTCTCGACGGTATCGACGTGCTCGAAGGCAAAGCACGACCCTTGGATCAAGAAGATGTCTTTGTTAATCACCCATTAGTCAATGAACTTGAAGCAAACCCTTTTTCACCTGCTCAACCTGATGGGTTATCAAGTGAGGAGATAAGAGGTTTAATCCAACGGGGAACGGTGATCCAAAATGATGGTGTTTTGTTCGCTGCTTCTGCCATAGATAGCGCAGCGATCGTGGTGGCTCAGCTCTTAGAAGAAAAACCTGACGGCGTCACGGTTGCTGAAATCCGTGATGCTTTGGGAACGACGCGAAAGTTCGCGTTACCTATCTGCGCTGTGCTTGATAGCACCGGTGTGACGCGCCGAAGAGAAGATCTCAGGATCGCCGGACCGCGGTTACCCACGATTTAGTCATTCCAAGTTGACCTTGCCAGATGGCAGGTTTTGGATCTAAGAGACGATCTCGCCGTCGAGGACAAGCAACATCTGTCGCCGTTCGGCCTCATTTGCACCGCCCCAGATTCCGTGTGGTTCACGGATGTCTAAAGCATATGAAAGACAATCTTCTTTCACAGAGCATTGGGCACAGATGGCCCGAGCTCTTGCTTCACGATTTAGCTTTTCGTCTTTACGTTCAAACCTTGGCGGCGGAAAGAAAACCGTCGATTGCGGTCCTCTACACGCGGCCTTGTGTTCCCAACTGTCATCAGGCAGTGCAGCCATAATTCGCTTCCCCCAATGTCCCTCCGGAGGCAATCTAGGCGCGCGAATAAGCAGATCGCAAGAAAAAATCGAAAAACGATTCAATTTTTGAAAACCCTTGCTTACAGGTGTTATTGATCGTTTTCACTCGATGACTGGCCCGTTTGTTGCTCGGGGGCCTCTACTTCTGAAGGCTGTCGTTGTCGCATCTCTCGGTAATCAACGGCGCCGCCTTCTTCAGGTTCAACCTCGAGAACCAGCCCCTCAATTCCAACAATCCGAGCCGGTTCGCCTTCTTTGATAGGTGTAAGTCGGTTAACTCGAGCTCGCCACTGAGCTTGTTCATATACGACTATGCCCTCGGGAGCTAGATCTGTTGAAGCAGATGCCATTTGGCCAATCATCCAATCCCTACCCAGAGTGCTCGTTCCGTACCTTGTACGAACCAATGCCGGCATCCCTGAGAACACAAATGCGAGGGTGAGTCCTATGCCTCCCAGCAACGTCAACCAACTCACTGAATGAGAAGCAAATAGGCGAAGGGAGCCAACTGCCAAAGACGCGACGCCAACGACTGTCCAAAACCTCGGCACGCCCGTTTGAAGGTCAATGGCGAATCCAAACATCGCAACTACCAGAAGCACCAGCGCCCACAAACGGACGTCGAGAACTCCGAGCCCATAGCAGGCAAATAGAAGCGAGCCACAGCCAACTCCCCCGGCCACACCGATGCCGCCAGTGAAGAAGTCGAGTAGCAACATTGACATACCAACAAGCAACAAAAGATATGCAACAGCGGGGCTAGCGACGGTATGAAACAACTGATCAACGAGTGACAACTTGTTAAACGTAACTCTGACATCGTCAGCGACTGATCGTTGAACGAGCCCATCAGCTCGTTCAAGTTCTGTGGAGATTTTCTCGATCAGACCGACGTCTTCCATTGCCAACAAAAATTCGCCCAAAGTGGGGGCCATCACATCGACGAGGCCCGCTGTGACTGCTTCTTCGCCGCGCAGTAACTCGGTTGCTCCTACTGCCGAACCGGACTCTTCGGAAACATCGAAATCTCCTAAATTGCCCATTCGACTTCCTGGAGCAATACCGGAAAAGTGGGCTGCATCTACCAAATGAGCGGCGGCGCCTTTAGCGGTAGCTCCGCTCTGACCTATCCACGCTCCGACAGGCACGAGTGAACCTTCAACGTTTTGCAGAAGGTCCTGAATTTGTTGTTGGTTCGCTGCTTCACCTGGGCTGTTGATCTGGATGACAATGGCTAGCGCCCAATTCCGTTGAGCATTGTCCAGTTGCAAATTGATGTAATCAATTTCTATGGGATCCAGGAGGCCGCTCACTTCAATTATTTGGATTTCGCGGGAGTGTTCATGACCTGTGTGGGCAGCCGCTGGAGACCAGTACAGGCCAAGCAAAATGGCGCAAACGGCTACGGATACCGCACCCAAACGAAGCGTGGGATTCAATTTGGTCAAAGCTTCACCACGTTGCCATTCACTCATTGTCTCGCCAAGACTACAGAGACCCGAACACTCTCCCATTCTCTTAGACCCGATGCTATTGACGCCTCTATGTCACGTTCACCGCGACTAGCCTCGTGAGCAGTGACTACTGTCCTTTTAGCAAGTGATGCAGATTGGTTGATCGAAGAGGTGCGCTCTGCTCTGAGTGATCCAGGCACCGACGTAATGGTGGTCCGCGCAGGCGCCGATGTTCGGTATGCAGTGTCTACTCAAAGTCCCGAGTTGGTCATTCTTGACCTACAGATCGGCAACATGGGTGGCATGGCGACATGCATGGATCTTCAACTTGAAATTGGTGCTGGGAGAATCACCAACGTCCCAATACTGATGCTTTTGGACCGCTCAGCAGACGTATATCTGGCCCAACAAGCCGGAGCTCAAGGTTGGCTAGTAAAGCCCTTGGATTCCTTCCGCTTGAAGGTGGCCTCAGTCAAGCTTCTAGCCGGCGAGGACATGCGGGACGAGATTATCGATGTTTCAGCAAGCAAATCCGATTCAATTACGCCAGAAGATCTCGTTGCAGAGGGTGACGAAAATCAAAACGACGAGCCTGCTGAAGTCGGTTAGACGTATCGGTCAATCGGGGAATTAAGTTCTATTTGCTGTAGCGTCGTGGGTTCCAGAACGGTCTGACGGGCAGTGGCGCAGGTTGGTAGCGCGCTTCGTTCGGGACGAAGAGGTCGTGGGTTCAAATCCCGCCTGCCCGACCATTAATTGGCCCCATCTCGCGAGTTTTTGATTCGTCGCGAGACCGTCGGAGGCACATTCTCGGGGATGACCTTTGACAACGTCTCTTTTCTGTCGCCAATTCGTTTGATCACCGAGACACTGCTCATGCGAAACTCTGACCAACACATGATTACGGTTACACCCAAAAGAAGGTAGGGGGATTTTGAAGTGATTGACCCACAAGGTCGAGTGATGATGGTTAGTGGTGCCAACCGCGGTATAGGTGCGGCGTTGGCCCGTCAATTCCATTCAGATGGTTGGGTCGTAAGTCTCGGCGCGAGAAACGTCGACCAACTCGAAGCATCAATCCAGGGATGGGCTGATCAAAATGTTTCGTGCCATAGCTACGACGCTCTTGACCCGGCCAGCGGAGACGCTTGGGTGCAAGCGACCGCCGATTTACGAGGACGCATAGACGGACTTACGAACAACGCTGGGATTGGCCACATGGAGGGGTTAGCCGACTTATCCGAGGAAATCTTGGATGAAATGTGGGCCGTGAACGTCAAAGGTCCGCTCCGCCTCATCCAGGAAGCCCGCTCCTTACTTGCGGCCTCAGGTGAAGGGCGAATCATCAACGTGGTGTCTCTATCAGGTAAGAGAGTTAAGGGAACATTTGCCCCCGGGTACGCAATGACCAAACACGCCTTCCTCGCTTTGCATCACGCTGTAAGACACGCGACATTCGATGACGGCATAAGGGTCACCGCGATCTGTCCGGGTTACGTCGAAACCGACATGACCTCTACATTCGGTGTTGACCCTTCCATCATGATCCAACCTGAAGACCTAGCCGAAACTGTTGCAACGATCGTCAAACTTCCCAACACCGCAACTGTTGCCGAGATTTTGATGACATGCGAGCCTGAAGTTTTGGGATAATCAATTCGATGAACGTCGCAGAGCTTCTCGATCAAACTCCTGACCCGGAGAGCATTGCCCTAGTCGATCGATCCAAAGAGCCAGCCGAAAGGTTGACGGTCACCCAGATACAAAATCAAGTGAGGGTATTTGCGGCCGCGCTCGTAAATCGTGGACTGGCTCCGGGTTCTCGGGTTGGGATGCTGGCAAGCAACCTGAGTGAGTACTACATCGTAATGTTCGGTGCTCCAGCTGCGGGAATGGTGTTCGTACCGTTGAATACACGTCTTCCTGCATCCACTCTCGAATACATCGCCAGCGACGCCAAAATCGAACTACTCGTTACGGACGCGGGACATGCCGCTTCGTTGGCGTCGGTCCCATCCATCGTGATTGGTTCAACGGAGTGGACCGAGATTATGGCTGGTGTTCCCCTTGATGACCTCGCCGAAGTGGAGCCCGGCGACGTCGCGATTCAGATCTATACATCGGGTTCTACTGGGCAGCCTAAGGGGGTGCTGCTATCTCATGAAAACGTGACTTTTACGGTTCTTGAGTACGGTGCAGCGCTTCCCGGGGAGGTGATGCTTGTATCTGCACCGCTCTACCACAAGAACGCCTCGATGGCTTCAAAGCTGGCGTTCGCCAGCGGAGGTCAAGTGGTCCTTCTACCCCAGTTCTCGGCACGCGGCTACCTTGAGGCAATTAACGACCACCGAGTCTCCATGTGTTCAGGGGTACCAACCATGTACGCCCTCATCACGGCCGAACTGCACGAATCCCCTGTTACCTATGACCTGTCATCGGTTCAAAGGGTCTTAATCGGCTCTGCACCAATGACCGAAGCCCTTTTCGACGACGTTCAGGCCCTCTTCCCGGATGCCCATGTAACTAATGGTTATGGCACGACCGAAGCGGTTCTTGAATTTGGTCCTCACCCTGACGGTCTCCCCAGGCCAAAAATTGCTCTCGGCTACCAACACCCCAAAGTAGAACTCAAACTTGTCGATCCCGAAAACGGCGCTGAATCTAACCATGGTGAACTATGGGTCCGCTCAAAGGGAGTGATGAAGGGCTACCACGATCTTCCTGCTGCTAACGCCGAAAGGCTCACCGATGGTTGGTACCACACAGGAGATCTAATGAGCCGAGACGACGACGGCTGGTATTTCTTCGTGGGCCGGGTCGATGACATGTTCGTTTGCGCCGGGGAAAACATCTACCCAGATTCAGTAGAACAAATGTTGGAGCAGCATGAGGCCGTCCATCAAGCAGTAGTCGTGCCAGTGGCTGACGATCTAAAGGGCCAGTTACCAACAGCCTTTGTTCGCATTGAATCCGGAGCTCAGCTGAACGCTGAGGAACTCAAGCGTTTCGCACTCGAACATGGCCCCCCATACGCTCATCCTCGACATGTCTGGTTCGTTGATGAGATACCACTTGCTTCAACAGCCAAAGTTGATCGGGCTGCTCTCACTAAACAGGCGGAAGAACTCGTAACTCCGGATAGGGATGTCCAATGAAAGCAATTGTCTTTGATGAACATGGGTCAATTGATGTTCTTAAATATCGAGATATCGAAGAACCAGGTCTACAACCAGGCCAGGTTCGCGTCGCTGTCCGAGCCTGTTCATTGAACTATCACGATGTCTTTACCCGTCAGGGGATGCCAGGAATAAAGGTTCCATTGCCCGGTATTCCTGGCTGTGATTGTGCTGGCATAGTGTCGGAAGTCGCAGACGATATTGACGACTGGGCAGTCGGAGATCGAGTTCTTGTCGATCCGGTTCGCTATGAAAACGGGAAGATGTGGATGCTTGGGGACACCTTGTGGGGTGCCTACGCGGAATATGTGGTGGTATCTGCTGAACAACTCATTTCACTTCCGGCAGATGTCTCGTTCGATGACGCTTCATGCCTACCAGTCGCCTACGGCACCGCGCATCGGATGATGTTGACCCGAGGTGACGTCAACGCCGGTGATTCTGTTCTTATTTTGGGCGCGAGTGGTGGCGTTGGCACAAGCGCGTTGTTATTAGCCAAGATGCGTGGTGCTTCTGTAATTGCTGCTGCTGGCACCGACGACAAGTGTGCGCAACTGCTGTCTTTGGGTGCCGACGAAACAATCAACTACAGCACTACCGATTTTGTGAAGTACTGCAGAGAAAAGACGGGCAGCCTTTTCAGTGGCGGTGGATACGACGTAGTGGTGAATTTCACGGGTGGTGATACGTGGGCACGGTCGCTCAAATGCGTGAAACTAGGTGGACAAGTGCTGACCTGTGGAGCTACCGCCGGATTCGACCCGCCGACTGATTTGCGTTTTATTTGGACGGCGGAGATGGACATCCGTGGGTCAAATGGTTGGAAACGTAGTGATCTTGATCAACTACTGGACTTAACCCAAAGGGGCGACTTCTCTCCTGTGATTGATTCTCAAGTTTCCCTAAAAGATGGTGTTGCTGCTCACCAGGCCCTAGAAGAACGAAAGTTCTTCGGCAAAATTGTGATTAACGCTGACGCTCCGGTCTAGGTCAGGTATCTCACGAAGTGAGCCGGGGAATTCTTTCGGTTGGTTGTGAATAGGGAAATTCATCTGCAAACCCCGCCAAGAACTTGAAGACTTCAGGATTCGAGCAGTCGTCGGCTAAATCTCTGGGGAAGAGATTCTTTATGTCGTCCTGCGGCAAGATCATGTAGTGACGGAAATAGTTCGCTATCGACAGGCGCATCCCGCGGGTGTGGCGAGGGAAAGCCCCGTGCCATGTCGCGCCGTGGAACACGATTAGTGATCCAGCTGGGGCTTCCACCGGGACAGCTAGTTCAACTGCTTCGGGAAAACGGGGTGGTTCCATTCTGCGATGTGAGCCGGGCACATACGCGAGCGCTCCCCCATCCAGGGTGTAGTCAGTGAGACACCAGTTTGTGTTAGCGGTTAACGCATTTCGCCCCCACGGACGCGGGACAGCCAACTGATCGCAATGCAGACCAAGATTGCTTCCGTATCCGAACTCTCCCTGCCATTTGACGAAAGCATTATGGCTACTAAAGCGGGTGGCATTTCGGCCGATGAGGTGGCGAATCAGCGCTAGCGCTACCGGGTTAATTGCTAAATCCCGAAACAGGCGATGACGAGCGCAAAGCTGTTGGACCAAGAATTGGGTTGGTTCACCATCGTCTCCGGTGGTACGCGCGAGGACGTTGTCATCTGCATTCATTGTCAATTCGGCCTCAGGACCAGTCCCTAAATCAAAACCGCACCCGACAAGTTCCTCGGCTTCGCACAGCAGTTGTTCTCTTATGGCTGTGATCGTTTCGGAGTCGACACCGGTTTTCTCAGGTGGGACAACACATAGACCATTGACTTCTAACTGCAGCAGGAAAGCCTCGAGTTCAAATTCTCGCAGTTCAGAACTCAATCGTGTTTCGAGTGCTCCTGTCTCCATGACTGCTAAGTGGCTCTTTCTCTCAATTAGTTGTTCATAACCTAGGTCAGTTGATTAGGACCGAGAGAACACTCCCGCCTTCTATGGGGTCACCGAGGCTGACGTGTAGTTCTGAAACTTGCACAACTTCTGGCCGAAAAACCACATCACTATGACTAACTGTTCCAGTGGACATCACACCTAGTGATTCTTGCCAGGCTTGGATCGAGGATACCGTTAGGGGTGTGACATGGTGGTCAACGGTGAGATCGGTGGACTGACCGGTCACGGCCTCATCAAGCACATACCCGAGATCAACCAAATTGCGTTCTAGCTGTGCCACATCAGGACCATCAGAACCCTTGTACGCGATGTCTCGATGCATAGGCAAGGAACCCTTCATTAATATGACGGGTTTGTCGTCAACTGTGTACAGGGCACTTCCGAACTCAATGAAATCGCCAGGCTTCGGGAGCCAGGTGATGGTGCCCGCAGCCATATTGTTCAACCGTTGTGCTGGGCCTTCGATGACGACGTTGTGAACCGCCTCAGATGTTGTCCCGTTACCTTCAGCGGGTTTAATAATCCGACTGGATAGGGGTTCAGCGATCTCTGGGGTTGCGGTTTTCTTGGTGGTGCCCGATATTCCGATGACAATTGTGACAACGCACGCCACGCTGAGCATCACTATAAGTATGACGGTCAGAGTTTTTTTCATCTGTGGTCGCACCCATCGAAACGGTCCAAGACGTACAAGACTACGGGGCAAATATTGATTGGCACGCATCCACTGTTTCATGCCTCGCAACGGGATGTCGCTTCGTAACGATTTGGGGACCTAACGTCATGTCGTGCAGTTAAGCGAACTTCAAGATCTGATGGAAGAGACCTACGGGTTACGCGACAGCGAACGGGGTCTCGCAGCTACTGTCGCTTGGCTTACCGAAGAATTGGGTGAACTCGCTCAAGCCGTACGAAAAGGCGGCCGCGAAGAACAGCTTCACGAGTTGGGTGATGTTTTGGCTTGGTTGGCGTCCCTTGCGGTTCAACTCGATCTATCACTCGATGATGCCGTGTCTCGTTACGTCGGAGGTTGCCCACGATGCGATTCGGTACCTTGCGATTGTCCAAATTTGTCGATCAAAAATTAAGAGAATCGAAGTTCCAGAGCGGTCTCTGCTATCTGAACTGCGTTTAGGGCTGCCCCTTTTCGCAGATTGTCACCAACGATGAACAATGCAAGTCCATGCTCCACAGTGGAATCACGTCGTATTCGTCCCACATAAGACGGGTCCTGACCAGCAGCCGACAAAGGCGTCGGGACATCCGCGACTACTACTCCCTTGGCACTTCTCAATATTTCGGTGGCACGTTCGGGGCTTATTTCCGAACCGAATCGCAAATTCAATGCCAAGGAGTGCCCGGTGAACACCGGAACTCTCACGCAGGTACCAGAAACTTCTAAATCGGGGATGTCGAGAATCTTGCGGCTTTCGTTACGGAGTTTCTGTTCTTCATCGGTTTCGCCACTGCCGTCAGAAACAAAATTGCCCGCGTGAGCTAAGACATTGTGTGCAATCGGTTGTGGGAATGAGTTGGGCTCGGTGTGATTGACGGCTCCACCGTCATAGGTCAATCCCTCCGCGTCGCTGACAGTTGCACGAAGTTGCTCGCCTAACTCTGCGACTCCTGCTAGGCCCGCTCCCGAGACCGCTTGATACGTAGCGGCAATCATTCCCTGCAGTTGAGCTTCTGAGTGCAACGGCGCGAGAACCGGCATCGCCGCCATAGTCGTGCAGTTTGGGTTAGCAATAATGCCCTTAGGGGCGTTGGCGACTGCATCGGCATTTACTTCCGGAACCACAAGAGGAACGTCCGGGTCCATCCGCCATGCGGACGAATTGTCGATTACTAAAGCTCCTTGAGAGGCAACTTTTTCCGCCATTGCGAGCGATGTTGCTCCACCTGCAGAGAACAGTGCAATGTCTATATCGCTGTAATCTGCGGCACTCGCGTCTTCAACAACGATGTCAGCCCCACCCCAGTTGATGGTCGTTCCCGCGGAACGAGCTGAAGCGAAAAAACGTATCTCATCTAGCGGGAAAAGACGTTCGGTGAGGATGCTGCGCATCACACCACCAACTTGTCCTGTAGCACCAATGATTCCTACTCGCATGACTTCTGAGGTTACCGATGGTGGTGTCGTACTTCAGCGCGATTATTGGATGTGTTTCAATCCAGGCCGTAAGCGGTGTGGAGTGCAACTGTCGCTTTATCGACATCTCGTTCAGCTATTACGCAGCTAATACGAATCGGAGAAGTGGCGATCATCTCAATATTCACTTCGTTTTGAGCCAGAGTTTCAAACATTGTGGCTGCAACGCCTGGATTAGATGCCATGCCCGCACCCACGACCGACACGCGACCAAGGTGGGGATCGGCCATAACCCCAGAAAAACCCAATTGATCGGCAAGGGCCTCACATGTTGTCGTCGCAACTTCTAAATCTTCGAGCGGAACGGTGAACGAAATATCAGTGCGTTCACTGTCACTAACGTTTTGGACGATCATGTCAACATTTATTGACGCGTCGGCAAGGGTGCGAAAGACCTTCGCTGCTATACCTGGCTCGTCTTGAACACCACTCAAGGTGACTTTGGCTTGGCTTACGTCGGGCACTACACCTTTGATAATTGCTCTTTCCATATCAGGGTCCTCCTCAAGCACCCATGTACCAGGTTCCCAGGTAAACGCAGATCGAACGTGTAACGGCACTCCGAAAGCTCGGGCAACTTCTACCGAACGCATCGCTGGTTTCGGACACCCCACAGCCGTCATCTCTAACAGTTCATCGAAAGAAATTGACTCCATGCGTTTCGCTGTAGGGCAGACTCTTGGATCTGTAGTGAAGACACCCGACACATCGGTATACAACTCACATGCATCAGCTCCGAGTCCATGAGCAAGAGCTACTGCTGTGGTATCTGAGCCACCTCGGCCCAAAAACGTGACGTTGTTGTCCGCAGACATTCCTTGTGCACCTGCTACAACCGCTACTCGCCCTTTATCCACCGAGTCGCGGACTCTATGGGGGTCGACCGAGACAATCTTTGAATTGCCGTAATTGTCATCGGTCTCAAATCCCGCCTGATTTCCCGTAAAGGAGTCAGCAGGAACCCCAGCGGCGTGCAGCGCCATACACATGAGAGCTATGGATTTACGTTCGCCGGCAGTGATGAGCATGTCCATTTCGCGACCGGGGGGATCACCATTGACCTCACTGGCTAATCGAAGAAGTCCATCTGTTTCTTTTCCCATAGCACTGACAACTAAGACGACGTCATCGCCTCGACTTCGAGTTCGTTTGACGTGGTTGGCCACCTCGCGCATACGGTCAGCATCTGCGACGGAAGTGCCACCGAATTTTTGGACGACAAGTGCCACAAGATTCGAGGGTACCGGTCAGCACCTCCAGGCCCTTGGTGATTTAACGGGTTGTTCACGTGGGCTTCAGTGTTCAGCGTTGCTACCTTCATTGGTGAACTTCATCAATAAAGGATTGTCGATTCACTGCTATGACCAATAACAAGCGCGAACGTCAACGAGCTCACCGCCAAGCTCAGGCAGACGCTGCTCAACAAGAACAAAAGAGCTCAAAGCGAACGAAAATTGTGATCCGTTGGGCCGCTATCGGTGCAACGGTCCTATTGGTCGCTTTTTTGTGGAGTTTGACTGGCAACGATAAAGACAACGCCCCAACTGAAGGCGAAGCGCTTGACACTTCAATTGGCGCTGAGGCTCTCGGAATTGAAGGATGTCCTGCAGTTGACGGATCATCGGATCGCCAAACACAGTTTGAGACACCGCCGAAGATTTGTATCGATACCGGGCAGTTGTACTCCGCAGAATTCGCAACCAATTTAGGGGACTTCACCATTGTCCTTGACCCAACATTGGATTCTCGCAGCGTCAATAACTTCATCTTCTTGGCACGTCACCACGCCTACGACGGAACAATCTTTCACCGGGTCATTGACCAGTTTGTAATTCAAGGCGGCGACGTTGAAGGGTTAATCGGCAGAGGTGGACCTGGATACAAATTCACCGGTGCTTATGGCCCTGAGGAGGGATACCTCGTTGGGTCCGTAGCCATGGCCAACCAAGGCACA
>JASLTG010000012.1 GCA_030743005.1 Acidimicrobiales bacterium | reverse complement strand
GGATCTGTTCAATTCGAAAACCGCACCAATGCTGTCTGCACCCTGGGGGTGTGGGGGCCTCGAGCTATTGATCTACTGTCCACCCTGACGGAATCAGACCTAGGCCAGGATGCCTTTCCGTACGGAACCTGTCGTGAAGTCTTGATCGCGGGCATCCCAACTGAGATGTTCCGGGTGTCATACGTCGGTGATGCCGGATTCGAAATATATACACCGATGCAACACGGTCTGGCGCTCTGGGATGCTATTAACGCTGAAGGCGGCGCCTTTGATCTTCGCCCTGTTGGTGCCGCTGTCTATGGCACAAGCGGCAGATTGGAAAAGGGTTATCGGCTTATGGGAGCAGAGCTAGAGGACGAATACACACCAGTTGAAGCTGGCTTAGCCCGCCCAAAGGTAAAAGCGGCCGACTTCATCGGCAAAGAGGCCTACGTCGCGGCCCGTCAAGAAGAGCTGTGCGCCCAACTCTGCGTCCTTACAGCGGACAACCTCACTTGCGAAGCTGGCTATGACCGATTCCCAATGGGCGCAGGCAACGAACCAATTCTTTCGCCAAACGGCGAGCGAATTGTCGACGCCAAAGGTCGCGTCAGCAGAGTCACCACCGCCGGCAACGGCCCATCAGTAGGCAAATACCTTCTGATGGCATATCTACCCACAGACCTGTGTGAGCCGGGAACCGAACTCCAAGTCATGTACCAGAACGAAATGTACCCAGTATCGGTCGCAGCAACAGGTCCAAACCTCGCTCTGTTTGACCCTGCCAACGACCGGATGAAGGCCTGAAAGCCACCGAGCAAGATTCGAAGGAAGTTAGATGCGAATTCTGGTCTGTGTAAAGCGGGTGCCGGCACCCGGTTCCCGCATCAACATAACGGACGATGCCCTCACTGTTGATACAGCACACCTCGGTTTCACCACGAGCCCTCACGAGGAGTGTGCTGTTGAAGAAGCCGCTCAGTTAGTGGAGGAACATGGAGGCTCTGTGTGCGTGTTAACTGTGGGACCCGCAGAAGCTGAAGAACAGCTTCGATATGCGGCCAGCGTTGGCGCGAACGAGTTCGTCCTTGTGCCGAACGAGAGTGGTCATGATTGGGACCCGCAGCGTACGTCCCATGTTATTAGCGAAGCGATTACCCAACTCGAAGCTGGTGGTGAGCGATTCGACTTGATCCTTTTCGGCAACGAATCTGCTGACTCAGGCGGTTACCAAGTCGGCATTCGAGTCGCCGTAACCCTAGGTCGCGCCGTGGTCAACGGAATTAAGGGAATTGAAATTCAAGACACCACGGTGACAGCGAGCCGAGAGGTCGATGGAGGTAACGAGGTCTATTCAGTCCCGCTTCCCGCAGTCCTGGGAGTAAAGGAGGGCATCAATCTTCCTCGCTATCCGACGATGAAGGGGCGACTGGCCTCCAAGAAGGCTGAGATATCGTCGACCTCGATCGATAGTAGTGCCGGACCCCAGGAGAAGGTTCGGCTCCACCAACCCGAAGAAAAAATCAGCGAAACCGAAATCCTTGGCAATGGACCTGATGCCGCCGTCAAGGTTGTGGACTTGCTCGATGAACTGGGAGTGCTCTAATGCCCGGTATTTATGTGCTTGTCGAGCACGACCGAGGAGAAATCTCACCAGCCACCTTTGAGGCCCTCACCGCTGCCCGAAATCTTGCTCAGAGGCTAACCGAGGAAGTCGTTGCCGTGTTCATCGGCGTCTTTGACTCTGATTTCAACGCCGTATGTACTGAATATGGAATCAGCGAAGGTGTGGTTCTTGCTTCACCGTTAATCACCGATTACGGGCCCGAGTTATGGGGCGAGGCACTGTCTCAGCTTTCTCAGGAACGCACACCGAGGATCGTTATGTCTGTCGGGACCGATAAAGGCAACGAGGTCATCGCCCACGCAAGTGCTCGTCTCGGAAGCCCCTTCATTGCAAACTGCATTGAGGTACACCGAGACAGCGACTGGACGATCACGAGGATGCAATGGGGTGGATCCCTACTTGAGGACGTTCGTGTCGATACCGAACAGATTTTTCTTTCCTACGCCCATCACTCAGTTGAACCAGAGACAGCGGCACTCTCCTCAGACGCCAATATTCAAATCGTTGAACTTGAACTAGATTCATTACTGACGCGAACTCTTGTCCAGGAACGAGCGGCCCAAGCCGAGGGAGCAACGTTGTCGACGGCATCTGTCGTGGTGTCAGGCGGCCGTGGAGTGGGCTCAGCTGACGCCTTCGCGCCCCTAGAAGAACTTGCCGATTTACTCGCTGGGAAAGTTGGTTGTTCACGAGCAGTCACTAATAATGGATGGCGCAGCCACGCAGACCAAGTTGGGCAAACTGGCACCCGCATAGCTCCAGAGATCTACATTGCTTGTGGAATTTCAGGCGCGATCCAACACTGGGTCGGAGCGATGGCATCAAAAAACATTTTGGCGATCAATATTGACCCCGAGGCCAACATGGTCACGAAAGCGGGCTACGCCGTCCTCGGCGATCTCCACGAAGTCGTTCCAGCGATCATCGAAGAAATAAAACGGCGTCGCTGAAGCGTCTGACGGCTGTCACACGAGGTGGCGTCCCAACTCGGCACACGTTTCAATTAAACGACTCCCCAATACATCTTTGTCATCTCCCTTGGGAAACCGATACGCGGGACCGTGCACATGAAGCGTCGCCACAACTTCTCCTGTCTGTCCATACACAGGCGCAGCGACGGAATTCAAACCCTCTGCGAATTCCTCGAAACCCCAGGCGTACCCATCACACCGCACCTCGTCAAGGCGAGCCCGTATCTCCCCGGGGTCCGACACACTCTTAGGTGAAGTAGTCGCCAGATCACTCCTCAGATACTCATCCAATGCATTTTCGGAGAAATGGCCCAGTACCACCAAACCCGACGGCACCAAATGCAACGGCGCGTATTCACCCGTCCAGCTCTTCACCTGCACTGCCGCGTCAGGCTCGACATGATCTGCGTAGAAAATCTGGCGTCCTTCCAACAATCCAATACCAGCTGTCTCGTCGAGCTCAGTAGCTAGACGGGCCAAGTAAGGGTAGGCGAGGGCAGTGATATTTTTCCCACCTGGTACATCACTAATCACACTTGAAAGCCCGTCTCCAATTTTGTACATACCACGTACACCGTCTTGGCTGACAGCACCCTCCTCCTCGAGGGCCGCCAATAACCGCGCCACAGTGCTCTTCGGCAACTCAACACGGTTCGATAGCTCGGTTACACCCATCGGATTTTGCGCCAACGCTCTCAGAATCGCGAAAGCGCGTCGTACTGATTGAACGCCGACCATCTTAAACCACTACCTTCGTGTGCCACATTGTGGAACAGCTTCCCAGATAAGTGGAATCACCGCCAATTCAACGCCTCCGACATTCGACAAGTGGGACGAGATATCGCAACTCAAGAGCGGCTTGACTACACACCCTTCGTTCTACACTCATACTCGAGGCTTAGGCGTCCTTGGCCACGCTTGGAGAACAAATGAAACGACGAACCGGGTACTCGCAGCCACTGCCGCGCCTAGAGACACCTCTGGTTCGGAAACGGGGCCAACTACGCCCAGCAAGCTGGGATGAGGCGTTGACGATTACAGCGAACGGCCTTCAAGAGATACTCGAAACCGATGGTCCGAACGCTGTGGGCCTCTTCAGCTGCTCAAAGAGCACAAACGAGATGAACTATGCGGCCCAAAAATTCATGCGAACCGCCATCGGATCCAACAATATTGACTCCTGTAATAGAACTTGACACGCTCCTAGCGTCGTCGGTCTGGCGACAGTGTTCGGAGCAGGGGGCGGAACCTCCTCCTATCAAGAGGTGGAGGAGGCTGATTTTGTTCTCCTGTGGGGCTCCAATGCCCGCGAAGCCCACCCCATCTATTTCCATCATGTCCTAAAGGGACTGAAGAGTGGCGCCAAGATGCACGCTGTCGACCCCCGGCGCACTGCATCCGCGAGATTCGCTGACGCTTGGCTCGGAATAAACGTGGGGACCGACATAGCGTTGGCAAATGCTGTGGCACGCGAGATCATCGCTGCTGACCTCCATGACCGCAAGTTCATTGACCATTCAACGTCCGGCTTCGAAGAATTCGCAGCTCATGTTCAGACTTACACCCTCGAATACGCTTCATCGGTAACTGGTGTCCCTGCCGACGCCATACAGGAACTGGCTCACAGCTACGCAAACGCTTCGATGGCTCAAATACTTTGGACCTTGGGCATCACGGAGCACCACAACGGCGTCGATAACGTCCTCTCACTTTGCAACCTTGCTTTGCTGACCGGGCACGTCGGACGCTGGGGATCGGGTCTAGTGCCGCTGCGAGGTCAAAACAATGTCCAGGGCGGCGGAGATATGGGCGCGCTTCCTAACAAGCTTCCAGGCTTTCAAGACGTTACCGACAACTCCGCTAGACAACGGTTTTCGGATGCCTATGGCGTCGAACTTAACCCTCAACCAGGCCTTCATCTGACCCTTATGTTCGAAGCAATGGCTACGGGCACATTAAAGGGACTCTATGTAATAGGGGAGAACCCGGCAGACTCTGAAGCAGATGTCAGTCATACACGAAAATTATTGACCGACCTAGAACTCCTCGTCGTTCAGGACATCTTTCTGACTAGGACCGCCGAACTCGCTGACGTAGTGCTGCCAGCGACTGTTGGTTGGGCTGAATCTGAAGGCACAGTCACATCAAGTGAACGCCGCGTACAGCGCGTGAGAGCGGCGGTTGAAGCGCCGGCTGGAACGCGGGACGACCACACCATCATCGGTGAGGTTGCGCAACTCTTGGGCGCGAGCTGGCCAGCCGATACCCCCGAGGCCTTATGGGACGAGTTGCGTTCACTCTCACCAATGCATTCAGGAATGAGTTACGAACGGCTAGAAGACAACAACGGCCTCCAATGGCCTTGTCCTGACCTCGACCATCCAGGGACCCCATTTCTTCACGGCTGGTTGTGGGAAGACGATCTTGGGGGGAAGGAAAGAGCGCCGTTTTCCCTCGTAAACCATGAAGGCCCCAAGGAGCAGTTAAGTGACGAATTTCCGATTCGCCTAACTACGGGGCGAGCGTTGGATTCCTACAACACAGGAGTCCAGTCGCGGGGGTACCCATCACCCATTAGGTCTGGGGATCAACTCGAAATCAGTCACTTGGACGCTGCATCACTGAACCTGGCTCAAGGCGAGCTAGTTCGTGTTTCTTCACCGCGGGGCAGCGTCGAAATAGAGGTAGATATCAAAACCGACCAGGCTGCAGGTCTTGCCTTCACTACCTTTCACTTCCCAGAACTAATCGATCTAAACCTTCTGACGAACGACGAATGGGACCCCAAAAGCGGGACGGCGGAATTCAAGGCGGCTGCCATTCGAATAGACAAGCTCACTTCAGGCGAGCGTTATGTCTGATCTCAAATACACCGACGCCACCCCAGATTCAGACGAACGGGAGGCAGTTGACTATCTAGTGAGCGATCCTCCCGTGAGGCGTGAGAGTGAACGTTGGGTTATCAGTGGTTTAGGTCGAACTCGCGACACGCGTCATTTGCTGCTGCCGGGCCTTCATCAACTTCAAAACGTTAAGGGCTGGATATCACCAGGCGGCCTGAATTACCTGGCTGAAACATTACAAATTCCTGCAGCAGAGGCCTACGGGGTCGCGTCGTTTTATGACCTGTTTCAGCTAGAAGAGCCTGAAGATGGTCCACTCCATCATGTGTGTGTGGACCCGGTTTGTGCGAACCGTGGCTCGGGCTCTTATATCGAAGAACTTCGTTCGGAAGGCCACCGCGTTCATGAAAGCCCATGCTTAGGCCAATGCGAACGACCTCCGGCATCATTTGTTCAAATGACGGGCGCCGAGAACCAGGATCTCACATCAACCACAAGCGTTGATCCGCAGTTCTTCTCTGGCGCAACGAGTCGACTTCTCCGCCGGTTCAGAACAAATGCCCCAACCCGTTTAGAGTCATACAAGGAGCAAGGCGGATATGAAGCCCTCAAGTCAGCAATTGAGTTAGGCGGCACCCGCGTCATTGAGATGCTCTTGGATTCTGGCTTAACTGGCCGAGGTGGCGCTGCATTCCCAACCGGGGTGAAATGGCAATCAGTAGCGAACCATCAGAGTGCCCCCAAATACGTTGTTGCTAATGCTGATGAAAGTGAACCCGGAACGTTCAAGGACCGAATGATCTTGGAGAACGATCCGTTCGCCTTGATCGAAGCGATGACCATCGCTGGTATTTCGACCGGATGCGAAAAAGGCTGGATCTATATTCGCGGTGAGTACACGACTGCCGCAGACCGCCTAGCTAGGGCGATAGCCCAAGCTTATTCAGCTCAATTATTAGGGGAGGCGATCGCAGGGTCTTCAGCCAGCTTCGACCTAGAAATTCGACAGGGAGCAGGCGCGTACATTTGTGGCGAAGAAACCTCGCTGTTTAATTCAATAGAAGGCTTCCGCGGTGAACCTCGTAGTAAACCGCCGTACCCCACTGACATCGGCCTCTTCGGTCAACCAACAATCGTAAATAATCCAGAAACCTTTCTGAATGTCCTGGAAATTCTTAATTACGGAGTCGATCACTACCGATCAGCTGGCACGCCAGATTCACCGGGCACAAAGCTCTTTTGTCTTTCGGGAGATATTGCTAGACCCGGTCTTTACGAAGCCGACTTCGGGATTACGTTGAGGGAGCTACTTTCAAACGCCGGCGGCGTTGATGGGGTCCTACAAACGGTTCTTCTCGGAGGTGCTGCCGGATGCTTTGTGAGCCCTCAGCAGCTAGATGTTCCACTTACGTTCGAGGACACCAAATCCCACGATCTGACACTCGGGTCAGGAGCCGTGATGGTGTTTTCGACTGAGGTAAGTGTGCGAGACGTCCTCAGCCGATTGGCCCAGTTCTTCCGTGACGAGTCATGTGGACAATGTGTTCCATGCAGGATCGGAACCGTTCGCCAACATGAAGTTCTTCTACAAATTGGCGACAGCAAAGCAGATGTAGAGAATGTTGCCCTCCTTGAGGACATAGCCACCGTTATGACCGACGCTTCGATTTGCGGCCTCGGCCAAACCGCCGCTTCCGCCGTTCGCTCTGCATTAACTCTGGGCTTATTGGATGAGAGTCGGCCATGAGTGAGCTACAGCCAACCGAAATAGCAATCTCAATTAACGGTACGACAGTCAGTGTGGATGCTGGCACCACCATCCTTGAGGCAGCCAGATCTGCTGGTGTCGAGATACCAACCTTGTGCTGGGCCTCCAATCTGACTCCGGTGAACGCATGCCGCCTATGTGTCGTCGAAATGGAAGGGTCCCGAAATCTCGTGCCCGCGTGTTCACGAGAGTGTGAACAAGGCTCAATTATCCACACCGAGAGCGAACGGGTCGCCTTGAACCGCAAAATGATCCTCGAATTCCTCGACACCACCAATGACTTATCTGAAAGTACAGAACTTCAAGAGTTCATCGTCCGGTACGAAGCAGATTCTTCCCGATATACCGAACCGAGTCAGATGAAGGACGCAACGAAGATTGAAGACGACCTCTTTGTAAGGGCATATGACCGGTGCGTGCTCTGTTACAAATGTGTTGAAGCCTGCGGTGACGATGCCCAATTCACGTTCGCTATTTCTATGGCGGGACGTGGCTTCGATACCCGAGTCTCTACCGAGTTCGACACTCCATTACCGGAGTCTGCATGTGTCTACTGCGGCAACTGTGTTGGCGTCTGTCCAACCAATGCACTCCAATTCAAAAAAGAATTCGACTTAAGGCAAGCTGCCCAATGGGAACCGGAACGACAAAAGACCACCGAAACAATCTGCTCGTATTGTGGGGTCGGCTGCACACTCGAACTTCATACCCAAGATAACGAGATATATAAAGTGACCTCTCCTGCCGACCATTCAGTTACCGCGGGGCACCTGTGCGTCAAGGGTCGCTTCGGCTGGCAGTACGTGCAGCCACCGACTCGGCGGCCCTCAAGTCCCGATATGTCTTCCTGAGGTTTTATAAGCCGTAGCTAACGGGCATACTTTCTCCCCTTCAAAAACCTCTGCCACCCCGAAAGTACCTCAGTGACCAAATCGAGCCGATCGTTAACCGCCTGGTCGCTGTTCTTGGGAATCGCGTTGCTCCAAGCAGGTGTCGGCTTGCAACGCCCCCTATTGGGGTTACGTGCCGAAGCTGCCGGTTTCGGGGCCCTTACAGCTTCACTGGTAATGACCGCCTATTACGCGGGATTTATTCTCGGTACTCGGTACACCGGAAAGCTGCTGTCGGAAGTCGGCCACATCCGTACTTTCGCTGGTCTGGCGTCAACCGCCTCAAGCATTGTCCTTTTCCAGGGTTTGTGGGTCAACCCGGTGGCGTGGGGCGTTTGTCGGCTGGTCTTCGGGTTCTGTGTCGCCGCCCTTTACGTCGTCGCGGAGTCATGGCTAAACGACGTCGCTACCAATGAAAACCGAGGGCGGTTGCTGAGCTCTTACATGGTCTTAGCTGTGGGCGCCACAATGGTCGGACAATACTCGGTGGGCCTTTCAAGTACCGCAGGATTCACACTATTTGCGGTTGCTTCGGTATTGGTCTCGATGTCTTTGGTGCCCATTGCATTGTCAAGTCGGTCTTCGGTCCCCACCTCCATTCCTGAACCGTTGACCTTTCGAGCCCTCTATTCCATCGTCCCGACTGGACTCGTTGTTTGTTGCTTTACTGGCATGACGATCGGCTCGCTGGTCGGAATTGGGCCGATCTATGGCGCCTACCAAGGTTGGAGTGCTCTTCAAATAGCCAACTTCGTGGGAGCACCCCTTGTCGGATCTTTGATGTTCCAGATACCGTTAGGCAGATTGTCAGACCGCGTTCCGCGTCGTGGCGTTATGGCCGTCGCCTCAGCGGGAGCCGCTTCGCTCTGTTTCGTTCTTACCTTCCTCAACGGCACCGATGGGTTGTCTCTTGTTTGCCTTGTCTTAATGGGCGGCCTTGCGTATCCCACCTATTCCATGTCGGTTGCCTATACCAATGATTGGGTCAACGCCGAGCAAAGAATCGCTGCAGCGGCACTTCTGGTACGAGTTCACGGAATTGGATCGCTAATCGGCCCCTTGGTGACGGGCCTGATTTTGACTCGGTCCGTGAAAGGCTTTTTCTATTTTCCGTTTTGTGTGTTTCTCGTCTTGACGCTCTACCTGCTGTACCGCATCTACGCCCATGACGCCCCGACTGTAGAAGAGCAGAGTGAATTTCAACCGTTTCCGTTACGGGCCTCGCGAATGGTTGTGTCAATGCTGTACCGACGGCGCCACTAATTCATCAAAGTCACGTGGAGTAGTACTCAGGCCCCGATGGAGGCAATGGAGTATTGCCAAGAATCAGGTCTGCGGCCTTCTCCGCCACCATCATCGTAGGGGCATAGATATTTCCGTTGGTAATCAGCGGAATCACGGATGCGTCAACGACCCGTAACCCATCGACTCCGTAAACTTCCATACTTTGCGGATCCACAACTGCGTCGGCATCGGATCCCATCTTCGCGGTACCGCAAGGATGTAGAGCTGTCTCAGCATCTCGTTTAACCCAATCCAAGATTTCCTTATCAGAGTTCACATGACCGCCCGGCGAAAGTTCACCACCAGTAATTCCCTTGAACGCATCCTGGTTCAAAACCTCTCTGGCCGCCCTTACTGCTTCGACCCAGTCTCGTCTATCTCTCGCCGTGTCAAGGTAGTTGAAGTGAATCGCCGGCTTATCGAATGGGTCTGCTGATCTGATTCGGACAGATCCTCGAGACTCGGCATTCATTGGACCTACATGCATCTGATAACCATGGGAGGCTTTGGCAACGGAGCCGTCATATCTCACAGCCAAGGGCAGAAAGTGGATCATTACGTTCGGATAGTCGGTATCTGACCCAGTTCGAATGAACCCACCTGCTTCAAAATGGTTGGTGGCCGCTGGTCCGCGCCGAAAGAGCCATTGAAGCCCGATCCATGGTCTACGCCAAAACGCGAGATTCGGTTGTTGTGTAATTGGTTTAAGCGCTGAATGTTGGATATAGACCTCAAGGTGATCTTGGAGGTTCTCACCAACTCCCGGTAGATCAACTAATACTGGAGTCTGTGCTTTTTCCAACACGGCCCTCGGGCCGATACCACTCATCTGAAGTAGTTGAGGGGTATTGATCGCCCCCGCACAGCAGATCACGTTGTTGGATCTGTAGCGTTTGGTTCGGCGGCCACCACCCAGGACCGTCCGTTCTATCGCCTCCACGCCGACCACACGGTTCGCCTCGACCAGCACGCGTGTTGTGTGGGTGCGGGTCTTTATTTTCAAATTCGGACGACTCATTACGGGGTGGAGGTAAGCCCGAGCTGCGCTCAGTCTCCGACCGCGAAACACGTTTCGATCGAACGCTGCAAACCCTTCTTGTCGATAGCCATTGACGTCGGTTGTAAGCGAGTACCCCGCTTCTTGACAGGCGGCAAAGAACGCAGCGAAAAGGGGTCCTTCTGCTGGTCCCCGTTCCAATTTGAGCGGTCCAGAGTCTCCTCGCCACTCGTCGGCGCCCGCTAAGCAACTTTCCATCTTCTTGAAGTAGGGGAGAGTATGAGCGTAATCCCAAGTTTCCATTCCGGGCTCTTCGCCCCAGCGCTCCATGTCCAAGGGGTTTCCGCGTTGGAAAATCATGCCATTAATGCTTGAACTACCGCCGAGCACCTTCCCTCTCGCGTGGTACACCTCGCGGCCGTCCAAGCCGGCCTCTGGTTCAGTTCGATACATCCAGTCATAGAAACGGGACCCGATTGGAAAGGAGAAGCCAGCCGGCATATGAATGAAGGCGTCCCAAATGTAATCGGGGCGACCAGCTTCTAAGAGGAGAACGCTAATTGAGCTGTCCTCGCTGAGGCGATTTGCCAATGCACAGCCTGCTGAGCCGCCCCCAACGATCACATAGTCATAGATGTCATCGCCACAAAGGTCAGGTTCTGTCACCACGACCTCCTCCGCCGCTCAAGACTGCGATCGCAGCGTATCCTCGCTGTCGTGATGAATTGGTTTGGCTTCCGATGATCGGTGCACTTTTGGGTGTAGCCGCCGCCTTACTCATAGGGTTCAGCGACCTGTTCGGCCGTCGGGTCACGCTTTCCTCAAGCGCCATTACGAGTGCAAGTAGCATGCAGGTCTTTGGCGCAGCGGCTGTTCTTCTCTCGTTAATCTTTTGGCCTGGAAGTTTCACCTTTCGGGACCTGACCTTGGGCGGGATTTCCGGTGCTGGTTTTGCCGTCGGGTTGTGTTGCTATTACTTGGGTCTCACCCGAGCTACCTCAGCGATTGTTGCTCCATTGGCTGCGATTCTCGCGACGCTCGTGCCGTTCGGTTGGGCGATAATGCGCAACGTCGATATCTCCGCGATTTCCTTACTCGGCGTCATCCTCGCCCTATTTGGACTTGTCGCTGTAACAGCGGGTCGCCACCAAACCGGATCCACCATCGCTGGAATTAAGTGGGGGTTGCTTTCGGGTTTGGGGTATGGCGTCGGGCAAGCTGTTCTGCTCGATGTTGGTTCGGCTTCGGGGCCGATCGCTATAGCTGGGCAACGAGTCATAGCGTTCGCCTTAATGCTCCCCTTAGCTATTTTGACCAAGAATCGGGTCGTTGCCCCGAGGGGTTCTAGGACAGTTGGTATAGCCGCCGGAATCTGCGCAGGTGGAGCGAGTGTGGCGTTCTTTCAGGGCTTACGTTTCGATTCGCTCGCCACAGTCATAGGGATTTCACTGTTTCCTGTATTCACGGTTCTTGTCGGACGACTTCACTATGACGACGCTATAGAGAAACGACAGATCGTTGGGATCGTTCTTGCTGTCATCGGAACCGTTTGCGTTGTAGCTGGCTGATTACCCGATCTCGTCCGGTTCTTCGGCCTTCCGCTTCGCGACATAGGCGCACATAGCATGGTCAGCTTCTTCGTCCAACGGAGGCGCTTGATAGTCATTGAGCATCTGTTTCCAGGCTGAATTGGCACGCTGTGCGGCACTCAGCTCGCCCTCCTCATGCCACTGTTCATAACTGTTGCTATCGGCGAGAGTGGACCTATAAAAGGCACTTTCAAAATTTTCCAACGTGTGGCCATTTCCCAAGAAGTGGGCGCCATGGGGGTTGGTCCTAAACGCCTCCATAGCTTGTCCATTTGGAGTCATGTCGACACCGTCGGCGTATACAGCCATCATTCCTAACTGATCGGCGTCCAGTAACAACTTCTCGTAGCTGAGTGCTAATCCACCTTCAACCCAACCGGCAGCGTGAAGTACGAAATGAACCCCCGCCTGCATTGTCGGAAGCAGCGTTGACAGAGATTCGTAAGCAGCTTGGGCATCGGGACCTTTGGACGCTGTCAACATTCCACCAGAACGGAAAGGAACACCGACTCTTCTAGCTAAAGCAGCCATTACATAGATTGCCAAACCGCCCTCCGGGGTTCCAAAGGTTGGGGCACCGGTTGCCATCGACATTGAAGAAGCGAAAGTGCCGAAGATGACCGGCGCACCAGGCCGCACTAGCTGGCAAAACGCCATCCCTGACAATGCCTCCGCGAGCGCTTGTGCTGCCAAACCAGCGACAGTGACCGGCGACATCGCTCCAGCGAGGATGAAAGGGGAAATAATGCAGGCCTGGTTGTGCTCTGCATAGACCTTCGCCGCACCCAACATGGTGGAGTCCCAGCGCAATGGAGACGAGGCGTTAATCAAATTCGTAAGGACAGTGCGCTGTTCGAGGTCACCGCCAAATGCAAGCCGACACAATTCGATTGAGTCAGCGGCCCGTTGAGGAGCAGTAACCGAACCCATCAATGGCTTATCGCTGTACTTCAAATGGGAATAGACCATGTCCAAATGTCGCTTGTTGACCGGCACGTCCACCGGCTCGACAACAGTTCCTCCACTGTGGTGAAGGTGGGGGAGTTGGTACGTCAACTTCACGACGTTTTCGAAATCTTTCAGCGTTGCGTAACGTCGACCATCATCAAGATCTGTAACGAATGGGGAGCCGTAGTTAGGGGAGAACACTGTGTTGTTCCCTCCTATTTGTACAGAACGACTCGGGTTTCGCGCATGCTGAGTAAAGCTTGAAGGTGCCGCCTCTTGGACTAGTTGCCTACACAAACCCCGAGGGAACTTAACGAGGTCGCCTTCAACCTCTGCCCCGGCTGCACGCCACATCTCGAGGGCCTCAGGAAAATCTTGGAATGCGATACCCACTTCACTCAAAATGATTTCCGCGTTTTCTTCGATCTGGCTAAGGCCGTCCTCATCGAGGACTTCCACCGGCGGCAAGCGCCGCTCGAGGAACGGTTTAGAAACATCCGACTGCGCTGCACGCGCTGCATGTCGCGCTGACCTACCACCTGACCGACGGGTAGCCACCTTAGGTTTCCTTCCGATGTGAACGCCGTTTGCGGCGTGTGCCTGCAGGATTAGACGCTAGAGGGCGTGCAGGCAGATCAACTGTTTTTTTGAGATTCGGGTATTGAGCGGTGGCGTGCGGAAAGCTCATCGCGTCAACAAACAACGCCTGGAAACGTTCTTCGGTGGCTGTTTCGATCTTCTCTATTCCCTGAACAAGCTGTTCAACCGCAGTTCGCTCCTCGTTCGAGAGCAGAAGCCTTGCCGCTCCGCTCCCAGCGGCATTGCCGACTGCGCGAACGTCCTCAAGTGGGCAATCTGGGATTAACCCAAGGACCATCGCATATTTAGGGTCAATATGGGCACCAAAGGCGCCAGCTAGTCGAATTTCGTCCGGCGCCGCGCAGTCTGCATGTTCCAACAGCAGATCTATTCCGGCACGCAACGCAGCCTTGGCGAGTTGAATTGCCCGAATATCTGGTTGGGAAATCACAATGAAATTTCCATCATGATCATCGGCACCACCGGCCCGGTGCAACACGTAAGAAAATGTTCGACCGTCTGAGATCACCCGGTCCGTTCTATCTCGACTATCAAGGATCACCCCGTCAGCGGTCATGAGTCCGCTTAAGAAGAGTTCGCCCACTGCTTCGATTATCCCTGAACCGCAAATACCGGTGATTCCAGGGTCCTCAAGCACTCCTGAGAAACCGGTCTCAGAAGACCACAACTCTGATCCGATGATTTTGATCTCAGGTTCAAAAGTGTCCTTGTTGATCCGGACACGCTCAATAGCCCCAGGTATGGCTCTCTGCCCGTGGGTGATTTGGGCGCCCTCAAAGGCTGGACCTGTGGGACTAGAAGCAGCGTACAGTTGATTTTCGTTTCCAAAAACGATTTCGGCGTTAGTCCCAACATCTACTAGAAGCTGCCGTTGCTCTGACTTATGTGGTGCTTCAGCCAAAACAGCAGCAGCCGCATCGGCGCCCACATGGCCCGCTATGCACGGCGGCAGATACACCGAGGCCTTGGAAGGAGGTAGTCCGACAGTCGCAGCTGCGACGGTAACTGAACGATCAGTCGCCAAATCGAACGGCATTTGGCCGAGGGGTACAACATCAAAACCTAAAAATGAATGATGCATCACCGGATTTCCCACCAGCACGACCTCTGTCACATCTTCGACGGACCTATCAGCGTCTTCTAACAAGGTGTCAATCAGACCGGCTACAGCTTCTCGGGCCAAACCGGTCAATTCGTCGCCGCCATCCGGGTTCATCATGACGTAACTAACTCGACTCATGAGATCCTCACCCAAACGAATCTGAGGGTTCATTAGCCCACCACTAGTTAGGATTTCTCCTGTGCCCAAGTCAATGAGATGGGCAGCCACGGTTGTTGAGCCAAGATCAATAGCCACACCCAGGTTGTCAAGGCGGACTCCTTTGCGAACCGAGTGCACCGTCGTTGAAGTGTCGGTCTGCCTCAGATGCAGGGTTACAGTCTCATCGACATCGCCAACAAATTGGTCCACCTGTTCCAAGACATCGGATTCGTATGATTCAGGCACGAAATGCCATTCCTGTTGACAAGCCTCGTTAATCGCGGCCTGGACGCCAACTGATTTAACCTGAGTAGCGCTGACAGTAACGACACGAAGACTGCTAACCGGATCAAGCGACAATCCGTTTAGGTTGATTTCCTTCCGGATGATCGGTGCATGCAGCTGACTTTCCGGCGGTACCTCAACAACGATAGGGCCGTAGATCTTTGCTTGGCAGCCAAGTCGCGAGCCGTCTGGCACAAAGCGACGTCCTTGATAGTTGGCTTCGGTCGCACCAACCTCGCTCAGGTGAAGAGGCTCAGATTTGAGTGCCCATTTCGGAAACTCCCCAAATGACGGGATGATTTGACACCGCCCGCAGGCTCCGCGACCTCCACACACGCTGTCTAGGTCCACCCGAGCTGTTCGGGCGACCTCCAATACCGACGCCCCGTCCGCTGCCTGAGCTTCTAAGCCCGATGGAGTGAAGACAATACGATGAACGGTTGACATGTCCGCCTCACGTGGTTGCGGTCGAACCGCCGCGTCGGCGGTTTCTGCGAGCTCCTCGAGCGGAGCTGGTGGCGTTGGGATCTCGATGCTCAGCAATCCAGGCCCCACAGTTGAGGTCATTGCCCATCAGCACATCTGCACCCATAACAGCCGCCTTAACCTCATCATGCAGTGGATTCATAATCGCTGAGGTCATACCTGACCCAATAGCCATCGATAGAAAGGTTCCGGTTACGAGATGTCGGCTTGGGAGCCCGAAGCTCACATTCGAAGCCCCGCAAGTTGTGTTGACACCTAGTTCGTCCCTCAACCGTCGCACCAAGTGAAAGACTTGGCGACCCGCGTTGCCCATTGCTCCTATGGGCATCACCAAGGGGTCCACCACAACGTCCGCCGTTGCGATGCCATGGTCTTGTGCCGAATGAACAATTTTCTTCGCAACTTCAAAGCGGACATCTGGGTCTTCGCTAATTCCAGTTTCATCGTTGGATATAGCCACGACCGCAGCGCCACTTTTGGCCACTAAGGGCAACACTCGATCCAAAACCTCTTGTTCCCCCGTCACTGAGTTGATCAGAGGCTTTCCTTCATAGGCGTCTATCCCAGCTTCTAACGCCTCAATAATTGAGGAGTCGATGGACAGTGGAACGTCAGTCACCGACTGAACTAACCGGATTGCTTGCGCGAGCAAGGCTGGTTCGTCGGCAAGCGGAATGCCGGCATTGACGTCGAGCATTTGTGCCCCTGCATGTACTTGAGCGAGGGCATCAGATTCAACGCGCGAAAAATCGCCGTTCTTCATCTCTTCTGCCAAAAGCTTTCGACCGGTCGGATTGATCCTTTCGCCGATCATCACAAACGGCCGATCGAAACCAATGACCACTTCTTTAGAGGCTGAACTAATCACGGTGTCTGTCATTACGCTCTCCGCTCTGGGGATATCAATTAGGTGGCCTGTTTGGCGACGCTGCATCGCTGGCTGGCACCATCATCGTCACGTTTGAAGCCGCCGTTCTGCACCAACTGTTCAAGTAATTCATCGTCATATTGAGCCTCAAGTTGCGCAGCGCTGGCCGCAACCTGGGTAGCGATATCTTCCTCTAAGTCGTCTTCGTCGCGAGTCCATTGGTCAACGTAGCCGGCCGTATCGGTTGCGCCAGCTACACCCGCAGCACGATCTATAGCGTGTTGGAAGCGTTCGGACAGTACGGCTGTTTCGCGGTCATCGCCTCGGATCGCCACCACTTGCGCCGGGATGTCTCTCCACGAGATCACAGCTATCGATGCGGTGCGGCGGCGGCGTCCTGTCATTGGCTTATAGCTACCTGTACGGCGGGGAGTGGCTCTCGGTCGATTTTGAATTGGGCAATTTCAGACACAGATGTTTCGAGTTGACCCCAGCCAGTAGAAATCGTGAGCAACGGCAATCCAAGGCGAACAGCTGCGGCAGCTGCGGCCTCGCTGCATTCAACGTTGTTGTCTTGAGTCAGGAAGACAACCCGTCGATAATTGGCGAAATACATCTCAAAAAGTTCCGGGTGTTCATCTATACCAAGGGCTTTGAAGATCAGGCGGTCGAAATGTTTGGCGAGGTAGTCCGTCAGGTAGAAGGTCCCGGGTTCTTCGTCATGAAGTTCCTCAAATTTGCCGGGTTCGAGATAAAACTCATAACAATGGGAGCCGGGCAGTCGTTCAATCTGCAGTTCTAAACAAAGGCGATCTATCTCCCCACCGGTTCCGCAGTCTGCGTAGCCAAGGAGGATTCGATCGAACTCCGGTATTGCGCTCTCCAAACGTTCTCGAATCTGGCCACAAATCCGTTCCGGGCGGTTGTGTAGCGATGCTGGTAGGTACTCAACTTCGACGTTATTGAGTCCATTGACCGCTACCAGCGATTTCATCTCACGGGCTAGGGCGCCGCAAGCCAAAATGAGGACGGTCGGCGCGCTCATGCGTTCTGGCGCTTTTTCTGAACTAGGTCCGTTGCCGTTTCGGCAGCAACGGCAGCGTCTCGACAATATGCATCAGCGCCGATCGCTTCGCCGAACTCTTGGTTCAGCGGAGCCCCCCCAACCAACACTATGTAGTCGTCTCTGAGGCCCTGCTCGACGAGAGTGTCAATAACGACCTTCATGTAAGGCATCGTGGTGGTCAGCAGGGCTGACATTCCGAGGATGTCGGGTTGGTGTTCGCTGAGAGCTGCCAGGAATTCGTCAACGTCGGTGTTGATTCCCAGGTCGATGACCTCAAAGCCAGCACCTTCAAGCATCATGGCGACCAGGTTCTTGCCGATGTCATGAATGTCGCCCTTAACTGTCCCTAGGATGACCTTTCCCACGGGTTCGACCCCGGTCTCAGCCAAAAGTGGCCGCAATATCGCCATTCCGGCCTTCATGGCGTTTGCGGCAAGGAGGACTTCGGGAACGAACAGGATTCCATCTCGAAAGTCGATGCCTACTATCCGCATGCCCTCTACAAGTGCATCACCGAGGACTCGGTCAGCCGACCATCCACGTGAAAGCAGGAGTTCGGTTCCTTCAACTATCTCATCGGCCATTCCGTCGTAGAGGTCGTCGTGCATCTGTGCGGTCAGATCCTCGTCGTTGAGGGCTGAAAGGTCGATTTCTTGTTCGTCGTCAGGTTCCTCAGACATCGCCACTACTCCAGCCGGCCGTTAAAGCCCCACAGGGGACAGATGGGTGAAACCGCGGTCCACCAGCACGCAGGTCAAACCACATCGTGGAACAGTACCGCATTATGGATCATTGTGATGCCAAGAGGGTATCCAGGATCACCTCGATACAACTCGTTCGCTCGAGCATTTCAGTTGTGCCAGTTTCTCGGGGTGTGAACTCGACCTGACCTTTGCTGAGGCTTCGACCACCAATAGTCAGCCTGTAGGGGACACCTATCAATTCCGCATCAGCGAATTTCACGCCAGGTCGAGCTGCGCGGTCATCAACCAGGACATCCAAACCAGCTCGAGTGAAGGCAATTTCGGCCTCATTGGCCAATGCCGCTGCCTCTTGGTCATCCAAATCTAGGATTGTTATCAGCACGTGGTAAGGCGCCACTGCCAACGGCCAGCACAACCCCGCATCATCGTGATGGTTTTCGGCTATTGCAGCAACCGCTCGGCCAATTCCGATGCCGTAGCTGCCCATTGTCGGAATCTGGGCTTTGCCATCGGCATCAAGCACCGAAATTCCCATTGCATCCGCGTACTTGCGCCCAAGTTTAAAGATATGGCCAGCTTCGATGCAGCGAACGACTTCCAGAACAGAGCCACAGTCAACACACGCCTCGCCGCTCTGAACTTCCCTCATGTCAACCCAAGCGTCAACAGCGATATCGCGGCCCATCGATACGCCTCGGAGATGCCAGTCGTCCTCGTTGGCGCCGGTGACCATGCCGGTCCTTCCCTCTAACGCTAGATCGCAGAGCACCCTGAGTCCTGTAACACCGACTGCTCCCAAGCTGCCTGGATGCGCCCCCAACGAGGCGAACGTTTCTTCGCTCGTCGCCGGCCTGATTTCGACCGCCCCAGAACAGTCCTGCAGCTTCTGTAGATTCAGCTGATGGTCGCCACGAAGCAAGGCCAACGCAACCTCGCCGTCTAACACCATCACCATGGTCTTTATCTGATTGACCGCAACAGCTCCGCCGTCAATATCCTCGAGTTCGGCGATCGTCCGAACACCGGGAGTGGCGAACCGTTCAGGAACCTCATCGCTCGGAGAACTATCTACAGGATCCAATCTGGAAGTTCCTCGCTCAACGTTGGCACGATAGCCACAAGACCCGCACACCAACACGTCGTCTTCACCAGCGGGTGAAGCGACCATAAACTCGACACTGGCAGATCCCCCCATAGCTCCGGAGGATGCTTGCACCGGCATCGCCGTAAGCCCTAACCGATCGAAAATTTTGATGTACGCACCATGATGTGCCTCAAACGCCCGATCAAGGCCCTCATCATCGATATCAAAGCTGTAGGAGTCTTTCATCGCAAACTCCCGAACTCTCAACAACCCACTCTTCGGTCGCGGCTCGTCCCGGAACTTCATTTGAATCTGATACCAAAGTTGAGGAAGTTCTTTGTAGGAGTGCAAAGAAGTTGCGATGTGTGAGAAAACCTCCTCATGGGTCATTCCCAGAGCTAGGTCCGCACCTCCACGGTCTTGAAGTCGAAACATCTCGTCACCCATGACATCCCAACGGCCGGTCTGTTTCCATAAGGACGCTGGATGCATGGCAGGCAACAGGAATTCTTGGCCTCCTATTGCATCAATTTCTTCCCGAACAACCTGCGCGACCTTCTCGTGAACCCGCAAACCCAAGGGAAGCAAACTGTAATGACCGGCATGCAGCTGACGTATGAACCCGCCTCTCACCAAAAGCTTGTGGCTAGCAGCCTCGGCGTCAGCCGGCGCATCCCGGAGAGTAGGTATGAAAGCAGCAGACCAGCGCATAACCCCACGATACGACACCATCAGCAATTCTCTACGACGATTACAAGCGCTTTATTGGTGTCTTTTTGTGGTGAAATGGCTGAAAGACAGCTACCATTGATAACCGTTAGTCGCACCGGAGACTTAGGTGGTGGCGAACAGCACTTTGAACTACGACCGCTGGTGCGTCAGTTGTTGCATTAGCGAACGTACATTTCAATGTGCGAAGAGGACGTCCTGATCTGGCCCATGGCCTCATCTAGCGGCGAGCCACGCAACATTTTGTGTAGATAAGAAGAACGAAGTGGACGCAACTAATTCCACAATCGAATCTCAGGAATCGGCCCCTAGAAACGGGTCTTTGACGTCGTTATTGGCGACATTATCGTGGGGCGAAATAGAAGAACGCGCTCGTCTTGAAGCTGACGGCACAGCGGCTCCAGCGATACTCGCCGAGCTCAAGTCCGATCCCATCCGCTGGCGAAATGTCCTCACAGACATGATTGAGAACGCTGAAGACACCCTCCAATCGATTCGACGAATTAAGGGACCACAACGCAACCAGATCATCACTGATTTTGAGAACGAATTTAGATCCTTAACCGACGCTTTCGAACGAGCAACGGGCGAGGTCTACAACGCCGAAGAAATCGACGAAGAGGTTCCCCTCATTCCTAATAACGCTGTGACCGAGCCAGTAGCCCTCCAGCTTTCATGGACCTCAGGGAAGGTCATCGCGTGGGCGTCCGGAGCCTTTAACGAGCCCGAGTCATCAGAACAGCTGCTCAGTCGGCTAATTGATGCCGGAGCCCCCGAAAGCGCTTGGGAGGACTACCGGAGTATTGCTTTGCCAACTGGCCTGAATGCGCCAGCATTAAGCGCACAGGTAGGGGACATTCTTGGCTGGCTAGCAGCTCTGGCCACCCAACCTTGGACTCAACAGGCAGACACTGCGCCAGGAAACCAAGACGACTCCACGTTGAGTGATTACTCAGACACCGAAGCGACTGAATCACCTGAACCCGTCGAGCCCGACCTTGACCCTGACAATCAAGCGAACATCAACCAAATTGGCGCCAGCGCAAGATGGCTCAGCCTCATCGCCGCCGCCGCCGTCGGCCTTGTCGCCCAAGGCAGAACTGTTCCCAAGCTGCAAAGGATACGAAAACGGCGCAACAAGCGGAACAAGACCAATAAGGGCGAGTTCATTGTTCAATGGATGCCCGGCATCATCAGCAAGCGTCGACTTGAAGCATTCGCCAATTCTCTCCCTGGGGCCGTCACAGCGGCTGATCCAGGACCTGACGCGCGGGCGGTTGTGCAGTCTGCTTTAACTGGAATGGTCAACGCTATTGTCGCTAACGCCGCTGGGCGACTTGAGGTTCCGGCGCCTCCGCCAGATCCGAAAACGAAAGATGAAGTAGCGGAAACCTTTCTAGCCAATTTAAGCGGCAAGCCCTTTTCCGCAGCCGCCGATAACGGTTCCGATCTGGCTCGAAAACTCGAGCAATGGGCGAGACCCGTTACAGCTGTCGCAAAATATGCGCTCATTGTCCAGCTCGATGAACCCGATGAAAGTGGCGCATGGCAGCTGAAGGTGCTATCACCAGGGCCCGAGAATTCCATGGATCCCGTAGAGGTCGCAATGGTAAGCGGATCCAATACACGTCGCACTGAAGTTAAGGGTCAGTACACCCGACTGGAGCGCATGCTTCCCGCGTTGAAACGCCCTGGCGGTCGAAGGCAAGGCGAAGTGCTACTCGACCAAGACGAAGCTTGGGAGTTGATGTCCAGCACGGGTCCAGCACTGGAGTCGGCAGGGTTCGACGTGCGAGTACCCGCTTTGTCTCGACGCCGACAAGTGGCGCAACTTCGCCTAACCGCAGACGACGCGGACAGCATTGTTGGAGCACAACAACTAACCGCCGTCAGCTGGAGCGCTGTGTTCGGCGAAGTCGAACTTACCGCAGCCGAGATTCAGCAGCTTGCAATGCAAAAAAAGCCGCTCGTCCAATCCAGGGGCAGATGGGTTGCCTTAGAGCAAGCGGACCTCCATGAAGCGGCCGCCGCGCTCGCCGAACGTGCAGACACCACAGAACTAACTGGCGCGCAGATGCTCCGGCATGCTCTTGGCCTCGAAGGTAGCGGTATCAGTGGGGGAGTGTCGTTGGGCGGCAATAGCTGGGCCAGCGACCTACTTCGCGCCGCCTCCAGCGTTAACTCCGATCCCGAAGTCCAACCCGATGGTTTTATCGGTGAGCTGCGAAGTTACCAAGCAGAGGCCGTTGGCTGGCTCCAATTCCTGGATGACGCCGGGCTGGGCGGATGCCTCGCTCTCGACATGGGTCTCGGCAAGACGCCAACTATCTTGGCCCGCATAGGGGCCGAACCCGGCACGTCACCTGCGTTAGTTGTTGCACCTCCCGCTGTAGTTGGTAACTGGGCATCTGAAGCCAAGCGGTTCACTCCGAACATCAAAACGCTTGTTCATCACGGCCCGTCACGGGCCAGCGGTGCAGACTTAAAGAGCAAAATTCGCTCTGCTGACCTTGTCATCACAACTTATGGCACAGCGGTACGAGATATTGAAGCTTTGTCATCTCTCCAATGGGATCGAGTTGTTTTAGATGAAGCCCAAGTAATCAAAAATCACCGAAGCGCCACCGCTAAGGAACTTCGTAAGTTGCAGGCCCGCAGTCGCTTAGCGTTAACCGGCACCCCTATCGAAAACGGTCTCGGAGACCTTTGGGCGATCATGGACTTCTGCAACCCCGGCTTAGTTGGAGGACGAACCTCATTCATCGATCAGCTCAATCAAGTAGGCGACACTGAAGGAGCAGCCGAATCAGCGCTCCACACGCTCAATGGCGTCCTTGTATTCCGTAGGACGAAGGCAGAGCCATTGATCGCCGCCGAGTTGCCGGATCGCATCGACGAACTTGCTCAATGCACCATGACTCCCGAACAAATCGGTCTGTATCAGGCGGTTCTAGACAAACTGGTGCGCGACACCGCGGAAAGTGAACACAACACCAGTCAACAAAAGGGACTTGTTCTCGCAGCGATTACCGCCCTCAAACAAATATGCAACCACCCGCTCAACTACGAAAAAGAGCCGGACAACTTGGAACTCGAAGGTCGAAGCGGCAAGCTCACCCGGCTGAACGAGATTATTGACGCGGTATTTGCAGCTGACGAAAGAATCCTGATTTTCACACACTTCGCAACTTGGGGCGAACGTCTCGCGAAATACCTAACCGAGCGGACCGGCATAGACATCGAGTGTTACCACGGTGGTCTCGCTCGAGGCACCCGCGACCGGCTCGTTGACAGCTTTCAAAGCGGTGACGGAGCGGGCGCCATGGTTCTTTCCTTAAAGGCAGGCGGGACTGGCCTCAACTTGACAGCGGCCAGCCATGTCGTGCTCTATGACCGGTGGTGGAACCCAGCGGTGGAAGACCAAGCACGTGACCGCGTATGGCGTATCGGACAGACTAAGACCGTGATTTGCCATCGCCTCGTATGCCCAGGCACAGTTGACGAGCGCGTAGAGGAAGTGGTCCAAGGTAAGCGCCGAATTGCCGACATGGTGCTGCCCAAATCAAGTTCTTTAGGTGACCTCAACGCCGAACAGTTACGTTCCGCTCTCGGGCTGGACCAGGAGGCTCTACTCGCTGCCGATCCTGACGACATGCTCGAAGATGCTACGACAGGGCCTGGACAATGAGTAAACGACGCCGACAGTCAAGGACTCGCCGCTTAGGGGACGTTGGGATTACCTCCGAAACTGAACGAGCTTCCAAGGATTTTTGGCACGGTCCCGGCGGTTTACCTGTAACGCCGTCAAAGGTTCAGATAACCGAAGATGCCGCTGCCGTCATCCGTAGCCTCGGCGAACCGCCCTTGACCGGACAAGAAGAAGTTGCCGAACATTATTTTGATGCTGTGTACCAGCGAAGCGTCACGCTCGCATCCGCACTCGCAGCTGCAGCAGAGCTAGTCGGTGACGACGAAGACGATTCAACTGTGTGATCGGCGCTAGCTGTCAGGATCGAACCCAACCACTTTCCCACGATTAATGCTCACCCAATCCCGAGCTTCGAGGTAGGGCTTGAACGTCTCGTAAATTGCTTGCTCATCTGAGGGTTGTTTCGGGCGTTGCATTTCATAAAGGTGGGGGAACTCCATCCACGCAGTTACCGCGTCCCATAATCGCAGCGCCGCGTCACCTACCGGCGGGTCTAATAGCACCGGACCAAAAAATGTCTGCCCGTCCGGAAAAAAGAGGGTCGGGACACCAAAGCCACCAGTTCCCACGACGCGGTCGTGCTCGGCTTTAATCTCGTCGTGCGTCGATAGGTCTTCTATTGACTGCTCGACAATTCCCGGATCAGCGCCTATTTGTTCCAATAAATGACGAGCTACGTCCGGATTGTGTGGCCGGTGCCCATCAACATGAAGGGCTCGACCCGCCACCGCATACCACCTATCGAGGAGATCCATGTCTAGGCGTCGCAACACAACACCAATGCGCATCATCGACCATCCGTAGCTCCACTCTCGTTCCCAGGGATGTTTCTTGCCCTCTCGAAGGTTGATTTCTTCAAGACTAAAGAACTTCCAATTCACCGTTAAGTCGAGTTGGTCTCGAACATCTCGCATCCACAAAGAGGTCTGATAGGCCCACGGACACATGACGTCAAAGTGAAAGTCGACTTCTGTGGGCGGGGAGTAGCTATTCATGGCGTTCAGTCTTCCTGATGGGCGCAGTCCTCAGCGTATTCCGATCATCAACCCATGTGCTCGATTTCCAGAGATGGCGAAATGTCGATGGCGCTCAAATGACAGACCTGGCTACAACTAGCGAGACAAATGGGGGAGCGCGGCGGTGCCCAACTGACAACCATCGGAGACGGTGCTGTCGTTCTGGGCAATCTTTTCGTTATAAATGGCAGCGAGACACAGGAGCGTATTCAGCGCCGAAGAACCAACAAGGAAGTGGCGTTAATCTCGACCATGGCGCAACAATTTGCCAGGTGTCGCGCCAGTGCACTCTCCGGATTGGAAGGTCGTTTCGCCATTAACAATTATCCGGTCGTACCCCGCGGCACGTTGCACTCGCCTCCACTCGCCACCCGGCAAGTCATATTCCACATCGCCGATCCAGTTTGGAAGGATCTCAAGTTCCTCCATGTCGTAGACAAGCACGTCAGCAGCAGCACCCTCTCTTAACGTGCCCCGATCACGAAAACCAGCTGCATGTGCTGGAAGATTGGACAACCGATAGTGCGCCTCTTCAAGGGTGACGACTCCCTCGTCGCGCACCAACCACGTCAGAAAATCGGTTGTGTAGGCACCACCTGTGAAAAATTTGGTGTGAGCGCCCCCATCGGAGACGCCCGGTATCGCGTAGGGGGACTCTGTCATCATCTCCGCCATGAACTCGGCATTAGAACCCTTATCCGGGCCCAAGAACTCAACATTCAGATCCCCACGCAACGACAGGTCAAGCATCACTTCAATATGATTTTTCCCTTCCGTCTCAGCAATTTCACCGACCGATTTGCCGACGTACTCTTGTAAATCAGCTTGGCGGTTGACACCTTGAACCACAAGGCTCCGCGGATTACCCCCAACACCAGCCTGGATCACCTGTAGACGCTTATCAGCCTCGTCGGCCTCTTCCATCAGGGCTTGCCGTAACTCCGGATCCTGCATTTTTTGGATCTTCTCTTCTTTTGACCCTGTTGTCACCGCACGCCATGCGGGCGAGGCGTCGTAAAGATTCCAATGTTCAAGGGTGAAGGCAAAACCCGCTCGACCAGTGCCACATTGAGCGTAAATAGGAAGCCCCTTTTCGCGGCATTTCTCGATCCAACGCAATGGCCGCCTGTGCACTTCAGGATCTCGCCGAGCTGGAGCCACGACGTTGTGCAGTATTGGCCGTTGAGCCACGCCCGCTAGGTCTTCAAGAAACGCTATATCGGCTCGGATATCACCGGTACCTTGCGTTATCTGGATAAAACCTTCGTCCCGGTCCGCCAAGACCTGCGCTAGGTTCAAAATATCCTCGTCGCACATGATGTCAGTGACCATTGGCGAGCCATCAAAGTCAGCTTGGACGCTATCGGGGCCCAGTCGTTGAATTGAGAAGCCACATAGTCCGGCGTCCATCCCTTCATGAAGAAGACGCGCCATTTCCTTGCGCTCCGCCTCGGAGGCAGGGGTACCAGCCTTGGCTTTCTCTAAGCCCATCACGTAAGTCATCAGTGACGCTGTAGGCATGTACTGGATCACGTTGACGCCCTTCGGAATCCGATCCAAGGAATCGAGATATTCCGGAATAGTCTCCCAATCCCAGTCCATGCCTTGTTTCATGGATTCGAAAGGAATTGCCTCCGTACGCGTCATCGTCAACATTGACCGTTCCCGAAAATCTGCAGCCACCGGCGCGAAACCGAAACCACAGTTACCTAGCACCACTGAGGTGACTCCGTGGTACCCGGAGATCGTGCACCACGGATCCCACCTGATCTGGGCGTCATAATGGGTGTGTAAATCCACAAACCCCGGCGCAACGATCTTTCCCGTAGCATCAACTACTTCCTCAGCGACGCCATCTGCCCGACCACCTATCTTCGCTATCCGTCCGTCCTTTATCCATAGATCACCCTGATAGCGAGGCACTCGGGTCCCATCGACAATGGTTCCTCCTGCGATGTGAATGTCATAGTCGGCCATACCTGCCCCCTGATTTGAGAATCCCCTGTTAAAAATTTAGAAAGCCTTGCCTTCCCAGCGTAATCATCTGCCAACATCTATGTGTGCAAACCGACCCGCTCGACACCCCTCAGGTCTTTGCTGAGGCAGTGGGGGAGGTGTTGGCGTCCCTCAAAAAGGGCGACGTCTTGAGCTACGGGGAGGTGGCCGAAGAAGCAGGGCACCCTCGCAGTGCGCGAGCAGTTGGTCGTTTTCTTCAGGAAAACGCCGGGTTTCCGTGGTGGCGCGTAGTAACCGCCAACGGACGGCTCGCGCCGGGCCACGAAGTGCGTCAAACAGAGTTGTTGCGAAGTGAGGGCGTCGAAGTAACCGATGGCTATGTGACCGCCATGAAAAGACGGAGTCGATAAAGCCACTTGCGGGCATTTATTTTAAATAAGATCTGTGCGTGGCTCGACCTAAGAAACCCAAAGCATCCCAAAAACCCAAGAAAAAGAAGCTCGAAACTCTACCCGAACATGTCCGAAGCGCAATTGAGGCGAAGCAGGCACGCGAGGGTGGACAACAAGGCCGAAACCAAGGTGGAGCCCGAAATACGGGTTACGCGGGGGGAACACCGAAACGAACCGGCGGAAGAGACCGATAGGGCACCGGGGGAGTCAATGCAAGAAGTTCTTCACCAGCTGGGCCTCAATCAGGTGGATTAAGACCTCCATCGAAGTTGTCCGTGTGGCTTCCATCACACATTGGTTTAGTGGTGGACAACCCACATCGGCAAAGAGCAACCATAGTGTCGCTCTCTCGGACGACATTGCCTGCCTGGTCCTTCAGGACGCAGGGCCCCTGCACCAGCAATGGTCCGTCGTCGCGAATATTCACTGTTACCTCAGCCATTTACCCCTCCAAGAGTCAACGTTCCTCTTGTATAGCGCCTAAATCAAAGGACAGACGCGCATTTAGCTTCCGGCGGGGCAGAGGTAGCCGAAAGCTACAGCGTTATCCACGTCCTACGCTATGTTACATAATGTACGTTATGTGCGTGTAAGGCCTTTAAACATCTAGGGCGTGCCCATAATCCTTACTGTGCTTAATGATGAAGTCCTTACGTGGTTCGACGGGTGCACCCATCATGACTGTGAACGCCTTTTCAGCTTTTTTTGCATCGTCGAGTGTTATTCGGCGCAGCACCCGGGTTTCAGGGTTGAGTGTCGTTTCTAACAGCTCATCGTCATCCATCTCGCCGAGACCTTTAAAACGCGTGATCCGGTAACGCCTGCCTTTTTCTGTCAGTTCGGAGGCTCGTGTATCAAGTTCGTCTTCGGAATACACGAATTCTTTATCTTGCCCAAGTACCAATGCGTGGGTAGGCGGCTGAGCTGCGTAGACATGACCGTTTTCAAGGAGAGGTCTCATGTAGTGGTAAATAAGAGTCAGAACAAGGCATCTGATGTGACTTCCGTCGACATCGGCGTCGGCCAGAAGAATGAGACGTTCATAACGTCGAGCGGACACGTCGAATTCGGGTCCAGACCCTCCGCCCACTGCCGTGAATAAAGCTGTGGCTTCCGCGTTATCGAGGACTGCCTTTTTCGTTCCCTTACCCGCATTGACGACCTTGCCGCGGAGCGGCAGAACAGCTTGCCAAGCACTGTCGCGAGCCCTTTTGGCTGGTCCAGCCGCAGAATCTCCTTCGACTATGAGCAATTCACCGTCTGGGTGGAGGCGACAATCGGACAATTTGTCCGGTAGTCCGCTATTACCCAGTTGCGCTGCTTTGCGCCGATTGTCGAGTGCTTGTTTTGTGCTGACTCGGTTCACTATCGCGTCAGCTACCTTGTCGAGGATCGCCTTGACGTGGATCTTCTTCGACCCTTTGGCTGAACCGTCAAACCATTCTTTCAAGCCATCGCGGGCGACGCCGCCCACAATCTTTTGGATTTCGGGGGTCCCCAACTCGCGTTTGGTTTGGCCTCGAAACTGTGGTTCCGGGAAAACAGCACGAACGACCGCAATTAGGCCTTCCTGAGCGTCTTCTTTCTGGACTTTGGCATCGGCTTTAAGTTTTCGTAGCTTTCGGAGATCGGCGGCGTTGAGGGCTTGGTTCAAGGCCGTGGTCAGCGAGCGCTCGAATCCGGCGACATGAGTCCCGCCGTCTGGTGTGGGGATGGTGTTAACGAAACTAACGATGCGGCTTTCATAGTTCTGAACCCACCTAAGGGCAATGTCGACATGGCACTCCCGTGTGACTTCGGTCAACTTTCCGTCGACCGGCACTTTCTCTTGGAACTCTGCGACGCCCTCTACACGGACCAGGCCGGTAACAGGTTGGTCCTCCCCTGACAAGAAATCGACGTAGTCGGACAAACCGCCTTTGGAAACGAACTCTTCGTTAGAGCGCTTGGACCCTTTCCGTTTATCAGCGAGTCGGATTTTTAGTCCGGGCACCAAGAAGCACACCTGCCCGAGACGTTCTCGAACCTCGTCATAATCAATTGATGCATCCGGGTCAAAGATGTCTCTGTCGGGCCAAAATCGAACCCTGGTACCAGTTCGGCTCGAAGGCACCTTCCCTACCTTCTTCAGTGCGTGACCTGCTGTGAAACGACCATTTTGTGCGCGTTGGCCGGCCACCTGGTCCTTAAAGTCCAACCGGTGGGTTGAACTCTTGCGATCAACTTCGATCTCCATGCGATCGGACAACGCATTAACCACGGACGCTCCGACTCCATGGAGTCCGCCTGACGCTCCATAGGCTCCATTGCCAAATTTCCCTCCGGCATGCAGTTCTGTGAATACGACCTCTAAGGCGGTGATGTCTCCTTCCTTTTTCTCGACCGGAATGCCGCGCCCATCGTCGGCAACTTCGTAGGAACCATCGGAGTGAAGGGTGACCTCGACCACTTTCGCGTGGCCAGCTGCCGCCTCGTCAACGCCATTGTCGATAATTTCCCATAAGAGGTGCGTTAATCCACCAGAGCCTGTCCCACCGATATACATTCCCGGTCGTTTTCTGACAGCCTCAAGGCCCTCAAGAACTTCTATCTGATCGGCATCGTAAGTTCCCGTGGAATTTTTAGCCGGGTTTCCTTTAGTAGCGGCTGCCATTACAAGCGGTACTCCCCTACTAGCAGCACGCGACCCTCTTGGTTTGCCGTGAGCCCGTCTCGGCGGGTGAGTTCCAATGACAGCGGCATTGGCGTGTTATCGATTTTTTTGTCATCAACAGCATCTGATACGACGGCTGCTAGTTGCTGGCTACGCCCAACCCAAGCAAACGCTGCTGTCGTCTCAAAATCTCGCCATTTCACTGTTCGGACGCCCCCGGTGGCTCTACCTTTACTGGGGATTTCCGCTACATCTGTCGCCTTTATCGCGCCCTCATCGCTAACAACCACGACTGCAGATCCAAACTCAACAATTCCAGCCGCTATCAAGCTGGCGCCTGGCTTCAACTTCATACCAACCACTCCACCCGCACCTGGTCCTTGAACAGAAATCCCGCTAGCTGGAGTTCGGAGTGCTTGCCCATCCGAGGCGACCATGACCACTTCGCTATCTTCACCAGCCGCAAAGGCTGCATTCACTCGATCATCTCCCTTGAGGGTTATGGCCGAGCTACCAGACCTGAGGCGTTTGAGAGCGTCGGAGTCAATCCGCTTGGCGACTCCATTACGAGTTACCAGCATTATCGGGTCAGCCGCTTCTCCGAATAACCCGACAACCTTTTCGCCTCTACCCAGAGAAAACATTTCAGTGACCGAGGCCCCACGACTGCCCCTCACCATTTCGGGAACTTCGCGAGCTCGAACCGTTAGGACTCGACCTTGATCCGTTACCGCCGACACGGCCGCAAAGATTGTTGTCTCGAGACTCTTCGCTACCACATCGTGGCGGCCCGGCTTGACATTGAACTCCTCATCAAGGGACCGTCGCCCCAGAAGGCCAGACGTCGATAGTGTCACCAGGCTTGGCTGGTCCCCCATATCTTCGATATTTTCATCGTCTTCTTCTTCTACTTGGTCGTCAATGACCACGAGATCCGAAGCCTTCGTGACCTTACTCCTCCGAGGTTCTGAAAATTCTTTTACCAGCTCACGCAGTTCGTCCCGCACAGTATTTCGTTGCTTGGTTTCGGACGCCAACAGTTTCTTCAGCTGAGCTATGTCTGCCTGCACATCTGCAAGTTCTTCACGCAGCCGGTCGACCTCAAGTGCAGTCAACCGGCGAAGCTGCATATCGAGGATGTGCGTCGCTTGGACATCAGTTAATTCGAGCTCTTTTATTAGCTCTGACCTAGCTTTAGCAACATCTTTGGAACCTCGGATTATTGCGATGACCTTTTCAATATTGTCGAGCGCCAACAAAAGACCTAGCAGGATATGTTCTCGATCTTCGGCGCGAGTTAATCGATATGTGGCTCGTCGAACGATCACATCCAAACGGTGATTGATGTAATGCTGACACAGAGCCTGAAGCCCAAGTGTCGTCGGCACGCCGTCAACAAGTGCCACATTGTTGATTCCGAAGCTTTCCTCCAATGGCGTCAGCCTGTAGAGCTTCTCAAGCAGCGAATGCGGGCCTATTCCGGATTTACATTCGATAACCAGCCGCAAACCATGATGGCGATCGGAAAGATCTACAACGGTCGCAATTCCTTCAAGCTTTCCGGCGCCGATAAGTTCTCGAATTTTTGCCTGGACACGCTCTGGGCCCACGGCATACGGCAACTCAGTAACGATGATTCCTTGCCGCCGAGCAGTGATGTTTTCGATTTCTGCTCTGGCTCGAATTCGTATCGTGCCGCGCCCTGACTCATAGGCATCTCGCAGTGACTCATCATCAACTATCACTCCCCCCGTAGGGAAGTCAGGGCCTTCAACGTGCTTCATCAATTCATCAACAGTTGGCTTCGGTCGTCGTTTTGTCAGCACATGTTCGATCGCGGCTGCTATCTCGGCGAGGTTGTGAGGTGGCATGTTTGTAGCCATGCCAACGGCAATGCCCGACGCTCCATTGACCAACAAGTTCGGAAGTGCGCCTGGAAGACAAATTGGTTCCTCGCGCTCGCCATCGAAGTTTGGAACGAAATCAACTGTCTCTTCGCCAAGGTCTTGGACCATGGTCATGGCGGCAGGCGTTAATCGAGCTTCGGTGTAGCGATACGCGGCCGGCGGATCGTCCAGGCTGCCGAAGTTACCTTTGGGGTCGACAAACGGTACTGCCATCGAAAACGGTTGACCCATGCGCACCATCGCTTCATAGATAGCGCTGTCGCCGTGTGGGTGGTACTTGCCCATCACCTCGCCTACCACTCCAGCAGATTTACGAAAGGGGGTACCTGGCCGTAAGCCGAGATCGGCCATGACGTACAGAATTCGTCGCTGAACGGGCTTTAGGCCATCTCGTACGTCAGGGATTGCTCGACTGGTGGTCACTGATAGCGCATAGGGCATGAACGAATCACGCATTTCGTCGTCGACCGGGATGTCGACGATTTCGCGTGCTATTTGTTCGGGAGCCTTTGCTTTAGCCATAAATTTCCTGGTGTTTTCGTCTCTTGAGCCGAGGGTAGGACGCTCCAGCCGTCAAGTGAGGTCATTCACCCACAAAAAGCTGTTGCCCTTATGTGCGTCACCGCCGTGGCATTTCGGTAACGTTTAACTCTGTACCTAGGGACCAGCGAGGGGGCCACTTCTCCCCTGCCGCCTCCCGCCCGACTAGCCGGAAAGCCCGGAGCAACGATGAGCCGACGTATCGAGGTCGAACTGACGAGTCAGAGCGACGACGGAACTTGGACCTGGCGAGCCGCCGGCGCCAAACAACCTAAAGGAAGCCTGGACGGGACACTTCTCTATGAAGGGGCTTCAGTTGGCGACGTGTGTCGAGCTGACGCCGACTTCGAGATCGATGGGATCTTTGTTACATCAGTACTTCCGCCCAAGGGACGCAGCGGTCGACCTGACGACGAACGCATTGAGCTTCTGGGAGGCGGAAAAGTTGTCGAGGGCGTTACCACCCAACTGGCGCGCAAAGGCCGGTCAGATCGGCGTAAAGGCGGCGGCAAGCGCGACAACAAGGGACCGAAACGAGATTCCGCCGACAACACCCGAGCAAAAAACAAAAAACGAGGGAACAAAGAAGGCGAGCGGCGCCAACGTAAACCGAAAGCAGATACTCCCCCAAAGCCGAAGGCGAAGAAGCTCAAGCCGGGTCGTGTTCATCGGAAGGCTTTCATCGATGGCCTTCCAGAGGAACAGCGTGTTATAGCTGATCAGGTCTCCCGCGGGGGTATCGCTGCGGTACGAAAGGAGATAGAAACGCAGAATCAGCGTGCAGCACAAGAAGGTGGAGAAGAGGTTCGGGCTGACGCATTGATCACCCTTGCCGAGTCCCTACTTCCGCAACTCAAGATTGCCGAGTGGAGAGACCGCGCGGATGCCGCTCTAGCGACTATTGACGATGTTGACATCCGCGATCTTCGGACCGTGTTGGTAGCCGCTGAAGACTCGGCCCGAGATGACGAAAGTCGTGAGCTAACGGAACAAATTCGGACCGGCCTAAATAAACGGGTTGAAAAGGCACAGGTCGAGTGGCAGGACGAAATTCGCTCGGCCCTCAAGGAAGAGCGGGTCGTTCGCGCTCTAAGGCTCAGTTCGCGCCCCCCTAAAGCCGGTAGCCCGCTTCCACCAGACATCGCAGAAAGCCTCACCACCCAGGCAAACGAAGCTTTAGGTGGCGATGTCAGCCAGCAACGCTTAGGAATTGTCCTAGAAGCAATCGCATTTTCTCCCGTGCGACCGTACGTCGCTCTAGCTCAAATTCCTGCAGAACCCGGCAAGGAATTGATCGACGTGATTACCAAAATTTCTGACCGGGTACCCGAAATCGCTAAGCAGTTTGGAGTAGAACCGGTCAAGCGAACCCGCGGTAAGCGAAAGAGCAACAAGCGCCGCGCTAAACCTCCAAAGAATGTCGGGAAAACATCTGAGGAGAGCCCTGAGGGCCCCACACCAGCTACCGAGTCCCCAAACGAATCTGAAACGCCAGCCGCGACTGCCGTTGATTCCGACGCCGACATTTCACAGGCTGCCACCGAGTCGACCCTGAGTTCTTCTGAGGCACTCCCAATGGAAGACGCTGGAAATGAGCCGTCAGATCAAGAGCCCTTGGATAAGGCAGCGGTGAACGAAGAGACCCCGACAGAACCTGCCAGTTGAAATAAAGGACCTGAGCGATGGTTGTTAGCTACGAAAAAAACGGAAATATAGGCCTGTTTACGTTGGATAGGCCTGAAGCAAGGAACGCAGTCAGCCACGAGGTTTCCTCTGAACTTGAGGCTCACCTGGATAACTTCGAGTCAGACGATGAGGCTTGGGTAGGGATTCTCGCAGCGAACGGCCCTGTCTTTAGCGCCGGTGCTGACTTGAAATCAGTTAGCAGCGGAAAGGGAATCGAAACCAAAAAAGGTGGCTTCGCCGGTCTCGTCCGTTACCCGAGAACAAAGCCGCTGATTGCAGCTGTTGATGGTCCGGCCTTGGCTGGGGGTCTGGAAATTGTTCTCTCTTGTGACCTGGTCGTCGCATCATCTTCTGCAACATTTGGTATTCCAGAAGTAAAGCGGAGTTTGATAGCTGGAGCGGGGGGCCTATTTCGACTACCTGCTTCGATCGCCCGCAATGTAGCAATGGAGTTGGCACTCACCGGCGACGCAATCTCGGCCGAACGTGCTTTTCAGCTCGGCCTGGTAAATGAACTGTGTGAACCGGGTGAAGTAGTTACGTCTGCCATGGATTTAGCCCAAAGGATTACCGTCAATGCCCCTATTGCGGTTCGCGAAAGTCGCAAAGTGGTATTGGAGACCCAGGGAATGTCTGACGAAGAAGGTTGGGGAATCACCAAAGAACATTTTCGCGTGGTCGTAAAGACAGAGGATTTCAACGAGGGGCCGCTTGCTTTCGTAGAAAAGCGCGAGCCTGTATGGAAGGGCCGTTAGAGCTCAACCAGCTCATGCTGGCGTAGGAAGTCTCTTAATCCGGGGCTCATATTCAACTGCTCTAAGTCGGATCGCTCGGCGAATATCAGATCTGACGCGTCGTCGCCTGGCTTTGCCGTATTGGGATCCACTACGTCGATTTCGAAGTCAGCGATCAAGTAGCGGTGTCCCCCACTTTCGCGCTCAACCCAACCGATGAAGGCACCGCAGGTAGCTTCAAGTGCTGTTTCTTCTTTCACTTCGCGCTCAACGGCGTCTTGCCAGCTTTCTCCAGGTTCAACATGACCCCCTGGTATAGACCAAAGTCCCATGGCAGGAGCCTTACCTCTTTGAATCAACAGAAGTCTTCGATTCCAGACGAAGACGGCGCCCACGCAGCAAGAAGGTGAGCTTTGGAAGGTCACGTTACTGAGTGTCCAGAGGGTGGTGAACTGTTAGGAGACGGGCTTTAAAGCCAAACGTTTCAAAAAAGTTCTTCGTAGCTCGGTTACCCGGAAGCGCCAAGGAATCGATTCCGATGCAATGCCGCTCTTTGCACCAAATAATTATCTCGTTGATGAGTGCTTCACCGACACCGACTTCGCGGGCCCCAGGCTCCACCCAGAGATCGGAAACAATCCCCAATATTTCGCCGGTCCGAAGGATTTCGGCTCTTGCCGCTGCATACCCGACCGGCACATCATCGATCAGACCTACCCAAAGGTCCTGATCTGGGTCATTGAACGCTGCTTCTAGGCTCGCCCTATAGGGCTGACTGCGCGTATCTCGCTTGCTCCAGACAGCACCACCTTTGTTGTCCACTTGTTCTTCTACGGCCTGCGCAGCGAACTCTTCTAAAGCGTCTAAATCTTCTAAAGTCGCGAAACGAACCCCCTCTTTCATTGGGTTGAGCGCCGCGCATCGAGGGCCTTTTCGGCTTGCAATCGACCATCTTCGCCCGCTGTCAGGTCGATATAGCTGAACATCTCAGCCACTGCTAAATGCCCGGCCTTTGTCGCTATCTGTTGGTACATAGCTTGGGCGATTCGCCGATAATTCGGATGGCCTTGGGGCTGGCTACGGAGCTCAATCATGTGCAACGCCTCACGGGCGTTGAATTGCATTACGTACCGCACCCGGAAAGCCATTGCCACTGCATACGAGGCTTGTTCCGAAAAATCTTGAAGGAGGAGTTCATAGAGAGCGGCCGATCTTTCCATCACGCCGTCGTAGCGATCACCCAAGCCCGCACTTGTTACAGCCTCGGGTACCTCATAGCCATGTTCTGGAGTGAGTGACTGCCATTCAATAGTGAGCAATCGGTGTCGTTGTAAATCTCGAAAGCCGCCATAATCGCCAAGGATGTCGAACCGGTAGTCGAGGCGTTCAAGTGCCCGTCCAGGACGGTGTCGTCGGTTGGCCCTGTCGCCGACGTAACGTCGGATAAGGTCCCCGCGCTCATCATTGGTCAGCCGGTCGACGACATCTACCAGTTGTGTTTCAGGTAGATGGCTGTAGGGATACAGCATCGCAGCGAGCATCTTGCGTTCTCCGTCAGGGTCCCAGTCAATAAGTTCGACTTCCTCGACGTTGCTCGGAGCTGAGTCAGCCAGGAGTAACTGAGCGAAGTCCTTCATCGCTGTCTGGTTTGACTCGAGGTAGTTGGACCAGGCGATTCCGCGATCCTCCACGTCTACTCGACGAAGGAAAGAAGGAATCACTTTTCGTAGTTCAGTGAGCATTAGGTCGGCGTAGGAACGTGCTTCGGGGAGCGAATGGGCTCGCATACGCAAAAGGAGGGCCTCGTAAGCTTGCCCGGTGCCGTATATACCCACGTTGGAGAGGCTGGCGGCGGGCAGCAGACCTCTAACGGCATCGAAGGCCTTGGCCCGGATCGTTTGGCGATACGCCAGGTCGCCGATGTCATTCCCCTGGGCATGTTGCGATTTGTAGAATTCTTGGAGCAGGGGTACTAGCTCAGCATAGGTCTCAAAGATCCGGTCCATCTCTCCCACATAGCGTGTGCCTAGTGGAGACGCCAGAACGTCGGGGTCACGGTGGTACCGGTACCTCCCATCAATTCTGGTGTCATAGCTCAGGTAACGGGTTGATTGCTCCAGGTAAGACATGAGTCTTCCCCATTCGAGAACCTTGGTTAGGAGGTTCGATGCTTGCTCGCAAGCAAGGTGGACTCCTCCCAGTTGTGCGACTGAGTCATCGCCATACTCGACGAACACCCGTTGATACAGTTCCTCTGCTTTAGCTAGGCCTACGGTTGCATCAATCGAATGGTCTCCCGAGATGTCAAGATCTTCAACGAACTCATCCAAGAACAAGCGTCGCAGGCTCTTATGGGTCCTGCTGTAGCGGGCAAACAGAGCGCCCTTAACTACTTCCGGCAAATTGACGAGCGCGAACACTGGTTGATCAAGATTCGTGAAGTAACGCCGAAGAATGTCCTCTTCGGTATCCGTGAATTGTTCTATCGCGTAGTTGTTCAAGATGAGATTTGGGTTAGCGGGCACTGTGTGAGCTGAATCCTCAGCCAGCCTTGATCGTAGGGCGATCCGCAGACACAGTCGCGCACCCTCGGCGCCGAGTTGTCTAGTAAATGACCGTCAAGGCGTCCGGCAAAATTTTGAGTGAGACAGCATCATGTCGACCCTCATCAATCCCATCCAATATGGCGCGTGTGGGTCGAGAGAATTTTTGGCTAAATTCCTTTATTCGTCCTGTTCTGATAGCTGAGTTGGGAAGATGGTCGCCTGTAATCAGCCGTTGTCGTAATAGAAGCCGCTGCCTAATTGGCAAGTCTCCCTCTACGAAGTCCAACCATCCGTCGTTGGGATGGGCCCTTGGCGCTACTCGCCAACGACCGCGCCATTCCGAATTCATTAACGCCATGATTGGGCCTCGCCACCAGCTACTTAGAAAAAAGATGTGAGCGACTACAAGGTGGCGTTGGTCGCCTAAATGGACCTCTGTGATGTCAATCGATACTTGGCGGGCATCTGTGCTGTCCAGACGGCACCTTCCTCCTACGGGTGCCCCAAGTGCCCTCCAAAGGTCCCCGCCGGTGAGGCCCACTACTAGGACCGGCGCTGTGTCTGTCCAATTTGCTTCGACGATCCTTCTCAACTCGATATCACTAGACGCAAAAAATTCGGCGCCGCCAGGTGATGCGGGGACTCCCCAATCCCGACCTCGTTCAATGGTCATCTAAGGGTTCACTATCTTCGTCAGTGTCTTGGATACGGGCAGCCGCTGAAACCAACCCACGGTCTAGGAGGCGCCCGGCCTCAATTGAATTCTTTTTTAGGGACTGCGAACGCGTCGAGTCCGCTAGTTGGCCAAGTAAATCAATTACTTGACGAATATTCCGCACAAAGTCACCTGCCGAGGTGTCATCGTCCAGTACCTCACTCAACTCGTGACCTGACGCCCATCCGTGCACTTGGCCGAAAATCGTGGCGTCCGGAGTCCTGCTTTCTGGAAGGCCCCGTTTATTTTCTTCCCTACGGATTTTGGCGCTATACCCGATGATTTCTTGTGCCTTGAGTTTGGAGGTCTGGTTGGGAAACCACGGCGGCGGGGGCTCAAGCCGACTTCTATGCTCATAGGTCAACACTGAGATCAATCCGGCTAATTCTGGCGGAGAGACATCGTCGAAGATCGCTCCATCTATGCAGAGTGCGACGAGAAGGTCCATTTCATGAAAGATCCCCTGTAAGGTTTCGCCGCGGGGACTCAGTTCCCACGAGGAAGCGCATTCGAAGATGTCCATGACCTCTTCAATTGCCACCAATGAGCGCCCCAAACCGCCTTCAGCAACCGCTATTTGTTCTCGGAGGGTAGATATACGGCCTTCAGCTCCCTCGACCCGTCGTTGCGCTTTCATTCGTTCCGCGCGGAGATCTCGGTCCGGGTGACGGACTTCTATCAAGATTCCCAATTCCGTTAACTGCTGTTTGAGGAGCTTTGCCGATGCCCGTTGGTATTCGCGCCGATTAGGTGCATACGGCTTCGGCAGCTCTGTGTTGGAGAGAACTTCTGGTCCGGCGTCGAAATCATTAGCTGTCAACATCATTACCTTGCCCCTAGGGGTAACGACTCGAATTCGCCTCTCTCCGCCGCGTCTACTTGTAGTTCCCAGCACCAGGAGATACTGGGTCTCGCTGCCGTGAACGCGGGCGATCAGGGAACCAGGTCGAAGTTGTTGCAGGGACGCTGAAACATCGAGAGCAGACTTTTCTCGGGGAGATGCACCCTTGTTGCCGACGACACCTAATCGTTTTAGTTCCACCTGCGCGGTCTGCAGCGATGCCTTGGCCTTGTCTAATTCCCTTGTCAACCTAACGACGTGACCGTTAGCTCTGTACTGGGCGAATGATCTCTCCAAAAGGTCCAAAGCCGCCTCGCGTTTGGCCCGCGCCATTAGATTTGCGGCCATGTTGTAGGTCGGTCGGAACGCCGATTCCAGAACAAATTCATTGCTCTTAGCTAGCTGTGTCAGCTGACCAAAAGATTCGTAAGGACTCCATAGGGAGTACGCGTGACCGGTTGAATCAATACCTCTGCGGCCTGCCCGTCCTGTCAGCTGGGTGTACTCACCTGGCGTGAGCACCACATGGCCTTCTCCTCTGAAGCGGCTCAGCTGTTCAACTACGACCGACCTCGCAGGCAGGTTGACGCCCATTGCAAGGGTTTCGGTTGCAAATACCACTTTTAAGAGGCCGGCTGCGAAGCAGTCCTCAACGGCCTCTTTAAAGGGTGTAACCATTCCTGCGTGGTGTGACGCTATCCCTGACTTCAGACCATCCAACCACTTCTCATAATTCAAAAGCGATAGGTCTATTGGCGTGATGTCTACGACATGTTGTTCAACGATCTGCTCTACGCGCGACTTCTCACGTCCGTCGAGAAAGTCAACATTGAAGTCAAGGCAGCTTTGTACCGCGTCGTCGCATCCCTGCCTGGAGAAAATAAAGAAGATAGCCGGCAATCGGTCCGACTCGTGGAGGTGGTTAATGACTTCATGCCTACGAGGGCGGCCGGCAGCGCCTCCGTGCCTTTGAGGTCCTCGGCTTCTTTGCTCGCTCATCTTGCCGAGATATCGCTCAACCTCGAAATTGCTTTCGCCATCTCGGAGCGTTCTAAATTCCTGGACCCGGCGGTGACGTTTATCGAAGACAAGAAAATGGTCATGGAGCTCGACAGGCCGTGTGGTTTCGATGATCGCGTCACATTCGCTATGAACTTCCCCAATCCACCCCGCCAATTCTTCAGCGTTGCTGACTGTGGCAGAAAGGCAAACTAAACGCGCTGACGACGAGACCTGCATAATCACTTCTTCCCATACCGGGCCCCTGTAGGGGTCTTGCAGAAAGTGAACCTCGTCAAGAACAACTAACCCGAGGCGCTTAAGTGCCGGACTACCCGCGTAGATCATGTTTCTGAGCACTTCGGTAGTCATGACCACGACCTCAGCGTTGGGCCGTATCGCATTATCGCCCGTTAGTAAGCCCACCTTCTCCTTACCTAACCAAGCGCAAAGGTCTTTAAATTTTTGGTTGGAAAGTGCCTTGATTGGAGTTGTATAAACGACCGTCTTACCTACCGCTAAAGCCGCTTCGATCGCATATTCGGCAATCAACGTCTTGCCTGACGACGTCGGTGCAGCCACCAGCACAGATGATCCGCTATCGATGGCCGCGAAACTCCGGATCTGGAAGTCGTCCGGCGTGATTCCGCGTTCCTGGAGCAACTTTGAAGCTCCTACAGTCAGATCGTTGGTCATGAGTTATCCCTAGCTTCACGGCGATGCCTTGAGCGTTGAAGTAACAACCCGACGAGAATTGAGAGCTCGAAAAACAGATACATGGGCACGGAAAGAGCAGCCAATGACACCGGGTCACCGGAAGGGGTGATGACTGCTGCCACCACGACAATTCCGACGATTGCGTATCGACGAGAGCTACTTAGCTGCCTCGGAGTGACTACTCCCGCCATCTGCAAGAAGACCAACACAATGGGGAACTCAAATCCAACGCCAAACGCAACCATCATGTAGGTCATTAAGCCGAGATAGGCCCCGGGAGAAAACAACGGGTCCACGGTGTCACCACCAAAAGAGATAAGAAATTCAAGGGCGCGTTCGAAAGTTGAGTAGGCGACAACGGCACCGGAGGCGAAAAGAAGAACGCCACTCAACACGAATGGCACGGCATAGCGCTTTTCGCGTCGGTCCAAGGCAGGTGTGATAAACCGCCACAAATTCCAGAGAAGTATTGGCATAGCAAGTACAAGTCCCACGTACAGAGAGACTCGTATCCGGGTTTTGAAACCGTCCAATGGTTCGGTAATGACCAACGTGCAGGCCCTGTCGATTCCCTGACCCTCAAGCACTCGACAATACGGTGGTAGAAAAATATTTTCGAGCAACCAGTTGTAACAAAACAAACCCACCAGCGAGGCCAACGCGACGGCGATGATGCTGGCAATCACTCGGACGCGAAGTTCCGCTACATGCTCCCAGAACGTCGTTGGAGGAGATGATGGTCTCTTCCAAAACTTCATTGGGGATCGCTCGGGTTTGGGTCCTGTGACGAACAGGCATCTGTTTCCCTCGCTTGGCGCCCAAGTTCTTGATCATGTGATTCTTCGACCGCCCGATCAACCACCGACGTCACCTCAGCCCGTAACTGCGAGCTTTGACGCCGGAATTCACTAAACCCCTTGGCGATCTTGCGGACCGTTTCAGGGAGCTGTTTAGGACCGAGAGCGATCAACGCCACCAAGCAAATAATCAGTATCTCGTTGGGGGTCAGGTTCACAATAATGAGGCTAGGTCCTGTGGCGCCTTAGGAGACGACGTCGACGACGACTAAAGATGCGACTCACCACCAGACGCCTAATACGTAACGTTCTGAGGCGAGCCAAATGGACTTCAGCGCGTTCAACCTCGCGGGCGATCCCACCGAGGACAACCGATGCGTTGTCTATATCTCTGACGGTTCTCGCTACCTCTGTCTTCACGACGGACACCTTGCTCCACAAGAGCGAGAACAGGGCACCGAAGGTGAGTACCCCTATTAGAACGAAAGCCACCACATCGCTACGTTAGAGCCAACCTTGCACGTCCCGGTAGTAATGAAGAATGATGTTTTAGTGCAACAACGTCTTCCGTCGCTTCGTAACCCTGCTATCCAATTCGCTCATCGAGGAGCACGGGCCAACGCACCAGAAAATACTTTGCAGGCTTTTGAGCTAGCCCTTCGACTGGGTGCAACCGGCTTAGAAACAGACGTCTGGCTCACGAGTGACGGAGTCCCAGTATTAGACCATGACGGAGTTGTGCGCACAGGACTACGACGGAAGTCGATCTCCAAGATGCTTCGGGTTGACCTACCCGACCATATCCCTTCCTTAGCGGAGCTTTATCAAACCTGTGGTACAGATCTTGAACTATCTGTCGATGTGAAGGATGCAAACGCGTTCAGTCATGTGATCGGAGTTGCCTGCGATCATCAAGCCGAAGCGCGGCTTTGGTTATGTCATCCAACGTGGCAGTTGTTAGCCGACTTACGGTCAGAAACGTGTGCCCGCTTGGTTAATTCGACGCGACTCAAACACATGAAAGATGGGCCGGAACGCAGAGCTGCTGAACTCGCAGCTGCGGGAATTGACGCCATAAACCTTCATCACAGTGACTGGAGTGGGGGGCTAACAACACTGTTCCATCGTTTCAATCGATACTGCATCGCTTGGGATGCGCAGCATGTGCGTGTCATCAGGGACCTAGTTCGAATGGGTATCGATGGAGTACACAGCGACCACGTTGACCGACTGCAGACAGGTTTTGCTCAAGCTGACTGATGACCGACCTTGCCTATGGGCGGCCGAATGCTTTGAACGGCCAGAGACGGATGAAGACTTCCCCAACTAACAGATCTTCACTAATCGAGCCAAACCAGCGACTATCCCGACTGTTAAACCGGTTATCACCCATTACGAAAACATGCCCTTCAGGCACCTGAACCTCTGCAAAGTCCTGTGTCCAAACACCGGGGGACAAATACGGCTCTTCAAGAGGTTCGCCGTTGATAAGAAGCAGACCATTTTCCGCTGACACCCGTTCCTCTGGGAGTCCGACAACTCGTTTAACGAAATCCTTAAGCTCAGTGTTGTTAAGAGCTGGTGGCCTATTAAAGACGACTAAGTCACCCCTATCAACGTCGCCCAAGCTGAAGGCAAGCTTGTATACCATCAGCCGATCGCCGACCTCTAAAGTAGGCGCCATCGATTCTGAGGGTATGAAGTAAGTCTGGATGAGGGTCGCGCGAATCCCAAAGGCTGCGATTAGCGCCACCACGATCACGCCGACCCATTCGCGGACCGATTTCCAGTTCATCCCGGATGGCTTCCGAAGCCAGTTTGATATCGGAGAGGGCCGGGACATCAAGCTGTGCCCGACAGCCATGAAGCAGCGGCGCCCAGGTAAGAGCACGCAAGACCATCGTGCGACAAAGGTTTACCCATGCTCCTAACTGCAACTCCACTGGTACTGAGCGCGTTTACTACATCGACGGGCTCCACTAGATGACCGTAATGGCCAAGTTCTGTCACCCAGGAAGAGTCTTCCCCTAACGGAATTGGAACGTTTACTTGAACGGGAATCGCTTTCAAGAGTGACGTCATATGGTGACTTACGCCCCGATGACGCTCTCTTTCGTCTACATCAGAGGCTCTGACGCAAAGTGCCACCTCGGCTCCGAGCGCGTTCAGGACAGATGCATGCCCGGCTAGTTCCATAGCAGAGAAGCCAAGGTCTGAACTTGTACCTACGTGGCCCGGGCCTGCCCCGAGAAGAACCTTTTTGCACCCACTATCCATGAGAGCGGCCACACCAGAAGGAACGCTAACTGCTTCGAGTTCACCACCAAATGCCTGTCCAACTGTGGCGGTTGTCGCAATAAGCTCCGCTGAAGTTAGCTCGGCGACAAGGTCGCTGAGAGCGAGGGGCAGGGCGGCTTGGTCAGTCATCAAATACCCGACCTCTGGCGCAGACATCGCCACTGCTACGGCCCCAATATGGCTATGCAAAACACAGAGGAGAACTCGGGCCCCTTTCAGGTCGGAACGTCCTGACACATGCGGATCTACTTCGGTCTGTTCGGATAGATACCGAGCCTTAAGTACCCTTCCCCGAAATTCTTCGGAGCTAGCGTCGTGTCCCTCGATCCAGTGGACGACGTGCGATCCACCCGTTCCTAAATCGAGGCCTACGGCAGTGGTGTTCACGACGACCAAGTCTCCTTCGGCGGCAGATCCAACTACTGCAGTTAATGCGTATGCCTTTGAGCCATCGTCCAACAGGAGGCGTTGCAGTCCACTTCTTTCGGAAACTATTTGGTGCACCCGTGCAGCATCAAATCTTGGCATTGTTAGCTCTTAGAGCGACGCTATGAGCGCATCAACCCGCTCATCTTCGGACAAGAACGGGTCCTTGCAGAGCACAGTCCTCTGGGCTTGATCATTTAGCTTCAGATGGACCCAGTCCACCGTGTAGTCACGCTTCTTCTCTTTGGCTTGCCGCACAAAGTCGCCACGAAGTCTTGCCCTGGTCGTTTGCGGTGGTTGCTCTATTGCTGTTTCGACATCACTGTCGTCGAGAATGCGTTCTACTAGCCCTTTGCGTTGCATGAGGTAGAACAGACCCCGATTTTGGTTGACGTCGTGATACTGGAGGTCCAACAAAGCTGTGCGGGCATCACCCAAATCAAGATTGTGTTTATTTTTGTAACGTTCGATTAGGTGGTACTTGATCACCCAATCAACTTCACGATCCAGAGTGAGTGGGTCTTGTTCGATCCCATCCATACAGTGCTCCCACATTGCCAACGCTTGTTTTTCCTCTTGGTTCAGGTCGTTATGGTCAGCAAACCGCTGCGCGCGTTCTAAGTATTCCGACTGGATTTCGAACGCGCTGGCTTCTCTGCCACTCGCCAGGCGGACTCGCCGTCGACATGTGATGTCGTGGCTTATCTCCCGAATAGCCCGGATGGGGTTTTCCAGCGTGAGGTCCCTAAGCACGACGGCTGGGTCTTCCATCATTCGTAACAGAAGTGCCGTTGCTCCAACTTTCAGGAATGAGGTGTATTCACTCATGTTGGAGTCGCCAACGATTACGTGAAGCCGCCGATATCTCTCAGCGTCCGCATGAGGTTCGTCTCGCGTGTTGATGATTGGGCGGCTTCGCGTCGTGGCGCTTGAAACTCCCTCCCAGATGTGTTCTGCTCGCTGAGCAATGCTGTACATCGCTCCTCGAGCGCTTTGCAATACTTTCCCCGCTCCCGTGTAGATCTGTCTCGTCACGAGGAATGGGATCAAGACTTCTGCATAGTTCGAAAAATCGTCTCTCCGACCTGTTAGATAATTCTCGTGGCAGCCATAACTATTGCCAGCACTATCCGTATTGTTTTTGAACAAATAGATAGTGCTTCCTGTGATTCCTTCTTCCGTTAATCGCTCTTCGGCATTCTCGACGAGACGTTCCAAGATGCGCTCACCTGCCCGATCGTGGCAAATGACTTCGTAAACCGAATCGCATTCAGGCGTAGCGTATTCCGGATGAGAACCCACATCGAGATAGAGGCGAGCCCCATTTGCGAGGAACACGTTGCTTGAGCGCCCCCAGGAGACCACTCGGCGGAATAGATATCGTGCTACTTCGTCAGGACTAAGTCTTCGTTGACCGCGAATGGTGCATGTCACACCGTATTCATTCTCTAGGCCCATGATCCGTCGCTGCACGAGCACACCGTATCGTTACTTCTTCCGATCCAGGCGAACTGGTGCCTGGAGAAGCATCACAGGTTTGGACTATTCAGATAGCTAATAAAGCGTCAGTCTCCGCGTCTTCGAGTCTTACAAAGCAGCGCCGGCCGTTGTCGGAAGCCAGGACGGCTACCTCCAGTTCTTGTGCTGAGATCGATCGATCAGTCCCCGCTAAGGCTGTAACAGCAAGCCGCACTGCGGCATCACGGTCGAGATCTTGAGACCACCCGTCACTCAGCCGGTCTAGTACTGCTTCTGAATCGCCACCAATACAGCACCAGTGCTGCTCATCGGCCACGGTACCGTCATACTGAATCCTGTAGAGCTCAGGAGCTCCATTTGAGTCAATTTCAGCCACAACGATTTCTACTTCCATGGGCTTCATTTCATGAGTAAAGATTTGGCCAAGCATTTGAGCGTATTGATTTGCAAGGCTACGGGCGTCGACGTCTTCGCGACTGTATTGGTACCCCTTCAGTTCGGCGTAGCGAACACCGGCAATTCGAAGTTGATCGAATTCGTTGTACCTACCGACACCGCCGAAGGCTATTCGATCGTATATTTCTGAGACCTTCCTGAGTGTCGAGCTCGCATTCTCTGCAACCAGAGCAATGCCTCCTTGGTATTCCACGGCGGCCAGACTGCGGCCGCGTGAAATTCCTTTTCGCGCGTAGTCAGCTCGGTCCTGCATTAACTGTTCGGGACTTACGTACATGCCAGGCATCGCCATATCTGCTTTTACCCTTCTGCTAGTTCTTCTCTGAAGTCCGCGAAGACCGCACCTGACTCCTCGTCGCTCAGCTGACGGAAACCTTGGTCCGTTATGACTGTGAGTACCGGGTAAATACCACGTATGGGGTCCGGGCCTCCCGTTGCACTGTCTTCATCCGCCGCGTGCCAAAGAGCCTTTACCGCTAGTGACAACGCCTCAGATTCGGATAGGTCCTTCCGATATCCAAGTTTTATGACCGTGCCGGCGTGAAGACTTCCCGACCCACTCGTTGCATAATCCTGTTCTTCGTAGCGACCGCCGGTCACATCGAACTGGAAAAGCCGACCGCTCTCCCGAGTCTGGTCAAAACCAGCAAAAATCGGCACCACGGCTAAACCTTGCATCGCCTGTGGAAGGTGCCCTCGGAGCATCTCTGCGAGTTGGTTCGCTTTACCTTCCAAGGTCAGCGGCTTACCTTCGATCTTTTCGTAATACTCGAGTTGCAGTTGAAATACGCGCACCATCTGGATTGCTGGTCCTGCGGCCCCAGCAATAGCAACTGCGGAATGTTCGTCGGCAGGGAACACTTTTTGCATGTCCCGGTGGCTGATCAGATGTCCGGCTGTTGCGCGCCGGTCTCCGGCAACCACTACTCCCCCGGTGCACCGCAAAGCCAACACGGTTGTGGCGTGCCCTGCATCGATCGTGCCGGGCAAGGTAGTCGGGAACGGGTCAAGCCCATTTCGGCGGAGCAGGTTTAAGAAGTCGGTTCCAGGATCTTCGCCTGGAACGTAGAACGGCATGGAACTCACTCGCCGCCCTTTTGTACATAGTTTTTGACGAATTCTTCGGCATTGGTTTCAAGCACGTCGTCTATTTCGTCGAGCAGATCATCTAACTCAGCTTTTAATTCCTCTCCAGAGTCAGCACTTACCGCGTCATCAACTTCGACCTCGTCGGTCCGTGGTGCCGGCCGGCGCCTTTGTTCTCGTTCAGCCATGAAAAGCCTCCTACTCTTGATAATTCTATTGGGTTCTCATGTCCCCAAACGCCTTAATAGCTCGGCTGCATTGTCGCACTCATCTAACAAGTTAGCGACGTGTGCAGCGGTTCCCCTCAATGGCTCCAGCATTGGCACGCGGCGCAGGGGGTCAGTGCCCACGTCAAAGACCATGGAATCCCAATTCGCGGCAACAATCTCGTCTGGGTATCGTTCAAGGCAACGACCTCGGAAATACGCGCGAGTTGACGGCGGTGGGCTGTCCACAGCTACTTCAACTTCGGAGTCAACGGTCATCCGTTTCAGCCCTATGCGCCTAGCAAGGCCTTTATCTGGTCTGAGATCGTGATACTGCAAATCCAGCGCTGCAAGCTTCGGGTCCGACCAGTCAAGGTTATGCCTGGACCGGTATCCCTCGTAAAGGCGTCGTTTAGCTATCCAGTCGATGGAGTCTACAAGTGAGTCCGGGTCGCTCTCGAGTGCCACGAGTACGTCATTCCACCGCGTCATTAGATCCTTGCCGATCGTCTCGCCCCCGACGACTTCAAAACCGTGACGGTCGGCCCATTTTTCTGCAGCGGCGTAATAGGCCCATTGGACATCCAGAGCTGACACTTTCTGGCCGTTAAGTAGACGATGAACCATCGCCAAGTCGATGTCGTAACTGATCTGCCGAAGAGTATGGACCGGGGTTTCGAAGACGCAGTCACTAGGTGCCATATCGTCATCGATCATGGCCAAGACGATTGCCGTGGTGCCGAGTTTCAGATAAGTCTGCAACTCACTCATATTGGCGTCGCCCACAATTACATGAAGTCTCCGGTACTTTTTGCTGTCTGCATGTGGCTCATCACGCGTATTAACAATGGGTCTCTTTAGGGTGGTCTCGAGGCCTACTTCCTCCTCGAAAAAATCTGCACGCTGAGTTATTTGAAACGGCACGTCGGCGTGGGTCAGCCCTGGTGCTTCTGAACCAATTTTCCCGGAGCCGCAAAATACTTGCCGGGAAATAAAAAATGGCATTACCTGCTGAACTATCCGTCCAAAGGGCACCGCCCGATCCACCAGATAGTTCTCGTGGCACCCATAACTGTTTCCTTTGCCGTCACTGTTGTTCTTGTGGATAATGAGCTCTTCTCCCGGAGGGAGGAGCTCATTTGCCTTTTCCATAGAGCGAATCAGGATTTCTTCGGCTGCTCGATCGTAGGTAGTGCACTGAAGAGCATCCGTGCACTCTGGCGTCGACAGTTCGGGGTGAGCGTGATCTACGTAGTATCGAGCGCCGTTGGTAAGTACAGCGTTGACCAGATGGGTTTCGATTTCTGGCGCAAGCGCATCAAATTCGTTGAACCCTCTGGCGTCGACACCAGGGTGTTCGTCTTCAAAGTCCCAACCCACGCGTCGCTCTAGGAAGCCATTCACATAGGCATTTATGATCATCGACGACGCTGCAACAGGATTGGACTCACCATCATTGCGGTGCAGAATCCCAAATTCGGTCTCTATTCCTAGAACCTTATGAACGGCCACAGTTCGACCTTAGCTGCGCCGAGGGGCTTTAGAGATACTGACCTGTTTGAACACGTTCGATGGCCCGTCCACCCTCACCGTCGAATTCGTCGTCGCCACTGAGAAGCGTTCGGATGAAAACAATTCGCTCCCCCTTTTTGCCAGAGATTTTGGCCCAATCATCGGGATTAGTCGTGTTCGGAAGATCCTCATGCTCTTTGTATTCCTGGCGAATGGAGCCCAATAAATCATCCAACCGAATCCCATAGCTTCCAGTTGCGATCGAACGCTTTATCGCTGTTTTCTTCGACCGCCGAACGATATTTTCAATCATGGCCCCGGACGCGAAGTCTTTGAAATACATGATCTCTTTGTCGCCGTTTTGATACGTAACCTCTAAAAACTGGTTGTGGTCTTCGGGTCGGTACATCTCTTCAACAGTGCGTTCAATCATGACCCGTATCGTTTTGTCGGGCTCGCCACCTCCGAGTTCCTCGATCTCGATCGGATCAATCGGCAGGTCCTGGGTCAGGTAGGTGGTAAAGATCGCTGAGGCAGCGGCCTCGTCTGGTCGATGAATCTTAATCTTTACGTCAAGTCGGCCAGGCCGGAGAATAGCCGGATCGATCAGGTCTTCTCGGTTGGAAGCGCCGATCACGATGACGTTCCTCAGGCCTTCAACTCCGTCGATTTCGGCGAGCAACTGAGGTACCACGGTTGATTCCATGTCGGAACTAATCCCACTTCCACGCGTGCGAAACAGGGACTCCATTTCATCGAAAAATACGATGACTGGCCAGCCCTCGCTTGCCTTTTCTCTAGCGCGTTGAAAGATCTGCCTAATTTGTCTTTCCGTCTCACCGACGTACTTGTTGAGAAGTTCGGGCCCTTTGATATTGATAAAGAAGCTTTGGGCGTCCTTGTCCCCCGAGGCCTCCGCCACTTTGTTCGCTAGAGAATTCGCGACAGCTTTGGCTATCAGGGTCTTACCGCACCCTGGAGGCCCGTAGAGGAGGATCCCTTTCGGTGCTGGCAGGTCGTATTCCCGAAAAAGGTCTTGATGCAAGTAGGGAAGTTCCACCGCGTCTGTGATCTGCTCGATTTGTCCGTCCAAACCGCCAATAGCTGCGTAGGTGACGTCTGGGACCTCTTCCAAAAGCAGTTCATCAACTTCTGGTCGGGGCAGTCGTTCGAGAACCAGGTTCGCCCGAGCGTCTAAGAGCAGGCTGTCCCCTGCCCTCATTTTCTGTTCTTTTAAATGATCGCCTAGATCAACCACTCGCTCTTCGTCGGCACGGCCTGCCACTAACGCCCGCTGCCCGTCAGACAGCACTTCTTTCAGGACAACTACCTCACCTGAAGTTCCTGGGTCACGTGACATAACTACATTTAGGGATTCGTTTAGAACTACTTCTGCCCCTGCTTCAAGCTCTGATCCACGGAGATCTGGATGGAGACTGACCCTGACCTTTCGCCCATTCGCATGGACATCAACAGTTCCATCGTCATTCGCGCCTATGAAGGTCCCATAAGCCGACGGAGGTTGCGTCAGCTTCTCTACTTCTTCTCGCAGTGTTGCTATATGTTCTCTGGCCTCGCGAAGCGTGAAAGTGAGCTTTTCATTCTGCGAAACTGCCTGAGCAAGCTGTCCTTTGGTTTCAAGAAGACGTTCCTCAAGGGTTGTGACTCGCTTTGGTGTATCGACCAGCTTGCGTCGGAGAAGACCTACCTCAGATTCAAGAGCTCGTATTTGACTTCGAAGCGCGGATATGTCCCCTGGAGTGGTTTCTTGGTCACTCATATCGTCCTGGCTTGACATAGCGGTCCTCAGCCATTGCTCGCGTCTGGACGGGAAGCTACACGAATCCGCGCTCGAAGTGGCTCAACCCATCAAATCCTTTGGCGAGAACCTTTGAAGAAAGATGTGCCTCCTCTTCTCGATCAAGGTAAATTAATCTCTGCTCCACTTCACCCTGAGTGGAGCTTCCCCTGGAACAGCCGAGCTTTCTTGCACGAAGAAGAAAGGCACCAAAATGAAGGTCTGGATTGACCAAGATCTCTGCACAGGCGACGGTCTCTGTGAAGAGATAGCACCTGACGTATTCACTTTGCTTGACGATGGTTTGGCCTACGTGGTCGAAGATGGCAACGTCATGTCGGACCCGGGAGGCGCTGAGGCTCTCGCGAATTTTGCTGACGGCCAGCTAGACGCTGTCATCGAGTCGGCCGAAGAATGTCCTGGGGAATGTATTTACATTGAGGCCTAGTTAGGCTTCGGAGCGCTCGCTGACTGAACCTCTATTTCAAACACTTGCCTGTGTTGACAACGCTACGTTCTTCGAACGCGGCCACTTCGGCCATAAAGCCAGCGATCTCGGATCTATCCAAGACATAAGCGGCGCGTTCGTGATCTGCGGCTGTAGCTGGAGCTATCGAGAAGACTACGCCCAACACATCCCCATTGGTGTCGATTACGGGGGCTCCACTGTCGCCCGATTTCAGATTCGCCGCTGCAAACCAGATCTTTCTCTTTGTCTCCAATGATCGGTAGATGTCTTCGCCATTCGCGGTCACCCGCTCGACTAATCGAATTGGGGCTGTGCGTAGCGGACCTCCTAGAGGGTGGCCAATAACAGCCGCCAGTTGTCCTTCTAGTGGGGTTTGAAGTGACAGTGCAGGTAGCTCAACTTCAATACGGATGAGTGCAAGGTCTCGTTCAGGGTCAAACGCAGTGACAGTCGCCGGTTTTAGCTCCTCACCCGGCAAGGCAATTTCTACTTTTTTGGCGCCAGCTACCACATGCGCGTTAGTTAAAACCAGTCCCGGAGCAATAGCGAAGGCTGTGCCATTTTGTCGTTGACTACAGGCGATGGTTTGCACTCGAACGACCGACGCCGCTGCTCTTTCTAGAACGTCTGCAGTTACCGAAATCTCTTCTGGCGGTTGACCTACGTCTGGAGGACCCTCTTCGGGACGAAACGTGGAGATGCTGGACCAGTTGACTAGGAGTTGCCCCAACAGACCCGTTGCTGATGGGGTCATTGGTGCGTACTGGTCCACAAGTTCAACGATTTTCGACTGTTCAGACTGCCTCTCTGGCCAGCCGTTAGCAGCGGCCAGAGGGGGAAGTAGTATCCAAATGAATAAAGCAACGAATCCAACCCCGACGAAGACACCGATTATCGAGTCGACCCAACGGAAAGGGCGGGGAACTAAACCCCGAAGGCCTCTCGCTAGGCGTCTTCCAACGCCGTGACCTAGGAATGCTCCTAGAAGTACAGCAGCAGCAGCCACTGCAAGTCGCTGGTTTTGCCCGTCTATGTTTACCAGCTCGATAGCTGATCCAACCCAACGCGCAGTAGCTAAACCTCCGACTGCGAAACCGACCCATGCGCCGAGACGACCAATAAAGCCTCCCCGCCAACCGGCTATTACCGCCAATAAGAGAAGCACCCCAGCAAGTGCGTCAAAGACCACTGTGCCCCACTCAGGCTTCGATCAGACGAGCGTGTGTCAAGAAGCCCGTATGTGCGACCATTCGATGGTCAGGGCGTACTGAATTTCCCTCGACATGCCACGTGCGGTTTAGAACCTCGACGGTTTCAGTCAAGGCCCACGGTCCTTCGCTTAGGCGTTTTCGTAAATTTTGAACTTGGATTATTGAAGGGTTGTACGCCACCAGAATCCCGCCGCTGCGGAGCGATGTCTCCAAATGTGGAACCACCTGCCAGGGCTCTGGAAGATCCAGAACTGCACGATCGAAGCCAACATCGACATGTGGTTGATATGCGTCCTGGATTTTGACGTCATAATGCCCCATTGCGTCAGGCCCAAGGAATTTCTCAACATTAGATTTAGCGGTTTCGGCAAAGTCTTCCCGAATCTCATATCCGGTGACATAAGCACCCGCCCTTAAAAGCGTTGTTGAGAGGGCCCCCGAGCCAACGCCGGATTCAAGCACCCGCTGTTTTGGTGACACATCCGCCAACATCAGAATCGGGCCGAGATCCTTTGGGTAAATAACTTGGGCTCCTCTGGGCATTTTCAGAACATGGTCGCTAAGCGTGGGTCGCAATCCGACGAAGCGAGCATTAGAGGCGGTCCGATACTCGCTTCCTTCAGGGCTGCCAATGATCTCATCATGGGGCACGACTCCTGCGTGAGAATGGAACTCTCCCCCTGCTTTCAATTCGACTAGGTATCGTCGTTGTCGATTGTCGATCAGGACGATCCGCTCTCCGGCCTTCAACTCTGGGCCTTCACCGTCCATCAGCCGTTACCGGTTTGTTTTCTTTGGAGATGATCGATCCTTACCGACTGGCCAGGCAACAGCTCCCTCTTGTGTACTGTCCTCGGTTTCCGTTTACTCAGGTGACGAAGGGCCCTCATTGTCGCAGCAACAATGGCGAACGCCATCCAGAGCCCATTTCCTTGGCGTCCTCGTTGCCAAGAAGCCTTCACAAAGCGGCTCAACCTGATCCCGCTAATCTCATCCTTTATCTTCATTAGACCCTGACGATCTCTACGAAGGTGGAGCGTTTATTGCCCAAGCGTCGGCCAAGAAGGAAAGCGATGACCAACATTCCGGAAATCAGTACTGCCCCGGCGACAATGCCCGGACGTTGCATTGGAGCAGGGTTCTCGTCCGACTCCCCGGTTAGGCGGCTGAATCGTTCCTGCAAATCGTCGGAGGTGATCCGTGAATCGGATTCGCTGCTTCGGTTAGTCATTCGCGTGTCGCTTTCCGTCGTGTTTGAGGGCTACCACCGCTAGATAAACAAACGCTACCGAAGCGAGCACTCCCCCTAGATAGGGAACGAAACTTAGATTGTCTCTGAAGGTTGTAGTTGTGGTTTGCAAAACGCGGACCACGCCAAGTACCAAAAAGCCCTCGGCTATAGCGAAGCAAACTGTACCTGCAAGCCCAAAGCCCAAATATCGTCCGAGTCCTCGGATTGGGCCAAGGGTCTCTTGTTTCACGTAGGCGCGCAAAGTCGAAACGAGACCTTCGAAGTCAGCCTTTAGTCCTGTATTTTCACGTGCCATAGTGCCTGCCAACTCGGACTTTCCAACGTTCAGCATGCCAGACTCACAGGCCGACGCCACAAAGAGTTACTGCTCACCTTGCTCAGCTGAGAGAATCTCTTCCAGACCCTGCAGCTGTTCTTCGATTATGTCCAATCTTTCTCCACAGCTAGAGGCTGTTAATACTCTTTGCCGGTCAAACGGTCCAGACGGGGTCAGGTCAGCTATCCGATACGTGAGTTCGGATGCCTCGACGCCTACTGTCAAAGCTTGTTCGTCAATTGGTGGCACTTTGTAGCCCCTATTTTGTGCGGCCTCGACGAACATGCAGAGCCGCCGCAACACCTCCAAGGCTCGAACGGGTGACTCTTCAGTGGAACTATCAGCAATTTCGGTGACTAGCGCCGTTGGGTATGGCTGATTTGATTTCCACTCTTTTATATCGATCCGTGTTGTCCCTAAAGCAACTAAATTTGCTCTTCCGTCAGGGAAAACTTCATGTTGAATGATGTCTGCCAGGCAGCCGACAGGCGCCCTCACATCACCACCGCCGACCTCCTGTCCTCTCTCAATCAGCACTACCCCAAATTGGGCTTCGTTGCTGATGCAATACTCAGTTAATGCCCGGTAACGGTCTTCGAAGACGTGTAAGGGGAGAATGCCTCCTGGGAGAAGCACCGTCCCCAAGGGAAACATCGGGACTTCCCTACCTGCATCATGGTGAGAACTCATTCGATTTCCAAGACTTTCTGCACCGCGAGAACAGGTGACATCCAGCGAAAAACTTATCCTTAATTGGAAATCCTGCAACAGACTTGAGGCGAAGCGCTTCACCCCGCATAATCTCAGTTTGTGGAGATCATTACAGCGCTCTTTGTCGAACACTTTGAAATGCGTCAAGCTGAAGGTGGGTCGGCGCGGCTGGACCTATCCGGGGTTCATTTCTCATTGACGCCCCAAGGGGCTTTCCCAACCACCATCCAGCCTCACCTGATGGTGTTACTTCGATGCCCTGAGACACACCAGGGCTTAGCAGCTTTAGAGGTGACCTTCGAAGCTGACGGTGAGTCAATGGACGTTCGTAACGTCCAACCGGTTACTGTCGAACCGGGAAAGTTCGGTTACAACCTGGTTCAGGCAACTTTGGAACTAACAGAGCCAACCAGTATTGAAGCTCATTGCCGAATAGACAATGGTCCAATAACCAAGGTACCGCTCACTATCCTCGCTCCTTAAGGAGCCCCAATGCCCTATGCATCGAGCCTTTCGACTCATGACGATCCTGCTATCGCTGTGGCAGAGGCAATTGGCCACATCCTGGACAAACTTGGACCATCCCCTGACTTCGCAGTCGTTTTTGTATCTGGCCACTTCAAAAATCGGGTCGGCGACATTCGCTCAGCAGTTGCCGAATTGCTTCGCCCGAATGTACTGATCGGGTGCACTGCTGGTGCGGTTGTCTGCGGGAGTAGGGAAATTGAAGACCAAAGCGCCTTGGCTATCTTTGGGGGCAGTTGTGACGGTGAGGTAGTACCACTCCGAATTGACAACCGTTCCGATCTACTTCACGACACTGAGAAACCGTTAGCTGACACCGACATTCACACAATGCTTCTGTTGGCTGACCCTTTTTCGTTTCCGGCGGAAACAGCTTTAGCTCAATGTCGTTCGTTATACCCCAAGGTACAAATCATTGGCGGCCTCGTATCTTCGACCGATCCGTCTTCTGGAGATTGCTTGCTTCTTGATGGTGAGATTTATCGCGATGGGGCCGTAGCTCTTCTAATTAAGGGAGAAGTCGTAGTTGAACCACTGGTTTCCCAAGGATGTCGGCCCGTCGGAAGTCCTCTTATCATCACCAGGTCCCGGGACAACATGATTTACGAGTTGGGTGGTCGACCAGCGCTTCAAAGACTTGAAGAGATGATCGAGGTCATGCCCGAAAAAGAAAAAATGTTGGTAAATCATGGACTTCATGTCGGACGGGTAATTGACGAACACAAGCTGGAATTCAGTCGCGGAGACTTTCTTATTCGCGCCGTAATTGGTGCCGATCGAGATAGTGGGGTCGTCGCCATTGGCGATCTAGCACCGGTAGGAAGCACCATTCAATTTCAAGTCCGGGACGCTTCCTCTGCGACCGAAGACCTGACCCAACTGTCTTCGCGAATCCCTATGGCCGACGGTGCTTTGTTATTTACCTGTAACGGGCGCGGAACAAATCTCTTTGAGGCACCAAACCATGATGCGTCCGAAGTCGCCGCACGAATAAAAGGTGAGGCTGTCGCCGGCATGTTTTGTGCCGGGGAGATCGGGCCGGTTTCTGAACAATCCTTCCTCCATGGGTTTACCGCATCAGCAGCTGTTTTCCGTGACTGATGCTCCCCAGAATCATTCAACCTGGCGACTAGGATCGCCCTCTGGGAGGTTCCGTGACTAGCGATCTCGAGGCTCGACAGATCAATACAATTCGTGCACTAGCGCTTGACGCAGTGAAGCGCGCGAACAGCGGCCACACAGGTACAGCAATGGCCCTGGCACCACTCGCCCACGTGCTCTTCAGCAAAGTAATGAAGTACGACGCGAGCGAACCAGCATGGCCAGATCGAGACCGCTTCATCCTCTCGGCGGGGCACGCCTCGATGTTGTTGTACTCCATGCTTTACCTCACCGGCTACGGAATCGAACTTGATGACCTGAAGGATTTCCGTCAGATGGGGTCCCGTACGCCTGGCCATCCAGAGGTTGGAGTAACACCGGGTGTGGAAGTCACCACAGGCCCGCTCGGTCAAGGTGTCGCTAACGCCGTCGGAATGGCACTCGCAGAACGGCACCTTCAGAAGCGTCTAGGGCCAGAGGTCGTCAATCACAGGATCTGGGCAGTCTGCGGGGACGGCGACCTGATGGAAGGTGTCAGTCACGAGGCAGCCAGTCTTGCGGGACACCAACAACTCGGGAACTTGGTCGTAATTTATGACGACAACCGAATCACCATCGATGGAACCACCGATTTGACACTCTCCGATGATGCGCAGCGCCGCTTCGAATCGTACGGGTGGGAAGTGCGTGATTTGGGTGAAGCATCTGAAGATACGGCTCTGCTGGAAGAGGCCCTCATAGATGCAGGTGAACAAAACCAAAAACCCACTTTGTTGATTCTCCGAAGCCATATCGGATTCCCTGCTCCGACAGCAGTCGACACTCCGAGTGCTCACGGAGCAATCACTGACGACGCTGAGATTGCCGGTGCTAAACGGGCGATGCAGATGGACCCTGAGGCAACGTTTCAGGTCGACGATGATGTTCTTGCTGCTTACCGCGAAGCCGGACTACGCGGCGTTGAACCGCGACGAGACTGGCTGGCGAGGGTCGCTGAGAGCGACTTGGACGCTACTTGGATTGACACGTTGCTGGCAGGCACTCCTTTAGCCAACTGGACTGATGAGTTACCCAGTTACGAAGCTGGACTATCACTAGCTACTCGTAACGCCAATAACCAGGTCGTAGATGCTCTGATCGATGTGGTTCCCTCTTTAGTATCGGGTTCAGCTGACCTCACTGGGAACACTGGAACCAATATTGCAAGTGACCCTATGACGCCCAACACCCCCGAGGGTCGCAAGCTTTACTACGGGGTCCGAGAGCATGGCATGGGAAGCGTTGCTAATGGCATGGCCCTGCATGGCGGGATAATTCCAGTAGTCGGCACTTTTTTGGTCTTCGCCGACTACATGAGGCCGTCGGTTCGAATGGCAGCTTTGAGTTCGGCAAAGGTAATTTTTGTGTGGAGCCACGACTCTATAGGCGTCGGCGAAGACGGACCCACCCATCAACCAGTCGAACAGGTTGCCTCCTTGCGAGCTATCCCAGATTTACCGGTTATTCGACCTGCCGATGGAAACGAAGTGAGTCAAGCCTGGGAAATCGCAGTGAGCAGGGAAGGACCTACAGCAATAATTCTGACACGACAGAACGTACCGGTCCTCGAGGGCACCGCAAAACCAAGTCAAGTGCAACGCGGCGCGTATGTCCTGATTGACGCCCCGGATCCCGCTGTGATCCTCGCGGGAACAGGATCTGAAGTACAGCTGTGTGTCGAGGCCGCCGGATCATTAGCCGAAGACGGCATTGCTTCTCGCGTCGTGTCGATGCCTTCTTGGGAGCTGTTTCAGCAACAAACAGCGACCTACCAAGAAGAAGTCTTACCTTCACATATTCCAGTTGTTGGCGTCGAAGCAGGGATCTCTTTCGGCTGGGATCGCTGGGCAGACGCAACAGTGACGATTGACGAATTCGGCGCCAGCGCACCAGGCGACCAGGTAATGGAGCGATTCGGCTTCACGGCCTCAGCCGTAGAGACGGCTGCGCGTTCACTACTTTCATGACTAACGATCGGAGACCACAGTGACTCAATCATCTGCGACAGAACAGCGGCTCCTGGACTTACATCTGCAAGGACAACAGAGCCCATGGCTCGACAACCTACGTCGAGGGTGGATCACTTCAGGGGAACTCGACAAATGGGTCAGCGCTGGGATCAGAGGACTCACCTCTAACCCAGCAATTTTCCAGAAGGCCATCGAGGGCAGCGAGGACTACGACCCGCAGTTCAAACAACTCATCAAAGACGGCATCGCAGTCAAACAGGCTTATTGGGACCTAGTAACGAGCGATATTCGGGGCGCGCTTAAGGCCTTAGCCCCGGTTTACGAGTCATCCAATGGTGTCGATGGCTTCGTCTCTGTTGAAGTGGACCCTGCACTCGCTCGAGATACAGCCCGAACTACCACGGACGCCAGATCACTTCATGAACTCATCAGTGCTCCGAACTTGATGGTGAAAATTCCGGGCACTACAGAAGGCCTGCCCTCCATAAGGACAATGATTGGTGAAGGTAGATCAATTAACGTCACTTTGATCTTTTCCGTAAGCCGCTACATCGAGGTCATGGAGTCTTATGTTGCAGGCTTGGAAGATGCTGTCGCCTCAGGTCAGGACGATTTGTCTGATATTGCCAGCGTTGCGTCCTTCTTCATATCTCGAACTGACACTGAAGTAGATCGACGCCTAGAAGAAATCGGAACCGACGAGGCGCTGAACCTTCGTGGCAAAACTGCTGTGGCTCAAGCCCAAACCGCCTATCAACACTTCCTGACAACATTTTCAGGTCCACGTTGGAACGCTTTAGCTGCTCGAGGGGCTCAAGTTCAACGCCCGCTCTGGGCGTCGACCAGTACGAAAAATCCCAGATACTCAGAGACGCTATACGTCGACGAGTTGATCGGCCCCAACACTGTCAACACAATGCCGGACAACACGATCGAAGCCTTTATCGATCACGGGACAGTCACTCGAACCATCGACGCGAATCCAATTTCCGCGCAATCAATCCTTAAGTCGGTCGCCGAAGTGGGGGTTGACCTAGAAAATGTCGCCGAAGTGCTCGAAGAAGAAGGTGTTGCTTCCTTCGTGAAAAGTTTCGATGAATTAATTACCAGCCTCACTGCTAAGGCTGACTCTCTCATGTAATCGCGAGTCGGTTGCAAATAGAAACCGACTGTCCTATCTTCTGCGTGTGCAAAAGATTTCAGGACCAGGCAACGAATGTTCAATCCAACAGACCCTTGACGTCATAGGCGACCGCTGGATGCTACTTATTCTTCGTAACCTCTTTCGCGGCGCACGTCGCTTCGGTCAGCTCGAGAGCGACCTCGGCATAGCCAAAAATCTTCTAGCTTCACGATTATCTAAGCTCGTAGAAGCCGAAATCATCGCTCGGGTCCCCTACCAAGAACGACCAGTGCGCCATGAATACCTCCTAACCCAAAAGGGTCGCGACCTTTCACCCAGCCTTGTAGCAATGATGCGCTGGGGGGACCGCTGGTACAACGAGGGAGAAGCTCCAACTCTCCTGGTCCACTCCGAATGCGGAACTCCTCTCGATCAAGTCACTCGTTGTCCAAGTTGTAATGACGCCCTCGATCCTGCACAAATCCGCAGCCGACCCGGCCCAGGATCAGTAGAGGTGCTCCAATGATGGTCGATCGCAGCGAAGTTGCCCAACAAATCGAGCAACTATCGCGTCTGCCATTAGACGAGTTACTGCTGCGGGCTGCATCCATCAGAGATGCAGCCCACGGAACTCGCGTCACCTATAGCCCGAAGGTCTTTATCCCCTTAACCATGCTGTGTAGAGACAAGTGTGGATACTGCACCTTTGCTCAGCCTCCGGGCCGCCTAGACCACCCTTATTTAGAACCCACCGAGGTCCTCGAGATAGCCCGTCACGGAGCGCTTCAAGGTTGCCACGAGGCGCTTTTCACCCTAGGCGAACGCCCAGAGCTTCGATATCCAGTCGCTAAAGAATGGCTCGCCGACAATAACTATGACAGCACCATTCATTATTTGATCGAAATGTGTCGTTTGGTCCGCGACGAAACTGGTCTTCTCCCACACGCCAACCCCGGAGCACTCTTCCCGGCTGAGTTAGCTTCCCTGAGAGAGGTCAGCCCCAGCCAAGGCATGATGCTTGAAAGCCTCAACGAAGATCTCTTGTGTCATCGAGGCTGTCCCGATAAGGAACCTGCGCGCCGGTTAGCCACTCTGGAAGCCGCTGGCACCCTTCAGATTCCGTATACAACCGGACTGTTAATTGGGATCGGGGAATCGCTGGAGGACCGATTCGAAGCATTGCTCGCCATCAGCAGAAGCCACGAGATCCATGGGCACATCCAGGAAGTGATCATCCAGAACTTTCTTCCCAAGCTCGGAACAGCGATGCATAAAAGCCCTCCATGTCCACCTGACGAGTACCTCCAGGCGATCGCCCTAGCCCGAATACTCCTGCCGCCCGAAATTCATTTGCAGGCTCCTCCTAACCTTTCCGATGATTTCGGCGGCTTACTTGACGCAGGTATTGACGATTGGGGCGGTGTGTCTCCTGTAACAGCTGACCACGTCAACCCCGAAAGGCCGTGGCCGGACTTGGACCGACTCAAAGAGGTCACTGAAGCCCGCGATTTCACACTTGCCCCCCGTTTGACCATTCATCCCACTTACGCGTTGAATCCCGAAAAATGGCTAGACGAAAGCAATCGGTTCCCGGTACTAGATCGAAGCGACGCCGAAGGCCTCGGACGAGACGATCCGGGTGCCCAGATGCCTGAATTAACCATGGAGAACCGAGATGCTGGTTCAGGTGCTGATGTTTTGGTTGCCGACGAAAACAGCACACAGTGGTACTCGGGTGGGGCAGCCCACTCGCCCCGAAAAATTGTCCCGGGCAAAGCTTCCGCCGGCGGAGCAGTGAAAGAAGTTCTAGACGGGGTTATGAGCGGCCAAGAAGTTGACTCTGAGCAAATCATCACCCTGTTCAACGCTAGAGGCCCAGAAGTAGCAGCAGTTGCGGAAGTCGCCGACCAACTCCGCAAAGATACAGTCGGCGACAAAGTCACTTGGGTCCACAACCGAAATATCAATTACACCAACGTTTGCACCTTCAAGTGTCGGTTCTGCGGTTTCTCTAAAGGACCGCTCTCGTTAAACCTCCGCGGGACCCCTTACATGCTTACCCTCGGAGATATCCAAGAGCGGGTTATCGAGGCCGCTCAACTTGGAGCTACTGAGGTGACCCTCCAGGGAGGAATCCATCCGAGTTTTGACGGTGATTACTACATCGATGTCTGTAAGGCCATTCAGGACGTCGTTCCGGAGATGCACCTTCACGGGTTCACAGCACTCGAGGTAATCGAAGGCGCCAAGAGGTTGGGTGAGTCGTTGGCCGAGTACCTAACTCGCCTTAAGGCGGCTGGACTTAAATCTCTTCCCGGTACAGCAGCCGAGGTCTTGGACGAAGAGGTTCGTCAAATCTTGTGTCCCGACAAAATTTCGACCGATGAATGGCTGGAGTGCCATGAGGCGGCTCACGCTGTCGGGCTTCATTCGAACATCACCATCATGTTTGGGTCTATAGAGGAACCACGTCACTGGGCGAGTCATATCGTTAAAACAAGGGCCCTTCAAAAACAGACCGGGGGCTTCACTGAATGGATTCCTTTACCTTTTGTGCATATGGCAAGTCCTATATATCTCCAAAGGCAGGCGAGAAGGGGGCCGACCTTTAGAGAAACTCTGTTGATGCACAGTGTTGGAAGGATCGCTTACCACGGCCTTATCGACAACGTTCAGGTTTCCTGGGTGAAGATTGGCATTGAAGGTGCCCAGCAAATCTTGAAGGCGGGGGCCAACGATTTGGGCGGAACCCTCATGGATGAGAACATCAGTCGCGCCGCTGGGGCCCAACACGGCCAGGGCCTCGTCGAAGAAGATTTCCGAAACCTCGTTCGACCGCTTGGTCGAACGATCCGACAGCGAACAACGTCATACGGTGAAGCAGACGGTCGACCAGCCGTCATCAAGACCGCCACGGTTAGCGCGGATAATCCAACCGACAAGAAGTTAATTCCCGTCACCGCACTCGGTGATCAGGTCTGAATTTCCTCTTCTCAGACCCAAATGCCACTTGCCAATCTTGGCCTAGAGGGTCGTTGATTCAGGTGTTTGGCCGATAATTGCAGCAGCCTTGTCAACCGCTCTTCGCGCTCTCGAAAGCCGCTTTTCTGAATCCGGCCTCTTCGCGTTCATCCCGTCTTCATCAATAGCGCTTTGCAACGCTGCAATGCCCAGATCAGCGAGTTCCTCTGAGATCGAAACTAAACGGCTGCGAATATCTTCCAGTCGGTCCTCCACGTCAACCATCCTTCGTCATAATGGAGTCGATTATCTCTAAGGGGTGTCTGACCTCAACGCCCGCTGAGCGGAGGTGCAGAAGACACCCCGGGTTAGCGCTAGCAACTTCAGGCGCCCCTGCGCGTTTGATCGATTCAATTTTTCTGTCGCGTACCTGCGAAGCGGTCTCCTGATGAAAGGCGGAATAGGCTCCCCCGGCTCCGCAACATAAACCTTCATCGTCTAAGCCGAGGGGCTCCGTGAAGTGGGCCAAGACTTGGTAAACCGCCTGGTGCGATTTTTGGACATGTCGCAGATGACAGGGGTCTTGGACAGCGACCCGACCTCTTGGTTCTTGACTTTTAGGTAGTTTGTCGAGTCGTTCAGCTAACCACTCATGTACGTCGAAGACTCGACGGGAAAATTTCTCAGCTAGTTCTGTCCCCAGTAAGTGACCGTAATCTTTAAGTTGAGCACCGCAACCCGCTGAATCAACAAGAATCGGTGCAGATCCTGGGAAGGCCGTCATCGTTTTTTCTGCGAGGATACGGGCCTCGTCTCCGAGGCCAGCATGGACATGCAAAGCTCCGCAGCATGCCGCTGCTTTATTCGGAAATTGGACACCAGCCCCAGTTGCCTCGACGACACGTTGAACAGCTCGATGAGTATCACGCATCCAGGCGTCCATGATGCACCCAGTGAATAGCCACACGTCGGTGCCGCTTGCTAACAATCGACGCTGGATAATCGGTATTTGGGGTAGGCCTAGTTTCTTTGGCACCACTTTGATCCGCTGCAGCAGGGAAAGGACCCTAGAGGCGAATGCTAGAACCGTGGGTCGACCCAACGTCCGATATCCGAGCCGTCGCCACCACGGCTGGTATGAGGTTTGCGTCGCGAGCGCTTCTCTGGTTGCCTCCATCATCGACCCAAACTCAACGCCAGCTGGACATGCTGTTTCGCATCCACGACATTGAATGCAGGCGTCCATGAAGCCGACAAACTCTTGATCAATGAAACCGCTGCTTTCGGCATGTTTCATTAGAGCGATACGCCCTCGCGGTGAAGCTGACTCTTCCTGGGTAACGCGATACGTAGGACAGTGCGGAAGACATAACCCGCAGGAGACGCATGACACTAGGTCATGATGCGGAATGCCGAGATCGATTGCTATCTCTTTCACAGCGGTACCACCTGACGACCCGGATTCAAACGTCCGTTCGGATCCAACCTGCGTTCAAGCTCGCGCATCAGCGATTCGTTCGTTTTGGATACCTGTTGAGGCTTACTTGGTTTATCGCTGTGGATAATGCCAACCCCAATCTCTGCGATCCAATTTGTGTCATCGGCGGAGAGACTTCTTAATTCCTTTGGTTGGACAGAGGACCGTCCATCACCTGGCAACTGAGGCGGACCTTCTGTTTCAGTGAGGTCAAGCAATGCAGCTTCAGCCTCAACATCTGATGAGACACCCTCTAAACACACCCACACCTGCTCCCCGTTCCAGAGAACCGACGAGGGTCGATACAGGCGTGCGTAGATCTCGAAAGGGTCATCATTCCCAGTTAGCCATCTCGTGGTTTCTGGCATAGGTAAGCATCTAAGAGTGACTTCAGCTAAACAACCTAATTTGCCTAAAGAGCCCACCATGAGCCGACATAAGTCATATCCAGACACATTTTTTACGGTTGGACCCCCTGATGTCACGATTTTTCCATTGCAATCGATATGTCGGATTTGAAGCACTAGGTCCCGGATGTGGCCGTATCTGAGGCGTCGTATTCCGCTCCTACCCACGGAGAGAACTCCGCCCACTGTCGCGTTCGGAGCCATATCAAATGGCACCATCTGGCTATGTCGCGCGAGTTGCTCTGATAGCTCAAGCAACGTCGTTCCAGCTCCGCATCGAACTGTCATTTCCTCGGGCTCATGAGACCAAATACCAGTGGGGGCGGTTACTTCTCGAGCTGAATGGTCAGGGGCACCGCCAACATTCCACTGAGTTTTGCCTCCCACCACTGTTACTGGGTCGCTAGCACCTACTTCTTCCGAAAATTGGTGCACCTCCTGGGGCGCAGCACCAAGAGGGTTCACACCCATGCCCCGTCTGGCACATGCTGACCAAACGAATCGCTGCACCGCGACCCGGATGGCAAGACCTTTAACGGATTGGCAAAGCCTTCTGGGTCAAATGCTTCACGAACCAAATCCTGGGTGGCCATATCATGCGCACTGAACAACATGCCCATGTAGTCGCGCTTCTCAAGCCCAATTCCATGCTCCCCGCTCAGCACTCCACCTGCCTCAATGGAAGCGGTAACGATTGCGCGTCCGGCCGCGTGGACCCGTTCCAACACACCTTTCTCGTCGCTGTCATACGCCAAAATCGGGTGAAGGTTCCCGTCTCCCGCGTGGAAGACGTTTACAGCGATGAGATCATAAGCATCAGCGATTTTGTATACCTTCTCTAACACCTCCACTAACTTTCCGCGCGGCACAACTGTGTCGTGGAGGTAGTAGTCAGGTTTAATTCGAGCTACCGCCCCAAACGCGTTCTTTCGTCCCTTCCATAGCAACTCACGCTCTTCGTTATCGGCCGCAACTCTGATGTTGCCAACTTGGTGTCGCTCTGCGACTGAACGTACAACTTCGACTCCATGTTCGACTCCGCCGGGTAATCCATCAAGTTCGACCAACAAAACAGCATCAGCTTCTGTTGGGTATCCAGCGTTGACGAATGCTTCGACAATTTCTATGGCTCGCTTATCCATCATCTCCAGTGCAGCAGGAATCAATCCGGCCGCAATAATCGCGGAAACTGTGGCCGCTCCGTCTCGGACATCGGGAAAGTCAAGAAGAAGAGTTCGGACAGCTGGTGGGTTTGGAGTTAGACGAACAGCAACTTTGGTAGCGACGCCCATTGTTCCCTCTGAGCCAACAAAAAGCCCTCGCAGGTCGTACCCAGGCGGTTCTGCCGCTAAGTCACCTAGGAGTGTGACGCTTCCATCAGGCAGGACCACTTCGATCGCCGCTACGTGAGCGCTAGTAACCCCATAGGCGAGGCAGTGCGGGCCTCCACTGTTATTGGCGACGTTTCCCCCGATTGAACAAACCTGTTGACTAGACGGATCGGGCGCGAAGTGAAAGCCCTGAGGCGTAAGTTCTTTAGTCAAATCTAGATTGAGAACTCCTGGTTCAACCCATGCAATACGATTCTCAAGGTCTACTTCAAGGATCTGGTTCATCTTTGCCGTAGCAATTATCACCGGGTCACCCACTGGTACAGCGCCCCCCGCCAATCCGGTGCCCGAACCTCTAGCTAAGAACGGCCGATCATGTTCTCGGCAGATCTTCACAATTTGGCGTACCTCATCTGTGTTGACCGGTAAACAAACGAGGGATGGTCGTCCTTCCAGGACTGAACCGTCCTTGCCGTACAGGCCTAATTCAAAGTCACCGTCCCGAACCCGATCCCCTAAAACGGATCGCAAGTCGTCAAGAAGGTTCCCATCAGGAGATATCTGCACGATGACGAACGTACCGTAGGATGGGGGTGTGGCGAAGCCGTTAGCGTCATCTAATGCAGATCGAGAATGGTTATCTTTCGAAGATCCAAGTGAACACCGGACTTGGCTCTTCGACATAACCTTCCTGACAAGTGCCTGGACATGTATCTACGGAGCAGGCTGTCCCGGGGTTGCGTCGGAACCTGCTCCAGAAGAAAAACTTGGATGCTGCACTCATGGGGCGTACATTTCGGATGCTCAGGACCTAGAAAAGGTGCAGGAGCAGACTAAACATCTCACTCCGGAACTCTGGCAATATCAGGACACCGCAGCGAACCTCGGTGGGCCCTTATGGCAAGACGATGATGGTTGGTGGAGGACCCGGGTAGTTGATGGGGCTTGCATCTTTCAAAATCGTCCCGACCACCCCAACGGTGCCGGTTGCGCGTTTCATCACCTTGCTCTCACCACGGGAACAAAACCGATAGACCGCAAACCAGAAATTTGCTGGCAGGCCCCTATCCGCAGAGAAGACCACGAAACGGTAACTGGGCACATATACACAATGGTGCGCGAGTGGGAACGACGCGATTGGGGTGGAGAAGAAACCGATATCTGGTGGTGGTGCACCTCTGACGCCCAAGCACACGTTGGGACTGCGCCGGTGTACGCGCAGATGGAAGACGAGCTGACGGCAATTTGCGGCCCAACCGTATATGTGTGGCTCCGAACAGAACTGGATCGCCGCAATTCAGCCTCTGTTGTTCTTCCTCACCCAACAGTCAGACGCACCTAGCCTCAGGCTCTAACTCTTTTCCTCTTCGGTCTCATCTAAATCGGCGTATTTATCTGCAAGGTCCGAATAGTCATCATCGTACTTGTCAGCTAGGTCGCCGTATTGATCGTCGGGCGCGTCCTCTTCTTCCTTCGAGAACAAGTCAGGTTCATCGAATTCAAAGTCTTCAACCGAGAACGCTGCAGCATTCTCTCTCTGGAATTTACGCGCCTCTTCGTACCGGCGATGACGACCCTTCTTCACGGATGGCTCCTCGTCTCCAAACCGCCTACTCGCGACTCCCTGCTGGCCACAAAGTGAAACAACGCACAGGAATCACTCCTTTTCTAGCAGATATTCGGCCCAAAAATTGGGTCGTTACCCATCGAAATTTGCTTTATTTTCGGCAACGAACCCAGGACGGGGTTCGAGAACCAAACCGCCGCCGTTATCAAATGCCAAAGAGGCGCGTCCCTCCACCAAATCCTCGATCCTTGTCCCAACGAGGTCGGACCTCCAACCAGTACCTAGGCGAGGATTTTTGGCGCCGCGGAGGAGATCATTGATATCGGACCTAGTTGCTAACAACGCTGGGTCGAGAGCTTCGTCCTTTGCAACTTGTGAAATCCATGCCGACACCAGTGTCACCGCGGCCCTCATTTCGTTGCCTAGCTGGGGTCCTTCGTCGACATCTAAAGTCGCCACTTCGTCATCTGTCATTCGCATTCCGTCAGACACCAAACTCAAAATCTCTTGTCCAGCAGCGTCCTTCACAGAACGTCCATCAAGGCCGCGAATGGCTTTAAGGTCGTTGAGCGTGTTCGGAGCACGTTGTGCTATCCCGACCAACGCTAAGTCAGACAGGATAAACCGAATGGGGACATCCTTTCGCTGAGCTGTAATTTCCCTCCATTGAGCCAAGACCGATGCGACACAGCGCGGCTTGCCTCGCAGATGCCGTGCCTCTTTGATCCGCGTCCATGCAAGCTCGGGCGAAAGACTGGGCTTTAAGCGTTGGTGCGCTAATTCACATTCAGTGAGGGCCCAGTCCAAACGCCCAGTCTCTTTGAGGTCGGATAGGAGCTGGTCATGTACTTCGAACAGGTATCTCACATCATTTGCCGCGTAGTCCTGTTGGTTCTTTCGAAGTGGACGTTCAAACCAATCAGTTAATCGATCACCTTTGGGTAGCCGTATACCTACGTATCTCTCTACTAATGCCGACAAGGACGGTGTGCTCATCCCGGTGAACCCTGCTGCCACTTGCGTGTCGAACAAATGCTTGGGCGCCGTACCACATGCACGTTCAAGTACTTCGATGTCTTGTGAGGCGGCGTGCATAACGAAGACCACGTCACTATTCAAGACTTCAACCAAAGGCTCCAAATCCACTACTAAAGGGTCAACAAGAAAGGTTTCGGCGTCTATCTTCAGTTGGAGCAATGCGACCTTGGGCCAGTATGTTCGCTCACGATGGAACTCAGTATCAAGTGCTACGCGGTCGGTTTGGAGGGCTCTCGCGACAACTTCAGCGAAACGTTCTTTGGTTTCTATCCAAGAGTAGGCAACGTCCTCGCTTTCTTCAGCAATAACATCAGCCTCTTCGATGGTTGCCGTTAATCGGCGTCGGCGTGTCACCCAGTTCCAAACTCAACGGTGCGCTCCGAATCAAGCCAAGCTAGGACGCCCCCGGTGACATTGAAGGCGTCGATGCCCTGCGTACGCAGATACGCACATGCTTCCGCACTTCTGACTCCGCTTCGGCAAATAACATAAACCGGGCCGTCTGTCGGAATCTCGCTTACGCGGGCAACGACCTCACCCAGAGGTATGAGCCGACTACCTCCGACGCGGCCTTCGTCCCATTCGGACTGTTCCCGAACGTCCACCAGGACAGCCCGATTGGCGATCTGGCCTGCCAACTCGTCAACTGAAATTGCGGGAACGTTCATATGTCAACCTCGCATTCAGAGGATACATCTAGCTTTCATGATTCCTGATAGTTAGATCGTCAACTAGGGCTTTGAATTGTGCTGGAGTGTTTATGTTCTGCGTCTCTTCAGCTGAGGCATCGACGACCTCAACATCGTGTTCCTCCAACACCAGCTTTGGTCCCCGCTTTCCGCCTTCATAACCGGCCTTCAAGAGGTCAATCGATGACGCCTTATAAAGGCCGATTAATGGTTGCAGTTGAGTGCATTTAGCTAAAACAACTGGTTTGTCAGTCCCGGCTCCCGCATCCACTATTGATCGAAACAGCTTCGCTGATGCAAGTGGCACGTCACATGGGCACACCAAGATGTCACCCAACCGTTCTAAAGCACTAATCAAAATGTACAGGGGGCCTTGGTCCTCTATTTCGTCAGGCACAACTGGCAGACTGAGGCCCTCCTGGCCCCCGAGAGCAATCACAGGCTCTACTCCAGCTTCTCGCATAGCGTCGGCTACCCATTCAGCCATCGGACGGCCAGTGAGCATCAAAGATGCTTTGTCTTGACGCATGCGAGTTGATGCGCCGCCGCAAAGCACAGCTCCAGTAATTTTCATTCCGAGTCTGGCACGCCAGAGGGATCCAACTGCATTAGAAATTCGGCGCACCTCTCGGCTTCGTCGTGCTCGTTGATCGCCTGCGCGCATCGATGTAAACCGAGCAATGCCCTCAAGAAGCCGTGGTTGGTTTTCTGGTTCCACCTCACGTAACCACTCCCTCGCCAACCGGACGCACGCAAAGTATCTAGTCCTCGGTGGTAACCAACTCTGAAGTAAGCGTATGCCTCGGTTGGATCCTCGCTGAGATTTCCTAGAGCCACCCATGCGTCGAGATAACGAGGCCACTGGGCCGCGACGGCAGCAACCTGTTTCTTCTTATCGGAATCTGAGACACTAAGCGCCTCTGTCAACGCCGATACAGCCTCCGCGTCGTAACTAGGGATAACTGTTTCTGGCAGGCCACCTGGCGTTAGATGAATCGGCTGTTCAGACATGTGGTGACTTTACCTCTGTTGGCTCAATTTGGTTTGGACGCCAGTCCGATGGCGTCCACTATGACGGCGGCAACCTCTCTGGCCTGCGCCATTGGGGCGTCATGTTTGGCATCTGAGATTTGCACCACTTTGGCTTGTGGTGCTTCTTCTGCGCCGACTATGGCTGCTCGTTGCGCGTGAGCTCCCGACAGTTCACCAACCGCAAGAACTACTGGGATCTTGATGTCCTCTAGTCGATACTGCTGACTCGTTTGGGTGCCTAACTCGTGAACCATGAGCGTTCCAAGGTTTCGGAGTTTCATGCGCGTGTTCGCCGGCAAATCTCGCCACCGATCATTTCCAATCATTCGCTTAACGAAGTGTTCTGCTGCATCTCCCGGATCAATATCAGCCCCAGGCGGCGGGGGCCACCACGCTTCCCAACCACGCGGAGCTTCATAAGAAATTGCTGCTCGGATTGCCGGGTTGCCCCGGCCCGAAGCAGCAAGAGCAACGCTGCCTCCGTAGCTGTGACCAAAGAGCACCGTGGGCCTGTCTCCTATGATGACCTCTAGGTCGTCGACATGTTCGTCAAAGGTCCGGGGTATTCCCGGGAGTTCAGAACGGCCATAACCCCTGCGGTCGTAACGGACCACTTCGCACTGATTGATCTTTCTGGCAACGCGAATCATTCCGGCTGCGCGATCTACGGCTCCGTGGATCAAGACAACCTGGAGGGGCGTGTTAACCGACTGCCCGCGATAAATTGCGAGTCCATTGATGCTTTCTCGAAAACCCGTCACTGATCAGGGAACTCGTAGCACCCTAAGGGTGTCAGTGGCGTGAGTTGCAGCACTTGAGCCAGACACGACCACGACGGTATCCCCACTACGAACTACCCCCACTCGAGCGGCAGTGGCGACCGCTTCCTCAGCAGTTGCCGCTGGCGTTGCCTGTTCGTTGAAAATTAGTGGCCGCGTCCCCCATGAAAGTGAAAGCTGATTAGCAGTACGGTCATCAAAGGTCATTCCGAAGAGTGGAACGCTAGGCCTAAATCGGGCAACGCTTCGAACGGTGAAACCAGACCGACTCAAACAAATGATTGCCTCTGCATCGGTATCAGTTGCCGTTCGAGCCGCAGCCATTGTCAAAGCATCGGTCACACGTAGATAGGCAGCATCAGATTTTGATCGCCTACGGATTGCCTGAATGTGCTCAGACCAACTCTCGTAACTAAATTTCTCATCGGCCCGAGCCGTTATCCTGGCCATCGTCCGAATGGCATTAATAGGGTCTCGCCCGATCGCAGTCTCTCCGCTCAGCATGACTGCCGATGTTCCGTCAAATACTGCGTTGGCTATGTCTGAAGCTTCGGCGCGAGTTGGCGTAGGCGAAGAGACCATTGACTCAAGCATTTGAGTCGCAGTGATCGCTGGTCGTCCAAGAGCAATGCATTCTTGGATGATGTGTTTTTGAAGATGCGGTAATTCTTCGATATCTGCTTCAGACCCAAGATCTCCCCGAGCGACCATGACTGCCCCTGAAGCCTCAATGATGCCTTCAAGGTTCGATACCGCAGCCTTTGTTTCGATTTTTGCGATAATCATTGGCCCGCGTGGGGAGGGTTCGACACCTAATCGTCTGATGTCGTGAGCTGAGCGAACAAATGAGAGAGCCACCATGTCAGTCCCTAACTCGACAAAGGTGTCCAACAGAGTTAAATCGTGGTCAGTCGGGGAAGTAAGCCTGAGGCGGTCTGACGGAATGTGAATACCGGGCCGCCCCTCAAGTTTCCCTCCATGTATCACACGAGCCTTCAGGCGATCTCCCTCACGTTCCTCTACGTTGACCACGACCTGTCCGTCACCAAATGAAAGGCTGTCGCCGAGTTGGACATCTTGCAATAAGTTCGGGTAGTCGACGTTTATAAAGTCACTAGAACTTTCTGAGCCCTCGACGCCAAGAGAGACTTGGGTATCTTCGATAAGTTCGATGCCCCCTTCGTTGAACGGCGCGCAACGAATTTTCGGGCCCGGTAAATCGACCACAATTCCGACGTGTTTGCCAAGATTCGAAGCTACTTTCCGAACCATATGGAATTTTTCTACCTGCTCGTCCAGAGTGCCATGAGCCAAACCGATACGCGCAACATCCATTCCCGCTTCGATCATCCCTCGGAGAGTTGACTCGTCCTCTGAGGCTGGACCGATAGTCGCGATGATTTTCGTACGTCGTGCCATTACCTCCACGGTACCGAGACATCACGAAAAGGCCAGAAAGAATTTGCACTGTTCACCGGATCGTCAATAAGCCCAAAATGGCAACTGAGTCGACTAAACCTCTATGGTCAACCTCGATGGAATTGATTTTCGTTCGCCACGGCAGACCTCAACAGGTTCAGAATTCGGATGGGACCCCCGCCGATCCCCCACTTGCCGAAATCGGGAAAGAGCAAGCTTTGGCTGTTGCCTCATGGTTGGGTGAGGAGACGATTGACCACATCTATACGAGCCCCATGCGTCGAGCTCGTGAGACTTCGCAACCCCTAGAGAAACGATTGGGGCTTACCGCCATTGTCCGCGATGACATCAGTGAGTTCGATAAGGACTCCAGTTCCTACGTTCCGATGGAAGTCCTAAAAGAAACCAACCGGAAAGCATGGGAACGTATGGCATCGGGTGCGATGAGCACTTCGCCAGAAACGCTCTCGAGTTGGTACACCAACACAGTGACCCAACTTGAAGAAATCGTCCAGGTCCACGGTGGTCAGCGTGTCGCTGTCGTCTGTCATGGCGGCGTGATTAATGCCTACCTAGCACGTTGCCTTGAGTTCGATATTCAAGACTTTATGAAATTCGACGTTGACTACACGTCGGTGACTCGAGTCTTGGCCTCAGGGGCCGGGCATAGGAGCGTGAAATCGATTAACGAGACGGCACACTTCCGTAATCAACCGCATTTGGCGGTGAGATGACAAATTCGTCGACATTAATTATTTGGAACTTCTGAAAACGGCAGACCTTTGTCGGTTCTTACATCGCCGGGTAACCCGAGGACACGCTCTCCCAAAATGTTCCGCATAACCTCTGAGGTGCCTCCCTCGATCGAATTAGCCCTTGAACGCAAGAACTGCTGTTGGGTGCTGGCGAGCCCCATAGCAGTTCCTGAACGTTCGATCGAGTACGTGTCGTACAACATTCCTTGAGGGCCTAGAAGCTCAACATTGAACTCATGGATGTCCTGGTTGTTCTCAGCGAAAGCGAGTTTTCCTGTTGATCCTTCAGGGCCAGGAACTCCTTTGACTCTATTTTGGCTAGCTCTAATATTTGTCAGACGAGCAACTTCAGACTTGGCCCAAAGCGTCATGAGGCGGTCTCTCAGCGATGAGGTCTTTCGCGTTTCTTCCATTTCTGTCCACAGACGTACTGAATCGCTTATTGGCCCCGACCCGCGAGGAGCCTGTCCGCCTCCTATCGCGACTCGTTCGTTCATCAAAGTCGTCAACGCGACGCGCCATCCATCTCCTGGTTCTCCCAACCTTTCGGAATCTGGTATCCGCGCGTCTGTAAAATAGACCTCGTTGAATTCAGCGTCTCCTGTCATCTGGCGCAAAGGGCGAACTTCTACTCCTTGTTGGTCCATATCGACGACGAAATAGGACAAACCTTTGTGTTTCGGTGCTTCGGGGTCAGTGCGCGTCACGAGGCAACCCCAGCGAGATACGTGAGCCAGCGTTGTCCATACTTTCTGTCCATTGACGATCCATTCATCTCCATCTTTAACAGCGTGGCTTGTTAAACCAGCGACATCGCTTCCGGCTGATGGTTCCGAAAAAAGCTGGCACCAAATCTCTTCGGTGCTAAAAAGTGGCCGCAAATATCGTTGCTTCTGATTTTCGCTTCCGTGTGTATAGACAGTTGGTCCACACATGCCGTATCCGATTGGGTTTCGTGGCCAACACATGGGCGCGCCAGCTTCAACAAGCTGCGCGTTTACCTGCCCTTGAAGCTTCGGCGCCATACCTAAACCTCCGAAACCTTCGTCGAAATGAATCCAAGCGAGACCAAGGTCATACTGAGCTCCTAAAAAATCGACCCTTGATCCGGCAGGGTCGTGTTCGCGAAGTAGTTGTTGCACTAACGAGTCGAGGTGTTTTTCTGCCTTATCAGAATCCACGTTGCCTCCAGCAGTTCGTGTGAGCAGGCCTACAGTTTGCATCGTCGCGTCAGATATTGCGAAATTGTCCTGACGAGAGGTCGACTGTCTAGCCATCTGCTCTCGGTGTTACATCTGGCACGGTAATCGGCAACCAAATGCACTCAATTCAGACGACTCCACAACCGTGTTGCTAAGGCTCTTATTTCATCTGCTGCACGTTGATCGCTTCTTGTAGCTAATTCGTCCATGTGGCGAGCAGCTTCATCAGTTCTGCCGACGGCCTCTAGCGCTGAAGCTAACTGTCGGGCTTCTGCTACAGAAGGACTCCCGAAACATAGAGCTAGCTCAAGCACTGGAATCAATTCTTTTGTCGATCTGCCCTTGAGGTGAATCATCCTCAAGTTATTCAACATTCGGGACAAAACTGCTTGGTTGGCGACCGGAGCTAGAAACTCATCCTTGAATTCTGCTGATGGGTGGAGGCGAACAAATAGCTCTTGGGCTTCATATCTGGTGATCATCTTTCCTGTGAAGGGGTTTACGAAGTTGTTGGGATCCTCGTATTCCTGGACGAGGAAGTGGCCCGGCATACTAACGCCAAGCACCTGGATCGAGCATCGGTGGGCAACCTCAATCACTAAGACTCCGAGTGATATCGGAATGCCACGTTTGTGTTCGATGACCTGGTCGATGTAGCTATTCCTGGGAGCGAAGTAGTCCAACTCGTCTCCTGCGAAGCCAAGGCCATCAAACAGGCATTCAACAACTCCCTGCAACGTTCGTGTCGACACTTGCTCAGCCAAAGCATCCAGTTTGGCTAACTCTCCATCAAAGTTGAGGGTTCGCCCCTGGCAATGCCCACTGAGCGCCAACGAAGCTAGATCTAGCGGTACCGGCGCTTTTAATAAGAGCTGTCTAAAACGGTCCAAATCGGAATGCTGTGAGGAAGTCACTAGGTCCGGAGAGTAGCTTGGCGAACAACGTTGACGGTGAACGGAGAGACCACAAACGATGCCTAACCCTCATCCTTATCTGGACACAACCACCCCAATCCCAATCGCGCACCGCGGTGGGGCTGGCGCTTGGCCCGAAAACACCATGCCCGCGTTTCAAGGGGCAGTTGACCTCGGTTTTCAATATGTGGAAACAGACGTACATGCGACATCTGATGGTGTTCTGGTCGCCTTCCACGACAGTCGTTTGGACCGGGTGACCGATCAGGTTGGCAATATCTCCGAGTTGTTGTGGAGCGACGTTCAGAAAGCCTTGGTCGACGGGAGAGAGCCAATACCTCGTTTTGCGGAACTGATGCAAAGCTTTCCAGATCTCAAGGTCAATATTGACCCCAAATCCGATGGTGCGGTTGAACCGCTAATTCGAGAGTTGAAGGAACTAAACGCTCTTCACAGAGTCTGCGTTGGTGCCTTTTCTGATTCGCGATTGGGAAAGTTTCACGAAGAATTTGGAGAAGAGATATGTCTAAGCATGGGTCCCGTTGAGGTAGTGGCGGCCCGTTTCTCCTCTTGGGGTTTCCCCAAATCTAACTTCCGGGCCCGCGCTGCCCAAGTTCCGATTCGCCAAGGGCCAATACCGATCGTTGACAAACGTTTCATCGCTCGTATGCATTCACTTGGCATCGCTGTTCACGTTTGGACAATTGACGAGATCGAAGAAATGAACTGGCTCTTGGACCTCGGAGTTGACGGAATTATGACTGACGTGCCAGCAACTCTTCTCGATGTGTTCAAGCAGCGTAATTTATGGCCACAAAGTTGACCTGATCGCAATGCTCGATACGACAGTTGTTCAAGAATTTCAAGAGATTGTTGGGACCAACCATGCTTTGCAGGAGGAAGCCCTAACCGCTACTTACACCGCGGACTGGACTGGCAGATTTCAAGGCAAGTCACCCATGGTGCTCAGACCTGCCGACACCTCTCAGGTCTCCGAATTAGTGAAACTCGCTGCCAGAGCCGGCCTGAGCATTGTTCCGCAAGGAGGCAACACAGGATTGGTGGGCGGGAGCGTTCCACTTAATGAAGAAATTGTCATTTCAACCTTACGTATGGATCACTGCGAACCAGTTGACGTTTTAGCGCAGCAAGTCACGGTTGGTGCGGGTACGACCCTCGCGAATGCTCAAGCGCACGTATCCCCTTTCAATCTGGACATAGGGGTAGACCTAGCAGCTCGCGATAGCTGCACAATCGGTGGAATGATTGCGACTAACGCCGGCGGAATCAATGTTGTTCGCTACGGTCCCATGCGAGATCAACTTTTGGGGATCGAAGCTGTTTTGTCTGATGGTTCGATAATTAGCCACCTCGAAGGTTTAGAAAAAGACAACACCGGATATAACTTTCCTGGCCTGTTAGCTGGCAGTGAAGGCACACTAGCGATCATCACGAAGGCACGACTACGTCTCCATCCTCGTCTAAACGAACGCTGCTCAGCCATGATTGCGTTCAAGACCGTAGATGATGCTGTGGTCGCCACATCACAGTTGCGTCGCACTCTCCCCGCCTTACAAGCTGTCGAAGTCATATTCGGTGAAGCCATGTCCTTGGTCTCGGATCACATTGGCGCTTCGGTCCCTGTAGGGCTTGGATCTCAGGCTTGGCTTATCGTCGAAGTGGCTGCTGCTAACGACCCGACAGATCAGTTAGCTAATGCCATAGATGACCTCGGGCCGTTAGCTGCAGATGTAGCAGTTGGCTTGGACACCGCAACTCGAAACGGATTATGGGAATACCGAGAAAAAATCACCGAAGCTATCGCTACCCAGGGAACACCCCACAAGCTTGACGTGACCCTCCCAGCGTCTCGCCTCTCTGAGTTTGTGAACGAAGTTCCGTCATTAATTTCTACTGTTGACGGCCAAGCAACTGCTGTGATGTTTGGTCATTTAGGGGACGGCAATGTTCACGTCAATATTTTGGGTGCCGACGGAAATGAGCCTGACGAGGGTGTTGATGATGCCGTCCTTAACTATGTAGCCGAACTCGGCGGAAGTATTTCCGCTGAACATGGAATCGGGACAGCTAAGCGAGAATTTCTCCATCTCAATCGAACTGAAGCTGAATTGGCAGCTTTTCGTGCGATCAAAAGGGGTCTCGACCCTCGAGGAATCCTCAATCCGAATGTGCTTTTACCTCCTGAGGACTCATGACTAATCACCGCCCTTTAGTGCCTTTCGCTACGCGCTACGCACGAAATGGCATGGTGTGTTCAATCGATCACCTCGCTAGCAGCGCTGGAGTATCGACGTTACGAAAGGGCGGCACCGCAGCCGATGCTGCTATCGCGACTTCCGCCGTATTGGCGGTAACAAGCCAACACATGTGCGGCGTCGGTGGAGATCTCTGGGCCTTGGTTCATGTCCCAGGAGAACCGCGCCCCTTTGCATTAAATGCGAGTGGCCACAGCGGCAGTGGAGCAGATCTGGATAGCTTGCGCCGAGACGGCCTCAAAGAAATGCCGTTTCATAAGGACTCCAGAAGTATCACTATCCCTGGATGCGTCGACGGCTGGTTTGCCCTTCACCAGAGGTTCGGTCGACTTCCTTTGGATCAAATTTTTGCAGATGCGATTGATCTCGCCAACCAAGGCTTCCCCCTAAGTGCTGAATGCGCACAGGCGACAAAACTATTGGAAGGCATCGATAACACCGAAGATTATTTCGACAATGGGCCACCCCGGCCAGGAACACTCATCCGGCGTGGTGGCCTTGCTAAAACTCTTGAGGGGATCACTGAGGGTGGCCGAGAGGCCTTCTACGAAGGGACCTTTGGGGAGGAATTTATTGCCTTCGGCGGTGGTGAATACACACGGGAAGACCTGCAGAACACCCAAGCAGATTGGGTTGAACCGCTGGCAATTGAGGCTTTTGGTCAACGAATTTGGAGCTTGCCACCAAATTCCCAAGGATACCTATGTCTTTCGTCGGCATGGATTGCCAATCAGCTTGAATTGCCTACAGATACCTCTGACCCTCTCTTTTGGCACCTCCTGGCCGAAGCATCTCTGCAAGCCGGCTTTGACCGACCAGAGGTGCTCCATCAACACGCTGATGGCGACTGGCTGCTGAGCCCGGAGCGTCTACAGCCGCGGGCGTCTGCGATCAGTCCGCTCGAGACCTCGAGGTTGCCAACGGGCGTGAACGATGGTGACACCATCTATTTGAACGCCGTAGACGCTGACCGCATGGGAGTGTCATTAATTCAGTCAAACGCATCAGGGTGGGGTGCGTTGGTCTTTCTCCCAAAGACCAGAATTTCGCTCCATAACCGAGGAATTGGATTTTCGTCTAGCCCGGATAGTCCCGCTGCATATGGAGCCAATAAGCGACCACCCCATACATTGGCTCCAACTCTGGTGGAAAATCTTGATGGCACCTTACGCGCTCTAGTTGGCACGATGGGTGGTGATTCTCAACCGCAAGTGGTGTTGCAACTGCTAGCTAGATTGTTTGTCGCGGGCGAGGACCCAGGGCAGGCACTTGGTGCACCACGGTGGCGATTTGCTAGCTCCTCTTCCAATGGGTTCAATACCTGGGCAAAACCGGGAGAAGTCATCCTAGAGATAGAAGGTGAACACTCGAGTTTGATTGCAGACTTGAAACGTTTGGGACACGTTGTCAACTCCTTGCCAGCAAATAACAGCGCTTTTGGCCATGCCCACATAATCTGCGCTGACGTAAACATGTTGTCTGGTGCTGCTGAGCCGCGAGTTACCGTCTCCGGCACTTCCGCCTACTGAACGGGCAAGATCAGCGATTTTTCCAGCTCGTTTGTCGCTTCCCGAGAAATGAACTCATCGCCTCTTTACTATCTTCCGTTCCCGCAGAAAGGATCTGGGTCCGATTTTCCATATCTATGCCAGCGCGTAAGCTCGGAATCTCAAGGTTGGACCACATCACTTCTTTGGTCATCCACACCCCAAAAGGACTGTTGCGAGAAATTTCCCTAGCGACCGACAGGCACTGTTCCGGTAGATCTATATCGGCGACGACGTTGCTAACGAGACCAATCCGATTGGCTTCCTCTGAATCGATTACGCGTCCAGTAAGCATCAGTTCCCAGGCCCTAGATGCACCAATGAGTCGCGGCAGCATCCAACTAACTCCAATATCGCAACCAGAAATTCCGAGCCGAACGAAGGCGGTTCCAAATTTCGCAGAAGCACCGCAGTAGCGGACATCGCTTGCGCAAGCTAACGCGAATCCGCCACCAGCCGCGGCACCATTCACACCAGCAATTATTGGTTGCCTGACGTCGCGCATATGGTGCACTAATTCAGCTATGTACTGCTGCACAGCCATACCTTGTTGTTGCTCCCCAAACTCCTCGGTGCCTGGAATCTTGCCGAAGCCTGTCAAGTCAAGACCTGCACAAAAACCTCGACCAGATCCAGTGAGAATGACGGCACGTATGGCGTGATCGTTGTCGACGGCATCCAACGCTCCGTGTAAATCATTCACCAGGCCATATGTCATGGCGTTAAGCCGCTCGGGCCTGTTGAGAGTCACTCGCGCTATTCCCTCTTCAGGAAAGTCAATCTCAAGATTGTCGTATGTAGTTTCCATGGGGTTGCCTCTTTCGAGAGGCAACCGACACTAGCTTGAATTATGGATCCCTCAGGAGCCTTCGCCCTCAGCGGCGACTTCGATTCGACCCGGTCCATGAATTTGTGCGTTACGGCAGGCAGCTTCGGCTGCCTCTAAGAGATCTTGTGCATCCATGGCATGGGAGGGATAACACGCAACACCCGCTGAGAGAGTCACGATGTCACGGGAAGGCGATTCGGCGTTGGCGTTTCTGACGCGGTCTGCAGCCCACACCGCTCCTGCTTCTGATGTGTCATCTAGGAGGGCAACGAGCACGCCATTCCCTAAATCACAAATGGTGTCCGATTCGCGCACAGTGTTAGTGATCACCCTCGAGGTCGACCGCATCGCATGCTCTCGTACGTAGGGTGCGAAGGATTCGAACTCATCTAGTTCGAAATAAACGACCGATATTGGCTTTAGCGTTCGCCGGGCTAACGCGACTTTGCGCTCCAGCACCACACAGAGCACGCGGCCGTCCGGTAAACCAGTGACCGAGTCAGTTACTGAGTCGACGCTCGCTTCGGGTCCGCGCATCAGATTTTCATCTCTCGTTTCACGTCAGGCGACAAAGGACGTGGAATGCAAGGGTGCCAGAGTGTGACCGGAAGGACAAGGGGGCGGCCAAAAGGAGTACCAGGATTTACGGATCGCACCTCTCCTTTCGTCCTGGCCGGGACTATGGTCCCTACATGCTTATTGCTCGACATCTCCGCGAGGGCAGCGTCCGTGTTGCTTCAGTCGTCGACGACGAATTGATTGACCTCGACACCGACCATGGTGACCTCCCCCAACTGTTAGCCGCTGGCCTAAACCTTGAGGACTTGGCAACAGGCGCACGCACAGCACTAGCTGATGCGGAGCTCTTAGCGCCTGTAGGTGCTCCACCGGCAATTCTGGCTGTGGGCCTGAATTATCGAGCTCACGCCGAGGAGGGTGGCAGAGAGGTGCCCACGACACCAGTGATATTCACTAAGCATCACAACTGCATAATTGGCCCGGGTGCTGGTATTCATATCCCAACCATCGCCCCAGAAAAGGTTGATTACGAAGGTGAGTTAGCGATCGTCATCGGTAAACGCTGCAGACACGTCCCTCGCGATCGCGCCCCGGAGGTAATTGCTGGTTACACGGTTATGAACGACGTAAGTGTTAGAGATTGGCAACGGGCGAGCCCGACAATGCTGATGGGTAAATCTTGGGATACCCATGGCCCGATGGGTCCATGGATGACCACAGGCGACTCGATTGATCCACACAACCTGCAGCTAACTACTCGAGTCAATGGCGAAATTCGTCAGGATTCGAATACCGACGACCTGATCTTCGACTGTTTTGACATCGTTCACCATCTTTCGTCGGCCTTCACCCTTGAAGCAGGCACCGTCATTGCTACCGGAACACCCGCTGGTGTAGGTCTGTATTGGGATCCACCTAAGATGCTGGTTGAAGGTGACGAGGTCTCAATCACTATTGAGGGAATTGGGACACTAACTAATCCCGTTATCTCAGAACCAGATACGCAGCTTCTGTAACTCTTAGGGAAATAGGGATTCAGGGATTTCGACAATCTTTGCCCTCAAATATTCGCCTAACGCCTTTGCCTGAGGGTCCTGCCTCGTTGACGCAGCGACCCCTTCTTCTAAGAGTCCGTGGAAAATAAAGTTAAGACTCAATAAATTCGGTAGGGCGTAACGATCAATATTTCTTTCTTCAGCCTCAGGCATAAGCGCCTTCAACCTATCGATAGACAAGTAATCAGCTAGCCAAACGTATGCTTCCGTAGAGCGCGCGAATACCCCCAGGTTTGCGTTAGGACCTTTATCTCCGGATCTAGTTCCGAATAACGTTCCTAGGGGTGATGACCTAGTTGGCCCTTGGGCCAGGTCTGGTAATTCGAACTCTGGGGCGCTGATATCCAGACCATCAAGTGGCGGAGTGCTGTCTACGACCGTGAGTTTGCCATCAACCACCACTTCCATCGGAACTAGGTCCGAGTCGACCAAGGTTGGCCAATACACACCAAACGGTTGACCTGGTCCCGGACCTCCCGCCGTACCAAACATGCCAGGAATAGAGCAAAGACCAATTTCAGTTCCTGCATTCGAGAAGGCTCTTCCCACCTTCCTTTCGTCTGGGTCCTTAACAATGATCTTGTAAACCGCCACTGCCTCTTCATTCGTGGCGGGATTCTCTTTGTGGGTAGGCAGAAATTTGCGCACAACTGTTTCGTAGTCTTCGGGCCCATAGGGGCAGCTGTTCCAAAACTGGCGTTCGATCAATTCAGCTTTTGCTTCAATGTCTAATCCGGTCAAGCCGACAGAAATTTGGTTCCGAAATCCACCTTGGTAATTCATCGCTACTTTGAGTTGATCTGGCGCAGGTTCTCCTCGCGTTCCTGAGATTTTCACGCGATCCCTATCTACCTCTTCCACTTTTATCGTGTCGAAACGACTAACTACATCTGGATTGAAATAGCGTTCACTCTGAATTTCGTAGAGCAGTTGGGAAGTAACTGTCCCAACCGATACTTCGCCTCCGGTTCCATCATGTTTGCCAATGACAGAACTGCCGTCGGCGAACACCTCGGCCCACGGGAACCCTGGATAGGTCAAATCTTCTATTTCGGTGAAGAACGAATAGTTGCCACCTGTCGCTTGACCTCCGCATTCAATGACATGTCCTGCGACAATCGCTCCAGCCAATGCATCCCAGTTATCTCGTTGCCAGCCGTGGTGCCAAGCCGCTGGGCCAGCTACCACCGCAGCGTCTGTTGCTCTCCCGGTTACGACTATGTCAGCTCCCTGGTTAAGCGCTTCGACAATTCCCCAACAGCCGATATATGCGTTAGCTGTGACGATCCGTCCCGCAAGATCACCTAGTGGTTGTCCAGTATCAAGGTGCGGGAAATCGTTCCCCGACTCCATTAGCTCGACTAGCCGTGGAGTTAGGTCATCGCCCGCGACATAGGCAATCGAAGGGTTAAGACCTAATCGGTCCGCCACTTCCTGGACTGCGTCAGCGCAGCCTTCTGGGTTTAAACCCCCTGCATTGGTGACTACTTTGATCTTTCGGTCAAGACACTCCCCCATGACGTCTTCCATTTGGGTCACAAAGGTTCGGGCATATCCTCCCCCTGGGGCTTTGGCTTGAATCCGAGACAAGATGAGCATCGTTAGCTCAGCCAGCCAGTCCCCCGTCAAGGCGTCGATGGGTCCCCCATAAACCATTTCCTTTGCTGCTGATAATCGGTCTCCGAAAAATCCACTGCAGTTAGCGATTCGGATTGGCTGGTCGCTTGAGGCTGGCATTTGTTCTTCTTCTCCTAGGTGACTGTTCCTTACGGTAATCGAATCAAACAAGATCCTCCTAAGTGCACAGACACTCCCACACAAAGGGATGTGTTCTGACAGAATGGCTCCATGGCTAACCCTGTTCTGCTCTTACATGGTTTCACTGGTTCGGTCGAGTCCACCTGGGCCCCAACTGGCATCATCGAACTTCTGACTGACGCTGGCCGCGAAGTGATCGCCTGGGACCTTCCAGGCCACGGATCTGCCGAGAAGCACCACAATCCAGAGGCTTACGCCGATATGGAACAACAGTTGGTCGCTCGTCTCCCCGAAGGCCAAGTGGATGGAGTTGGGTTTTCGATGGGCGCCAGAACTCTTCTTTGCATGGCGGCTATCGCACCTGCCAAGTTCGGAAAGCTTGTAGTTTCCGGCGTAGGAAGAAACCTATTTGAGCGTGATGAGGAACAGGCTGAGCGGATCGCTAAAGGAGTACAAGGAGAGGCTGACGATGACGACGTCCATGCCCAAACCTTTGCCCGCTACGCATCAGAACCGGATCAAGACGGCGTCGCTTTGGCGGCTTTTATGCGTCGAAAACATCACCCTCTTAGTGAACAGGAGTTTGCCGAGATCACTCATCCCGTCAGAGTCGTTCTTGGCACTGAGGATTTCGCAGGTCCGGCCGAACCCTTGTTAAACGCCCTCACAGACGCTAGCTATACCGAATTACGTGGTTGCGACCATTTCGCAACGCCGAAAAATTTTGGATTCATCGATGCCGTCCTTGAACACCTGGAAGCCTTTTAGCCTTATCAGTGATGTCTAGGTTCGAGATCGTTACGGCATCATCAGGTAAGGAAGGGGATCCACAGTTGCGCCGTTCAACCAGAGTTCCATGTGGAGATGAGCTCCTGTAGACAAACCCGTTGACCCCACGACACCAAGAGAGGCCCCTACACCCACCTCTTGGCCCGGCTCGACCATTGCCTCTTTCAGGTGGCCATACACTGACGCAATTTGTTCTCCGTGATCGACAATGATCGTTGTGCCATATGCGGTTAGATCCGAGACCGCCATAACAGTTCCACTCGCGACGGCCAATGCTGCACCACCTGACGTTCTGTTAGGCCCTATGAAATCGACCCCGTGATGGACCGAGAGTTCCCCCCAGATCGGATGCCGACGCCAGCCGTACCCAGAGGTCTTCACGGGTTCAAGCAGTGGAGAGCCTAAGGACTGCAATTGCGGGGGTTGGTAGGTCTGGCAGGCTTGAGAGTGTGAAATGAGTTTCTGAATGTAGATGGCGTCAAGCACCGCTGAATGTTTTGAAGGTAAACCGCTTGGTACCTTGGCGGCTGTGCGCAGAAGCACTGCTCCAGCCCCTGAAACTGACATGTCAGAGACTGGCCAAGGGTCACAGGAAGCAGCCTTAACGAGAGTCGAACTTCCAAATGCAGTAATCCGGCCATTGGAGTGCACCAATGAGTAACCATTTCCATCGACCGTTGGGATCATGCCCGCGAAAGGATCAGTGAAACCCTTGCCTGGTCCTGAGCCGTAAAAGCCAGCATCACCGAACGTGAAGATGCCCCCATCGTCGGCCAGAAGCCAATACCCCAGGCTCGATTTTGTCGAGAGCATGCCAACTATTGGTCGATTAAGTACCAGATTTCCAGTTGATCCATAAAAGACGGCATCTCCGAAGGAGAAGACGCCGCCATCTGCTGCAACAAGCCAATACCCTGCACCAGTCGTCGAAGCAGTCATGTCGACAATAGGACTGTTAAGAGCTAGAGCTCCAGTAGATCCGTAGAACACTGCGTCACCGAAGGAAAAGATGCCTCCATCGCTAGCTACCAGCCAGTAGCCGTTTCCTGTCTTGGTTGATGCCATACCTACCACTGGTTTATTTAGTGTTACTGCACTCATATCTCCAAAATGGCTGGCCGCCCCAAACTGAAGGACCGTCCCATCTGATGTTGCTATCCAGTAACCAGCCCCGTCAGATCGAGAAGTCATCGCGGCGATCCCCGAGGCCACCGAAAGCTGGTCAGGCTGCCCATAAACAGAAGCGTTACCCGCACTTTCCACCTTTGCCGCGTTTGCTGGGGCTCCAGCTAAGAGCACTCCTGTCGCAACCAAGGCTGAGAAAAACATCTTCAACACGAAGCGACAGTTTGCCGGGTTATTCCTCAGAAGTGAAGGACCCGGTAGTTTCATTTGCGTGGCGAACGTTCTTGTTCTTGAACCGTGGTATCAGGGTTCTCATCGGAGTTGGGTTGAAGGGTGGCGTTCGAACAGCAAACACACCGTTGATGTGGTCAACGGTTCAGACTCAGGTTGGCGTCGTTCTCTTGTGACCGCGCCAACACGTTTTGCTGAAGCAATCAACGAGGCGCGCCAACCAATTGATGCACTAGTAGCTAGCACTCCAATCGATCTCGCAACCGTTCTAGGACTACTAGACCGATCTAAGCGGCGACCGCCGACTCTTCTGTATATGCATGAAAGCCAAATTGGCTACCCACCAGGCCCAAAGGGTGGCCAACCTTATCGGGCCATGATTAATGATTGGAACGCTATAACGAGCGCCGACCGCGTAGCCGTTGCCAGTCAATTTCATGCCGACTTAATACTGGAACGGATGCCTGACTTCGCCGACGGGCTTGTTCGGGGCTCTGGGGCAAAAGTTGAATCGATACTCAATAATCTCCACGTCTTACCTGTGGGGGTTGATACCTCAGGGCTTCACCCGATAGCCCTTGGTGGACCGATCAGAGTTCTGTGGAACCACCGTTGGTCCCATGACAAAAACCCAGGCGAATTCGTCCACGCCGTAACTATTCTGGCCTCAGAAGGGCACGAGTTCGAACTGTACGCGCTTGGTGAAGTTGAACGTGGTGGCGAAAAAGCGCACGAGCGTCTAAAGAATCATCTTTCTGATCGGATCCTTTTGTCTGGGCCACAAACCTATGACGTCTACCGTCAAGTCTTGTGTCGCAGTGACTTGGTCGTTTCGACGGCACAACACGAGTTCTTTGGCCTTGCTATCGCCGAAGCAATTGCTGCTGGAGCTAGGCCTGTGCTCCCAGACCGACTGGCCTATCCAGAAATAGTACCTGAGGGCTTTTCATCGCAATTTCTTTACCCAAGGTCGTTGGAGGAATCTCTCCGTTCGATCCTGGCTCAACCCAGGGATGAAGTTCATCGTTATAGACGAGAAACCATGGAATACGTTGCGAAGTTTGGCTGGCCGACTATTGCCCCGAAATACGATTCACTGATCGACGAGATGCTGGCCGCAACTTCATGATTCTCGTTGACACGCCGATCTGGGCATGGAGAGGTGGCCTGTGGGGCCACATGGTGTCAGATGTGTCATTTCATGAGCTCCATCACTTTGCTCAACGGCTTGGCAAGCGCCGCATTGGGTTTCAAGGCGATCATTACGACATTGATCAAGGTGAGTATCAGCGAGCTGTTGAACTGGGCGCCACAACGATTAGTAGTCGGGAACTGGTTCGACGCCTCCGAGATTCCGGGCTCAGGCGCAGAACTAAACGACCGCAATGGGAGATCGCTTATCAGTCAAAGAATGTTCAGCGTTTCGACAATCTGATCGAAATCGTTCAAAATGTCCTTAGCTCGGAGGCTGATTCTTCACGCCTTGTCGCCGCACTGATGTCCGCGAACTCTAATCCTGAGGTTCGTGGTGCACTAATTGTTCAACGCGCTGGAGCTTCTGCCATGGTATTGGAATTTGATGAACGACCTCAGCTAGATGCAACTGGCCTTGACCTGTTTATTGAGAGCAAATCTGAGGAGTTGACCGTTTTCGAGTTGATCATCGGGAATTGTTAATCTCAACGGCCATTCTGGTGGAGGTTCATTCCGCCTCTTCTGTATCGACCCCTTCATCATCTAACAGCTCTGACTCGATAAGTTCATGACGTCTTATGTAGGTCGACACGAACGCTTGGACAGTGGCCGCGACTGGGACTGCAAGAAGGGTGCCTACAACCCCAAGCAAAGATGCGCCCAAAATTACAGTCCCGAATGCGACTGCCGGGTGAATGTTCATTGTCTGTGATGTGATCCGCGGAGCAAACAGGTAATTCTCTAGTTGCTGATAAATGGCTATAGCTAACAAGACCCACAGCGCAGTAATCGGCTGGTCCAGTAGGGCGATCAGAATGGGAAGCAAGCCTGCTAAGTAAGTTCCCGCTACAGGCACAAATTGCGACATTATGCCAACCCACAGAGCCAACGGTACTGGAGAAGGCACTCCCAAAAGAGCGAAGACGAGCCAGTGGACAAGAAAGGCGGCCAGCCCTAGCAAAGTTCTCGAGTAGATATACGCGCCGGTCTTATCGATTGCTATTTCCCAGCCTTTCAACATCAAGGCCTGCCGTTTAGGGGATAAGGCAGAACACAGAAGGCGACGAAGTTTGGGGCCATCAGCAACGAGATAGAAGGTGAAGAGTAGAACGGTCAATGTTTGAAAGATCAGTGACATCAGCGCCGTTCCTATGGACACCAAATCTCCAGCGACGTTAGAAGCTAGGCGCGCAGCGCTACCACCACTTGAAAATTCGGCAACTAAGGCATCCGTCTCCACAACTATCCCAAATTGAGTCTCTAGCCATTCCTCTATCTCTCGTATGTATCCGGGGGCTTCCGCTGTCAACTTGGTGATTTGATCGGCAAGTACTGACCCCATCGCGTACAAAAAACCGCCGATCGCCAAGAGTATGAGAGCGAACATTGCAAGTGTCGCTGGCCCGCGTCGCCAACCTCTACGAGCTAGCCAATTGACAGCAGGTTCAATTGCAAATGAGAGAAACAAAGAAACCAGGATGACAATAATGAGCGAACGCACTCGAAAAAGCATCCAGATGAGGGCGGCTAACAGAGCCGACCCTCCAAGGAATATCGCCGTAGCTCGCGGTACCCATTGAGGCATCTTTTCCGCTGGTCCAGTCATGGTGAACTCATAATGTCTAAAAGTTTGTTGTGGATTATCCCATTTGATGCGATCCCGTTGATCGAGTCAGGGTCAGCGCTTAAATCGAAGCCTGCTTCACCATTAAAGTCAGTGAACTTTCCTCCAGCTTCTTTCAAAATTACGGGCATTGGTGCCAGATCCCAGGGTGAACAGATCGGGTCGATCATTGCCTCTGCTTGTCCGGTCGCTACTAGGTAATATCCGAACGCGTCTCCCCAAGTTCTCATAAGAGCCTTTGATGTTTTTAATGCGATGAGAGCCGAGTCCGAGAAGGTGTCGTAGCTACTTGTGTTGACTAGAGCTCCATCGAGGTCCGAAACCGTACTCACTGAACAGCGTCGGCCGTCATGCCAACATCCCATGCCTCGCGCGGCAGCAACTGTTGAGTTCAGCACTGGGACATGTATAACGCCCACCAGCGGGCCGGAATCATCAGCAACGGCAAGAAGCGTGGCGTAAAGAGGCACCCCGCGGACGAATCCCCGGGTTCCATCAATCGGATCGATGACCCAAGTCATGTTGTCCGGTTCGAACAACCCGCCTTCCTCTTCGCCTATAACTGAGTGACTCGGGTGGCGTCGTTTGATCTCATCTCGAATGAAACGCTCTGCGCTTCGATCAGCTTCGGTTACCTCGGATCCGTCTACTTTGGATTCGATTTCCAGACCTGAGCGTCGAAACCATTCGAGCGTCAAAGAACCTGCTGCTTGTGCTAATTCGCTGGCCTCAGCCAGTAAGCCTTCCAGAGAAACAGTCACAGATCGCATGCCTTTAACGTCACGCTCATCACACAAAATTCGGGGGACGTTTTTCAAAGAAGGAGGCAATCGCCTCTTTCTGGTTCGGGGTACCGATCAGTGCTCCAATGTGTTCTCGTTCCGCGGCAAAGCGCTCGGCAGTGGTGCGTTGTGGTAATCCGTTCAGGATTGTTTTCATCCGCCGAACGGCCTCCGGATTCTTACCAGCGATTTCTCTAGCTAAGTCCATCGCAGCGCCATGTGGGTCATCGCTCATCCGCGTAGCAACGCCAAGTTCGACGGCTTCAGCTCCTGTAATCATTTTGCCAGTGAAATACATCTCCTTCGCCACGTCCAAGCCAACTACAGGCGGGAGCAGCACGGAAGCCCCCATGTCTGGCACAAGACCCCATCGAATTTCCAGAACCGACATTTTTGTCTCTGGGTGAACGATTCGTATGTCAGGTCCCATCGCTATTTGAAAGCCACCTCCTAAAGCATGGCCAGATATGGCTCCGATCACGGGCACTTCCAATTCTTGCCATACCCAAGCAGCCTGTTGTCCAAGGTGTGTGATGCGACCATCAAGATGGTCATCAGAGGCGTCGTTCTGACCATCTTTCTCGTCGCTTCCCATTGCTTGGAACGACGAGAGGTCTAAGCCGGCACAAAATGACCTTCCTTCGCCGCTGAGTACCACGGCTCTCACCTCCGAACGACCTTTGAGATTTTCTCCCGCGTCTACGATGGCTCGGAACATTTTGCTGTCGAGAGCATTCAGTTTTTCTGGTCGATTCAGTCGGACATCAGCGACACCATCTTCGACGTTCACCGTTACTCGCTCAGACATCAGTACCCCTTTGTTAGGTCATACCAGTGTGCCCACTGCAACCCTGTCGGATCAATTGCTAAACGAATTTAACTTAACCAAGGCCAGCGCCGGATCCTTTGTAGCGGCTCAGGTGGACCTTGAGTTCCGACTGGGAAGGTCAATACCGGAACCGTTAATTCTCTGGCTATTCGTTCCGCAGGGAACAGAACCAGTCTCGATGCGGCTCCTTGAGGTCGTTCCGCAAACAAAACGACCATGTCTGCCCGAACCTCGGACGAAGTTCGCACGACAGCACCAGTGAAGCTTTCATTGCGTAACGTCCGGAACTCCACTTCCACATCTTTGGTAGCGCAGTGGGCCAACAACTGTTTCACTGTTTCTGATTCGGGTTCTTCTGGTTGATATATAACCAACCTCGATCGCCAGCGAGCTGCAAGATCGATCAACCACTCGGGTATCTCTACCGACATCGATGAAGCGATCAGAACTCGGCCAGGTAACTCAACCTGGGTTGGATCCGTCGGTCCAGTTTCAGCTTCACTGCCTGAGCCTTTAAGGTCCTTGGCAACAAGCAATGGTCCTACAAGCTCGAATAGGACTACCGACCCAAGCACCACGGTCGCAGCCTCTGCCCCCGGAGCTCCGAGAACTTCGCTTGCCAAAACTGCTAAACCAACCGCTACTCCAGCTTGGGGAGTCAGGTTAACGCCGAG
>JASLTG010000011.1 GCA_030743005.1 Acidimicrobiales bacterium | reverse complement strand
CGAGACCGAACTGCGGTGGGCGAGCGCCAAGTTGCAGTCGTCGGTCTGAGATGTCTTGCCCGACGGTTACCCCAGCCACGTGAGACCAGCTGTCCGCTGCGGCTATGTCGCGGGCCTGTCGGCCAATCACAACAACCAGCTCCGCCTCGTAATCCCCTCGTTCGGTTCGTAGATCCACATCACTAAAGGGACCAGAGATGCATGATGGATACTTTGAAAACACGACCGGGATCTCGGGAAGGTCCATCTTTGATTCAGCCGCATGATCTTTGTAGTTGAGGCCAATTCCGAAGGAATTACGAGGCCGCGGTACCGGCGGACCTACAACAGACTCTGACATCATCCCGTCACTTTCATGATCTGACAAAAGTGCCGATAATTCGTCGAGGGCGTCGACGTCTTGGATCGCGACCATCGGGTCCTCGCTGATCTGTCCCTCAGATATTCTGAGGAGATCGTAAAAGTTGTCGCCCTCTACGAGGGCTGCCTTACCGTTAACATTCGCAAAGTTGAATGACATATTTGACCTTTGGTTGAGATCGGCGATCAGCGACCAATCACCACGACGATAGAGCGGACACAGAAGTCACAGCAAACGTCGAGCGGCTCTCAGGTCATTGAATGTTGCTTTAAATCAGGACACCGTCGGCAACCACTAGTTGACCGCGACAAATAGTGTGGCGGACACGGCCTACCAGTTGCTTTCCGATCCAAGGGTTGTTGTCACTCTTGCTCTGCAGGCTGCCATGATCAGCAGTCCACTGCATCTTGGGGTCAAAGACAGCGATATTGGCCGGGCCACCAACCCGAATTGGCTGACCTTGTGATTCCATAGCCGCTATTTGAGCCGGGCTATGCGAGAGCAGAGTCACGAAGCGTTCGACACTCATCAAACCGCTATCAACAAATTCTGTCCAGATGACTGATGCCATGGTCTCGACGCCAAGCATTCCGGGCGGAGCATCTGCCAAGCTGACGTCTTTGGAGGCTGGCGAATGTGGTGCATGATCCGTAGCAACAGCATCGATGGTGCCGTCAAAGATGCCGGCACGCAATGCCTCAATATCGCCAGCGGTCCGCAAAGGGGGATTCATTTTCCCGGAAGTTCCTAGGCGTTCAACGTCGTCCTCCGTCAAAATCAGGTGCTGGGGCGTGACCTCAGCTGTAACGCGTACGCCTGAGGACTTAGCGGACCGAACCAAATCAGCGGCCAACGAGGTCGAAATATGCAACACGTGATACCGACCCTTTGTCGCTTCGGCTAACCGCAGGTCACGTTCAACAATTACCGCTTCGGCTTCCCGGGGACGCCCCTTTAATCCGAGTCGTTTCGCTACTGCTCCATCATTGATGACGCCCCCCTCAACCATCGCGGAGTGTTCAGCGTGCTGACTAATGACCGATCCCGGGAGATCACCGGTCGCAGAAAGTGCCCTCTCCATCAAGGCAGCATCATCAACAACAGTGCCATCATCAGTGAATATCCGAACACCCGCTGCATAAAGATCTCCGAAGTTGACGAGTTCGCGTCCTTCGCGGCCTTGAGTCACAGACGCCGAAGTGTGCACATCGCACGGTGTAGTGCGGCCTATTGCCAAAACCTCGTTGACTAAAGCAACGCTATCGATGGTGGGAATCGTATTCGGCATCATCACGCATGCAGTCACCCCGCCCAATGCCGCCCCAGCTGCTCCAGATGAAATATCCTCACTTTCTTCTCCCCCGGGAGTTCGGAAGTGCACCTGGATGTCCACGAAACCCGGCAGCACCAGAGCATCGCTAGCATCGACGACTAAGCCCTTGCCTTTTAAGGTTCCAGCCGGAGCGATCTCGGCAATCATTCCTGCATCTACCAGCAGGTCAACGGGTTGCTCGCCCGTGTTACCGGACAACAAACCGCCGCTGATCACTACCGAATCTCCCATTGGGTCCACCATATGGGACAAAACGCGTATAGGACGTGCCTTTACCTGCCGAGGTATCATTCAAACGTGCAGTCGCAGCGTGCCCAGAGCAATCTTATTTCTTCAGCGCAACTGGAGTCGTACGAGGCTGACGGCTATTTGCATTTAGATCGATTCGTCGGTGACGCAGCCCTGTCCGCTCTTCAAACAGCAGCGGACGAATTCGTCGAGATTAGTAAGCACATGACCGAATCCGACAAAGTCTTGGACCTGGAACCAGACCATTCGGCTACTGCGCCACGCATTCGGCGTTTGAACTCCCCCGTCGATCGCCATGAGGTCTTCCGGCATTTTGCCCTCGAGGGAGAAGCGGCGGAGCTCGCCTGCGCGATCCTGGGTGGTCCCGCGCGCTATCACCATTCAAAGCTGAACTACAAGTGGTCCGACGGAGGCGAGGAAGTGAAATGGCACCAGGACATCCAGTTTTGGCCACACACAGATTTCAGTCCCCTCACCATCGGGGTTTACCTTGACGACGTCGACAATTCAATGGGCCCCATGGGTGTACTCCCCGGTAGCCATAAAGGTCAGCTTTATGACCAATACGAAAGCAACGGGAACTGGGTTGGATCAATGAGAGCCACCGACGTTGCGAATCTTGACCTCGATCAGATGGTTTGGCTGACAGGTTGTGCCGGGTCCGTCACTGTTCACAACTGCTGCATGATTCACGGCTCCGTGCCAAATGATTCGACAAAGCCCCGACCGCTCTTGCTGCAAACCTATTCCCGTGCTGACTCATATCCGATAGCTCATATTGGCGCCAATGGCGTTACCGGAGCTCTGAGCGGTGCGGTTGTCGGCGGGACCTCTCAGCAGTGCGTGACCGTTGAAGGTCGGCAGATACTCGGAGCGCCTGACTGGTCTCGGAGTGGAGCGCCCACGATCTTCGGATCGCAACACGATAAGGGTTGAGGCCGATGGCGTCTTCGCCGGACTTCTTTGACAAGTTAAAAGACACACTTATTCGCGAATTGCCAGAGTGCCTAGACCTGATCGGGGTTGAACGTTTATCGGGTGGCGCGAGTATGGAAACCTACCGTTTGAGGATCACTACCCCCTCGGGAGAGCAACTGCTGTGCATGCGACGCGGTGCTGGCGGCATAGATCGAGACAATGTGAGTGCCGTCGGCTTAGCTACTGAGGCGCTCCTAATGCGCACCGCTAAAGGCCACGGCGTAGCCGAGCCCCAGATTCACTACGAACTGGAACCGGCAGACGGCGTCGGTGTTGGTTTCGTGATGGAGTGGCTATCGGGCGAAACCCTCGGTTCGCGCATCGTTCGCTCTAACGACTTAGACGGTGTGCGGCCGCTGCTCGCTGAACAATGTGGGCGTGAGCTCGCCAAGATTCATGCAATTGACGTTGACGCAACAGGTTTACGAGGACGCCTCCAAGTTCTGAGCGCGGCCGAATACGTGGATCAGACCTGGGGTAGGTATCGAGATTGGAACACCGCTCAGCCGATGATCGACTTCACCGGGCGGTGGCTTAAAGAAAACTTGCCGGAGGAGACGGAGTACCGATTGGTGCACAACGATTTCCGCAACGGAAACCTGATGGTTAACGCCGAAGAAGGTTTACAAGCTGTCCTGGACTGGGAGACGTCCTACATCGGAGATCCGATGCGTGATATCGGATGGATCTGCACAAATTCGTGGCGATTCGGCGAACGAAAACTAAAGGTAGGTGGTTTCGGAGAGCTTGAAGACCTCATCAAGGGATATGAGGCAGAATCAGGTTGGGTGGTGAACCGGGAGGCAGTCCGATTCTGGGAGGTCTTCGGCAGCTTCTGGTGGGCTATTGGCTGCCTAGGCATGGCTGATCAGTACCGAACAGGACCTGATGCCACAGTCGAACGCCCTGCAATCGGCAGACGTTCGTCAGAATGCCAGGTCGACTGCGTGAACCTATTAATACCCGGCGTTGTCGAGCTTGTCCGACCTCTTGGGCCGGAGCGGCAATCAGATATGCCACGGCTTGATGAACTGTTAACCAGCGTTCGTGACTTTCTGCACGAAGACGTAATGTCGGCCACAGACGGCCGAACCAACTTTCTCGCCCGCGTAGCTGGCAACTCTCTCGACATCGTCGGGCGGGAACTTTCGCTTGGGCCAGCGTTGCTCGAACGCGAAGTTGAGCTTCTCAGCGGCCTGCTTAACACCAGGGGCAGCGTGGACGAGTTGCGGTGGCAACTCGTGCATGCGTTACGAGATAGAAGCATGGAACTAGATCAACCTGACCTTCATGTGTATTTGCGCGAGTCAGTGGTCAACCAAGTCGCTATCGACCAACCGAAATATTCAGGTTTTCAATTCGCGGCGGGCAACCCCGAGGACTAGCGTGACGGCATGACTGTTCACGACATGCACCTCGAGATTTCAACAGATGTTGCCGCTTCACCCGACGCGATATACGCGCTCGTGTCTGACCTGAGTCGTATGGGCGAGTGGAGCACCGAAAACATAGGCGGCGAATGGACTAACGGCGAACCCGGACAGGTTGGATCCCGCTTTCTCGGTACCAACCGAATCAAAGCCTTTGAGTGGTCTGTACCGGTGGAAATAACGATCGCTAACCCGGGTGAGTGCTTTGAATTCGTTGCGGCTCCAGATGACGGCCCATTTGTTCGATGGACGTACCAAATCGAGGAGTCCGCTACCGGCTGTACTTTGACGGAGGTCTGGGATGTCATGGCACTACCACCCTCTTTGGCCAAACTCGATGAGGAAGGTTTAGCGGGACGCAAAGCTGCAGTTCAGGGCACGATTGAAGCCACCTTGGAAGGCATAAAAGCTGCCGCCGAGCAATGAGCGAGTCAGTCGTCGAAGAGGCCGCTACTTGGTTGGAAGCAAACCCGCCTTCCGAGGACAAGATGGGTTGGCTGGAGAAGCTGGTTGACTCAGGGTGGGCAGCGCCCTCCTGGCCCAAGGAATGGTTCGGACGGGGGCTTTCCTCCGATGATGCACGAGCAACCGATAACGTGTTTCGGTCGGCGAGGTACCCCTCAAAGTCATCTGGCCAAACCGTTTCGAATGACTCGGTATTTGGCGGTGACGATGCCCAAGGATGGGGGCAAGATGTCGTCAACCTTTGGGCCGCGACTATCGCATCTCATGCCGGCGATCAACTCAAACAACAGGTACTTCGAGACCTCTTACTTGGCAAGACCTCAATGTGTCTGCTCTATAGCGAACCTAACGCAGGTTCCGATCTCGCCGGGGTCCGAACATCGGCGGTACGTGACGGCGACGAATGGATAATCAACGGGCAGAAGGTGTGGACTTCTGGCGGCAGGCAAGCCGATTATGCGTTTCTGATTGCTCGAACCGATCTTGACCAACCAAAGCATCGCGGCCTTTCATTCTTCTTTCTGCCGATGAAACAAGCCGGAGTCGAGGTTCGGCCCTTGCGCCAAGCGACGGGCGATTCACGATTCAACGAAGTCTTCCTAACCGACGCTCGCGTCGCAAATTCGCACATGCTCGGAGCGTTGAACGAGGGTTGGTGGGTGCTTACATCTGCACTTGCCTATGAGCGAGCCGCTATGGGTGCTACCCAACAACGACGTTCGTCGGATGTCATCCGCGCGGCACGGAACGCAGACAGTGAAGCTCCAGCGCCGATTCCCGACCTGTCTCTCATCGAGTTGGCGCGAACGAAAGGCCTTACGCAGGACCCCGATATACGACAACAGCTAATCAAACTCCATCAATGGCGCACCCTAAACGAATGGAATAATCGAAGAGCTAAGGCGGCTATCGAGCAGGGCACCACGACTCCCATTGTTTCCTTGGGAAAGCTTGCCATGTCCCGGATGTTGCACTTCGCTGGAAGTCTTCAAGCTCGAATTCTCGGAGCCGAGGCGACGCTCGGAGGCGACACCTCTTCAGAGGGCGCTGATGCAACCTATTCGATGTTGAACGCCTTTTTTACCTCTATTGGAGGCGGGACAGACCAGATACAGCGAAACATTATTGGAGAGCGAATTCTCGGTTTACCGCGTGAACCCGAAATAGACAAAGCTCTTCCCTTCCGAGAGGTACTGAATAGCAACGTTTGAGATGCAGGCCCTGCCGGAAGTTCACGTTTTTGCTCCATAGACCGTGATAGTTCCGGTACCGTTCGCTACGTGCCAGACAAGTACTTCGATGTAGACGGGATCGCTACCCTCGTGCACCACCGTGGAGACACAACTCTTCCTGGTTCTCCACCAAGCTTCGAGGAGGGGCAGCCAATCCTGCTGCTTCATGACGCTGGTGTGAATGGCAACACCTTTGGTGACCTCATGGACCTTCTGGTTCTTACCAACTCGCCTGTCAGTTTTGATTTGCCCGGCCATGGTCGAAGCGGCTCCTTGGATAGCCTTGGTTCAGTGGAGGCAATGGCTGCTCACGTTGAATCCCTGATATCCCCGTGGGAAATTTCGGCCCTTGTCGTGGTTGCTGATGGCCTAGGGGCAGCGGTTGGTTTCGAACTGGCGGCTAACGGTCATGTAGATGTTTCGGATCTAATTTGCTGTGGAGCGGTTGGTCCCGCTGTTGACTTACAGGAAGAACTTCACGACCTTGGCGAAATCACATCCGGCAAGGCGCGTCGCCAATTCGACACGAGCGGCTACGCCCCAGACCCCGACGAAAAGATGATGAGGAAAGCTTTCAGTCATTGGGTGACGACCGATCCTCGAGCAACCCTAGGTGCCCGCCAAGCTCAGTCGGATTGGAACAATCGAGTGGATCTCTCTCGCCCCGTTTGCCCAACAGTCGTGGTAGTGGGCGAACATACAGAAGAACGACACAAGGGTAGTAGCTACCAATTCGCTGAGAGCATCGCTGATGGAGCCGTAGTAACGATGCCCGAGGTAGGTAGACACCCCGCCCAAGAATCGCCTGCGGCTTTCTGCGCGATGGTTGAGGAAACAATTTCAACCAGGCGCAAAGACCAATGACCAAGAATGCCTTCCCTCGCGGCGCGGCTATTGCTGGTGTCTACGAACATCCAAGCCGATTCTCACCAAATAAAACTGAATTTCAGATCATGGCTGAGTCGGCTAAAGGAGCTCTCGACGACGCTGGCCTTCAACGCACCGACGTTGATGGTCTATTTGGCGCCTCAATGTCAATGGGGATGATGGGCATAGTCGACCTAGCTGAATATTTAGATTTATACCCCGACTACTTGGATGGAACCAACATCGGAGGGTCCTCCTTCGTAGCGCACGTCACCCATGCAGCGGCAGCAGTAAATGCCGGTCTCTGTCAGGTTGCATTAGTTCTCTATGGCTCCACGGCTGCGTCAAACTCGATGGCGATAGGTACCGGCGGTACTGGAGGCTCTCGCAATCCCGATGCCGCATTTTCGGCGCCCTACGGAATGACAACAGTTGGAAGTTACGCAACCTATGCCAACCTTCACATGGCTACTTACGGCACCACGAGCGAACAGTTGGCCGAGATTGCAGTGACGATGCGCCAACACGCGGGCCTTAATCCGCTTGCGAAGATGCGGAATCCGATCACGGTCGACGACGTATTGCAAAGCAGAATGATTTCTCGACCGCTCCACTTACTTGATTGCTGCATCATCAGCGATGGCGGTGGAGCTGTTGTTGTTACATCTCTTGAGAGAGCGCGAGATCTTGCGAAGCCGCCGGTGCAACTCCTGGGTTGCGGAGAGGCCGTTCAACATCAGGGCGTCGGGTATAGCGACATCCTTACTATCGCTGCAAAACAATCCGGGGCGAGGGCCTTCGAGATGGCGGGGGTTAAACATTCTGACATCGACCTCGCGATGATCTACGACTCATTCACAATTACGGTGCTCGCGACCTTAGAAAATCTGGGTTTCTGTCCCTCTGGCGAAGGCGGGAATTTCGTTTCTAACGGAGGTATCTCTCTTGGTGGAACGTTGCCCGTGAACCCCGATGGCGGCGGCCTTTCATCCAACCACCCCGGCATGCGAGGAATTTTCTTGGTCATTGAAGCCGTAAAACAGCTCCGCCAGGAGTGCGACGCCCGGCAGGTGCCGAACGCTGAACTGGCACTTGCTCACGGCACTGGCGGCACCATAGGCGACAAACACAGCGGCGCTACCCTGATTCTCGGAGTTGACCGATGAGTGCCATCGAACATCCACTTCCATTCGCTAGCTGGGAATCTCGAGGGTTTTGGGAAGGTGCTGGTCGCGGCGAGTTGGTGCTACAACGTTGCCAGACGTGTGGCTTGGTCCAGCATCGACCGCGAGGCGTGTGCGCACATTGCCTTGACGGTTCAACGTTGGTGCATTTCGCAGCATCTGGGTTAGGGAAGATATATAGCTTCACCGTTACCGAACAAAACCAGGCGAAGGGTTTCGCTGAGGCGTGTCCCTACGTGATGGCATACGTCGACCTGGACGAAGGGCCAAGAATGTTGACAGTGGTAGTGGACTGCGACCCCGACAACGTCGCCATTGGCGCACAAGTGACAGTTGACTACGTTTCACAAACCCGTGATGACGCGGAAATGTTCGCTATCCCTGTATTTCGCCTCAGTTAGGCGCAAACTTCTATGCTGCTGGACCTCCATACCCACTCTGTTAAGTCTGATGACGGACGGGCCAAAGTAGAGAACTACTGCAAGTGGATTCGTAAAAAGGAATTACCGCTAGACGGCTTCGTGCTGACCGAGCATCGTCAATTCGACGCAGAGTCGGACTATAGGCATTTGGAGGACGAATACGGGCTGCTGATCTTGAAGGCGAGCGAGGTTGAAAGCGATTTCGGCCATATTCTCGTTTTCGGTGTCAACGAAGACCTGCAAGCGGCGATCGACTTCACAGATGTCCGATTACCTATCAGCGATGTCCTTGACGCAAGTAAGAGGGCTGGTGCGTTCGCTGCACCCTGCCACCCTGGGCGGAAACGTGTTGGCCTCTTCTCTCATTACGAGGAGCGGGGTGAAGTCGATGGAGTTCATACAGTGGAGGTCTTGAACGGTGGCTCCATTCCCGGCGAAGATGAACTGTCCGTCCAAATGGCATCGAAGTACAACTACAAGGGGTTCGGGGGCAGCGATAGTCATGTCGTCAGCCGCGTCGGTTTGTGCGCCACTAACTTTCCGGACCAAATAATTAACGGTATTGGTGACCTGGTGGGCGCGTTGGAAGGCGGAAATTTTGAGCCCGTTTCGTTACGTCAGCCCTCTACGGACTAGTCGATCAAGTCAACAGTCCTGGCCGTAAGGTCTCGCAACTTAAAGGACGACAACCCAGCCAAGCTTGTTTCGATCACGTCATTCCACTGCGCAATCCATGGTGATGGGACCTCCCGGCCTGTTAAACCCCAAAGGGCCCCAACAGTGGCTCCGTTGCAGTCGGTATCCCATCCACCGGAGACGGTGTCGCCAATTGCAGCTCCGAAATCGTCTGGGTTCCGGACAAGCCCCCACGTAACGAGGGCGAGGTTGTTAACTGTATGGACCGGTGACATGCCTTCATAGGTCGCTTGTATTTTCGTCGGTGTTGCATCCTGAGCGGTCGCTAAACCGAGATGTACGGCGGCAGCACAATCGGAATCAGAGGGAATATAGGTAGCGGCCTCTTCGAAGGCTTTATCGTGTTGTACACCAGTAGCAACTAGGGCTCCTGCGGCGGCTACAACGACAGCACCGTAAACACCTTCCGCACGGTGACTCAGCCTTGCGTCTGTCTGTGCCATGCGAGCCGCTGTTTTCGGTTCACCAGGATTAATCCAGCCATATAGGTCCGCACGAATTTGGGCACCGATCCAATCGTTGTAAGAGTTGTCGCTGCATTCTTCTAAATCCATGTTTGGTTCGGCGCCATATGCGAATCGCATGCCGGCGCGTTCTAACAATTTGACGTACGCCTCGCGTTCAGCTGTGTAGACGATTGCTCCGGGTAGGTAGCGGAGCCATATCCGACCAACGTCGGCTGTAGTGAAATTACGGCCGTACTCTTCAAGGAGCATGACTGAAATAACCGTGTAGTTGATGTCGTCGTCTGGGATAGCGCTAACCATGATCCCTTTGCAGGCATTGGGGTGCTCTATTGAGTCGTTGAGATCTGGACGGTAGGGCACGTAGTCGCGGAGTGGGAAGGCCTGCGCATCGGTGAGGTATGCCTCCAATTCTGCAGCGCCTTTGCGCATCGACAGTTGTTCTATCGGTTTGCCGAGCATGCACCCACTAATCCGACCGGCCCAGGCGTTACGGATACGATTTTCGTGGGAGGAACCATTTTTTGTGGGCATAAGAGTAATCATTACCGAATCCAGCGGGTTTTGTCGCTAGGTGTTACCTTCGCAACTGGGCCAGGTCACCGCCGCTGTTCTCACAAATTCTGATTGAAGGAAGAAATGGATCAAGCCAACTCTGCACAGAATCTCGCCTCAGTCCGAGATGATTGGGTCGGAGTGGAGTTCGACTGGGCCACCTTTGAAATGAATACGGACGACATGATCGCCTGGGCGGAAGCATGCGGGGAGACCGATCCCCGGTTCACAGACGCAGAGCACCCTGATTTTCAAGCCCACCCAGGTTTCACAACCCACTGCATGTCAGGCAGAGTTTTGCCCGAAAACTTTCCCCAGATTGGTGGTGGTTTCGGCATTGACGGTGGGAAAAAGGTCGATGTTCACGCTCCGATCCGCCCAGGAGACACCCTCAACGCCACGACAACGATTGCGGACATCTTCGACAAAACCGGGCGAAGCGGAACGATGATCTTCATTGTTCAACGCATGGAATTTCGCAACGACCGCAGCGAACTGGTATCGACTGTCGACTGGAAAATGATCAAAAAGGCCGACTAACCATGGTGAAGATTCTCAAATTCGATGAAGTGGAGCTAGGAGACGATCTGCCGACGGAGACGCCGGATGTATCAATGGCGCGAGTCACTAACTTTTGCCACTCCGCAAAACACGTTTTTGAACGGTTCATCGATCATGAAGCGGCGAAGAAAGAAGGCTTTCCGGCAGCGATTGTGCCTGGAATAATGAGCCAAGGATTGTTGGCAGCGATGATCCACCGATGGGCTCCGAATTCGTCGATTCAAAGCATCGATACCGTCTTTCGTGGTTCGCTTCTTGTCGATTCGCACATAACGATGACTGGCGCCGTCACCGACATAGATGACAGCACTATGAGCGTCGAACTCGACTTGGCCATAACCGCTGAAGATGGCAGAACCGGCGTTATTGGCACCGCCAAACTTCAATTCTCGGCCTGACATACACAAAGGATCCAACTTATGAAGCTCGAATTGAGCGCAGATGAAGTCCTCGCAACAACCCGTTCTGTTCGCCGTCGACTAGATCTCGAAAGGGAAGTTGGTGAGGACGTATTGCGGGACTGCCTCGCACTGGCCTTACAGGCTCCAACTGGATCCCTCCGCCAAGACTGGCATTTCGTTGTCTCCAACGATCGGGACCAATGTCGCGAAGTCGGTTTGATTTATCAGCAAGTGTGGACGTCCATGGTGACTGCCGAATACCTAGATGCATCTGCCGAAAAACAAGGTGACGCCGGCGACCAAGTTTCTTGGCTCAACATGATGGGATCCGCTCGACATTTAGCTGAAACTTTCCCCGATGTTCCGGCAATTTTCGTTCCCTGCATCAGCGGACGGCTCGACGGGGTCGACGCTATGACGCAGGCGGTCAAATGGGGTTCGGTCATACAAGCCGCTTGGAGCTTCATGCTCGCTGCTCGAAACCGCGGGCTGGGAACTTGTTGGACCACCGTTCACCTTCAACGTGAAGAAGACGTGGCCGAAATATTGGGCATCCCCTACAGCAAGGTCCAACAAGTGGCGCTGAGCCCGGTTGCCTACACCGTAGGAACCGAATTCAAACCTGGACGCAGGAAACCTGACGAAGGGTTTGTTCACTTCAATGGATGGTGACGGACTTACCGAAGAGGCCCTGGTGACCGAGCTTCGCACCTGGGTTCGAGCCAATTGGAGTCCCACGGCCGACTTAACGGAATGGCGCACCCTATTGGCCAATAGTGGCTGGGGTTGCCCGTCATGGCCTCGGAAATGGTTCGGTAAAGAGGCGCCACTCAAGATGGATGCGGTGGCGAAACGAGTCCTTGTTGAAGAGGGCGCAGTGGGTGTGGCGGCTGGAGTCAGCATGTATCTAGTTGCACCGACCCTGTTGGAGTGGGCTGACGATGAGCAACTAGATCGCTATCTGCTACCGATCTTGACTGGAGAACACAAATGGTGCCAGCTCTTCAGCGAACCCGGGGCAGGGTCTGATCTAGCCGGGTTAACAACCAAAGCTGAACTTGACGGTGATGAATGGATCATCAACGGACAAAAAGTCTGGAACTCAGGAGCTCAGAACGCTGATTTCGGCATTCTTTTGGCTCGTACGTCCACCCACCTGCCAAAGCACCAAGGGATTTCATATTTCCTGATTCCGATGAAACAAGACGGTGTCGAAGTGCGTTCATTGCACCAGATGAATGGTCATTCCTCGTTCAATGAAGTTTTTTTCGATAACGCCCGCTTGCCCATGGAGAACATGATTGCCAACTCAGGTGACGGGTGGCGTGTCGCGTTGACGACCCTCGCTCATGAACGAAGCGCCGTTGCTACGCCGCGACCGCGTTTCCCGGAATTGGAGAGTCCATTAGTGCAACGAGCCCAAGCAGAGGCTGACGAGTACTTTTCGACATATCGATGGTACCCACAGCGAGCAGGGCGACCAAAACTAGTTGCCTCGGAGGCTCGAAGGTCGGGCCTTAATTCGGACCCTTTAACACGTCAAGATGTTGCTGAGGTAGAACAACTCCGACGCACGGCAGTTTGGACAACTCAGCGAGGTCGAGATGCCCGCCTGGCTGGTAAGCCACCAGGGCCTGAAGGCTCTGTAGCGAAGCTGAATATGAGCGTTATTGCGCGGGCGAGTCACGCAGCTCACACCTCCATTGCGGGTGCTCACGGAATGTTGAATGGCCCAAACTCCCCGCTCGAAGGATTGATCGCAGAGGTCCTAATATCTACACCCGCCCAATCGATTGCAGGCGGGACAGACGAAATTCAACGAAACATATTGGGCGAAAGGGTCCTAGGGCTTCCAAAGGAGCCCCAGGTTGAGACGTAACAAACTGTTGCCTCTTTGCCCTAGCATCGTGACGATCCACAGCGAGCGGAGGCCCTGATGGTCCATTCTTTGCTTTCGGAAAACATGATCTGGATTGAGTTCCCCGGCTTTGAAGGTTTTTACTACAACGTGTTGGAGGTTGACCCCGAAGACCGGTTTGTTCAGTTGTTACTCAAGTTCGAGCCGCACGTTAAATGTGTTGCACATCGCCACATTGGACCTGTGAAGACCTTGGTGTTGGAAGGAGAACACCAGATTTTTGATGTGGCGGATGGTGATCGACTGATTGACAGTCGACCAGCCGGCACCTACAGCACCCATAACGGCGATGAAGCGCACGTGGAGGGTGGTGGCCCTGAAGGAGCAATAGTTCTGCTCTCGATGGAATCAGTCAACGGTGAAATCTGGGAAACCTATAACACGGATCTAAGTGTCGACCGGGTCTCCTTGGCGTCAGATTTTCGGCGAGGGATCGAGAAGCAGAACCAGTCTCCCATCCGATGACTGGCTCCCCCTCTTACTCGAGGCGATTCGCCGCCGCATCGGAGCCTCTGCATTCCTGTGCCTACTATGCACCAGAGATCAGCGAATTCACTGAACTTGGCTTTAAGGGGTGGTGGCACGCGTACTTCGCCTACCGCTCCGCTCCCCTCGGGACAGCATCTGCGGGACTTGTCACTGAAACCTTTTTCAACTTCGCGCCCCGCATGGTCGAACGGTCAGTTCCTAGTTGTTGGGACGTCATGTCCCCAGCGGATGTTCGCGCCAAGCAAATAAGCATCCTCACGCGCGCGTTCGACAGAATTTTCACCGACTACAAGTGGGATGAGGACCTAGCTGACATAGTCGAGCTCCTCAAACTGTCGCTTCCACAACTTGACACCCATCAGCGACCCCTATTCGCAGCATGGGCCGACGAACCATGGCCCGAGAATCCACTCCTGGCCCTCTGGCATGCCTCGACCTTATTGCGTGAGTACAGGTTTGATGGTCACAACCAAGCACTCCGCTCAGCCGACGTATCAGGACTTGGGTCGCACCTTCTGATGGCAGCAGACGGCCGTGGCACACCAGAGGTGATCCAAAAAATTCGTGGATGGACCTCGCCAGAATGGAGTGCAGAAGCAGAACGCCTATCGGAACTTGGCTGGATAACTTCGCAAGGTCGACACACAGATAAAGGCCGTGCCGTCAGAAAGAATATTGAAGCAGAAACAGACAGAAACGCCGAGCAGATCGCATCAACTCTTGGTAACGACGATGCAGAACGCGCCCTTGGGCAGCTTGAATCGGTCTCCGCATTTCTGCTGACAGAAAACGTGGTCCCGGGTAAATGGCCTCCGAAGCATTTAGGGCAAATAGAGGCTTCTTCGCAGCAGTAGGCGAGGTAGCGTTAGCAAGGCCCCGCCGGGCACGCCGCGTCCAATCTAAATGAGGCTTCGTTGACTGAAAATGGCTTAGACGCTGAAAAGCCAAGGAGTGACTACATCAGAGATCTCCTGCTGGCAGATGCTGCCTCGGGTCGATTTCACAGTCGCGTCCAAACCCGTTTCCCACCAGAACCCAACGGTTTCCTTCATATCGGTCATGCAAAGGCGATCTGTTTGGATTTCGCGGTAGCGGCCGAAAATCAAGGTAGCTGCAACCTCCGATTCGATGACACCAATCCGTCGACTGAAGACCACAGTTACGTCGACGCAATTATCGAGGACCTCGCGTGGCTCGGCTTTGTTCCCGATGCTATTCACCACAGTTCTGATTATTTCGATCAGTTGTGCACCTGGGCAGAACTGTTGATCTCCAAGGGGTTGGCTTACGTCGACGATCAAAACGCAGAAGACATCGCAGAACAAAGAGGAGGGTTTGGTCGCCCCGGGACTGAAAGCCCTTTTCGCGGTCGTTCAACCGAAGAGAACCTCGATTTGTTCCAACGAATGCGTCAAGGCGAATTCACTGTCGGGAGCAAGGTGTTGCGTGCCAAGATCGACATGCAGCATGAGAACATGCAAATGCGGGATCCAGTTATGTACAGAATTCGCGACGAAAGGCACCACCGCACAGGGGAACTTTGGAAAATTTATCCAACCTATGACTGGGCCCACGGCCAGAGCGACGCGATCGAAGGGGTTACACACTCGCTGTGTACGTTGGAGTTTTCCGACAACAGAGCCCTCTATGACTGGTACTTGGCCCAGCTACCGCTCGATTCGCCACCGCCGTACCAAACAGAATTCGCTCGGCTCGAACTCACCTATACAGTCACTTCCAAGCGCCAATTAAAAAAACTTGTCGACGCGGGGGTCGTCGACGGGTGGGACGATCCCCGGCTGCCGACGCTACGAGCGCTGCGGAGGCGTGGCTATCCGGCCACCGCGATTCGAGAGTTTTGTAGCTTCATTGGTGTAGCCCGCACAAATGCGCGACACGATATAGAACTGCTTGAATCTTTCGTTCGAACTGAACTGAACGCCTCCTCTTCGCGGAGGATGGCCGTCCTTGATCCTTTAAAACTGGTCATCACAAACTGGCCTACTGATGGTGCAGGCCAGCCGATCAGAGATGTTCGAACTTTGGTTAACAACCCTGAAAACGAATCTGAAGGTTCTCGAGAAGTGTCGTTTAGCGGTGAGTTGTGGATAGAACATGATGACTTCAAGATGGCGCCGCCTCCCAAGTACTTCAGGCTGGCACCTGGCCGTGAGGTGCGGCTTCGCGGCGGTTACCTAGTGACGTGTACAGACGTCATTTGCGACGAGGACGGCGCGCCCATCGAGGTTCAGTGCGTATACGACCCCGAAACCGCTGGCGGGGCGGCTCCCGACGGCCGGAAGGTAAAGGCGACGATTCATTGGGTCGATGCGGCTAACGCTGTTGATGGCTCTGTCGCTCTGTATGAACGTCTTTTTAAGACAGAACTACCGGGTGACGAAACGGGAGACCCGGTCGATGACTTGAACGAAGAGTCACGCCAGATCTTGCAGGATTGCAAGTTTGAGCCTGCTCTCAAAGATGTGGAACCTGGGCAAGTCGTTCAATTCGAACGACTTGGTTACTTCGCCGCTGATACAGATCGCGAACTTTTGTTCCATCGGACCGTAGGCCTACGAGACGAATGGGCCCGGCTCCAAAAACAGGGAGGGAGAAGTTAGGTTGAAGGAACCGAACCAGAAAAAGGTGGCTGTCATTACAGGTGGCGGCTCAGGTGTAGGTGCGGCGGCAGCACAGGCATTAGATAGCAGGGGCTGGATAACCGTAATCTGCGGACGCCGCCTAGAACCGCTGCAAGAAGCCTCTGCACAGATGCAGAACCCCAATCTGTCGCTCGCTCTCGACATTTCGAAACCGACAGCCGTCGAGGAGTTGTTCAGTTCGACGGTAGAAGCGTTTAGCCGGGTTGATTTGCTTTTCAACAACGCTGGGATTGGCGCGGCTCCCGTTCCAATCGAGGAGTTACCGGTGGATGCTTGGCGTGACGTGGTAGATATCAATCTCACGGGCACGTGGCTCTGTTCCAGGGCGGCTTTCGATTGCATGAAACGACAGAAGCCAGCAGGTGGTCGCATCATCAACAACGGATCAGTTTCGGCTCAGACCCCGCGCCCGTTTTCCAGCCCGTATACCGCAACCAAACACGCTATAACGGGTTTGACTAAAGCCCTGTCTTTGGAAGGCCGCGAGCACGGTATAACTGTCGGCCAAATCGACATAGGTAATGCGTTGACCCCATTAACCAATCAAATGACGCACGGCGTTCTGCAGGCCGACGGTTCAATCCGGGAAGAGTCAACTATGAACGTCTCTAATGTAGCTGACGCAGTTGTTCTCCTCGCTGAGTTGCCCCCTGACGTGAATGTGCCCCAGATGACAATCATGGCCAACGAAATGCCGTTGATCGGTCGCGGCTAAGGCGACGCCTCACCTCATGCTTCGACGATATACAGGGAACCGTCGCTAGCTGCTTGCCGAATGGGTCGTGCCTTTTCATAGTCAGAGCTCTGGTACCACTGGGTTGCGGCTTCGACCGAGTCGAAGCGGATCACTACGGTCCGTGCTGGCGGCGTAGGCCCTTCTAGGGACGTCCAGGAACCTCCGCGTACTAGATACGTCCCCCCGTGGTCCTCTACCGTCTTCGACGCGAGAGCCTTATATTCCTCATAGGTGACTTCGTCGGTGACGTCGCCTTGATAAATAACGAAAGCGCTCATATTTCAATACCTAACGGTCTAGTGGGCCTGTAATGGCTGAGATAGCGAACGACTGGCTCCCGGTAGCCAATAGCTTGCCGTTCTGAGAATAGATTTTCACCCTCCCTTGGCCGATGCTGTTCCTAATAGCGTCGGCTTCGATCCGGATCAGAACCCATTCGCTCTGTTCGGTAGAGGCAATCCGCACGGTGTGATCCAAGCTCGACCCCTTAAACCCCATGTTGAGGCTGACCCTCATTCCGCTCGGAATGAGATCCGCCAACGCAATGAGAGCTTCTGGAGATGAAGCCATGCCACTATGGAGGCGCGCCCAGTAGTGGACAACTGGGTCGCCTGGGGATTGCCCGGCCAGGCGGATGTCGGCGTAGTCGGTAAACGAGTGTCCACTTTCTGAAGTTGGAGCCCGAGTAGGGCATTCTTCGGGAGGAAGAACCTCAGGAGGTTGAGGCCATACTTTGTCGACACCAAGGTCGTGACCGCCCAAAGCTGCTGATGCTCGGAGAATAACTACGCCATCGCAGCTGCACACGGCAGCAGCTTGGGTGACACGATTTCCAACGGCCAGTTCGTCGACTTCGATCATTACTTCTGATCCAACAGGCGCCCTTGCAAGGTACTGGCCGGCGATGAACGAGACCGGACGATCGGTGGTCCGTTCCATAGCTACCGCGGCAGCTGCTAACCCACATCCGCCGTGAAGTGTGCCCGTCGCTCCCGCGACTTCAGCAGTAACCGGCAATGACCACTGAAAACGGCTTGCCGCCGGTTGGAGGCGCAAGAAACTGGTCGAATCACCGGACAAATTGGAAGACCTACTCACAGGCGCCTTCATCTCGACTGGTTGCAAGACATCTTGATCTCGGTGCGGTCAAGGTCAAGTTGACCAGGGCCCGGCCTGCCCCTTTTCGTAATGGTCGGGTCTGATTTCGAAGGCTTCAATCATCCGTTGCCATCCGCTACCCACAGCTAGGAGAGCCCCTAGCCTGAGAACTTCGATCGCTGAGAAATGTTTCGAAAGATCCTGATGCATTTCGTCTGGGATTGGGCCCTTTGGGGCACCTGCAAGGTGGTCGCTGAATGACAACGCCGACTTCCAGGCATCAGGAAGATCCGAATTTTTATAGTCGGCCAATTGTCCGATCATTTCTTCCGTAAGTCCGGTGCGCACCAACGATGCGCTTTTAACCATGCTTCAATGAAAACATTCGTTCACGTTGGCCATTCGAATTCGACAAAGCTCGATCATCTGCTTGTCTAATCCTGACGAACCTCCGTACACCATGCTCACCCAGCTGAGGAACATTTCTAGAGTCGGTTCATCACTGGCTAGGGTGCGGAAAAGATTGTCGTCTTGGTAGGCCTTTGCGTACCACGTCTCCAAACGCTTTGTGTTTACCTCATCCAAGTGGTCGATTTTTGGTAGATGACCCAAGTCGTTTGCCATGTCGCCTCCCTTTGCCTTGACCTAGCGCTGAGGATTTGTCATCCGAGCTCATTTGGCGTGCGAAAGACATTTAACCCCGGGGCAGCAACGCCCCAGTTGAATGATAGAACCTGAATCGGTCGCAGGCAGTAGTCACAGTGCATAGTCTCTAAGTTCAGTTCGACTGAACAGAAGAAGAGGTATGAAATGAAGGCCGCCGTGCTCTGTGAACAACCCGGTGATCTAATCATCGAAGACCTGGTCATCGATAAACCTGGCCCGCAGGAAGTATTGATACAAACTGTTGGAGCCGGCTTGTGCCATTCAGATCTCCACTTCATGGAGGGCATTTTCAGGACGAAACTGCCCTCAGTGATGGGACATGAATCAGCAGGGATCGTTCAGGCGGTTGGGGCCGATGTCAGTTATGTGAAACCAGGCGACCCGGTGGTCGCATGTTTGTCTATTTTTTGCGGGCAATGCCGGCAGTGTCTTTCAGGTAATCCGCATCGCTGCACGAACGGTCGTGCCACTTCGCGTAGCCGCGATGATGGGCCACGGTTACAACGAGAAGATGGCACTCCAGTCGACCAGATGGCTCGCTTGGGTGGCTTCGCTGAAGAGATGCTGGTCCACCAGAATGGCGTCGTGAAAGTGACTCCGGACGTCCCCTTAGAGAAAGCCTGTTTGATCGGCTGCGGTGTAACTACAGGGTTTGGCGCTGCGGTCCGGACCGCAGCAATTCCGGTTGGAGCGACCGTGTGTGTTATTGGCTGCGGAGGGATCGGGTTGTCGGCGATTCAAGGCGCACGTGTTGCAGGAGCAGGGAGAATTATTGCGGTTGACATGAACGCTGAGAGCCTTGAGACAGCTCGGGTGATGGGTGCAACTGACACGATCCATCCTGGCGATGTCGAAAACGTCGTTGAGGCCGTTAGAGAACTCACCGGTGGTGGTGTCGAGTACAGCTTTGAAGCGATTGGCCTTAAAGAGACCGCTGAACAGGCATTTGAGATGCTTGAGATTGGCGGCACTGCCACAGTCATAGGAATGGTCCCCTCAAGCACGAAGGTTGAAATCCGTGGGATTGATTTACTGAGTGAGAAGAAGTTGCAAGGTTCAATGATGGGGTCTAACCAATTTCGAACCGACATCCCCCAAATGATCGATCTCTATCTCAGTGGCCGGCTACTCCTGGATGAGATGGTGTCCGCAACGATCTCGCTTGACCAAATCAACGACGGCTACAACTGGATGCGAGAAGGAACAGTCGCTCGAACTGTAATTACGTTTTAGGTTGAACGGCGCCGTCTAGCCGATCAGGTCTTCGATCATTTTTGACGCAAGACCCGCTCGTTCTGCGCTGGTCGTCAACTGCTCATAGGTGACGGGATCAACTTCGAAACCGTCGGCTCGGTCAATGCGTGCTAGTTCCTCGGGTTGACCGGGGACCAGGATCTGGTCACAGTCGGAACGCAGTCGTGAATCGAGTACAAAATCGCGGAACAGTTCGATTTCGTCGTAGAAAGTTTCGGCGTCACCCAACGCTCCTGGGTCGATTATCACCGACAACATGCTGTTAATGATTCGTCCATCTCTTGGGTTTTTCGGGTGAGCGGTTTCGCCACCCAATAGGGCTGCGCCTAAAAGCTCGCACATGATCGCCAGACCTGACCCTTTGTGATCGCCGAACGCAACAAGCGCTCCCCCGCGTTCACCAGATGGGCCGGTGTACCAAAACGCATTGGGATCGTCCGTCAAATTGCCTTCGATGTCGATGATGGTATTCGGTGGCACCTTTTCGCCCTTATTTGCAGCGACTCTCGCCTTTCCGCCCGCGATGATGCTCGTAGCCATGTCGAGCAAGAAGCCGGGTCGACCATCACGCCCCGGTACCGCTGCACAAAATGGATTCGTCCCAAACCTCGCTTCAGCGCCGCCGTAGGCCGCTACTAACGGAGGATGACCAATCACATTGACGAGATGCATCGATGCGTATCCGCTGGCCGCGCATTGTTCAGCCCAATGACCAATACGGCCAATGTGGTAGCTGTTCCGCAGGCCGACGACTGCTACCCCGTAGCTTGCAGCCCGTTCAATGCCCATTTGCATTGCTTCAAAGCCGTTGACTTGCCCGTAGCCGGCATTGCCGTCAAGGGTGAGGAGGGAACCGGAGTCAACTACGACACTTGGGTGGCTGTTGATCTTTAGACGGTCGTTGAGTACGCCATCGACATAGGACGGAAGCATCCCGACGCCATGCGAGTCATGTCCAGCGAGATTCGCTTGAACCAATTGGTCTGCCACCAGGTTCGCCTCTCGGCTTTCGCTACCTAATGATTCGCAGGTACGGACAATGAAATCGTGGACTTGGCTTGGTTGAAGTTTTGGCACATCTCGACTTTACTCGGCACTCACAGAGGCAGGATCTCCGTTCCCTCGAGATAGTCGGGTTCTAGCACCTCGACGTCAATGGGAAGCTTTTTGATTTCAGCGATAATGGGCGTTGTGTTAACTGGAATTGAGAAACCTGGCATCCAGTCGTCGTGATGTCCGAAGATAACCGATTTGGGATGGAGTAGTTCGACCTGCTGTGCCACGAACTGTGCCAGGGAACCCTGGATAGGCTCCCCATCAATATTTCCACGCCCGGCAGCTGCGAGGATTGCGACGTCAGGCTTGAGTTCACTCATAATCCCGTCGTACCTGCCTGAAGTGTCCTGGAAAAGCACGCTTCCATCCGGTGTTTCAATCACGTAAATCAGCGCACCACCATCTCCGCGATCGCTATGTCCGGGCTGCGACTCTTTCAGATGAGCCTGAGTTGCCTCAGATGTTTCCGTAGTCAGGTATTTCATCAGATCCACGAAACGCTCTTGCTGTTCGTGCCAGTGGACACCCAGATCCCCCAGACAGACGACGTCTGGTTCGTCCATTTGTGCATGCGACCATACACAGGAGTGTTGACTTGGATGCACTGAAACTGTGACACCTGGCCCAAGATCAATAGTTTCGCCACCAGCGACACAAATCATACGATCGAGGGGTACTCCCAGTGTTTCCATCACCCGAACGGATTCATATGAGCCGATGAGAGTTGCGTCGGTATTCTCAATTATGCGCTCAGCACCCCAGAGGTGGTCGAAATGGCTATGACCGATCAGTATGTAGTCAGCTTCGGTAATGTCCGAAGCTGTGAGGCCAGTACCTTGTGCTCCCTCAGGGCGGTCGATGTAAGCGTCAAGAAAGATTGTCAACCCAGAAGTGCGCAATGAAAATGTTGCGCAGCCGTACCAGTCCAAATAAGTGGCCATAGATGAAAACTAGACGAACGTGAATCCAGAAGTGATGACAACGCTGTATACAGCGACGCGCCGAACAAAAAATGCCATCAGATCATTTGCCACGGTGATCGCCCTTTGCTGCATGTTCGGAACTGGATGCGCTTCAGAGGAGAACGGAATACGTCTATTCGTTGCATCATCAATGACTGACTTCATCCAACAAATTGCTGCAAGCCACATGACTGCTCACCCGGGGAGCGGTCTGGAAATCAATATAGCGGGGAGTGGAACCCTGCTTTCACAGCTCGAGGAAGGTGCTGGAGCGGACGTAGTCATCTTGGCGGGGTCCGACTATATGCTTCGCCTACAGAATTTTGGGTCGTTCTTACCGCCTGTCCAAGTTGCAAGCACGTCATTATCGGTGGTGGTGTCTCCCGAACTAGTAGCAGCAGATATTTCAATGCAGGACCTTAGGGTCGGCCGCCTTCAGGGAGCCGCTTGTGTTATCTCCGCACCATGTGGTCAGCTAGCGGAAGAATTCGCTGCGGCAACTGGCCTGGATCTGAACTCCTTTACTCGAGAAGCAAACGTCAGATCAGTTCTAGCGAAGGTGGAGAGAGGTGAAGTGGACTTCGGACTGGTGTATCGCACAGACTTTCTGTCGTCTGAAGCACAAATCGGCGAGATCTCAAACAGCGGCGCCGAAATGTTCGTCACCTTCTATTCTCTCGCCGTGGCTCGCGATACTCCAGACATGCCTCAAGCAGCGTCGCTGCTCGACTTGATTACGGCTCCATCCGGTCAAGAACAACTAAGACAACTCGGATTCGAAGTCCCATGAGGGCACAGCCACCAGTCAGAATCCGAGTAATCGCTTTCGGCGCCTTACTGTTTATATGCGCACCCCTGGTCTCTCTATTGTGGCGGGTTCCATGGTCCCGACTTGTCGACCTGCTGACCCGCGAGGTTGTGACCGATGCCCTTTTGCTTTCGCTCATTACAAGCCTCGCGGCGGCCTTAGCCGCCCTAGCGTTAGGAGTACCTTTAGCTTTGTACTTAACGCGAATGAACGGGTTCAGCGCATCACTCATTCGTGCGGTCGTAGTCTTGCCAATGATTTTGCCGCCGGTCGTGGGGGGCGCAGCTCTGCTATTCGCCTTTGGGCGAAACGGATTGGTCGGTTCGGCGGTCTCTGACCTTACTGGCCTGGTCCTCCCCTACACCTTGACAGGCGTCATTGTGGCGAACACGTTCGTGGCCCTTCCCTTCGTGATCCTCACGGTCGAAGGAGCGTTAAGAGCGAGCGATTCAAGGTTCGAACTTGCGGCCGCCACGCTGGGAGCGAATGAATCAAGAGTGACCTTCAGAGTCGTTCTACCAATGGTTCGACCTGCACTTATAGCGGGTGGATTTCTGGGGTGGGCTCGCGCTCTAGGTGAATTCGGGGCGACCATCACATTCGCCGGAAATATTCAGGGCAAAACTCAGACACTGCCGCTCGCCGTTTTCGTCGCTTTGGAGACAGACCGAGATGCTGCCCTAGCAATGAGTGTCGTCCTTATTTCGGTATCTCTTCTCATCCTGGTATCGCTACGTGATCGGTGGTGGCCGGTTCGATGAGTACTAGTCCTGAATTTCTTTTGGATGCCCGAGTGGTCCTTGACCGTGGCGACCTTCACCTAGACGTCGAGCTACAGGTTCATCATGGCGAGGTCGTAGCTGTCATGGGGCCGAACGGGGCCGGCAAGACGACCCTCCTAAACGCCTTGCTTGGATGGCTGCCCCTCCAATCAGGGTGGGTATTGGTCGACGGTGAAACCTTCGAAGCACCCGGCGAAGGCATAGTGACGGCTACGCATCGACGCGGCCTTGGAATGGTTTTTCAAGATGGGCTTTTGTTTCCTCATCTGAAGGTCGCCGGGAATATTGAGTTCGGCGCAGCACCCAATGCGGACTTGGCGTCATTGATAGAAACGCTGGAAGTATCAAATTTGCTAGAGAAATACCCTTCCGAACTATCCGCTGGGCAGATACAAAGGGTGGCCCTAGCCCGAACACTTGCTGCCGATCCCAAAATGGTGCTGTTGGATGAACCGCTAGCCGCACTCGACATCGCCGGGCGGTCCAGAGCTCGAGAGTTGATTGGCACTGCCCTCTCGGAAAATCTGTCTGGTGCCTTGCTCGTGACCCACGACCCCGCAGACGCCTTTGCATTGGCACAAAGGGTGTTAGTTCTCGAAAACGGTCGCGTTGCTCAGTTTGACTCACCATCGGCCATCCAGTCGGAACCTAAATCTCGATGGATCGCTGACCTCATGGGATGGAACATCTTTCGCGGCGCGGGACGCGGATCCTCGGTGGTCATGCCCAACGGAACAGAAATAGCTACGGCCGGATTACAAACGGACGGTGAGGTGTCCGTCATGATTAACCCGGTAGCGGTCGCCTTATTCCCCGAACGACCTGTTGGTAGTCCCAGGAATAGCTGGCTATGTCGAGTCCGAGGAGTTCAATTTCTTGGCGATATTGCACGGGTGTCGTTGTCGGGCCCGTTGACTATCTATGCGGACATCACGTCTAGTGCCGCCGCTGAACTTGCACTCAAAGAAGGCACCGAAATATGGGTGACTGTCAAAGCCACCGAAGTCCACACAGACGCTCATTCAAACGGCGACTAACCCCACTCGAGAATCACCTCAGGATGTCCAAAGAGCGTAGGTGCCTCAAGTTTGACTACGGTCCTGAATATGAAGATTTCGGACCTGTTCGATGTGGAGTCAAAAGTTGCGGTGGTTACGGGAGGTAGTCGAGGCATCGGTTACATGATCAGTGAAGGCCTTTTACGCAACGGGGCTCGGGTCTACATAACGTCTCGGAAGATCGAGGACTGCCAGCATGCAGCAGAAAAGTTAAGCAAATACGGAGACTGCACCGCCATACCCGCCGATTTGAGCGATGACGCCAGTAGGAGCGACTTCGTCGAGGAATTCCGCGCAACCGAAAGTCGACTTGATCTATTAATCAACAATGCTGGAGCGGCATGGGGCGCTCCTCTCGGCGACTTTCCGTCGAGCGGCTTCGACAAGGTCCTCAACGTCAACGTAAAGGCACCATTTATGCTGACACAAGACCTGTTACCCGAACTGCGAGCTGCCGCAAGCACAGATGACCCATCTCGCGTCATAATGATTGGCTCGATAGACGGCCTGCGCGTGCCCTTCGGAGACAATTATTCGTATTCAGCATCCAAAGCCGGGGTACATATGCTCACCCGCCATTTAGCTCACGATCTCCTTCGAGACCACATAAATGTCAATTGCATTGCGCCAGGACCTTTCGAGTCGAAGATGATGAGCTACATGCTTGACGACCCCGATCGTCGCGCCGGCGTTGTCGCCTCAACTCCGTTAGGCAGAATTGGGACACCAGAAGACATCGTGGGCGCGATCATCTTCTTATCAAGTCGCGCAAGTGCCTGGTTGACAGGTGTGACACTGCCAGTAGACGGAGGGATTTCCACCCATGGTTGAAGCGCGACAGTGCACCATATTGGTTGGCAGCCTGCGGAAGAACTCTTTAAACCGAGCCGCCGCAGATTGCGCCGCTGACCACCTCGCGGATCGCTTCACTATTCGTCAACCGGACCTCGCTGTGGTGCCGCCCTTTAATCAGGATGTAGAAGATGCTGGTGACCCTCCAGTGGTGGCGGACCTAAAGGCGGCAGTTCTGGATAGTGAATTGGTGCTCATCTTTTCACCTGAGTACAACTACGGGATTCCCGGGTTACTAAAGAACACTATTGATTGGTTATCGCGGCCATTCCGAGCGGGCAGTCTGATCGGACGTGTCGTCGGCATTACCAGCGTTACACCGGGACCCCGCGGAGGTGAAAACACTCGAGAACAACTACTTCAGACCTGCGGTGTCCTAACCGAACGGCTCTACCAAGTCACTTTAGGCATTCCGAACGTAACTCAATTGGAGAACAACACCATTCCCGAGGAATCCCGGTCTGCACTTCATAATTGGCTGGACGAAGTCGTCGAATTCAGTCGGCAGGCTCCCACCCTCTGATCCCTTACCTTCGGATCGTGGTCCAGCCAGTCCGCTTACTGTCATCAAACGCAGCCGAGTACCGGTCAGTTAAGCCCGAGTCGACCTCGCCAGCAACGGGCCCAACACGGTCCATCGCTTCTTTCCATACCTCAATCAGACGGTCTTCGCCCTCATAGTTGAAGAGGTCCGAAAGGGAGCGCTCAGCCGAGCCACCGGGATCCAGTGGATTTTCCGCCAAATACCGAGCTGTGGTTGACAACCCATCAATTGGATCGACTACGTCCTTATAGCCCAGATCGAATATCGCCTTTTCGCTTGAGGTGACACGGTGGTGAGGTGTGCCGCGAAGTGTCAAACGTTGAGCCAGCGTGGCGTATTCCCATGGAATGCTCACAATCTCAAACGTGTGACCCAAAGAAGCCGCAATGATTTCAGCCCACTGCAACAGCGTCGGAGTCCACTCGTCCGAAGCGTTGTAAACCTGGCCGGCTGCTATCTCAGCCTTATCAACGATTGTTAACAACATTTCCGCAGCGTTGACTGAATAGGCCCGTGACTGCAGGGTCATGCCTCCATCTGGCAAGATCAGATGTTTTCGTCCATCTAACACACGTCGCACAATCGACCATTCGGTACTTGCTACCTGGCCCGGGCCGTAGATCCACGGGTACCTCAGGTGCGTTGCTGTTGGATGGCAGTCAAACACCGTCACCTCTGTGCGTCCGATGTTGGCCACTTTTCGGTTTACGGCAAAATCTGCGCCTTCGTCTACTACTAATCGCGCCGTCTCCCGAGTAGGAACTCGCATCCCTGCGGGCCACAAGGCATCTGCGTCTCCCCATCCGGTGTAGGCGGGGACTCCCCCAACGCTGATGAATTTTTCGACCTGTCCGTCAAACAACTCTGCCAACTCTCGTAGTCGACCGTACATAACTATTACGAGATCAAACGTCCGGCCATCTAGCGCTGTTCGCGTTTTCTCGATGTCGAACGGATCGGTATGGATATGTTCCACCGCTTCGGGAATTGCTGGCGACTCGTGCGCTCCGGTGTGAAGAATGGAGACGTCAAGTTCCCTATCTATCAGGCCGTTAACGATGTGTGGTCCAGTGGGCCCTGTGCCGCCTACGACTAGTGCTCGTGGCATCAAATTTCCTCCGAAGTCTGAAGGGCAGCTTAGGGTTCGTCTTCTCACTCTGTGGCGAAGGGCGTAGGTATCTTACGGAGCGGCCATCACACCCGTATTTCAATTGATTGCCCTTTGCGTTAAATCCTTCGTTTGACTGTATTGGTGCGCCTATCGCGGTCTACGATTCGGTTATGGCACCTGAAAGCTCCGCCCTCAAAAAGGGGGCGCGTGTTGTAGTGATCGACGACTTACCTGGAGTCTCAGCGGGTACAGCCGGCAAAGTAGGTCGATCGATAGGAATTAAGACCGTTCGATATCGAATTCAATTCGAAAACGGCGTCAATGCGATGTCTGTTGCCGAGAGCAAGCTCGTGTCTCCGGCCGCTTGGGAATTCCTCAAGGAAAATCGCGAATCAGTGACAGAGAACGGCAGCCCACCAGTTGTTGCTGCCGCCGTTCCGGTGGCAGCTAGCGAAGCTCCCGCGGCTCCAGCCCCACGACCTGTTCCGGTGGATGAGACTCCTCCCGCCACCAGCGCTCCGGCCCCTGAGCCGGAGGCCTCGTCAGGGGCCACTAGCGAGGACCCGCGCCTGGCAGCGCTCACAGCAAAGTCGCGGGAAGCTCGAAAAGACGCAGGAATTGATGTTGATGCAGAAGCTGCGCCACCTGAGGTTTCCCAAAGTCAACCGACAAGCGACGAAGAAGATATGCCCGATACCCCAGCCACGACTGCTGGTTCGGACCCGAATTCTTCGACGGAGCCGACTGTGGCGGTCCCAGAGGGCTACTTCCCTACAGATAACCGAATAGCGGACCTTCTCGCCTCGATCAAAAAGGGTTAGCGGTTCCTCTGTGCCGGTTCCTCGAACGGGGTCGGGTCCAGGAATCGCTCCAGAACATTTCGAGTGATCTGTGAAATGTCGTTGTCGTAGTTGTTACGGGCTAAGGCACCGAACCAAGAAATTGACCCAACACTAAAGACAGCGCCACCTGCAGGAGTCTCGTAGAACACGATGTCCGCCCGAACGTAAGGGTCCGGTGTAGGAAAGGCAACCGTTCCCTCGAATTCCTCCTTGGTTCGCAGCATGTCAGGACCGAAATCTGTGGCTGATGCAAGAATCACCGCATGGCCAGGAGATCCAAGCTTCTCGTCATATCGATCTACTTCTTGGCCAGCAGCTCCCCCGCCGAGACCCGAGGTGCCGATTACCTCGTCGTCTATCCCATTCAGGATCCAAGCCGCTCGCGAATCATGTGCCTCTGGGTCGACGCGATAAAAGGTCGCTTTCTCGAAGCCCTGGGCCGCGAATCCGATCCCAACCAGCTGATTAGGGGCACGGCCATTCCGTCGCCAAAGACCTCCATACTCGCCTCCCCACGCGTGATAGTTCTCGCCGTCACCGGTCTGCCAGTTCCGAACCCCATCTTCAGCGCGACGCAACTCGATAGCACCAGGCCACGAATCGCTAAAAGACACCCTCCAGTAAAACCCATTTCCACCCAGATACATGAGGCGGCCACCGTTGCGTTGCCACTTATCGAGGGCGTTTAGCATCTCAGTCGACCAGTACTCCGGATGTGACCCCGTGACGATTACCCGATACGGGGCGAGCGCCGAATAGCCCTCGTCGTGAAGGTCCTCATCGCTAATTACGTCGTGACCTACTTCTGTTTGAAGTAAGAATGCGTGGATGTCTGTATCAGGCGTGAAGTTCCAACCGTCGGCCCCAGGGCGAAGTTGAAGCACAGGTCGACGTCTTGAACTGAACATCACACCGCTACCGTCGGGGTGTTTTTCGTAATGACTTAATCCAACCTCGCGGTGATCGGCCAAGTACTGGTGTTCCGGACGAAGATTCGAACGGGCCCCAACAAAATCGGCCCCTTCGATCAGCATCCGATGGTTGGCGTATGCCATGTAAGTGCACGTTGGCATCAACAGCGCGACATCGGCGCAGTCGGCCCCTACGGCTGGCCTCACGAAAAAGGGGACTCGGTCAAGGCCCAGTTCAGACTCGAATCGGAAGCAGTAGATACCGCTGTCCAGGCCTTCGGGTAAACGTATTTTGCGGGTGGGTTCCCAGGCGGCGTCGTATAAATCATCATGATGGAAGTGGATGGCGTTCCACTCTGAAGGATTGTCACTCCAACGTTGATGTAGACCCGTCCATGTCGGGCCCGTCACGCCGCGAGCGGGTAGTTGATTTAGCTCCAGAGCGACGTCACCAATTGTGGGACGGACTGTTGGCCCTTCCATGTCATCGTCAAATGCCCATTGGTATGTTCGGTCGTCAGCGACAATCGTGGGTGCTGCGATGCGGCCGTCCCATCGACTGTTGCTCGTCCCTGCCGCCAAACGAAATACAAGCTCGTTGAATGAGAACTCGGGGATTTCCAACTTTGAGATATCTTCACCCGCCTGGAGCAGGTCCCGCCCTGGCGAGGCCGTCTCTGGTGACATGACCTTTACCTCGACGGACAGGCCATGTAAGTCAATGTTGAGTTCTAGGAAATACCAGCGATGCCGTTCCAGTGGCCGTTCACGGATCCGGTCTTCGGATTCGCCGAAGCTGCCCATCAAGGTGTCGCCGTTATTGAAAACTTCGATGGTGTCAACACCAGAGCTCAACGACAGAAGAACACCGTCGCGTTTGAGGAGTGTTGGTTGGAACCAAAGACTTACTTCCAAGGAACCGGTGACAGCGGGTAATCGTGCTTCGGCGTACGAACCAGGAATCAACGGTTGCTCGACCAGATCGACGGCCAGAGATCCGATTTCCTTTACTTGTTGTTCGGCAAATCCCGGACCGCTCCGGGTCGGGTCACCACAGTCCAAACGAACGACCTCTAATACTCCGGAAGTGGCTATGTGACTCGACCCAAACCACTTAATCTCTTCACCCGCGCGAAGTGACCATGGCTCGCAGTAGCCGGTAATGAGTTTCTGATTGTCTGGTTCTTGGCCTGTTGGCATTTGGTGAAGGTTGAAGAGGTGGTTGAGTATCTCTCGGGTCACCTTACGCGATTAGCTTTCCATTCTTCATATGATTCGGTCGGCATGTCGTCGGCCTGCCATCCACCGAAGCCTGTTTCGATATGACTGATTTTCTCCATGCCCATGTCTTTGAGGGTCTTAGCAGATAAGGCTGACCTCATCCCACCGGCACAGCACAGCACGAATTCGCGGTCCTCGCCGAATATTTCATTGGTGTACGGAGAGTCTGGTGACACCCAGAATTCCAGCATCCCTCGCGGGGCGTGCATAGCCCCAGGAATAGCTCCATCGCGTTGCAGCTCACGCACATCGCGGATATCAACGATGAGAGCGCCTTCGTCGACAGCTCTCCTCGATGCTTCTTCGGGTGAAATGTTGTCGATCTCGGCTTTAGCGGCCTCGACCATTTCCTTTACTGAGGCAATCGCCATCGTTAGCCCTCCCTGCGGTATATAGAGTCGACCCTGATTTGGGGACTGACATGATCATTACCCATCAGACGCTGGGTGTCATTTCACTCTGGAATTCCGTCAGCGCCAGAAAGCAATACCCCGCGATGCTCTAATTCTGAGATTGCTGAGTCTGACATCCCGAGAATTTCCGACAATACCTCTGCATTATGTTGGCCCAAGAAGGGCGGCAACGGTTCGCTAGCTGGGATTTCGATCGAACTGAATCTGGCCGGCAGACCAGTCACCGTAATTTCACCAAAAGCCGGGTCGACTACGGTTCGGACCATACCCCTTTCGGTGAAGTGGGGGTGCACCATCGCCTCTTCGGGACTTAGAACCGGTGCAGCCGGGATGCGTTGATCCTCAAGGTAAGAGAGGAGCTCCGCGTCGCTCCCGAATCCTTGCATCCATTCTTCGACGAGGCTGAGGAGTTCTGCAGCATTCGCAATTCGTGCCTCCGCCGTAGAAAACCGAGCATCGGTGGCTAGATCGCTGTCACCCATCGCGTCGCAGAGCCTTTGCCACTGGGGTGCTAACACCTGCAACACGATCCATCCTTCGGGTCCTTTGTAGGTGCCTGAAGGAACGACGATGCTGAATTGTCGACCAGAGCGTTCTTGGCTCCATTGTCCGCCGCTCGCACTATGACCTTGGACCGCTATCGAATGCATCGCGAACAGAGGATCAACCAGTGTCACTTCTATATATTGGCCCTCCCCTGTTCGTTCTTGATGAAATAGTGCATGCCCGATAGCACCAAATAGCATTTGCCCCGCAGCGCAATCTGATATCGGTGAGCCAGTGAATTGAGGCGCCCCATCGGCATCACCAGTGAGGTGCATCATCCCGGAGAGCGCTTGTCCAATCAGATCAAATCCTTGAAGGTGCGACAAGGGGCCTGATTTACCGAATGCCGATATAGACGCCATAATCAATTTAGGGTTTTCGGCCTTGAGACTCTCCCAGCCCAAACCACGACGATCCATGACACCGGGCCCAAAGTTTTCGACCACCACGTCGCATTGTGCCGCCAAAGTTCGCGCTAAATCACAGCCTTCTTCGGATCCGAGATCGAGGCAGATGGAGCGTTTACCGCGATTCTGTTGGCTGTAGTAAGAAGACGACCCGCTGTCCGACACAAATGGGAGTGTCCGACTGGGATCTCCATGCGGTCCGTACTCGACTTTTATTACATCAGCGCCCAGTTCAGCCAACATCCGAGTCGCGCTTGGTCCCGATAGATATTGGGTGAAATCGAGGACACGGACACTTTCCAAGAGCATCTCAAGACATTACGCCGAGGACAGACCAACTGCAGATTTACTGGCCTTTACCGGTGATGCGGTGACAAAATACCCATCCATGCAAGGGAACGGCCAGTTCACGATCGGAATTGACACAGGCGGGACCTATACGGACGCGGTTGTCTACTGCCGGTCGACCGAACAAGTCATAGCTAAAGCGAAAGTCCCAACGACCCACGGTGACCTAGGTGGCTGCGTAACGGAAGTATTAAATGAAATATTCGCCACTGGTGTCGTTCCATCGACGGGCGTCTGTTTGGTCGCCGTCTCTACCACCTTGGCGACAAATGCTCTCGTTGAAGGCGGCGGTCGCCCAGCAGGGCTAATAACGATTGGCCTTGATGAGACTGCAACGAAAAGGAGAGGTTTAGATCATTTGATTCCAGCAAATCCAATCCTTCAAGTAGCTGGTGGTCACTCCCCTCATGGCATAGAGCTTGAACCACTCGACCTCTCACCGTTAAACGATTGGCTTACCACACACGATTCGGGGTTAGAGGCATATGCGATCGTCGGGTCGTTCAGTGTACGCAACCCCGAACATGAGTTCACCACAGCCCGATCGATCACTGAGGCAACAGGAAAGTCCGTGACTCTGAGCCACGAGTTGTCAGGCCAACTCGACGCTCCAAAGCGCGCTGTAACAGCCTTGCTTAATGCCCGACTGGTACCTCTCATTCATCGATTGGTCGCCGCCGTCGAAATATCAATGACTTACTTGGAGCTAACTTGTCCGCTGATGTTCATGCGGGGAGACGGATCCCTCGTGTCTTCAGATTTTGTTAAGGCGCGCCCAATTGAGACCATCTTGTCCGGTCCGGCCGCGAGTGCTACTGGTGCTGCTGCTCTCAACTCCGTTAGGGAGGGAGTGGTCGTAGATATCGGCGGCACGACAACCGATGTCGCAGCAATATCTGACGGATTTCCTGAATCTGCCCCGTCTGGTGCAAATATTGGTGGGCATGAAACCATGGTGAATGCCGTGCGGGTCCATACAGAGGGCATCGGCGGCGACAGCCACGTTCAACCCTCACCGCTCGGCGACCAACCAGTCTTAATCGGTCCCAGAAGAGTCACCCCGTTGGTTACAGCATGCTCGGAAAGGCCCGAGGTCCAGGCCATGTTGGAGGACCAACTCGGCCGGTCGGTAGCAAGAGAAAGCGACGGGATTTACCTTTGGCTCCTCGAGCAGGACCACGATTGGATCCCTCAATCCTCGGCTGAAGCCACGATTCTCGAAGCCTTGCAGGAAAGCCCCGTAGGTGGCCGGTATGAGGACGTGATTACCTCTGGTTTGCAGCGCAACGCCCTGAACCGGTTAATCGCCTCTGGAATAGTAGGCGCTGCAGCTTTCACCCCAACAGATGCTGCACATGTCCTCGAGTTGGATGATCGATACGGCGCGGAGCCAGCCCACTTCGGTTCTAACCTTCTTGCCCGACAGTTAGATCGATTTGGTAAACCACTCGCTGATAGCGGATTGTTGTTCGCGGACCTGGTGCTCAAACTACTAAGTGCGCGGATAAGCGAAACGATCCTGATCGCTGCTGCAGATCATGATGGGTTGACAATCGGCCATCTCAAATCAGCCTTGAATGCTCAAACCCAGTTAGAGACCCGTCTTGAGAAGCGGAGAATTCTCGACATTACAGCGGAGATCAATGAGACATTAACTGCAGTTGGGGCACCGGCAGCTTTGTACCAGAGTCAACTCGGTCAGAACCTTGGCACTGACTGCACCGTCCCAGAACATTCCGAAGTAGCGAATGCTTATGGAGCTGCTACCGGGGTGATCCGGCTGGTCAAACAAACCACTGTCAGTGCCCCGAGAAGGGGTCTCTTTCGCGTTCATGTTCGAGAGCCATCCAATTACTACGATCTGCAGCTGGCACAGGAATTCGCGGAAGCAGATGCTGCTGCGGTGCTGACTGAGAAAATGGAGGAAGCGGGCGCGGCGAAATTCGTTGTGTCCCACGATTGGCAAATAAACGAAGCACGCGTTGAGGAACGACAGCTATTTGTGGAGGCGATTCTCAAATCAGTCGCTGTGGGCTCCCCTGCTTAGATTTAGCCCGCCGCCGCTATGGCTGCTGCCTTCCCTAGTTCCTGGCACTGTGGATCTGAACTCTCTATTACTTGATGATCGGGTCTCGGCACTAAATACTGAGCTGATGCTGCGAAGCTATTTTCGAGGGATTTAGCCATTGTCAACAGGGTGGCATCCTGATACATGGGGGCGATGCATTGGATTCCAAACGGCAGGCCGCTGCTATCTAAACCGGCCGGCAACGCCGCAACTGGGTGTCCGACGACGGTCAAACAACTCGTCAGACTCAGCCAGGCCATGTAGTTGTCGACTTTCTCTCCGTCAATCTCAGTCGGATGAAGAGACGACCACGGGAAAGGTGGAACACTGACTCCGGGACATACGACGATGTCGACTTCATCGAAGACTGCATCAACTCTACGAAACAGATCAACTTGCTTTCTGCGAGCTCGCGCTATCTCGAGCACTGTGGTCGACAGCGCAGTCTCATAGGTGCGAAATACGTTGGGATTGAAACTCTCATCAAAGTCGGCAATATCCCGGTGGTATTGGGTAGCAAAAATGTCTGCCCGTAGCTGCCAATCAACCTCAACGGCCTCGGTCAGATCTAGAGACAGGTCAACCACTTCCGCTCCGCATTCCACCAAATAAGCAACTCGGTCCTCAAACTCCCTTCGGACGTGGTTGGAAACGAGGAGACCTCCGAAATCAGCGGTCACACCAATCCGAAGACTCTCAATGGTGGGTGACGCCAGATCGAGAAATCCATTCCCGTCGAGCGGGAAGCTCATCGGGTCGCGTCGACTTGCCCGATCGCGAGTTGAGATGACTGCCAAGAGTAACGCTACGTCATCAACGGTTCTCGCCATGGGGCCTTGCAGGCTGTAATTGGTTTGGGTAATTGTGCGGCTCTCATGTGGGACCGTGCCCGGTGTTGCCCTGTGCCCGACCACTCCACTGAAACAGGCCGGAATTCGCAGACTGCCTCCATGGTCAGAACCGGTTGCTAGTGGTGCCATACCAGTAGCGACAGCAACTGCGGAGCCGCCCGATGATCCCCCACATGTCAACTCCGGCGCGTAGGGATTACCGGTCGCGCCGAAAAGCCGGTTAATCGTGTTAGCGCCGATACTCATTTCGGGAATGTTGGTCTTACCGATCACTATCCCCCCGGCAGCGCGTATTCGAGCCACGATGCCAGCATCTTCGTTGGGTACATGGTCGCGATAAAACGATGTCCCGTAAGTCGTCACTATGCCCTTGGTGTCCTGTAAGTCTTTGATGGCGACGGGTAGACCGTGGATCAAACCGTCCCCATTTCCGTGCGTTATAGCGTCTTCCGCCACGCGGGCGTCCTGTAGGGCAGATTCTGCAGAAACAGTAACCATCGCGTTAAGCGTTGGATTCAACCGATCGATTCTTTGCAGACACGACTCAGTCAGTTCAACTGGGGAGAGTTCCCGCGCGCAGATAGCACTTCGAGCGTCAACAGCGCTTAAGTCACAAGGTTCGGTCACGCCTCAGACCTAATGACATCGATGCCCGACGGATCGATACGCCGCCCATGGACTTCCATGTTGTGGCTATGACCGACATGATGCAAGCTGAACGCTGCCTGTAGTGCGCTGTACATGCCCATGGCGTCGACGGCTTGGTTCACGCTCTGCTTCGCCAAGGTGAGACCGAACATAGGACGCTTAGCTATGTGAACTGCTAACTCCAGTGTTGCTTCTTCTAATTCTGCTAATGGAACAACTTTGTTGACCATACCTCTATCCATGAGCTCGTCTGCCGTTAAGGATCTACCGGTAAACAACATTTCCTTCGCCAATCTCGTGCCGGCTTCAAAGGGGTGCGCGAAATATTCGACGCCATTTACATTGAATGCGACCACAGGGTCGCTGAATGTTGCGTCTTCGGATGCAACTATGAGGTCCATCGGCCAAACCAGCATTAGACCGCCAGCGATCACTTTGCCTTGAACTTGAGCGATTGTCGGCTTAGCTAGATTCCTCCATCGCCAACACAGCCCTAAATACATTTCTGCTTCTCGAGCCATATATCCCTCTGTCCCGTCAGCATCGAAATGACATTGGGTTCCCACGGTCGGGAAATCTTCCATATTCGGTTCGGGAGCAGCAAGGTCGTGGCCCGATGAGAAGTGTTTTCCCTCAGCGGCCAGGACTATGACGCGGATGGCTTCATCACCGGCCGCCTCATCAAATGCCGAGTTCAGTTCCGACAACATCAAATAGTCCTGCGCGTTAGCAGCCTCGGGTCTGGTCAGGGTGATGCGTGCCACACCGGTGGCGGGCGTTTCGTATTTAACTCTCTCGTAATTCACAATCGTCTCCAAGTGGATCGAATCAGGATGCTAGATCCCATCCGCGAGGCAGTGGGGAGAAATCGATGGACGTGCGTGACTAGAAGAGCCGACCCTCGACCTTGAGACAAGCTAATTTCAAGAGAAGAAACGGGGGTTAGCTTGTGAGCTTGGTCGAAGAATGTGATGTGGTTGTTGTTGGGGCCGGCTTTGGCGGGCTCTATTCCCTTTACCTGTTGAGACAAGAAGGCTTCGACGTTAAAGGTGTCGAGAGAGGCGACGGGGTCGGAGGTACCTGGTATTGGAATCGTTATCCCGGCGCACGATGCGACGTCGAAAGCTTGCAATATTCCTATTCGTTCGACCCAGAACTTCAACAAGAGTGGGAGTGGACAGAGCGCTATGCGGGTCAACCTGAGATTCTGAAATATGCCGAGCACGTATCGGACAGATTCGACCTTGAATCTCTCATTGCTTTCAACAGCACGGTCGAAGCTGCTGACTACGACGAGATCACAAACACCTGGACTATTACCACTAACCGCGATACCTACCGGTCGCGCTTTCTCGTAGCAGCAACCGGTTGCCTTTCGACTACCAACCTTCCGGATTTTGAAGGATTGGCCAATTTCGAAGGCGATGTGTACCACACGGGCCGATGGCCTCATCAAACCGTCGACTTTTCAGGACGCCGAGTCGCTGTGGTAGGAACTGGATCTTCCGCAGTTCAAGCGATTCCGGTGATCGCTGAACAGGCGTCGCAACTCACCGTGTTTCAGAGGACACCTAACTATTCGGTTCCCGCGCGGAACCAACCGTTGGACCCTCGGGTTCAAGCCGAAACCAAAGAAAATTACGACGAACTCAGGCACGCAGCCAGAATCGAACGTTCCGGAATCCTCTCCATCTTCCCACCCAACGAAGATTCAGCTAAAGAGGCACATAGTTCCGAATTTGACGCTCGCATGGATGAAAGATGGGAACACGGGGGCTTCGGCTTCTACCGTGCCTACGCCGATATCGGAATTGATACGACCTCAAATGAGCGCATCGCCGAATATGTCCGAGGCCAAATCAGTCAGGTTGTAGATGATCCGGAGACTGCTCGGCTTTTGGCTCCAACAAACACGATCGCCTGCAAACGGCCCTGCTTGGATACGCATTACTACGAGACCTTCAATTCCGAACATGTCAATTTGGTGGACATCTCAGACGGTGGCATCGAACAAATAACTAAGACGGGTCTGAGGGCAGATGGCCAGGATTTCGAGTTCGATGCGTTGATCTTTGCCACTGGTTTCGATGCCATGACCGGGGCGTTGCTCAAAATGAACATAACCGGCAAGGGTGGGTGCACACTCGAAGACGCGTGGTCCGCAGGGCCGCGTACCTATCTGGGGCTGGGTGTTCCTGAATTCCCGAACCTGTTCACCGTCACGGGGCCCGGCAGCCCGTCGGTGTTGACCAATATGATTTTGGCTATCGAACAACACGTGGAGTGGATTCGGGATTGTCTTGTCGCCATGCGACAGCAGAACCTGATCAGCATCGAGGCCACCGCAACAGCTGCGGATAGCTGGGTGGACCACGTTAATTCGATCGCGGATCAGACTCTTTATCCAACATGCAATTCCTGGTATTTGGGTGCGAACATCCCGGGGAAGACACGTGTCTTCATGCCCCTCATCGGCTATCCCCCATATGCCGAGAAATGTAGACAAGTCGCCGAGAATAACTATGAGGGCTTTCGCCTTGAATGAAGTCGTCGGAGCCGGTGCTCTTGCGGTCATACGGGGCGACATCACGGCGTTGAAGGTTGACGCAATTGTTAACGCTGCCAACAGCGCACTCTCTGGGGGCGGTGGCGTCGATGGAGCGATACACGCGGCAGCGGGCCCGACTGTGCTCCGCGAGTGTCAAGCGATCATTGATCAGGATGGTCCCTGTGCTACCGGTTCAGCTGTGGTGACGTCCGCAGGTGACCTTCCTGCTAAGTGGGTTATCCATACTGTTGGGCCGATTTGGGAGCACCATGGGCCTGTCCACAGTGCAACCCTGCTCTCTGACTGCTATACGTCCTCCCTAGATGCCGCGGCTGATGTTGGTGCAACGTCGATCGCATTTTCTGCGATTAGTACCGGCGTTTATGGCTTTCCGAAAGAATTGGCTGCTCCAATAGCAGTGTCTGCGATCGCTTCTTGGTTCGAAGAAAACCTTGATAGGTCGGCGATGCACGCAGTCACTCTCGTTTGTTTTGATGAGTTCAACTTCCAGGTAACCCAACAGGCCATATCGGATTTAAACCACCGCAAATAGTGGAAGCGCTAGATCCGGTAACAGCCCATACAAGTCCAGTCGATTGGATGAGCACTTACCTCGACATAAGGGGAATGAACCCCTAAGGCCGCTACCGCTGTTATGTTGGCCCTTGCCTCTTCGCGGTTCTTGAGCGCTTGAGACGCCCGACAGAAAGGCCATGTGACCCCAATGCCGGAAAATGAAGAGATCATCCGCCTCAACGAGGTATACAAGATTTTTGGGCCACAACCGCGCGGCCGAGCCTTCGACCTCGCCAAAGATGGGGTGCATAAGGATGAGGTCCAAAGACAATCGGGGCATGTTGTTGGGTTAAGCAACGTCTCCTTTTCGGTACAAAAAGGCGAAATTTTTGTTGTGATGGGACTCTCAGGGTCTGGAAAGTCCACTGCCATTAGAACTGTCAACAAACTGCACGACGTAACCTCCGGCGAAGTTCTTGTAGACGGGGTCGATGTCCAACGGCTAGAAGGTAAGGAGCTTCAGGCCTTTCGCAGAGAAAAAATGGGAATGGTGTTTCAACACTTCGCGCTTTTTCCTCATCGCAACGTTACGGACAATGTTGCTTACGGTCTCAAGGTTCAGAAAGTCGATCGAACCGAACGAGAAGCAGCAGCTATGAAGGCACTTCAGTTAGTAGGCCTCGGGGCCTACGCCGATAATGCTACGAGCGAACTGTCCGGCGGTATGCAACAGCGTGTCGGTCTGGCTCGGGCACTGGCCTCAGACCCGGACATTCTCTTGATGGACGAAGCATTCAGCGCGCTTGACCCGTTGATTCGGCGCCAAATGCAGGACGAGTTGATGGCCATTCAAGACGAAGTCCACAAAACAATTTTGTTCATAACCCACGACTTGAATGAGGCCCTCAGAATCGGAGATCGAGTTTGCATCATGAAAGATGGAGTGGTGGTCCAGATCGGCACGCCAGAAGAAATTCTGACGCAGCCGGCAACGGGGTATGTGGCTGAATTCGTTCAAGATGTCGATCAAGGACGGGTGATCAAGGTCGAAGAGGTCATGGTGCCGCCTGACCCGGTCCATATCGATGCCGAATTCGGTGAAGTCGTTAAGGCTTTGGTTGATGTTGGTGAACGATTAGTAGTTGACGCTTCAGGGAAATGTGCAGGCCTGGTTACACGAAGCGACGTAGAGCGTGTCGCCACGCAGGGCGTGCCGACCTTGGCGAGCGCCATGCGAACCGACGTCCCAATCGCCATCCCGTCCCAAACGCTGAACGAGCTATACGCCGATGCTGGTAAAGGGTTACCAATTGCTTGCTGTGACGAAAGTGGGCGACTTGTTGGCCGAATGGACCCCACTGCGGTGCTTGAAGAGCTCGGACGTGTTGAGGCCTTGGCTGACGCATTCGAACGAGAGGTGTACATGTGATGAATCTCTACGCAGAATCGACCGGCCACTTTGTCGACCGTGCAGTCGGAAAGGTCACGAACCTAGAAACAGGCGACACAGTTGCTAATGCTGTGGCGTCAGCTATCGAATTTGTTGCCTTGATTGGTGTTTTCGCTGTTCCGATACTGATAATCCTGGGATCAGCGAGACGACGACGGGTGGTTAACGCCGTCGGAGGCGCCGCCGGCCTTGTGGCTGTGATTTGGTACAGAAGCATTGAAGACTGGGACCAGCGTCAAAATACCGTGCTGGACAGATGGCAGATACCTGTCGGTGATTGGGTTGAACAAATCACCGTCTGGGTAGACCTCAATATGAAAGAAACTTTGGATGTCATCAAATGGCCATTCCACACCATGCTTGGGGTCGTTGTTGATGATTGGCTTCTTGGGCTTTCATGGATGACCGTTTGTCTTGCCGCTTTGATCGCTGGTTGGGCTTTTCGTGGCCTGCAAGTTGGTATCGGCTCATTTCTTGGACTGACCATCTGTGGCCTGTTGGGTGAGGAGTACTGGAAAGAAACTGCGCGAACCATTGGGTTCATCGCGGTCGCTGTGATCCTGTGCGTGATAATCGGCATTCCGACCGGAGTCGCCTGCGGCCGAATGGACGGTGTTTGGCGTATCGTTCGTCCGGTCCTCGACGCCATGCAAGTCGTTCATTCGTTTGTCTACATGCTGCCGTTTGTCTTCTTTTTTGGGGTTGGATTCGTCTCCGCGACGATGGTGACCATGGTCTTCGCCCTACCTCCACTGATTCGATTAACCAACTTGGGCATTCGGCAAGTGCCCGAAGATGTGGTGGAAGCTGCGCGCGCGTACGGGGCGTCTGAGCGGCGTGTCCTGACAGATGTGCAGTTGCCTCTTGCAAGGGCAGCGCTTATGACGGGTATCAACCAGACGCTGCTCCTTGCCATCTCAATGCTTGGTATCGCTGCAATCATGGGCGCCGGTGGTTTGGGCAGGCTCTTGTATCGCGCTATTGCCAACCAGGACATTGCCTTAGCCGGTTCGGGCGGGCTTGCATTCTTTATCGTTGCCGTGGTGTTGGACCGCCTCACCCAACCCGACGACTCCGACGGAGGTGGATTGTTTGGGAGAATTACAGCGGCCTGGAAAAACACCAAGACCCCTGAGTTGCTTTTGTCTAACTCGGAGAACGAAGATCTCCTCAACAAGGTTCAGATCGACGGCGAATCCGACCAAGAGGCCCAATACGAACCTCTGAGAAGTGCCGAACGTTCCGGGGTTGCGGTAGCCGCGCTGGGGGCTATAGCGACTCTTCTGGGCGTGCTTCTCCCTTGGAATGGAGGTAGTGGTCACATATCGGCCTACGCCAGATATGCCGACGAAAGCCTTACCAACCAAACGTTCAATGGTTTGGCGGCGTCAGGCGGCTCCTGGTTCGGGATCCTGATCGTGATGTGCACACTTGCTTTGGCCGGATCGGTGTATGCAACAGTCCGGTCCCCCGGTCAGAGGAACCGATGGCTCGGCCCAGATGGAGCGACTGTTTTTAGTATCGCAGCGCTGGTCACAGCAGTTTGTTCGATAATGGCCAGTCCGCCAGATGTGGCCAGTGAATTTTCGCGGTCGTACGGAATTTATGTGACCCTGATTGGTTGCGTCCTCATGGCCGCTGGAAGTGTGCTTTGGGTTTGGAACGCCCCGATGGGGGCGCGACGCCCATTGGCGTCTGGAATCAGGTGGGGACGTCTAATCGGGGTGTCCTTCGCGGGACTTTTAATCGTGATGGCTGGCTATTCGGGTTGGACATTCGACACCCGCGCTGACTCGGTTATCGGGCCGGAACTCCGAGTTCAGCTCGACGATATCGTCATGAAGGCCGAAGCCGCTGAGGCTGCTGGTGACCTGGCCCTGGCTGGAAGCCTCGCTGCGGAATTCACAGCCCTGATCGCCTACGCGCAGCGGACCGGTGACGTGATCCATGACGGCTACTCCGACCAAGGTGCTGGCCTAGGGTGGGTCGCTCTCGTCTTGGGCTTGCTAGCACTTGCAGTGGTAATTCCGGCCTCTGGCTTCCTCTCACAGGACGAACTCTTCCTTTATAAGTGGTGTTCCATCGTTTGTGGCCTTGGGCTCGGATTGTTCCTTATGAGCGTTGCATGGATCGGCAGCATTTCTAGAGTGGCGGAAACCAACCTTGTTGCAGGCGTTGGTGCCCTATTTCTGCTGTTTGCTGGGGTTACGGTCGCTGGGAGCGCGCGAGGAACACTTTCAGAATTTGACCGGAAACAGGTCTATACATAACAGATCCGCTACAAAACTACCGTTAGAGGTTCGAAAGTACCGTTCCACGTCCTGTAGCGACTAGCCTTGAACTGGCGTGTCTGGGCACTGCCCAAGGACCGCATTAACCAGGGACTCTAGGGAGGGCCCCATTTATGAACAAGAAATCACTCACGCGCTTGCTAGCAGTAGCTACAGCTGCGCTTTTGATCCTTGCTGCTTGTGGCAGCGATGACGATTCAAGTTCCGACAGCTCTTCAGATGCAGAAGCTTCCGCTTCTGCACCTGCAACTACCGAAGCGGCAGCGGCAGTCAACATGACCCCAGGTGATGGTGTCAGTGTTACTTCCGGTCGAGCTTCCTGGAGCACCGGTTACGTACAGGCTGAAATATTCACCGCTCTATTGCGCGAACTCGGGTACACAGTCTCCGAATCCGCCGACATGGAACTCGGACCGCAAAACGCCTTCATGGCTATGGCCGAAGGTGACATGGACTTCTGGGCGAACTCCTGGATGCCAGGTCACATGAGTTGGCTACTGGGCGAACGAACCGATGGCACATTAATTGGTGACGCGGTAACCGTCCTCGGTATGGAGATTCAGGCGGGTGGCCTTCAGGGCTTCCTGATTGAAAAAGGCTTCGCTGACGAATACGGCGTTTACACCATGGAAGATCTCAATACCAACGCTGACGCGATCGCTGCCTATGACGCCACCGATGCCAATCCTGGCAACGGCTTGGTCGACATGTTTGGCTGTCCAGAAGACTGGACCTGCGACAACATCATTAACTCCATGCTCGTTGGTGGTGGCTATGACAACATCGTTCAGGTAAAAGCCGGTTATGACCCAATGTGGGCTCAGGCGACTGACATGGTCAACGAGGGCCTCCCCGTCCTTGCCTACACCTGGACACCGTCGGCTTACATCACCACCATCCGCCCAGGTGACAACTCCTACTGGATGGGACATGGTTATATCCTTGATGACTCCAACCCGAACAACCAAGACGGTGGCGAAGCTTGGGATCAACGTCCCGGTTCGGCCGCTATTGGCGAAGACATGTGTCCTGCTAGAAACGACGAGGGTCTCTGCCCAATTGGTTGGGCGGCAGCCGATATTCAAGCTGCTGCGAACAACGACTTCCTTGCTGAAAACCCGGCAGCTGAAGAGCTGTTCAAGCAGATCGTGCTTTCGGTCATGGATGTCTCCGTAGCCAACGTTGAGCAAGCTGCAGGCGCTGATCCAAAAGATCTCGCCGCTGACTGGATCGCAGGGAACCGCGACAAGGTCGATCCTTGGCTTGACGCTGCTCGCGCAGCCGGCTAAATCAAGCTTTTAGTTGCTCTCACCAGAGAGCGCATATAGCACTCTTGAGGGTGGGGCTTCGGCCCCGCCCTCTGAGGTTTTCTGGCACCATCACTCACATTCCTACCCGTGGACAGGTATAGAGTTTCGCAACCTTAGATTTAGGTAAGGATCAGTGATCTCAACGCGACATCCTTCGGCCGAATTCGCGGCCTACCGACATGGCTAAACGCGGTGATCGTTCCAAGCGTCTAAAGACACGCGACCCTGTGGCCGAGCAACCCCCATGGGAACAACCTCGTATGCGATTCGATCCCTTGCGTGCCGTTTCAGAGGACGAACTTGAAGCAATCCATCTGGCTTCCCTCGAAGTGCTAAGTACTACAGGGATCGACTTTCTCGACGACACAGCGCGAACACAACTAGCGCAAGCCGGTGCAACTGTCGTAGGCGACCGCGTCAAATTCGATCCCGCCCTAATTGAAACACTTCTCGCTACTGTTCCGCCGCAATTCACCCTCCATGGTCGAGAACCTCACCGCGATCTGACGTTTGGCGGCGACCACATCATTTACACCTCGGTAGCAAGCCCCCCCTTTGTCACGGGCCTTGGCCGTGGACGTCGCGACGGTAACCGCGTCGATTACTGCAACCTGATCAAGATGGGACAGGTCCTGAACGCCGTCCACACTGTTGCGGGCTATCCCGTTGAACCAATGGACCTTCACCCGTCAGTTCGACACCTAGAAGCCACGCACGACATGTTGACGCTGTCAGACAAGGTGCCCTTTGTTTACAGCCTCGGCCGTCAACGCAATCGAGATGTCCTAGAGATGGTTCGTATAGCGCGAGGTGTCGACGACGCCACGTTCGAACTCGAACCATGCCTGTATTCTGTGATCAACGCGAGCACTCCGCTACGGTACGACGCCCCAATGCTTCATGGTATCCAGGAGATGTCGTCTCGGAATCAGCTGATCATCATCACTCCATTCACACTGGCCGGTGCTATGGCGCCCGTCACTGTCGCTGGAGCCCTTGTGCTTCAAAACGCAGAAGCATTAGCCGGTATCGCTTACACGCAAGTCGTTAGACCCGGAGCACCGGTCGCATATGGCGGCTTCACCTCGAACGTCGATATGCGTTCTGGTAGTCCTGCGTTTGGGACCCCCGAATATTGGAAGGCGTGTCTCGTTGGCGGACAGTTAGCCCGCCGTTATGAGGTGCCGTATCGATCGTCGAACGTGAATGCATCAAATAGTGTTGACGCTCAATCTGCCTATGAAAGCATGATCGCTATTTGGGGTGCGGTAATGGGTGGCGCGAACCTGCTGCTCCATGGAACCGGCTGGCTGGAAGGAGGCCTACTGACGTCGTACGAAAAATTCGTCATTGATGCCGACATCCTCAACATGGTCACCGAAATGCTTCGCCCTATCGCCGTCGACGATGCAACACTCGCCGTTGAGGCCATTGCCGAGGTCGGTCCAGCAGGTCATTTCTTTGGATCAACCCATACACAAGAACGCTATGCCACCGAGCACTTTCAACCGATGGTGTCAAGGTGGAGCAACTTTGAGTCATGGGACGAGTCGGGGCGATTGGAGGCTCACCAACGCGCCGAACAACTCGCTAACGACGTGCTTGCCGCCCACGTCGACCCACCCATGGCAGCCGAGCGGAGAGCTGAACTCGATGAGTTCGTAGAGCGCCGCGTGGCTGAGGGTGGCGTCGCCACCGACTACTAGGAAAGGCCAATATTTGTGAACGAAATCCCCAGTGAAGCACAGGTCGTCGTAATCGGCGGCGGCGTTGTTGGCGCCAGTGTTCTTTATCATCTGACAGCCGCAGGCTGGCAGGATGCCGTACTGCTCGAGCGGACTGAACTTACCGCAGGATCGACGTGGCACTCGGCGGGCGGGATGCACACCCTGAACGGGGATCCCAATGTCGCAAAACTTCAGCAATACACAATTGAGTTGTACAAGGAGATCGAGGAAATATCGGGGCAAGACTGCGGAATCACCATCACCGGTGGAATCATGCTCGCCGATAGCGAACAGCGCATGGACTGGCTTCGTAGCGCCCACGCCAAAGGCCGCTACTTAGGTATGGAGACCGAACTCTTGTCGGTCTCTGAAGCCAAAGAGCTTCTCCCCATCTTTGACGAGAAGTACTTCGTTGGAGCCATGTACGACGCTCACGAAGGTCATGTCGACCCGTCTGGCGTAACTCATGCCTTCGCTAAGGCGGCTCGCCAGAACGGAGCAGCCGTTTTTCGCGACACGTGGGTTAACGCTTTAGAAAAAGCTTCCGATGGCGGTTGGCTCGTCCATACCATTAGAACCAGTACAGGGGAAAGACTCCGCACAGTCCACTGCCAACACGTCGTCAATGCCGGAGGGCTGTGGGCCCGTGAGGTTGGACGGATGGTCGGCCTCAACCTGCCGGTCCTGGCGATGGAACACACCTACATCCTGACCGAAGACTTACCTGAAGTAGCCGCATACAACCAAAATACTGGACACCAAATCCTTCACAGCATCGATTTCGGCGGAGAGATCTACATGCGTCAGGAAGGCGGCGGCCTTCTTCTTGGCACCTATGAACACAATGGAAGGCCATGGTCCCCCAAAGAGACACCTTGGGATTTCGGAATGCAGCTACTAGCACCGGACCTTGAACACATCGCCAACAATCTGGATGTCGGCTTCGCCCATTTCCCGATCTTCGCAGATGCGGGCCTGAAACAAGTGATCAACGGCCCGTTCACTTTTGCCCCAGATGGAAACCCGCTGCTCGGGCCGGTAAGAGGTCTTCCCGGATATTGGTGTGCCTGCGCCGTCATGGCCGGCCTATCTCAGTCAGGGGGAGTTGGATTAGCGCTGGCGAACTGGATGACCCAGGGTGATCCTGGCTTCGATATTTGGGGTATGGACGTCAGTAGGTATGGAGACTTCTCCACGTCAACTTATACACGCGAGAAGGTCACTGAGAATTATGGTCGACGTTTCCGCATCACCTACCCCAACGAATTTCTCCCAGTGGGAAGACCGTTGCAAACCACACCGATTCACGACCAACTCAACGAATTTAACGCCGTATGGGGGGACTCTTTTGGCCTTGAAGTGCCCCAGTGGTTTCAAAAACCCGACCGGGAGCCCGTTGAAGAGCTGACTTGGCATCGTTCGAACGCCTGGGAATCAGTGGCGGAGGAAAGCGCAACTGTGCGTGAGTCGGTTGGCCTGATCGACACGACCGGATTCTCAAAGTTCGAGTTCACTGGTCCCGGCGCAAGGGAATTTCTTTCCCATATTTTGGCCGGGCGCATACCTCAACCAGGCCGTCTCGCTTTAACCCCGATGCTCAACTCGAGTGGGAAGATCATTGGAGACCTGACACTCGGTTGCCTTCCCGCGTCCGTCGGTGAAGCAGAGGGCCCGTTCAACACCGTCATCGGCGGTGCGACTGGCAACACGAACGACTCGGAGCGGTTTTGTCTGTTTGGATCAGGAATTGCTGAGAGGTACTACGAACGGTATTTCGACCAACAAATTAGGTCTTGGGTCGGAGAAGCTTGCACCTATCGAACCCTTGGATACGAACTGGCCGGACTTTCGATAGCAGGACCTAACAGTCGACAGTTACTGGAACGATGCGTGGATGGAGACGTTTCAAACACAGCGTTTTCTTTCATGGAATTTCGGCGGCTGGAAGTTGGTTTGGCTCCCGCCCTGGTTGGCCGGCTTACGTTCACCGGAGATCTCGGCTACGAGTTCTGGATTCCGGCCAGTTATCAGCGCTATCTATTTGAACTGCTCCTAGAACACGGTCGTGATCTAGGGATCCGACCGTTCGGTTCCGCCGCACTCAACAGCTTGCGGTTAGAGAAAAGTTTCGGTTCTTGGGCCCGAGAATACCGGCCGATTTACGACCCTTACGAGGCTGGCCTTGGTCGTTTCGTAACCAAAGATAGAGACTTCGTTGGCGCCGACGCTTTAAACGACTTGCAGAAACAGTCCGAGCGTCGTTCACTGCGAACCTGGGTCGTGGATGTCCCCGAGGGCCCAGAAGCGGCTGACGTTTTGGGAGATGAGCCAATCTGGTTCGACGATGAAGTCGTCGGGTGGGTGACCTCGGGTGGCTATGCCCATCATTCAGGCAAATCAATAGCTATGGGGTACATTCCGGCCGAACTTGAGAACAGCGGGCAAAGATGGCGCATCGAAATCTTGGGTGTCATGCGGGACGCAACGTTGGCCAGCGAACCGATCTTCGATCCTGCAGGGGAACGAATGCGAGGCTGAGATGTCCAAAAAAATCACAAACAGCCTTCAGAAGGCCTTAGACAAACACGCTCTGTCCCAAGCCCGTCACCGTATAGGTGACGGCACACCAGAATTCATTCAAGCGGCCAACGAGGGACATCACCTGAACATCGGGCCCGGTGAACCCTGCTTGAGCGAATGGGCATCGGCTGGTTTGTCACTGCCCGACATACCTGTGATGCGCCAATACCGCCTGGACCGCCTAGTTCAACAACTACGAGCTTACGGATACGGCGGAATCTTACTATTCGATCCTCTTAACGTCCGCTACGCGACTGATACGACGAACATGCAATTGTGGGTCATGCATAACGGTGCCCGATATGCCTACGTGTCCTCCGACGGTTACGTAATCGTGTGGGACTACACAAACACCGAATTCTTGAACGGTCACTCACACGTCGTCGACGAGGTTCGGCCCGCCGTGGGAGTGAGTTATTTTCTAAATGGTTCCCGATATCGCGAAATCGCTGAACGCTGGGCCTCTGAGATTGAAGCTGTCGTCCGCGAACACCAAGGTAAGAATTCACGGCTAGCCGTCGACACTCTCCACGGACCCGGCTATCAACTATTGGGCTCCAAAAAAATTGAAGTCGGCTTCGGCTATGAGGTCATGGAGGAAGCCCGAAAAATCAAAGGCGTCGACGAAATTAAAGCAATGCGCTGCGCTGTGCATTCATGCGAAACGACTATGAAAGAGCTGAGAGAGGGCACTCAGCCAGGCATGACCGAACGCGAAGTTTGGTCGCTACTCCACGCAGGAAACATCAGAAGAGCTGGTGAGTGGATTGAAACCCAGTTGTTGGCTTCTGGGCCTCGTACCAACCCTTGGATGCAGGAGGCAAGCAGTCGCACCATTCAGCGTGGCGATTTGATCGGCTATGACACTGACCTAGTCGGCGCCTACGGAATGATGTGCGACATCTCGCGAACCTTCGTCACAGGGAATGATGCCCCGACTCCGGCCCAAAGGGATGTTCACCAAATCGCCGCAGAAGTCATTGAAACCAACTTTGAGATGTTGCAGGCGGGACGTTCCTTTCACGACCTGACCTTTCAATCAATGCTGCCTGACCCCGAGCGCTATCGGCACTATTCGTGTCTCTTCCACGGCGTCGGTCAATGCGACGAATACCCCGACATCGTCATGCCATCGGCTTGGCAGGACTTCGGTTACGACGGAACCCTCGAAAGTGGAATGGTTTTAACGGTTGAATCTTTTGTTGGCCGGCGAGACGGAGGGGAAGGCGTCAAGCTAGAAATTCAAGTGCTTGTCACCGATGATGGCCCTGAAAGGCTCGACTCCTCACCCCTTGATTTGCAGATCTAGGCAACGATCACCACATCTCCCAATAAGTCCAGGGTTGTGCGTGCTTCATCTGTAGTGATATTGCCAAAGGCAGGACACAACGTGACATGTGTAAGACCTGATTCCTCTTCGAATCGTTCGAAATACTCAGCTACTTGAGCAGGGCTTCCTGCTACCAATGATTCTGTTGCGAAGGCCTTTTCGGTGTCACCCAAGAAACTCGGGACCATCGTTGGAGGCCACAAATCGTACTCCCGAAACAGCTTGGTGAGGTTCGCATCGAACGTAGCCCACGCACGTTCTGCGATTGCTACTGCCTCGGCCTCTGTGGGCGCAACTACGATCCTCCGCAACGTCGACAAAATCGGCGTGTGGCCACCTGCTCCGTCTGGGTTCTGCTGTTCACGGTACGCCTCAACGTTTTCTGAGATCGAACTCATCGGTCCAGGGATGATCGTACTTACCCCCATTTGCGCCGCTGTCGCCAAGGTCCCTGGTCGCCACAAAGGAGGATGTGGTTGTTGAACCGGCGAAATCTCCAAGGGCTGTTCTGTCGCTGACCAATATGTTCCGTCGTAGTTGAACAAACACCCAAGTCCTTCTTTCGCGACGAGAGTCATCGCAGACAAGATGTAATCCAAGGCTTCTTCGGTGCGGGCGGCCGCCTCATCGCGAGGGACCCCCCAAAGAATTTGTTCTGGCGGGCTTATGCCTTTGCCGAAGCCAATATCTAACCGGCCATCACTGAGGTGGTCCAACATGCACAGTTCTTCATAAAGCCTCATTGGTTCGTAAAACGGAAGAAGGTGTACTAGCGATGAAATCCGCATCTTGGATGTTTCTTGAATCACAGCGCTAAGAAACACGTTGATGCTTGGAGCTATGTCCAACGGCACATGGTGGTGTTCAGACTTAAACCAGTGACTAAACCCTGCCTGATCAGCCATGCGAGCTAACTCCAAGTGCTCTTGATACTGAGTCCCAATTGGAGTGCTGCCATCATTCTCAAGTTGATCGAACAACCCGAACTGAAGGTTGGAGGTCACTCGATTAGTTCCGGTAACACTTGAGGCTGTGCTGAAGCACTGACACGCGCTAGGCCTCCGTCGACTACCAAGGTCTCACCAGTGACATATCTAGAGCTGTCAGAGGCGAAGAACGCTACGACGTCGGCGATGTCATCACCGAACCCCCATCGCTTCAACGCAATCTGGCCCTCCATATCTTCAATCAAGCCGGGGACAGTATTCCGGCTTTCTTCCCAAATGGCTGTGGCAATAAGCCCCGGGGCGATCGAATTGACCCTGATGCCATCTGGCCCCCAATCAGATGCAAGCGCCCGTGTCATCGCGTCAACAGCGCCCTTAGTCCCCGCATACGCAACCCGAGCACCGGGACCGCGAATCCCAGCAACCGAACTAACATTGATAATGGAACCGCCGCCGCGTGCCTTCATCGATGAGGCAAGAGCAATCGACAATGTGAGAAGAGACCGCACGTTGATGGCGAACACCAAGTCGATTTCTTCCTCGGTTAACTTCTCAGGCATTCTGCGCATTGGGATGCCGGCATTGTTCACCAAAATATCGACGCCTTCGACCTGCTCGAGAATCAGTTCTGCGAGCTTCGTGCCTGACCCTGTCTCAGAAAGATCGGCCGGAATAACAACCGGTGAGTTCGATAGATCAGATGCCACGCGCTCTAAATCTGAAACAGTTCGACCACTCAGAACTACTTGTGCTCCGAGCTCATCGAGAGCCCGGGCGCTCGCTTCTCCGATCCCACGACTCGCACCCGTCACCACTGCCGTCTTACCAGCAAGGTCAGCCATCACATCCTCCAAGGTCAATTGTTTCGGTCACGTTAATCAAGATCCGTGGACCGCCAGAAATTCTGAAAATTGTTGAGCAGCAGTTTCCATGGCCTCACCGCTCTTCCAATCACGAATTAACGTCGTATTTTGGGCAAGATCATTGACTAGCAGCGAAGATTCCGACGGATGGTAGAGGTCGTTGCCTTCTAACACTAATAAGGGCGTGGTGACGGTCTTCAGGAACGTTTCATCCACGTTGAATAAGACGTGGTCCGAGCCGTACATGTTCATCTTGAATTGTTGCCATGTTTCTGTCGATACCTCCGGCCGCGTTGGACGTAACTCTGCTGCCCATCCGTCATACATGCCAAAAAACGCTTCTCGATTTTCACTCAGTCCGATTGTTTGAAACAAAACGCCCGCCGCTACTCGTTCAGGGGCTCGCTGGATCAGTCCCATCACGTAGGGCCCGCCAATACACATTCCAACGACGTGGAAACGGTCGATGCCCAGATGGTCAAGCAGTGCTAGCTGATCATTTGTATAGGTATCCCAACTATCCGTTGAACTGATTGGCGCGGTAGACCGACCGGCATTTCGTTGGTCCATCGCTATTACGCGAAACTGGTCGCTCAGCTGGGTAATTGGGTTCCACGGTGTCGAATCCCAAAATGTTGCTTCCGATTTCATGCCGCCTGGAGCTATCAGCAGAACCGGGAACCCTTCGCCGTATTCGTCGTAATGAAGATCAACGTCACCAGATTTAAAGCTTGCCATGCCGATCATTGTTGCACGTCGCTAGTCTCAACGGTGATGTTGATCCTTGATGGCGACGACGGCGAGCATTGCGTGCTTCACGACTTCGGCGGAGAGGGTCCTCCGGTCCTACTCACTCACGGGAACGGTCTTAACGCCGGGATGTGGGCCACAGTTGTCCCCTTTCTGCGGAGCCAAAGACGGTGTTTCGGTCTTGACTTCCGAGGACATGGAGCATCGAGGGTGGTCAATCCCCCACTTGATGTTGACAGGCCTCGATTAGTTGCAGAGGTCCTCAACGCCGTTGCCGCAATTGGTGAAGGAGGCATCGATGCGGTGGGTCACTCACTCGGTGGAGCGACTTTACTTCGAACAGAGCTTGAGAACCCCGGAACATTCCGGAAGCTCTGGTTATTTGAACCGGTCATGGTCCCCGAAGGGCATGCACGCCCAGACGGAGAACACCCGCTCGTCCTAGCAGCACGGCGCCGCAGGTCAGAGTTTGCTTCGTTAGATGACTTCATCGGCCGCTTGATGAGTAAACCGCCTTTCTCGCAGTGCGAGGATCTCGCTGTGAAGGCTTATGCGGAGCTGGGAAGCAGACCCACTGATGAGGGTGTGGCTTTGACTTGTTCGGGTGAAACCGAAGCAGAAATATTCAGCTCAGGAACACCGACCGACTTTTCTGCCCTGAAATCGGTCAAAGCGCCCGTTGTGGTCGCCCGCGGAAAGGCAGTCGCTGTCGGCAACGAACTGCCACCTGCCATGGCTGAGCCAATAGCGTCCCATCTAGGGAATGGAAAATTGCTGACTATGGACGGCTTAACGCACTTCGGCCCGATGGAAGACGGCAAACGAGTAGCTCAAGCTGTTTTAGCGCACCTTATGGAGTGACGTTAAGTAGCAGAAGGCAAAGAATCTGGATCTATCTCATACAGGTCCAGAACATTGCCCCACACCATGGCTTCGCGCTCGTCATCAGGAACGCCTGACAAAATATCGTCAAGGATAGGGCGAGAATTCGGCCAAATTGAGTCGTGGTGTGGGTAATCGTTGCCCCAAAGCAAATTACTTATCCCAATTTCGTGTCGTGTAGCGATACCTTCAGCGTCGTCTTCAAACGTCACCCAAAAGTTCCGATCAAAATACTCCGATGGCTTCATCGTTAACCCGTCGGCAAGCTCCCACGGTGTGCGGTACGCAGCATGGTCTAGACGTTGCAAGGTGTGAGCAACCCACCCAGTTTCGTATTCGCTGATCACGAACTTCAACTGAGGAAACCGTTCCACCACACCACCGCAGATGATGTCGATCATCGTATTAACCGCTGTCGTGTGCGCGAGGGTGTAGCCCTTCAAGTTGCCGCCGGGAGTCCCCCAATGCGTTGGCAGTCCCCCATCAAGGGTTTGCCCTGTGAAGATATGCATCGTCAATGGCACGCCATACTCCTGAGCCCTCGCCCAAAACGGGTCGAAAGTCGGATCGTTATACGGCAACGCAGGATCTACGTGGGCAGGAATCGCGAAACCCTTAACACCGCGTTCCGCTGAACGATCCATCTCCACTATCGCCCTATCAACATCAGGGAGCGGAAGGCATCCAACCCCAATCAGGCGGTTTCGATCCACCGAACAATAATCAAGCACCCAATCGTTATGTTGCCGGAATGCAGCATCGCGCACCTCGGCATCAGGAATAGCGAACGTAAACATGCTGAGGCTCGGATACATGACTTCACCAACTATTCCGTCGGTAATTTGTTCATCCAAACGCGCCACCGGATCCATCACACCTGGGTTGAAACCGTCGTAACCCATTGCAATTCGTTCATGCGTGGCGGGATCATCTAGTCGCGCTCCGGCGATACCCAGACGTCCCACAGGCAAGGTCTGCATCCCGCCCGGCAAAACGAGCCACGTCCCAGGCTTTCCTTGGTAATCCTTCTCGATGAACGGTGCTCTGTCACCGAAACGATCTGTCAAACCATCATAAATTTCGGCTGCTTCGACGACGTGCGAGTCACATGAGTAATACCGCATAGATTCCCCTTTTCAGCGGCCGCTTATTAGAACGTCCTTAAGGAACCGTAGCAGCACCGGAAACATGACTTCCTGTAACCGCCGTTTAGGTGAACAAAAGCCGCTACCGCCGGCAATACACAGGAGTCAGTCGTACTGTTCCACCAAACGAGCCATCTCTACTGCAACCGCAGCAGCCTCCTCACCGACGTTGTGTTGCCCTTCCCCTTGGGATCGTTCTAAAGCCTGTTCAACAGTTTCGACAGTAAGTACTCCAAACGCTATTGGGATACCTGTTTCGAGTTGGACTGCTTGGATACCTGACGCTGCGCCCTCTGAAACAATTTCGTAGTGGGTTGTCTCACCTCTAATTACGACCCCTGTGGCGACGATCGCATCAACATCTCCTGATCTCGCGAGTATTCGGCAAGCCATAGGGAGCTCGAAACAACCGGGAACCGAGATTGGTCCCACGACCGTAGCTTTGAGAGCGTCTAGGCCCCCTACTGCCCCATCAACCAGTCGATCAACGATTGAAGTGTTCCATTCAGCCCTAACGACCCCTATACGAAGACCCTGACCGTCTAGTCCGTTGGGCAGTGTTGGTCGATTATCGCCGGAAGCCATGTATCAAACGCTACAGAACGCCGACATAGGTTGCTATCAGCGATCTAACGTCACAGTGTGATTTTGACTAAAGACCAGGAAGCTATCCGGCAACTAGTCCGAGATTTCGTTAACACGCGAATCGCTCCAAACGTGCGGGAATGGGAGATACAAGGCGGACCTCCCAAGTCTCTCTACGAAGAGATGGGATCGATTGGGCTGATGGGGATAACAATTGATCCCCGTTACGGAGGGTCAGGACTTGATTTCATTTCATATGCCCTAGCCATGGAAGAGATATCAGCTGTAGACGGCGGTATCAGCAACATGATGTCGGGGAGTAATTCGCTGTTGGGACCTGCAATAGCTGCGCACGGCTCTTCGGAACAGAAGGAGCGGATTCTGCCGATGCTCTGCTCCGGGACGTGGTTGGGATCTTTTCATTTGACTGAACCTCACACCGGTTCAGACGCATCGGCCATCACAACAAAAGCCGTTCGAGATGGAAATCAATTCATCCTCAACGGACACAAAGCATTCATCACCGGCGGCGAGAGCTCCGACATAGCAATGATCGTGGCCGTCACCGACCCTGAAGCCGGTAAGTCAGGGATCAGCACCTTCGTTACATCGACTGCCAATCCTGGTTATCAAGTCATAGGCAAAGAGCAGAAGCTGGGACACAGAACCAACGACCTCTGCCAGGTTCAGTTCGACGCTATGGAAGTACCCGAATCGGATCTTCTGGGACCTGAAGGCCGCGGGTTATCCATCGCATTGAACAACCTATCGATTGGGCGTATTGGAGTTGCAGCCCAGGCAGTGGGAGGAGCACGCCAGGCACTTCGCCTCGCAAAGGAATACGCGGAAATTCGTGAAACCTTTGGCAAACCAATCATTGAGCATCAAACCATTTCCTTTCTGCTTGCTGAAATGGCGACCAAGGTCGAAGTTGCCAGACAGATGTGTCTACACGCGGCCGCCTTACATGACGCAGGACAAGATTCCGCAGCGGCCGCATCGATGGCGAAACTTTTCGCTTCCGAAATGGCCGAGTGGGTTGCCTCCAAGGCGATACAGATCCATGGTGGCGCAGGATTCCTTGAGGACCACCTTGTAGAAAAGATTTACAGAGACGTCCGGGTCTACCAACTATACGAGGGGACCTCCGAAATCCAGAAACTCGTCATTTCGCGCCATCTTGACTCCCTCGAAATGTGAACCCCACACTCTCCCCTAGGCTCATCTCATGACTTCCGTTCGCCTCGCAGCAGATATCGGCGGAACATTCACCGATATAGCACTCGAAGCACCCGGAGGCCTCTACACAGCAAAGGTCTTAACTACGGCTGTTGAACCTGCCACTGCTGTCTTGGAGGGAGTTGAAAGAGTCTTGGCGGACGCGTCTCTAACCCCCCAAGACGTTGATGTCTTCGTCCACGGAACGACCCTCGCAACGAATGCTCTCATTGAACGGAGAGGGGCCCGGACTGCTCTTTTAACAACAGCTGGTATGCGCGATTCGATTGAAATGGCGCATGAAAACCGATTCGAACAATATGACCTCGCGATGACTCGACCAGAGCCCCTCGTACCTCGAGACTTACGTATAGGGATCCCGGGACGTCTCGCTTCAACCGGCGCCATCCTCCAGGACCTGGACACCGATGCTGTTTTGCGGTCAGTGAAGCGATTGCAGTCGCTCGACGTAGAGAGCATCGCCATCGGCTTCCTCCACAGCTACCTCAATTCAAGCCACGAGATTCAAGCCGCAGAAATCGTGCGATCACATTGGCCAGAAGTGACCTTGTCTCTCTCAAGCGAAGTGTGTCCCGAAATCCGCGAATACGAGCGATTCTCAACTACTTGCGCCAATGCGTACATCCAACCGTTACTCACCCGATATCTGACAGACCTCGAAACTCGGCGACGTTCCTTGGGTATGGATTGCCCAATGCTGTTGATGCAATCCGGAGGGGGTCTCGGCACACTCGACGATGCACTTCAGTTCCCAGTCCGTTTAGTTGAAAGTGGGCCAGCGGGCGGGGCCCTGCTCTCAGCTGAACTGGCAAAAAGCTTCGAAATCAACAAAGCCTTGAGCTTCGATATGGGAGGGACGACAGCCAAGCTGTGCATCATTAATGACGCACAGCCGAGAACTTCTCGTGAGTTCGAAGTTGGACGCGAATACCGCTTCTTAGCGGGAAGTGGTTTACCCCTTCGCTTGCCCGTCATCGAAATGGTGGAGATTGGCGCTGGTGGATCCTCCGTCGCAAAATTAGACGAGCTGGGTCGTATCTCCGTTGGGCCGCACAGTGCCGGCAGCGAACCCGGACCGGCCTGCTATGGGCGTGGCGGAGCTGACGCGACAGTTACAGATGCAGATGTTGCCCTTGGCCGGATTCTCTCTGAAGGTTTTTCTACCGGGGATTTAAACTTTTCGAAAGAAGCCGCTGTAACAGTGATCAACGACACCATTGTTTCCACAGGTGGATTCGACCCCGACACAGCGGCTTTCGGCATCTGTGAAACGGTCGACGAGAATATGGCCAGCGCAGGCCGTGTTCATGCCATCGAACAGGGTTGTGACATCACTGACGGCACACTTATCGCATTCGGAGGAGCAGCCCCATTACATGCAGTCAGAGTCGCAGAGAAGCTCGGGATGAGCGAAGTTCTCATTCCTAGCGGCGCTGGCGTGGGTTCCGCGATTGGGTTTCTGCATGCCCCAGCTTCACATGAAAATGTTCGTACCCGCTATACCCGGCTCGATGACCTGGCCGTCGATGACCTCTCCACCATGTTGGGAGAAATGCTCGACGAAGCCGAGGAAATCGTACGTCGTGCAACAAACGATGAAGACTTGATCAAAAGTGCCAAAGCGTTCATGAGGTACGAAGGCCAAGGTCACGAAATTACCGTCGACCTGGACCTCGACGAAATCTTTACATCTCCTCCCCCGGATGCAGCGCATCTGCGAAAGGTTCTAGAAGAAGCCTTCGTAGACGAATATCGACGCCTCTATGGACGGGAAATCACAGGTCTCGGAGTCGAGACACTTAGCTGGGTTGCGACGGTTAGTTCGACCCCAGCGGCACCGAAGTTAGAAGGCTGGGAACTCCCCACAAACACACTGATAGATCTGCCCACCACTAAGACCACTGATCCTGAAAGTGGGGCAATGCTTGATACAGCAGTGGTTGCACGTGCAGACCTCGAGGGGTATCGCATCGATGGCCCGGCACTGATCACTGAAGAACAAACAACAACGTTCCTCCCCCAGGCTTACTGTGCCTCGCTGACCGAAAACGGTCACCTCCGAATTCGGCATCGTGAAATAACAGCAGGACGTGACGGCGACAAAACCTCAAAAGGTTTACGGACCCTTCAAAGAGACATCATGTGGAACCGACTCATCGCAGTCGTCCAAGAACAGGCGACCACGTTGGTGAGATCAGCGTTCTCAACATCGACGCGTGAAGCCGGTGACCTATCTGCTGGTGTCTTCGATCCACAAGGCAGGATGCTGGCTCAATCAGTGACAGGCACACCAGGTCACGTGAATTCGATGGCCGCTTCGGTAGGGCATTTCCTTGACGAGTTCCCGATTCACACAATGCGCCCAGGCGACATTTATCTGACGAATGACCCATGGAAAGGAACCGGTCACCTTTTCGACGTCGTAGTCGTCACGCCTGTTTTCTACAAGGATCATCCGGTCGCCTTATTTGCGTGTACCAGTCATGTTGTCGACATCGGCGGTGTCGGATTTAGTTCAACTTCGCGCGAGATCTTCCATGAAGGACTGCAACTACCAATCATGCGATTCGCGACCGAGGAAGTATTCGATCCAAATGTGGTCCGGATAATCGAATCGAACGTTCGAGACAGCGTCCAAGTCATGGGCGACATCTACTCATTAGCAGCCTGCAACAGGGTCGGTGCTCTACGCCTGATCGAAATGATGACCGAATACCAGCTCGAAGATCTCGACGACCTCGGGGAATACATCATCGAGACTTCCAGGACAGCGATGTTGGCAGAAATAGGTCGCCTTCCCGCTGGAACATGGAATTCAACCATGCGAGTTGATGGTGTCGACGAACCACTCGACATCGTCACTGAACTCAGGATCGACACCCATGGAGTTACCGTCAAATTTGATGGAACAAGTCTCGTTCAACCGCATGGGATTAATGTCCCGATGTCTTACACCGATGCTTATACATCCTTCGGTGTTCGGTGCATCATCGGCCCAAACATCCCCAATAACGCCGGTTCACTTCAAGTCATTAAGGTATCTGCGCCCGTCGGTTGCATTCTGAACGCTCCTCGCCCTGCAGCTGTAAACATCCGCCATGTCATGGGCCAAATGCTTCCCGATGCTGTCTATGGATGCCTAAGTCAGGTAGTGCCAAACAAAGTCCCCGCTGAAGGCACCAGCTCATTGTGGAACCTGTTAGCCAGCGGGAACTGGGATGACCAAACCGGACGACAATTCATGATGATGAGTTTCAATTCCGGAGGCGCTGGCGCGCGACCCGGCCAAGACGGCCTTTCGGCAACCGCCTTTCCGAGCGGTGTAAAGAACATGCCGGTCGAGATTAACGAAGTTGTGTCGCCCCTGGTCTTTTGGCGAAAGGAATTTCGCCCAGACTCCGGAGGTGACGGGGAGTTCCGCGGCGGATTGGGTCAAGTAGTCGAACTGGGCCACAGAGGCGATGGAGAATTTGTCTTTAGCGCAACCTTCGAACGAGTGACATACCCGGCGAGAGGACGACACGGTGGAGGCAACGGCCTCACGGGTAATTTGACCCTTGACGATGGATCACCTGTAGCCGCAAAAGGCAACACGGTAGTGCCATCAGGACGACACCTAATTATTGAGTTTCCTGGTGGCGGCGGACTTGGAGACCCTCAAGATCGTGAAGACCAAGCCCGCCTCCGAGATCAGAGGTTAGGGTACGTATCGACATAAGCCCGGGGGGAGCTAAGTGACAAACACCGAGAACGACCTTCCTCTCAATGGCGTGCGCGTCTTTGAACTAGGGATAGCAATAGCTTCACCGTTTTGTGGCAAGTTAATGGCCCATTTTGGGGCAGACGTGCTGAAGATCGAATCTCGGATGAGTCCTGACGTGGTCCGGATACTTGGTTCTGCCTGGCTTAAAGACCGCGATGACCTAGCTCCAATCTCATCGGACACGAGCCCTTATGTGTCAGAAATGAATGCCTCCAAACGAAGCATCGGCTTGGAACTCAAGACCAAAGAAGGCAAGGCGGCCGCCTTACAACTACTGGCCGAATGCGACGTTTTTCTCGCGAATTTCGGTGCACGAGCGTTAACAGAGTTAGGACTTGACTACGACTCAGTCGCGGCAGTAAATCCCGACATTGTCTATGTGCAACTGCCCGGGTTCGGAAGCGACGAGACCATGCCCTATTACCCGTTTGTTGCTTGGGGCCCTAACCAGGCTCCCCTAGTCGGGATGGATGACTTCACCGGCCATGCCGATGATCCACCCGCGGGCATCGCAACCATCGCACCACCCGATTACATGTCGGCCTTACACGCCGCCATCGCGACAATTACAGGATTAGAACAACGAGACATCACAGGCGAAGGGGTGCACATCGATATCAGCCAATTCGAAACCACTTTGGCTCTACTGGGACCTTTCGTTATGGACTATGACCTAACCGGCACTGTGTACAGCCGTATCGGGAATCGCTCAATGTGGGGCGCTCCTCAAGGCGTTTATCCATGCGCCGGCAACGAACGGTGGATCGCTATTAGCGCCACCGAAGCAGAAGACTGGACCGCGCTGCGCACCCTGCTGGGTTCAGCCATTGATCTTGACTTTGACAATCCCTCAACGCGACTCACAGACCAGGACCGCCTGGACGAACAGATCGCAGCTTGGACGTCCAGTTTTGAAGTTGAAGACCTTGCCTACCGGCTGCAGTCTGCAGGTATTGCAGCCCACGTAGTTTCTACGAACGAAGACCTCCTCCACGACACACACGTGACTAGCAGAAACTGGTACCAGGTGGCCGCTTCAAGCCGTCTCGGCCGCGATGTCTTTAGTGGTTGTGCCGTCAAGCTCAGCGCGACACCAGGGCGCTGGACCGCGGCCGGCCCGTCCATGGGTGAACACACCCGAGAAGTCCTTTCTGATGTAGTTGGGCTCTCTGAGGAAGAAATCAACAACTTGATTTCAGCCGGAGGTGCTTTCGAACAGCTCGAGCCAGACATGGTCGCTACACGACCGTGGAATGATTGGATCCACCTTTTAGTTCCCGGCACTGAAGACGCTAGAGATCTCTGATGGCGGGCCCCTACAACGGACTTCGAATCGTTGACACCACAGGCCTTGCAGGTGCCTACGCAACCAGGCTGTTTGCAGGCTTAGGTGCCGAAGTTATCCGATTAGAACCGCCTGACGGTTCACCACTGAGACGCCTTGGCCCCTTCGCCCATAACGTAGAACCTCCCGAGAACAGCTTGTGGTGGAGTTATCTAGCCATGGGAACCCGCAGCGTGGTCATAGACCCGCAAGACACCGATGCTTTGATGCAAATTTTGGCTGAAGCGGACGTTGTATTTGAAGACCAATTGCCAGAAAAGTCTCTAGTACCACAAGACGAAATCAGTCCAACCACAATTCGGACCAAGATCTTGCCGTTTGGGCTAGCCGGCCCCAAGAGAAACTGGTCCAGCTCCAACCTGGTCGCTTGGGCTGCGTCCGGCATCCTGTACACAACAGGTTTCACGAACCGGCCTCCTGTGGCCCCTGCAGCTCCCATGCAACTCGCCTACCACGCATCTGCAGCATCTGCCTTAGTGGGCACCCTCCTAGCGTTACGATCACGGCGAATAACCGGAGTCGCTCAAGACGTCGAAATATCAATGCAAGAAGTGGCACTTTCCATCGCCCCCGAAACCGGGGTTCCCATGTTCATGGACGATCGAGTGCACCGCGAAAGATCCGGTAACCGCCGAGACCTCGGCCGCCCATTCGGCTTATACCCCTGCAAGGACGGTTTCGTCTCAATAATCGTGCTCATGCCGAGGCACTGGGCTGCAATGGCGCAATGGGTTTCAGAAACCACAGGCAACGAAAGCATCACCGAAGAGGTTTTCGTGGACAATGCTGTTCGAGTTGAGGCCAAGGACCTAATCGACGACTGGGTCGAAGAGCTCACGACACAAGGAACACGACTCGAACTATTCGAGGAAGGTCAGCGGCGAGGTATACCTATAACTCCGGTCAACACCATCGACGCCCTCGTAGATAACCCCCATTTAGAAGCTGCTGACTTTTGGACAACAACCCAACTGCAAGACGCCACCGAGGTGACGATCCCGGGCGCTCCTTTCAGGAGCAGCTCTCCTTGGTGGTCAATGGCACCAGCTCCCCGATTAGGGGAGCACACCCACATCTATCTGAACTGAGCCTTTACTTCAGATAGAAACGCAAACCTGATACTTCAACCATATTTTCACTCGCCGGTAGACCACAATTATCTGCTCGTTGGAGAACGGTATCCAAATCACGTACCTTGACATCGATTCCTCCAAGACCCTCCGGGCGTCCATCCGAAGGTTCCACAAACCGGACGGGACCATCAGCAGTCGAGACAGACGGCATCGTGCCCTCCACGAGAACCTCCTGCTGGAGTATCTCACCCCATCTTTGGGCCAGTTGAAGAGGTTCAGGGGTCTGAATTTCTGCCCCGACTATGCCTTCTAGAACTTCCGTGTTGCTGTGATCTAGCCAGTCTTTTTCGACCGGCCACCAGTCCCCATCCGCCCTTTCTTCATTCTCACACCATCGAAGCTCCACCAAACACCCAGGCAAATCCTTTGGATGAATGTGGATTGCGTCGCTACCTGTTTCACTGATGTCTCCGCCGGCAACCACCCGCACCCCTAACCCTCCCAAATAACTCCTATGAATTTCGTAATCGTCACGAGTCACTTGGAACAGCAACATGTATCCGCCTGGACCGCCTCGCCGTTCGATGTAGCGACCCCCCGCCGATGATGGGCCCGATATCAAGGGTGTGACAAGTTCAAGGAATTGGTTTCCGATCGGCATCACAAAGTTCTTTAGGCCAAAAATACTGACTCCTGCTTCGCTTCCTGGTCGGTTTCCCCGGTCGCGGTAGGCGACGTCAAGGCCAAATACTTCTCGAAGGGCGTTCTCTGTTTCTACATATTGGTCGCCAACCATCGCTACTTGCCGAAGTCGTAATTCCATCTAGATACATACATCCTCTCTGGGTCCGACGCTTGTTAGGAACCAAGCCTAGAACGGCGCCCAAAGAGGCGTCGATTAGCTCCGAAGCGGACCCATCACCTGTGTAATAAAACCATCGGCTTCGTCAGCCGTCTCCGGGTTACCGAAATCTAAAACAAAATGTTCAATTCCTATCTCTATTAGCTCCGCCAACATCGTTCCAAAGTCATCTATCTCATCAGCTGTTTGTGGCAGCGCTCGTTCAATGGTGAGTGAAAACTGGACATCTTCCCGAGCTCTGCCGGAACGCTCGAGCTCATGCAACATGATGTCCCGTTTCCTGATTAACGAATCCGAATCACCTCGCCAAACTGTGTTCCAGATATCAGCGTGTCGAGCAGCCAAAGGTATACCGACCTGTTCTCCTGAGGTCCCAATGCAAACAGGCGGCACCACGCCGGGAAGCGGCGGCGCATCCGCTCCCTCAATGCGAAAAAATTCACCATCAAAATGTGGATCTTCTTCTGTCCACATGAGCCGACATATCTTGATGGCTTCCTCTAACTGGCGAAAACGTACGCTCGGCCTCGGAAAGTCATAGCCGTACGCGAGGTATTCAGCTTCTCGCCAGCCCGCTCCGATCCCAAGAATGAACCGGTTTCCAGTAAGAAATTGGAGAGTGCTGGCCATTTTCGCGGTCAGTGCTGGCGGCCGATATCCGACACCCAAAACATGATGACAAAGATCGATGTCCGGAAATTTTGCTGCGCACCAGGTAAGAGTTGTCCAAGCTTCAAGAAATGGATCAGACTTTTGGTCAAAGCCATAAAAGTGGTCAGCGATCCACAAACTGTCGAAGTGTTCAGCCACGGTCGGCAAAATGTGTTCACACTGATATTGCACGATCGGTTTGTAACCACTCCATTGATTACCTATTACCGGTGACAACCAACCGAAACTCAGGCCCTTTGCGCTATTCGCCACGTGACAACCCCTCGAGGATTACTACTACGTCAACTTCGAACAGAGGTGCGCCAGCTGTGCTCATCATCGCCGCTTCCATTTTGGATCGCCACCAAGCTTTCCCTCAACCGGAGCGTGTTGGCACCAGGCTGGCCGTCGCCAAAGATGATTTCCTCGCTACCACGAAGCATCGTTCCAACGGGCGAGAGAACCGCTGCTGTTCCTGACAGAAACGCTTCACCGCGATCAGCCCACTCTTGCAATTCATTCAACTCAATAGGTCGCTCTTCAACCTCGTATCCCAGGTCAGCTGCGAGAGTTATTACCGAGGCACGAGTCACCCCATGCAGAAATGAACTATCAAGCTGTCGGGTCACTATGCGCTCATCATCCGCTAAGAAGAAATTAGCTGCCCCTGTTTCAGTGACATCTCCACCTGTGGCGAAAAGAATCTGGTCGACAGCTTCATTTCGAGCCATCGCATCCAAGGTCGGCGCTAACGCCATAGCGTAATTTGCGCCGGATTTAACCATTCCGAACTGAGGTGTTGTTCTCGGTATCTCTTCTTCGACCAACAACGTGAGGGGCCTTACCCCGCCCTTAAAGTAATCACCTACCGGACAATTAACGATGTAAAGCAACGCCTCTGATGTAGGTGTTGCCGCTGCCCCAATATTTGGTTCAGTGCCGATGAGCGTGGGCCTGACATATAGCGAACCGGGAGGATCTGGGACTTCCTCAATGTTCGCTTCAACACTGTCAATGATCATTTGACGGAGAAGGGACTCCTCAGGCACTGGAAGCCGTAACTGTGCAGCACTTTGACACATTCGAGCAACATGATCATCTAAGCGAAAGATCGCTAGAGAACCATCAATCTGTCTGTGGGCTTTCAAACCTTCGAAGATTGCGCTCCCATAGTGGAGTGCGTGCGCCGCAGGACTCATAGAGAAGTCCCCGTATGGTTCCACTTTTCCGGCGTACTGGTACACACCATTGTCAGATGGCGCTGTCGCCATCCAGTCGCAAAACACGGTGCCGAAAGGCACTGTCATTGGGTCAGGTTTCTCACTCACTGGAGCTCCCTTCAAGTTGGTGACTTTAGCTCAATGTAGACAGCCCGAGATCAGATTTCGGTCAGATCTCTAACTCGATAAGACTTCGAGCTCCTCTGTCCCCTACCTTGTGCATATGACTCAACTAACTCAGTCCGTTCGTCTTGAATTCGATGGCGATGTAGCACTCATCCACATAGACAATCCTCCTGTTAACGCCCTGAGCCACCACGTTCGGCAAGGGCTCCTAGACGGAATGACTCAAGCCGAAAGTAGTGATGCCTCGGCAATCGTCGTCATCTGTGACGGCCGCACGTTCATCGCTGGCGCCGATATCACCGAATTTTCGGGACCTCCTAAACCTCCAAGCCTTCAAGCAGCTCAAGACGCTATGGAAAATTGTTCCAAACCCGTGATAGCCGCTGTACATGGGACTGCGCTTGGTGGAGGCCTCGAAGTGGCGCTATGCGCTCATTACCGCGTCGGTGTTAGCAGTAGTAAATACGGACTACCCGAAGTAAAGCTCGGACTTCTACCAGGAGCGGGTGGAACTCAACGGCTGCCGCGCATTACCGGCGCTGCCAGGGCCTTGGAAATGATGACCAGTGGCGAACCGATAACAGCAGAAGAAGCACTCGAATGCGGACTGATCAATGAAATAGTCGAAGATCTACAGGCCGGCGCGATCGCCTTCGCTCGACGGGCGGTAGCAGAGAAGATGCCATTACTTCGCATTCGCGATCGAAACGACAAGCTTGCCGACACACCACCTTCCATGTTCGACGAATTCCGAGCAGGCATAGCGAGAAAGACCAGAGGCTTCCTCGCCCCCGAATACAACGTTCGTTGTGTCGAGGCAGCCGTCAATCTGGATTTTGATGCCGGATTACAACGAGAACAAGAACTATTCCGAGACTTGATGAAAGGAACCCAGTCAAAGGCACAGCAGTACTACTTCTTTGCCGAACGCGCTGCCCTCAAAATTCCGGGCCTTCCCAAAGACACCAAAGCAGCAGATGTTGGCCGCTGCGGTGTGCTCGGAGCCGGCACCATGGGCGGTGGCATCGCCATGAACTTCGCGAATGTAGGCATCCCAGTAACAATCGTCGAAAGAGACGAAGATGCCCTTGAACGCGGATTAGCAGTAGTTCGCTCCAACTACGAACGCACCGCGGCCCGCGGCGGTATCTCAAGCGACGACGTCGAAACTCGGATGGGCCTGATTAGCGGCTCTGTCGACATGGGCGACTTCGCTGAATGCGATCTGATCATCGAAGCGGTATTTGAAAACATGGACCTTAAAAAGTCCATCTTCGAACAACTGGACCAAATATGTCAGCCGGGAGCGATTCTCGCTTCAAATACATCAGCGTTGGATATCAACGAAATCGCATCCGCCACTAGTCGACCTGATGCAGTGATCGGAATGCACTTCTTTTCACCAGCCAACGTTATGAAAATGCTCGAAGTGGTCCGTGGTGACGAGACTTCAGACATTGCTATCGCCACTGCAATGGGCATAGGGCGCACTATCGGTAAAACACCAGTCCTATGCGGTGTCTGTCATGGGTTCGTCGGTAATCGGATGCTGTTCATGCGTGGAATCGAAGCCGAAAAAATGATCTTAGAGGGCGCCGCCCCATCACGAGTAGATCAGATTTTGTTCGACTTTGGCTTACCGATGGGTCCGTTTGCCATGAGCGACCTTGCTGGACTTGATATCGGATGGGACGAAGCGACTTCGTCTGGATCTACCGTTCGCGAATTGCTCTGTGAAAGCGGGCGACGCGGACAGAAGAACGGAAGCGGTTACTACACCTACGACCCAACAACACGAGCAGCAACACCCGACCCTGAAGTCGAACAAATCATCCAGGGCTTTGCCGAACGGCAGGGAATCCCTCAACGCGACATTTCTGATCAAGAAATCCTCGAACGGTGTCTGTACCCAATGGTCAACGAAGGCGCCAAGATTTTGTCTGAAGGGATCGCTATCCGCGGTAGCGACGTCGATGTTGTTTGGATTAACGGTTACGGATGGCCGATGTACACCGGTGGGCCAATGTTTTGGGCCGACACAGTGGGCCTAAGTGACGTAGCCGACCGCATCAAGCATTATGCCTCTACCCTCGGGGGTGAACACTGGTCGATCTCCCCGTTGATCGAACAGTTGGTCGCCGAAGGCGGCTCCTTGAGCACTTACACGAATTAGCACTAACCCATGTCGAGCGACTTTCCCCAAATAGCTTTCACTTACGTCGAAGAGTTACGCGCCCGCGGAAGAGAAATAGACGCTCAACGTGCCCTACCTCAAGACATCGCAGACCGCCTTGCTCAGGAGGGCCTATATCGCTTGTGTACCCCCACCGAACTTGGTGGCGTAGGCGCCGAGCCAAGGGTTTTAGCGGAAGTTTGCGAAATTCTGGCCACCGGCAATGCGTCAACTGCATGGTGTGTTTTTATCGGGGCCACATCGCAGTACATGTTTCCTGCCGTAACACCCCAACTACTTAAAGAACTTTTAGAGAACCCAAACGTCATTACCAGCGGCGTGTTCGCCTACTCCGGCACGGCTACCCGAGCTTCCGGTAAACCAGGCCATTGGATCATCGATGGTCGTTGGGACTGGGGCTCTGGCTGCCACAATGCCGCCTGGATATCAGGAGGAGTCATCCTCTGCGACGAAACTGGAGAGCCACTGCGCGATGGTAAGGACCGTCCGACTGAAGCGCGCGCCTTTTTCCGACCAACCGAGATCGAAATCCTCGACAACTGGCATACAAGTGGTCTTCGCGGGTCAGGTTCAAGTTCTTACACAACCAGAGGCCTAGAGCTTCCCGACTACCGAGTTGCAACTGTCGAAGCACTGCGTTCATCACCATTCGCCAAGTTGCCCATTTATCGGTTTCCTCGCTTTGGTTATTTGGCTCTTCCAATCGGAGCGATTGCGCTTGGTATGGCAAGAGATGCAATCGATGAGGCTCTGAATGTCGCTAAATCAAAGACACCTACAGGCTCAGGGCGAACACTGTCGTCACGACCAGCCTTCCACAGAGACGTCGCCCTGGCCGACTCCTCCCTACGTGCCGCCCGAGCATCTTTTTACGCAGACATAGCAACGGCCTGGGAAGAGGCACAGAACGGCGTGGGGTCTCTAGAAACTCGCCGGCTGCTGCGCACTTCGACAGTTCATGCCGTGACCACCGCCATCAACATCGTCGACAGCATGTACACGACGGTCGGGGGTTCTTCGGTCTATGAGGACTCACCTTTGCAGCGGCATCTACGCGACATTCATGTGGCTTCCCAACACATGATGGTCGCTGAACCGGTAATGGAATTAGCGGGTCGAGTCATCAGCGGTAGCGATGACGATGCCCCCGGGTTGTAGCCAAGCAACCTGTTTGAACGTAGGAGAATGCAGTGACCGTAAAGCACGCCCTTGAAAATGACAGCTTCTCCTTAGGTTCGAGACCAACACCAGATACGACCCCCGATGCCGAGCGTCGTATCCGTAAACAAGAGACCGCCCTTGGATACCGAATCATGGCCTCCTGGGGGTGGGGAGCTGACGGATCAGGACACATAACAGCACGCGATCCCGAACTCACTGACTGTTTTTGGCTCCTGAAATATGGAGTTCCCTTCGGTGAAGCAACCGTCGATGATTTAGTACTGGTCAACCACGTTGGTCACGTTGTTGAAGGCTCAGGTGAAATCAACCCGGCCGCTTTCTACATACACGCGCCAATCCACTCAACTCGACCTGACGTTGTTGGTGCTATCCATACCCATACTCCCTATGGAACACCATTCTCAGCGATGGCGATACCGCTTCCCATGAGCAGCCAAGAGGCCGTTGCCTTTTACGGCCTGCAGGGTGTGTACGCAGGCGAAGAGGTAAACGTCACGGACCTCGCTACTGGACAGCGCATAGCTGACGCCTTAGGCCAGGGCCGCTTGGTAATCATGGCCAACCATGGCTTACTGACCGTAGGCACCTCAGTCGCCTCCGCTATCGGTTTCTATCTAAATGCGGAACGAGCGGCAGAAGTTTGCGTCAAAGTCCCCGGTGGTCGAGTCATCAGCCCAAGTGCCGCCGCTCAAGTCCACCCATCAATCGGCGGCGAAACCAACGGATGGCATATCTTTCAATGGCTTGTTCGATCCCGCGTGGGCGATTCCACGGTCGTCGACTAACTCAAACAGGCAGGATCCTAGGTGTCAGATTTCGATGTTGTAGTAGTAGGCGCTGGTAACGCTGCATGCTGCGCTGCGCTGTCAGCCGCAGAACAAGGAGCCAAAGTCGTAGTCCTCGAAAGAGCCCCCAAAGTCGAATCCGGCGGAAACAGCAGATTCACAGCCGGTGCGATTCGTTTCGCCTACGACGGTGTCGACGATTTGATGGATCTCATGCCCGATCTAACCCAAAGTGAAATCGAAAACACAGATTTCGGCACCTACACCGAAGACGAGTTTTATGCCGATATGGGACGCGTCACCGACTACCGGACAGACCCAGAACTTGCCAGCTTCCTCGTGTCAAACAGCAAGAGAACCGTTATGTGGATGCAACGCAACGGCGTGCGTTTCGCCCCCATATGGGGCCGCCAAGCGTTCAAAGTAGACGGCAAGTTTAAGTTTTGGGGTGGCTTAACCGTTGAAGCATGGGGCGGTGGTGAAGGCCTCGTCGATGCACTCCACCGCGCTCTCATCGACAACGGCGTCGACCTCCGATACGAAGCCGCCGCCAAAGAACTCATCTTTGACGGATCGATGGTCCAAGGAGTTCGGGTTCGTCAAGCTGGAACGATGGTCGACATCCCAGCCAAAGCAGTCATCCTCGCCGCTGGAGGATTTCAGGCCAACTCTGAATGGCGAACCCGTTACCTAGGACCGGGATGGGATCTGGCGAAGGTAAGAGGTACGCGTTTCAACACCGGAGATGGCATCAGAATGGCTCTCGATATTGGCGCAATGCCATACGGCAATTGGAGTGGCGCCCATGCTGTGGCATGGGAATACAACGCCCCAGAATTCGGGGACTTGACGGTTGGCGATGCCTTTCAGAAACACAGCTACCCGTTCGGCCTGGTAATCAACAATGAAGGTCAACGTTTCCTCGACGAGGGCGCAGACTTTCGCAACTACACCTACGCCAAATACGGTCGAGAGATACTCAAACAGCCAGGGCATTCCGCATGGCAACTCTTTGATTCCAAAGTTGACCACCTACTACGTGACGAATACCGAATCAAACAAGTCACCAAGGTCCAAGCCGATTCATTAGACGAGCTGTGCGCTCGCATGGAAGGCGTAGACGCGATGAAAGCATTCGAAACAATTTCCAGCTACAACGCCGCCGTGAATACAACGACCCCATTTGATCCGAATGTTAAGGATGGTCGCTCAACTTCAGGGCTCACTATAAACAAGACAAACTGGGCCAATACCCTGGATGAACCACCATTTCAGGCATACAACGTGACATGCGGATTGACCTTTACCTTCGGTGGTCTCCGCATCAACAACCAAGGACAGGTCTTAGACAGCGGCCTCGACACGATCCCAGGCTTATACGCCGCTGGAGAGTTGGTGGGTGGCCTCTTTTACGGAAACTACCCGGGAGGCACTGGACTAACAGCAGGAGCAGTTTTTGGACGATTGGCTGGAAAGAATGCTGGCGCCCAGATAGCTAGTTGACCCGCCGCTCTTTGCCCTCCCAGTAAGGCTTGCGAAGCTCAGTTTTCAGAATCTTCCCGGAGGGATTACGCGGGATTAGGTCCATACGATCTACCGACGTTGGACACTTGTAGTGCGCAAGGCGTTCTCGGCAATACTCGATCAGGCCTTCTTCAGATGGGTCGGCATCAGGGGCGACGGTGATGACCGCTTTAACAGTTTCGCCCCATTTCTCGTGCGGGACGCCTATAACAGCGACATCCGCGACATCAGGGTGGCTCATCAACGCATTCTCAACTTCAGCTGGGTAAATATTCTCTGCTCCCGAAATGATCATGTCCTTAACCCGGTCATGGATAAATAAGAAGCCTTCGGAAAGGTAGCCCGCATCTCCGGTACGAAACCAACCTCGCCCTTCGTCGTCGCGACCCTCTGGGTAAACCTCCGCTGTCGCCACCGGATCTTTCCAGTAACCCTTCAAAGTGACAACTGACTTCAGCCAAATTTCCCCGACTTCTCCTTCTCCTAAATTCTCGAGTGTTTCTGGGTCCACAATACGAAGCTCGATATCAGCCCACGGTTGCCCCGCTGACCTCAGCAAGTGAGCTTTAGGACCACCTGGATCGTGATGTTCCGCTCGCAGGATGGTGCCCCCACCCGTGGTTTCGGTAAGCCCATAAGCACCCACAAAATCGCATCCCATCATCTCCATACTTCCAGCGAGGACCTCCTCGGTGATCGGGGACGCGCCATAAATCATGGATCTCAGACTAGAAAAATTCGTCTCTTGTGCTTCAGGCGTTATAAGGAGGAACTGCAAAATCGCTGGCACCAATAATGCGTTCGTAACCGAATAAGTCTCCACCAAGCGAAGTAATTCCACTAAGTCAGCTTCTCTCAACAAGATGTTGGTGCCGCCGTTAAAGAGGCCAACCACACCCCATCCACTTCCCGCTATGTGAAATAGCGGCATCGCGACAAGATTCACGCTGTCTGAGTCAAAGGACCATTCCTCACTCGCAACCGGCAGAAAAGAAAAGAAGTTCCGATTGGTTAGCTCGACCCCTTTGGGAAGCCCTGTGGTCCCGGAGGTATACAGCTGGTAGCAAGTGTCAGTCCAGCCGACTGTAACTTTGGGATCATCTTCTGCGTATCCCGACAACCAATTCTCGTATGAATCATGTTCGCCGCCGTCGCCAACGACCACGACCTTCGTGACCGTGTCGAGGTTCATCTGTCCTAGATGAGTCAAAAATTCTTCACCAATGAGAAGGACTTTTACTTCGGCATGGTTGAGAACGTATTCCATTTCGGGGGCAGCTAGACGCCAGTTTACTGACACACTTACCGCATTAATTTTGCTTGCCCCTATGAGATAAGTGAAGTACTCCGGCCCGTTCTTATCCAGATGCGCAACGCGGTCTTGGGGACCAACACCGGCCGCCAATAAGGCATTGGCTACCCGGCTTGATTCTGAATTTAGTTGAGCATAAGTCCACTCCTGGCCCTCATAAATCAACGCGACCTTGTCTGGCTGACCCTCAGCGTGGACTCGAGAAATGTCTGCAATAGACGTTACGGATGACATAAGGAACGGGACCTCGTTTCTGGTTCAAAAACTTAACTCGAAACGATAGCTACTCAGAACAACATCATGACTCGATGCATGGACCATTTAAAGATGTACCTTTAGACGGTCCATCAACACGCTCAGTGGAGTGGCATGTCCAAGATCATCTACACCCATACCGACGAAGCACCTGCTCTCGCTACATACTCTTTCCTACCGATCGTCGAGGCCTTTGCTAAGGCCGCTGGAGTCAGCGTTGAGACTAGAGATATTTCTCTGGCCGGACGCGTGATCGCCTCATTTCCAGAACATTTGACCGAAGAGCAACAAATTGGTGATGCTTTGACAGAGCTAGGAGAAATGACCCTCCTACCCGACGCAAACATCATCAAACTACCCAATATTTCCGCCTCAATCCCCCAACTCCAAGCCACTATCACCGAACTGCAAGAAGCTGGCTTGGCCGTCCCGGACTACCCCACTGATCCCCAAACCACAGAAGAAGAAACCATCCGCGACCGGTACGACAAAATTAAAGGTTCAGCGGTTAACCCGGTTCTACGGGAAGGTAACTCCGATCGTCGAGCACCACGAGCCGTGAAGCAATTCGCCCAAAAATTTCCCCACTCCATGGGAGATTGGTCAGCTACCTCGCAGACCCACGTAGCAACGATGAATGACAATGACTTCCGGTCAAACGAGAAATCAATTACAGCCGAGACCGACACCGCACTACGAATTCAACACACCTCCACCGAAGGAACAGTTACCACCCTCAAAGAGGTCCAAGTCACTTCTGGCGAAATTGTTGACGCAACATTTATGTCAGCACGTCACCTCCGCGCCTTCCTCGACGAACAGCTAGAAGACAGCAAAAAGCGGGGCGTCCTATTCTCCCTGCACCTAAAAGCCACAATGATGAAGGTGTCCGACCCAATTATCTTCGGACACTGCGTTCGCGCCTATTTTGCAGACGTGTTCGCAGAATATGACGAGACCCTCACCCACCTGGGCGTGAACGTCAACAACGGACTCGGAAATTTACTCGAAGCGATTCAAGAACTCCCAACCGATGAGCGAAAGGCGATCGAAGAATCGATTGCTAGAGCCTACGAGCAGGGCCCAGCACTCGCGATGGTTGACTCAGACAAAGGCATCACCAATCTCCACGTACCTAGCGACGTGATCGTCGATGCGTCAATGCCGGCAATGATTCGGTCCTCAGGACAGATGTGGAATGCGAACGGTGAACAGCAAGACACAAAGGCGGTAATACCCGACAGTAGTTACGCGGGAATTTACCAAGCAGTAATTGAGGACTGCATTGAACACGGAGCCTACGATCCCACCACAATGGGCTCGGTGCCAAACGTTGGCCTAATGGCGCAAAAAGCCGAAGAGTACGGAAGTCACGACAAAACTTTCGAAATCACCAGTAACGGATCAATCGAGGTGCTCGACCAGGACAACAATCTCTTGATTCGACACGAAGTGGAGCGCGGTGACATTTGGAGGATGTGCTCAGTGAAAGAAGCAGCTGTGAGAGATTGGGTCAAACTCGCGGTCGCTCGAGGCAAGGCCACTGGAGCCACAGTCGTTTTTTGGTTGGACGCCAACCGCTCTCACGATGCTCAACTGATCACCAAAGTCAACAATTACCTCAGCGAGCACGACACTGATCAATTCGAGATCGAAATCCTCTCCCCAATTGAAGCGACCCGGCTATCGCTTAATCGAATTCGACGAGGCGAAGACACCATTTCGGCAACAGGCAACGTGTTGAGGGACTACAACACCGACCTCTTCCCTATTTTGGAAGTCGGCACCTCAGCAAAGATGCTTTCAATCGTGCCGTTAATGAACGGTGGTGGCCTATTTGAAACTGGAGCTGGCGGATCCGCACCAAAGCACGTCCAACAGTTCGAAGCAGAAAACCACTTACGGTGGGACAGCTTGGGCGAATTCTTAGCTCTAGCGGTCTCCTTCGAACATCTCAGCCAATCAGCACAGAATTCATCGGCCAAGATCCTGGGAGTAGCTCTAGACACAGCCACTAGTCGACTACTTGACGAGGGTAAATCACCGAGTCGTAAGGTCAACGAACTAGACAATCGAGGAAGTCATTTCTACATCGCCATGTGGTGGGCTCAAGCAATGGCAGACCAAACAGAAGATCCCGATTTGGCTCAACTATTTGAACCGCTCGCAAATGAACTTACAGCTGCACAGGAGACCATTCTTCAAGATCTTCTCGACTGTCAGGGGCAGCCCATGGATATTGGCGGTTACTACTATCCAGACCCTGCGTTGGCCGCTTCTTCCATGCGGCCAAGCGCCACTTTCAACGACATCATTACCCAGTTCGAATAACGCATCGAACATGGCCGAGTTCCCACTCGGTGAGTAGTTGCGAAAGCCTTAAAAACCAGGCTGAAACGGCCTAATGAAAATGTTGCAGAATTGTCGTAGTTGATTCTTGCTATTTCGAACCAGAATGGCTTAGTTTTTGGCGACTAAACGCACGTTAGGCTGCCTAGCGTAAGGTCCTCTACGGGCCTCTCGCTCGGGAAGGGGATCAGCGCACCAGTGACCGAAGCGATGACCTCTGCCCGTGATGAACCGCTACTGGCGGTTCGAGACCTACATACCCATTTCTCTATCAACGCGGGTCTGCTCCGCGCGGTAGATGGAGTCAGCTTTGACCTTCGCGCTGGGCAAACACTGGGCATAGTTGGTGAAAGCGGATCAGGTAAGACCGTTCTTTCCCGAACGATCATGCGCCTCAACCTCGGAAACAATGTTCATACCTCCGGGCAAGCCCGATTCGATGGCCAGGACCTTCTGACCCTCCCTATGAGCGAGATGACCGAAATTTGGGGCCAAGAAATCGCCATGGTCTTCCAAGACCCGATGACGTCACTCAATCCAGTTGTGAAAATCGGGCGCCAAGTAACTGAACATGTGCGGAAACATTTTGGGGTATCAAAAAAAGAAGCTAGAACTCTCGCTGTCGAGCTCCTCAAGAGCGTTCGTATCCCGGAAGCCGAAGTCACCATTGGTTCCTACCCACACGAACTTTCCGGCGGTATGCGCCAACGCGTATCGATTGCAATCGCCCTAGCGTGTAGCCCAAAGCTACTCTTTGCAGATGAGCCCACGACCGCTCTTGACGTCACCGTTCAACACCAAATATTGAACCTCTTGGGCATACAGCAAAGCGAACGTAACATGGCCATGGTTCTGGTGACCCACGACCTAGGCGTCGTCGCCGGGCGGACCGACGAAATCATCGTCATGTACGCCGGGAAGATCGTTGAGCAAGCAAGCACCGATCAAATCTTCCAAAAAACCTCCCACCCTTACACTGAAGCTCTTCTTCGCTCGATCCCCAAAACCGACCAACCCAGTCACACTCGTCTCGCTGCTATCGCTGGCCGACCACCCAATCTCATAACCATGCCCACCGGTTGCGCATTCAGCCCTCGCTGCCCATATGCACAAGATCGTTGCTTCGAAGAAGAACCACCACTACAGATCAACCAGGATGGGCATGCAGCGGCCTGTTGGTACCAAGTCGGAACTGCCGAAAATCAGGAAGCTTGGGACAAAAATTTGGCAGCCGGCCGACTCTCAACGATGGCCGTCGCTAAAGGACAAATCGTTGATGAAGTACCTACCGACCTAACGACAGGCTCCTCCTGATGGCTGGCAGCGGAAAGGCTCACCTCCGAGACCCGGAATCTGTGCTGATACGTGCAGAAGACTTGGTGGTCGAGTTTCCTATTTCTCAAGGTCGCGTCGTAAATGCTGTAAGCGGTGTAAGTCTCGATGTCAAACAAGGCGAAACTCTCGGCCTCGTTGGCGAATCCGGCTGTGGTAAGTCAACGACAGCAAAATCTTTGATCCAACTCCCACCCCCCACCTCAGGCACAGTTAGCTATCTCGGAACCAACTTGACCTCCCTTGATGAGAAGGCGTTACGTCAAGCTCGAACCGACCTTCAAATGATTTTCCAAGACCCCATTTCGTCTCTAAATCCCCGGAGAAAAATCGGTGACGTGGTGGCCGAACCATTAAGAGTCTGGGGGCCCCACAACAAAGATGAGCAGATCAGCCAAGTTGATGCGATGTTAGAGGCGGTCGGAATTGATCCCGCCATAGCACGAGACAAGCGGCCTCATGAGTTCTCCGGTGGGCAGTGTCAGCGAATTTCGATCGCTCGGGCACTTGTCCTAAACCCTCAAGTGATTATCTGTGACGAACCGGTGTCAGCCCTCGATGTGTCGGTGCAAGCCCAAATCCTGAATATGCTTGAGGATCTCAAGGCCGATTACGGATTGACGTTGGTGTTCATTGCTCACGATCTCGCAGTTGTTAAAAACATTTCAGACAGAATTGCCGTGATGTACCTCGGCAAACTCTGTGAAGTCTCAGAATCAAACGCTCTATACGACGCGCCTGCACACCCCTACACAGAACTCCTTTTGGGCTCAAGTCCGGTACCCGACCCCACGATCAATCTCGATATCACCATGGTTGAAGAAGAAGACCTTCCCTCACCGATCGACCCGCCTTCCGGTTGCCGGTTCAGAACACGATGCAAATACGCGACAGACCGCTGCGCTCAAGAAGAGCCGATGATGCGCGAAGTTTCCCAGGACCACTACGTTGCGTGTCATCACCCACTCGTCTCCGTTCCCGAAATGGCGGAGGTGAGCGCCTGAATAACTTTTGCCCTTGAAACCTAAGGGCTATGCGGTGAGGCGCCTGCCTTCCGCTTTAGTACTTCAGTAAGAACTCAGGGAGGGTTCAAATGAAATCAAGCTGGCTAAAAATCATTGCGTCGTTTTTTGCGATCGCTCTGATAGCCGCTGCCTGTGGAGGCAGTGACAGCGACTCCGGGTCATCAGACACCGCGAGCAGTTCAGACACAGAAACAGCGACTACAGAAGCTGCTGAGGAAGAAGTCATCGAATCCGGCACCGAAGCCGAAGGCGATGTCGACACCGAAGTTGAAGAAGTAGTCGAAGAAAGCAACTACGGCGGAGACCTGATCATCGGTCTTGAAGCTGAAGCTACGGGCCTACGTCCATGGGAAGACGCGTGTTCAGCACCGTGCCTAACCATGGTGGGCGCAGTATTCGACACAGTGGTCATGCTTCGTACCGACGGCACAATCGGCCCTTGGTTAGCGACCGACTGGTCATCAAATGAAGACTTCACCGAGTGGACCTTCAATCTTGTAGAAGGGGTGACATTCCACAACGGAAAGTCGTTCACCGCTCAGACCTTGGTTGACATGTTCCCAATGCAACAGGTCGGCGCATCCGCTGCTGGAATCGTCACCGCTGCGGGACTCACTGAAGTCGTTGCTGTTGATGACACGACAGTCAAGTATGTCCTGGGATCATCTCACTCAGCGTTCCCATCTTTCTTGGTCCAGACACCTCTAGGTGCAGCCTTCGATGCTGAGGCAGCAACTGCAGATTTCGATGGGTATTCAATGAACCCAATCGGCACTGGTGCCTTCATGATGGACAAGCGCGACCTTGACAACGAAACCATCGTCGTTCGGAACCCGGACTATTGGATGAGCGATTCAGATGGCAATCAGTTGCCATATCTTGACTCTGTCACCTTCCGTCCGATCCCCGACGAGGGAACACGGTTGGATTCACTGTTGTCGGGAACGACAAACGCCATGCAAACATTGCGTCAGGGCACAATTCGTGACGCTCGTTCTTCCAAGGAAGATGGTGCGGACATAACGCTCCTCGAATTCCAAGGAAACAACGTCGGTGGCGGTATGTACAACCTGAACAACCCACCGTTGGATGATGTGCGTGTCCGTACAGGCCTCACCCGCATGAACAACCAAGAAGCTGTTATCGAGGCACTTGGTGGTACTGGTATTTCGCTACCGGGTACACAATGGTTCAGTCCTGATAGCGCCTTCTACTCAGAGAAGGTTGCTGCGGCATGGCCGTCTTTCAACTATGACGCCGGCAAGGGCCTCATTTACGACTACATCAACGATCCAGAGCGTTCCGACGGTCGAGAAGTAGGCGAAAATATTGAAGTGGAGCTGTCATGCCCACCTGACCCGACGCTGATCGCAGCTATCCAAGTAATTGAGCAGTTGTGGTCCTCTACCGGAATGATCGACGTCAACGTCACCAACTATGACCAACAAACACACATTGGTTACGCGTTGGGCGCCCCACCAGACTTCATGGGTTCACATGGAGCGCACTGCTGGCGTTGGTCAAGCAATAATGATCCATCGACAGAGCTCAACCGCCAGATGGCGCCGCACACCTTGGGCGTTGCTGCTGCCTACGGGCTTGATGGCATCTTCACACCGACCAACTTCTTCAACTGGTTCGACATCGAAGTATTTGGTTGGCTGGTAGCCGCAATTGGGACCGAGAATTTCGAGGAGCGTTATGCGCTTTACGAAATGGTCATGATGCGGATCGCCCGTGACGTACCAATGTGGTACTCCGGTCATACTGCAACGATGCTTGCCATCGACTCGAACCTAGCTGGCGTCAACGGCTGGGTACTTCCTGATGGAACATTCGGCGGTCAAGGCTGGTCCACACCTCAGTTGAACCAGGCTTTCTGGACCAACTAAACCCGATAGACCATTAATCGCGATCCCCAGGTAGGAGTTCACTTGTTAGGCAAAGTCATAGCGATACGAACAGTTCGGCTAATTGCCACTCTGTTCGCAGTATCCCTTTTAACTTTCCTGATGGTTGAGCAACTGCCTGGGGATCCGATTTTGGCCATCCTTCCCCCCGAGGCCCTTGACGACCTCGCCAACATCGAACGGATTCGGAAAGAATTACGGCTTGATGATCCCGTCTTAACGCGTTACTTCCGATGGGTTGGTGACGCCTTGCAAGGCGACCTGGGCAAGTCCTACATCACAGATCAACCCGTTTCGGACGCTATCAAAGACCGAATCCCGGTAACGATGGAACTCGCTTTCCTTGCAACACTTATGGCAGCAGTTCTAGCAATACCCATCGGGGCCTTCTCCGCTTACAGAGAAGGCGGTTACTTCGATCGCGCAATGTCCGGCTTCACGACTGCAGCTCTTTCAATTCCAGGCTTCCTCGCAGGCATCTTCTTCATCTGGCTCTTCACACTTAAATTCAACTGGCTGCCCTCTACAGGCTGGAATCGAATCACCGACAAAGGCCTCCTCGCCAACCTAAAAACAGCAATTCTTCCTTCTAGCGCTCTGGCATTAGCCCCACTAGCAATCAATGCCCGTCTCATTAGGGCTGACATGATCGGCACCCTAAAAGAGGACTATGTGCTCTCGGCGAGGGCGAAGGGCTTACGGGACCGCTATATCCTCATGAGACACGCCCTCCGCCCGAGCTCACTTACTGCGATAACAGTGTTCGCCCTACAACTCGGTGGTTTGATCGGCGGAACCGTAGTAATCGAAACGGTCTTTGCTCTACCAGGGCTTGGAACAAGACTAATTAGCGGCATCTACCAACGTGACGTCATGATGATTCAAGGCATCACCTTGTTCATCGCGACGGTATATGTGGTTGTGAACGCGATGGTCGACGTCCTCTATGTAGCCCTCGATCCTCGAATCCGGCGGCAATGATGTCTTCGGCGGTTCGTAGATTCGGTAAAGCATTCTTGGAAATGCCTCTGGTAGTCAAGATTGCTTTGGTGTGGCTGCTGTTCATCGTCGGCGCGGCCATTTACAGCAGACTCGACCGCATCTTTGGTCAAGCCTTACCACTCCAAGACCCCTTCTATCAGCCGTTCTTGTTCGGTGAAGCTAAACCCGTGGAAGGCCCCTCCGGCGCTCATTGGTTGGGCACCGACGTTTTATCTAGAGATAACCTCTCTCGTCTTTTGCACGGATCATGGGTATCACTCATCGTCGCCGCCACTGTCGTGGTCTTCGGTCTTGTTTTCGGGGGCACTATCGGAGCGTTCGTTGGTTACACCAAAGGAAAGGTCGAAACGCTGACGATGGCGACACTTGACGTCATTCTGGCGTTCCCGCCCTTGGTGCTCCTACTCGCATTAGTCGCGGTTTACAAGGTGCGCAACCTGACAATGATCGCCCTTGTTTTCGGGGTACTAGGGATCCCTACTTATGTACGCATCGCACGAGCGAGCACACTCAGTGTTGCGAGTCGAGAATTCATTCAAGCCGCTGAGGCCATAGGAACAAAGCGAATGGCAATACTGTTCCGCGAAATTATCCCCAACATCATGCCGGCCCTATTCGCATACGCTCTGATTAACGCAGGTTTTGTGATCGTGGTCGAGGGAACCTTGTCTTATTTAGGTTTGAGCGTCCAAATTCCTGAACCAACCTGGGGCAACATGATTAACGAAGGTCGCCGAGACATCAGGCAAACCATTCTTCCAATCTTTTGGCCCGGCCTGTTTCTGACCCTTTCCGTTGTCTCGCTCAACCTTGTCGGCGATTGGCTTCAACAAAGAGTCGCTGTGCGCTCGTCGGCTCTATAACTAGTCCCCTGGATCGATCCCTAAGACATTGCCGCCGTCAAGAGTCCCTGTGTCGCGGTATACATCCAACTTTGACCTGCTGTCATCTATGTCAAGGTTGCGCATTGTCAGCTGACCGATTCGGTCCAACGGACCAAAGGCCTGATCCTCCACACGTTCCATGGAAAGCCGATCCGGTTCATAGGTCAAATTGGCACCTTCGGTGTTCATAATCGAATAATCATCGCCGCGTCGGAGTCGAATCGTGACTTCTCCTGAAACTGCTGACCCTACCCAACGCAAAAGTGGCTCTCGGAGCATCAAACTTTGAGGGTCAAACCATCGTCCTTCATACAAAAGCCGTCCTAAACGCCGACCCATCGTCCGGTAATTCTCGATTGTGTTTTCGTTGTGGATGGCCGTAACTAGCCTCTCAAAACCAATATGAAGCAGCGCTAATGCGGGGCCCTCGTAAATACCTCGCGACTTAGCTTCGATAATCCTGTTCTCAATCTGATCGCTCATCCCCAGTCCGTGGCGGCCGCCAATAGCATTGGCAGCTTCTACAAGTGCGACTTGGTCGTCGAAGGTTGCTCCATTGATCGATACGGGCCAACCTTGCTCAAAAGTTAAGGTGACGTCTTCCTCTGCTATTTCGACGGTCTTGTCCCAATGAGCTACACCCATTATCGGCGAAACAATTTCCATGCCTCTGTCAAGATCTTCAAGGGCCTTAGCCTCGTGCGTAGCGCCCCAAATATTCGCGTCGGTTGAGTACGCCTTCTCTACGGAATCACGGTAAGGGAGATCTCTAGCGACCAGGAATTCACTCATACCGGTTCGCCCGCCCAGCTCATCAACAAAGTCGGAATCCAGCCAGGGCTTGTAGATCTTGAGGTTCGGGTTGACCATCAAGCCGTATCTATAAAACCGTTCAATGTCGTTTCCTTTATAGGTCGATCCATCTCCCCAAATATCAACACCGTCGTCCTTCATGGCCGAAACCAGCATCGTTCCTGTAACTGCTCTGCCTAGTGGAGTCGTGTTGAAGTACGTCTTCCCTGCAGTCGAAATGTGAAACGCACCACACTGCAATGCCATCAGCCCTTCGCGCACCAACTCTGCTCTACAGTCGACAATTCGGGCGGCCTCAGCCCCATATTGCAACGCACGGTCAGGAACCCCTTCAAGGTTCGGCTCGTCATACTGGCCCAAATCAGCTGTGTACGCGAACGGAATAGCTCCGTGTTCTCTCATCCAAGCAACTGCCGCGGAGGTGTCTAGACCGCCTGAAAAGGCGATCCCGACTCTTTCTCCTTGCGGAAGTGACATCAAAACCTTCGACATAGGAAAACTACGGTACGGCATGAGACCCCTCTTACCTTGCATGAGTTTCCGTCTGAAGGGTTTAAGATTCGGTTCTGAGCGAGGAGACAACGTGGATATAACTGAACGAGTAGCTGAACTAGTACAAATTCCCAGTGTTAACCCGCTCCACGCCGGGCCAATATCTGGTGACGCCGGGGAACGTGACTTGTCAAATTGGTTAGCCAACCATGCCGAGGCTCTCGGAGCGGACGTAGTCGTAGACGAAGTTGAAGCGGATCGCTGCAACGTGTACGCACGCTTTGAGGGCACCTCAGAGCGAGCCGTAACCGTCGACGTTCACCTCGATACCGTCGGCGTGGAACACATGACCGATGACCCGTTCGACGGTCGCATCGAAGATGGTCGGGTCTACGGACGCGGATCAGTCGACACCAAGGCCACCCTTGCCATTGTTTTGCAGGTCCTAGAAGAACTCCAAGATGCAAGCCAGCGCCCTGTACCAACTGTGAACTTGGTTGGCACCGTCTCTGAAGAAGGAGGGGGATTGTTAGGAGCGGCCCGCTACCGCGACTGGTTGTTGGAACGAGAGCAACGTATTGAGCAAATAGTTGTCGCCGAACCAACAATGTGCGCCCCCGTTCATGGACACAAGGGTGGCATAGGCCTTGATGTCACCGTCCACGGACACGCAGCGCATTCCTCGAAACCCCATCTCGGAGCTAACGCATTGAGCGGCGCGGCGCGCATCGTGATCGCTATTGACCAAGAACAGGAACGACTTGCAGCCCTCGAAGCAACAACCCCGGTTGGCAAAGGCACTGTGTCGGTCACAGAACTGGCTGGCGGTTTGGCTCGCAACATTATTCCGGACACATGCGGGTTATATGTGGGGCGTCGCACCGCCCCGGGCGAAGAAATAGCCGAAGTCAGAGCAGCATTGTCTGAACTCATCGAAAACAGTGCCGCTCCATTATCGACAACTATCGAATCGCTATATGGAGATGGCAGCCCCGGCTTTTACCAAGATCCCTCTTGCGATCTAGTAACAGCTCTTGCACAGCTGGCGGACACTGCACCAACCACAGCGGAGTACGGGTCCAACGCCCTTAAATACGGAGAGGTCGCTGAACAGCGAGTCGTCTTTGGGCCGGGTTCAATTGATCAGGCTCACCAAGCCGTTGAGTGGGTCGATATCGCTCAACTCAATCGAGCCGTAGACATCTATCGAGCCTGGTTCACCCAATAACCTCTGCCTCTTTGGCCGCCACTTTCATTGAAAACGAAATCATTTCGTCAAGTGTGCTTTGCCGCTCTTCGGGGCTGAGATGAGCCCCGCTGGTCAAGTGATCGGAGATCGTCACCAAACTCAAAGCCCGTTTCTGCTCAACTTCGGCCAACGCATAGAGAGCTGCGGTCTCCATTTCTACACACAAAACCCCATCTTCAATCATTCGAGAATTCAAACCTTCGTCAGGTTCATAGAAAATATCTGAGGTGAAGATCGTTCCACTATGCAGGTTTAACCCTGTTTCATGACCTAAATCAACCGCGGCGTTCAGGAGAGAAGATGTCGGGGTGAGGTCATATTCTGATTCGCCAAGCAGCAGTTCAGGCATCCGACTATTGGTGATACATCCAGATGCCACGACCATGTCACGCAGTTCAAGTTCAGGTGAAAATCCACCCGCGGTCCCAATTCGAATGATTGTCTCCACGTCAAAAGATCGGTAAAGCTCGGTTATGTAAATCGCTGCTGATGGCATCCCCATCCCTGAAGGCATTATCGAGATCTCAGTTCCTTCGTAGAGACCCGTGTAGCCAACGGCGTTGCGAACATCAGTGATTAGCCGGCTGTCCTCCAGATAGTTCTCAGCAATGTAGGTAGCTCTCCGCGGGTCGCCTGGCATCAGCACAACTCTTGCGAAATCACTGGCCTCAGCGTCTATGTGAGGAGTTGACATATCAGCCCTCCGGCCCTAGCAGGTCATCAATCGTGTCTTCTTGGTGTGATTGTTTCTGCTCCAAGGAAATACCGTGGAATGCGAGTTTCGCCCTAGCAATTTCGGAGTCAATCGTCTGGTCAATGACGTGAACTCCTTCGGGGATGGCGCCACGGGCGAGTTCATGACATCCCACTCCTTGAACCGCAAAAGAAAGATCCATGATTTCGATCGGATGTCCAAGACCTCCAGCGATATTCACCAGAGCCCCATTAGCCAAAACCAAGACTGAGCGGCCGTCGCCGAACTGATATTGGTCGATACCTTCCCTCACTACTCGAAAATCAGCTGCTTCGTCACCGAGGGCTTCTACATCGATCTCCAGATCATGGTGACCTGCGTTCGCCAAGATAACGCCATGCTTCATGCGGGCAAAGTGTTCGCGAGATAATGCTCGACGTCCACCTGTCGCCGTGATGACGAAGTCGGCTATGGGAAGAACCGAGGTCAAATTACCCACCTGGTGACCATCCATGAACGCTTCCAAAGCTTTCACCGGGTCAACCTCAATCACCCAAGCAGTTCCCCCCAAGGCACGAACGTGGGCAGCGATGCCACGCCCAACCCACCCGTAACCAAGAATCCCTACCGTCTTTCCTGCCATCAACATGTTGGTCAGGTTCAAAATTGCTTGAATAGTGCTTTGACCTGTCCCATATTTGTTGTCAAAGAGATGCTTACAGGCAGCGTCGTTCGCCGCTAGAGCAGGGCATGGCAAAAGGCCACGTTTAGCTAATTCAACTAACCGGGCTACACCTGTTGTCGTCTGTTCGGTCACGCCCTTGAGTTCAGCGAAGCCGTCCGGTCGGTGAGTAGCCATCCGAATCGTTAACTCAGCCCCATCATCAATAATGAACTCGGGTCCAGTGTCGGCGATTGCCAATAAGTCCTTTTCCCAAGCTTGATATCCGCTATCTCGAGTTGAATGCACTTGAATTCCACGATCCACCAGGGCGGCGGCAATTTCATCTCGCGTCGAATGAGGATTAGATCCTGCAACCACTACTTCTGCCCCGGCATCCGCTAGAACTGTTGCAAGGAACGCTGTTTTGGCCTCCAAGTGGACAACAACAGCAACGCGGCGCCCGGCTAGAGCGCCGTCGCCTAGTCGTTCCCTCAAAAATCCGTCGACCAGCGGAGAGTGACGCTGAGCCCACTCGATCGCCAAATGGCCTTCCGGCGCTAAATCAATATCCGAAATTCGTGAACTATTAACTGCAGACACACGATGAGTGTTGCACGTTCTGACTCTATTCTTCTGCCATGACTGTAATTGTGGCTGGAGGCGGCATAGCCGGAATGGCGATGGCCTTGACCTGCCACCAACTCGAAATTCCTGTTGTAGTTCACGAAAGCGTCAAACAATTAGAACCTTTAGGGGTAGGGATCAATCTTCAACCCAATGCTGTCAGAGAACTATTTGATCTGGACCTCCAAGAGCCCCTAGCTCAGATCGGAGTGCAGGCCAAAGAATGGGCGCTTGTAGGCCGAAACGGAAACGACGTGTGGGCCGAACCGAGGGGCTTAGACGCTGGTTACTTGTGGCCTCAGTATTCAATACACAGAGGCCGACTCCAGATGTTGTTGTATGAGGAGGTGATCCGCCGCCTCGGACCGCAGTCAGTCATCACAGGAAGCCGCCTGGTCAGTTATGACTCACAAGCCGACTCGATTAAGTCCTATTTTCGAGATGACTCAGGCCACAAGGTCGAAATTGAAGGCCAAGTACTCATAGGCGCTGACGGGTTACACAGCGCAGTTCGATCACAGATGCACCCAGGCGAAGGTCCACCTGTTTGGGGCGGTCCCGTAATGTGGAGGGGCACGACCGAGGCAGCACCCATCAGAACTGGTGCCTCATTTGTCTTAGTGGGCAAGCTCGAACAACGTTTTGTTTGCTACCCGATCAGCAACCCGGATCCAGCGACTGGTTTGGCCACCATTAATTGGATCGCGGAACTCACCTACGACAAATCACAAGAATGGGGTGACGGTGATTGGAATACCAAAGTCTCGATAGACAAGTTCCTACACGAGTTTGAGGATTGGTCTTTCGACTGGCTTGATGTTCCAGAACTCATCACAGGTGCATCGGCTGTGTATGAATATCCGATGGTTGATCGCGATCCGTTGGATCATTGGGTAGATGGCCGCTGTGTGTTGATCGGAGACGCTGCCCATGTGATGTACCCGGTTGGCTCCAACGGTGCTAGCCAAGCCATCGTTGACACCCGGGTGCTGGGAGCAGCCTTCCTTCAACACGGGGTCGGCACCGAAGCGTTACGACTGTACGAAGAAACGATGCTTGAGGACATGAACCAACTGATCCTCCGCAATCGCGGAGCCGGACCTATAGGAATACTCGGGATAGTCGAGGAACGCTGTGGCGGCATTTTCGAAGACATTGAAGACGTCATCCCTCGCCATGAAATCGAGGATTACATGGCTAAATATAAGGCTGCGGCTGGTTTCGCCGTAGATTCCCTCAACAACGCTCCGTCAACAATTCCGTTGTGAAATCTGATCTGTGGCTAGGACCACTATTCCAGTTCTGAGGAAAGCTTCGCGTTGTTTGAATCGAGAGGCGTTTGGGTCATTTCTAAATGGAGGCGCCCACCTGTCTCATACGGATGTTCTTGCAGGACCTCGTGGTTCAGTTCGACGCCCAATCCAGGTTTTGTCGGCCGCGCCATCCACCCGGCATCCCAGGTCAACGGTTCAAGAACCACAGAATCATGGAAATCACTTTGGATGGTCTCCAAGATTAAAAAATTCGGCAAGGTGAAGCTCAAGTGAGTGGCTGCGGCATGCGCCACCGGTCCACAATAAATATGTGGAGCGACCTGAGCATTAAACAGCTCGGCCACCGCTGCAATCTTTTTGGTTTCCCAAAGACCTCCACTTCGGCCGACATTTGGTTGCAGAACGCGCACCCCCGCCTTCAATAGCTCGTAAAACTCTTTACGGGTGGTCAGGCGTTCACCCGCGGCTACCGGTATTGATGTGCTTGCGGCTACTTCTCCAATTCCATCTATTTGATCCGGAGGGCATGGTTCTTCAAACCAGAGTGGGTCATATGGTTCCAAACGTTTCGCGAGCCGAATTGCTGAACCTGTGGTCATCTGACCGTGGGTGCCGAACAAAATGTCTGCACGATCGCCCACCGCTTCACGTATCCGGCGAATTGAATACTCTGCTCGATCAAGTTCGGCAAGAGAAAGTTCCCGACCTCCTTGAAACGAATAAGGCCCAACTGGGTCTTGTTTGATGGCGGTGAAGCCTAAGTCCAGGAAATGCAACGCGCATTCTGCAGCCGCGTCACCCTCGTGGTAGACGTCGGGGTAACTTTCTGCGACATTTCCGAACTGGTCGGTCTCCGTTGGGTACAGGTAGGAGTAGGTCCGTAGACGTTCGTGAAACCTTCCGCCCAAGAGTTCATAAACCGGGACGTCGTGAATTTTTCCGAGGATGTCCCAGATGGCCATTTCGATTCCGCTAAATATTCCCATCATCGAAAGGTCGGGTCGCTGCGTAAATCCTGCGGAATAAGCCCTGCGATACATGCTTTCCAAATGGTGGGGGTCTTCACCCTCAATGAAACGTTCGAACGTGTCGGCCACCATCGCTTCGACTACGTCCCCCGAAAAGGGGACTCCATAACACTCCCCTACCCCAGTGATTCCATCGTCGGTAGCGATTTCAACAAAAACCCAGAAGGAACCTCCGATGCCTGTCGGAGGTACCGTGACATATGTTCGCACCTCTTCCAGGTGCATCAGAACCTCAGTTCAGCGCTATGCGGGGATTTCAGTGATGAATAAAGGAATTTCACGGTCGGTCTTTTCTTTATATTCCGCGTAGGGGGAAAAGGCTGCAACCGACCGCTCCCACCATTCATCGCGTTCGGAGCCACTTAGCAACCGCACCGTGGTTTCGAAGGGTTCTGGGCCGTCTTGAATCAGCACGGTCGGGTTGGCCATCAGATTGTGGTACCAACCTGGATGATTTTCTGCGCCTCCCTTGGAGGCAACGATCGCATATTGGCCTTCATGTTCGACCTTCATCAAAGGCACCTTGCGTACCAACCCCGATCGATGCCCAATCGTTGTCATCACGATGATCGGAAGTCCCGTGTCTCGCAACATATTTCCGCTTGTGCCGTTAGAGCTTTCATACTCTTCAGCCTGTTCCGCAACCCATTCCCAAGTACTCGGACCGTATTCGCCATCAAAAGTCATGAGCACAACATATAGCGCCTAGGCCTCATTTGGCCATGGGTCCTGCATTTCGTTAGGCAGCGGCACCTCAAAGGCATTGAGGGTCAAAGAAATCAGGCAGTAATAGCCGATCGTCGTGACAAGTTCCACGGCTCCGTGTTCCCCGAAACAATTGACGAGTTCTTGATGCAGTTCGGCCGAAACTCTTTTATCTTCAAGAAGAGTTGCCGTGTAGCGGTGCACTAATTCAAGTTCCCCAGCCCACTTGGGGTCCGTTCCTGCCGCCAAGCAGTCCAAAGCCTCCGCGTGCAACCCGGCGGCGATACCAATGGCCCTGTGCGCTGCAAACTCGAACTTTGCCTTGTAATGGGCTCCGACCGTGCAAATCGCCACTTCTCGAACATCGGCAGCTAGCTCCGTATTGAATCGGACAGCTGCACCCAGATCAAGCGCTGCATGCCCGACGTTCGGGGCATTCTGCCAAACACCAAAAGGACCTCTTCCCCACACCTCCGCCCCCAAGCCCTTTCTACTGCCAAGGACAGCGTCCCGTAGCGCTTGCTGAGCATCATTTAGTTCTTCTTCTTTGGGTACCGTGAATCGCGTCATCGTCCAGTCCATTCAGGTTGTCGGCGTTCAAAGAAAGCTCGAATACCTTCTTTGCGATCCTCGCTCGCGAACACTTCGACTCGCGCGAAGTCCGTCATGGCCCATCCCAGGTCGTCACCACTGGCAAGTATTCGCTCCATTGCCTGCAAAGAGTTTCGTGTAGCGGTCGGCGAATTTGATGCAATTTGTCCCGCCAAAAGAATCGCTTCGGGAAGGGCTTGACCCGGCTCAACGAGCCGGTTTATCAAACCATATTGGAAGGCGCGTTCAGCGGAGAGCTCTTCACCTGTTAACACCACTTCCTTGGCTATGTGCATTGGAAGGGAACGAAGTGCCCGAAACAAACCTCCACTAGTGGGCAGTACGCCTCGCTTTACTTCGGGTAACCCCAGCCGCAGGTCTGTTGAAGCCACTATCAAATCGCAACAAAACAGGATCTCCATGCCTCCGCCAAGGGCTAGTCCTTCGGCAGCCGCAATAATCGGTTTAAGACGTCCTCTGCGGATTAGCCCGTATTCCCCACCCCGATGAGTCTTACCGCTCCCTTCTTTGAGGTCACTTCCAGCGGAGAACATGTCGGAGCCACCCGTTAATACTGCGACCCACTGATCAGGGTCGTCTTCAAACATGTCCAGTGCTTCGTTGAGAGCATTGGTTAGGGCTATATCGAACGCGTTTCTCTTATCTTTTCGATGAAGACTGATGATCGATATGTGGCCTTGTATTTCTGTCCGAACTAGTTCAGATTCCATATGTATCTCATTCACGTCGACGATGTCTTTCCAGTGTGAGGCAGCGTACTCTGATGCCAGTGGATCAATCCCAGTCGAGCCAACGCGTGCCAGAAGTGTTCGCCGTGCTTCCCTCTCAAGAACCAACTGATCATGGTTTTGAATCCTCTCGCCACCCTTACTTGGCTTTGGCAACCGGATCGTTAGCGTTCGTTCTCGGAACAGTCAACGTAACGGTATCCAATGTCGCGTTTCCTGAAATAGTCAGGTCATTCCCTGGGGTTAGCAACGGCATGACTGGCTGGATTATTGCTGGTTATTCACTGGCCTTTGCCACCACGATGCTTGCTGGGGGACGTCTCGCCGACCGCTACGGAAGGCTGTCTGTCTTCCGTTTCGGCCTCTTAGGTCTTCTGGTTGGCGCTCTGGCCGCTGGACTGGCCCCTACCCCTTTGATTTTGGTTCTCTCGCGTGCCGTGCAGGGCATGTTCGGTGCTTTGACCGTGCCTTCATCGCTTGCTCTGGTGCTACCTCAATTCCCTCAAGCAAAGCAGGCAAGCGTCATCGGCCTTTGGGCTGCAGCAGGCATGATGGCATCGGGATTGTCCCCTGGCTTCGCTGCCTTCGTTCTCGAGGTCAGCTCATGGCGTTGGGTTTATCTGGTTCTCGTTCCCATCGTGGCGTTTGGCCTGATCGGTTCAAAACTTTTCCTGAAAGAGACAGCAGAACGTTCTGCTCACAGCCCGTTAGACCTTCTTGGTGTCTTGATGGGCAGCGGTTCGGTGTTCCTGCTGGTTTTAGGCACACTTCAAGGTCGCTCGTGGGGATGGGGATCTCTGCCGACCATCGGCTGCTTTGTAGGCGCGATCCTTCTTCTGCCCCTCTTCCTTGTTAGGTCCTCGAACCATCCCGAACCGCTCTTTGACCCAGGCCTATTTCGAATCAGGTCATTTAGCATCTCCAATATCGCCGTGAGCTTGGCAATGGTCGGTGCGTTCACGAGTTGGTTCCTGTGGCCTCTCTTCCTTACCGAAGTCTGGGAATACAGCAAAACAAAAGTTGGTTTGGCCTTCACACCATCGCCACTACTCTCCGCCTTCGTAGCGGTCTTAGGCGGCCGCTGGGCAGACCGCCACGGATTCCGGGGAATTATGACCCTTGCTTCTCTCGTGGCTACCGCCGGCTTCTTCTGGCTCTACCTGTTCCTTGATAGGGACGTTGAATTTTGGTTTGCGTTTTTCCCGGCTTCTGTGATGTTCGGGTTCGGAATGGGAATATTGGCCAGTCAACTCAATAGCGCTGCATTGAGGGACATTCCTCCCGAGTCAACAGCGACAGCGAACGGGATACACCAAAGTTTGCGGTACGCGGTTGGAGGCATGGGTGTGGCAGTGGCCATCACGATATTGAACGGTCAACATGAAATCGCGAGATATGACCTCATGTGGCTTCTTCTAGGCCTTTTGATGCTGCTTGTTGCTCCACTTATGTGGTTCCTCTACCCAAGAAACCACAGTGCGTAGCACGCTCCCTCTCGCGAGTGAAATAATTAGGACATGACCAAAACCGACGCATCCTTTGACAAAGACCGAGCACGAGCTTTCACCACCAAAATGCTCGGCATCCTCAACGACGGTGCGTTGTCACTAATGATGAGCATCGGCCATAAGACTGGCCTTTTTGACTCCATGGACGGGGACGAACCATCCACTTCGACTCAAATTGCCTCGAAAGCTGATCTTGACGAGCGCTATGTCCGAGAGTGGCTCTACGCCATGGCCTGCGGAGGAATCATCGACTACGACCCAGAAAGCGAAACGTTCCAACTCCCAGCAGAACACTCCGGACTCCTGACGCGGAAGGCTGGACCACTGAATCTCACTGTTCCAATGCAACAAATAGCGCTCCTCGGGGAAGTTGAGGAGGACCTCGTTCATGTCTTTCGAGAAGGGGGAGGTCTTCCCTATGACAAGTTCCCCCGTTTCCAGGCACTTATGTCCGAGACAAGCGAACGACGTTTTCGAAGCGGTCTAGTAAATCAAGTCGTACCACTATTGGACATGAGCGATGCTCTCACCGCAGGTATCGACGTGGCCGACGTCGGTTGCGGAAGCGGTTTGGCGAGTTACTTGTTGGGCAAAGAGTTTCCAAATAGCCGATTCGTTGGTTTCGATATGTCTCAAGATGGCATAGCCCATGCATCAAAATTGGCCCAGGACCTAGACAACGTTTCATATGAAATCGCAGATGCAGCCGAGTTGAACCAACCCCAAAGATTCGATCTGGTGACAACATTCGACGCCATCCACGACCAGGCTCGACCAAAGGACGCCCTAGCCGGAATTTTCGCCATGCTTCACCCAGGTGGGACCTACCTCTGCGTAGAGCCCAAGGCCTCAAGTGTCCTAGAGGAAAACATGCAGGATCCGATGGCCCCGTTTATGTACACGATCTCAACGATGCATTGCATGACGGTGTCGCTTGCGTACGGAGGCGATGGCTTGGGTACTGCATGGGGACACCAGCTGGCCACAGAGTATTTGACAGAAACTGGATTCACGGACATAAAAATCGAAGGTATTCGTGACGACCGTGGAAATAACTATTTCATAAGCAAGAAGCCCTAAAGCGGCGTTTGGAGGTAGCTAGCTTTCTCCTTGGAGCACCAGTTCTGCTACAGGAACTCCAGCCTCGAAACGTTCTACTAGTTGGTCGGCGTCGAAAAGGACTCCAATTGGGTTCTTCTCAAAGATCGGCCCATTCATAAAGGCCAAACCCTCCTCCGGGTCGTCGAAATTCTCCACCTGCAGTTCAATGCGATTGCCGTCGGGATCTTTGTAGTACATCGAAGTAGTCATGCCGTGATTGATTGTCCGCTCAGGAAGTATTCCTTCTTCTCGTAGCCGAACATAAGTGGACAAGAGATCGCCCAACGACTCATAGGTGAAGGCAACATGATCAACACCGTTGCTTTCGGGGTCAGGGTTCTTCTCAAAGCCTCGATCAAGGAAAGCTATGCGGTGATGCTCATCGTCGAAGGTGGCAAAGGAGATCATCTTATTTTCGTGGACAACCTTCGCTTCCAACACCGTGCAGTACCAGTTAGCCAACCGGTTGATGTCACTGGTGCGTAAGACGAAATGTGCAAGTTTCGCTGGTGCAACCATGATTCATCCCCCGGCCCTATGTCTTCTTAGCGGTATCAATCCAATTCCTAAGTTCATCGTACGCCTCGAGGCACGGCAACATGGGATATTTCTCTGGAAGACCCTCCGCGGCCCTAAACAAACAACCGGCATCGGCCTGCTGAAGCATCCCTAAGTCGTTGTGGGAATCACCGACTGCCGTCACGTGGTACCCCAACCCTTGGTAGCTCTCAACAGCTTTTCGTTTCGCATCATCGGTTCGCGCGACAAATTCAACGACTCTGTCCATTTCCAAGGTCAAGTCGTGACACAGCAAATGTGGATAGCCAAGCTCTTTCATCAGGTGACCGGCAAACTGTTCGAATGTGTCAGACAAAATGATGACCTGATAGTCACGTCGCAACTGGTCAAGGAAATCTTTAGCGCCTTCTAACGGCTTGAGAGTCGAAATGACCTCACGAATGAGAGCTAACCCGATCCCATTCGCTGAGAGAATCGATATCCGATGCTCCATAAGCTTTTGGTAATCAGGTTCGTCTCGTGTGGTGAGCCGCAGTTCAGGTAGTCCTGTATGGGTCGCTACAGCTATCCAAATTTCGGGTGTAACAACCCCTTCCATATCTAATGCGATGATTCGTTGCACAATCAGACAGCCTTGCATCTATTCGGGGTGGAATAGCAAATCGAAACTGGGAAAGCAGTACCGTGTCTACATGGCTACTAGCCAAAACCACGACGAACTTGTCAATTCGATGACCGGTGGAATGGTTGCTCAACAGTCACCTTTCACCGCGACCGATAATTTTCGTGCAGATGGAAGACCGACGTCCCATTTGCGTTCAGAGCTGCGAACCATTCACAACCTCCGAAACGCGTGGACATGTGTTTCCTCGATCGCGATGCCTGTTCTTCTTGTTGCTGCCGCTTTGTGGCTTGATCACTGGCTTTCAACACTTGGTGCTATCTGCCTCATGGGGTTCGTTCAAAATCGAATGTTCATCCTTCATCACGAAGGTGCGCACCGTCTCCTGTTCACAAATCGAAAAGTCAACGACACGGTGGGGATCACAATTTTTGGTTGGCTTTCCTTCGGCACCGGCACCCACGCTTATCGTCGAGCCCACACCAATCATCACCGCGATGAGTTCGGCCCCAAAGAACCGGATTTCTTGCTATACGCCCTTTATCCGATCACTGCACTCTCGATGCGCAGGAAACTTCGACGAGACGCAACGGGGGTTTCTGGCTACCGAATTTTGCGTCCCCGATTGACCGGTCTCTTCAAGAAACGCTTTTGGGTCAACAGTGTTCGTTTCTATATGGGACAACTTGCCATATTCATGCTTTTCGTCACTGCCGGCAACCCGCTCGCCTATTTCTATTTATGGCTGCTGCCATTTATGACCGTCTACCAGGTCGTGAACCGGCTAAGAGCTATAGCGGAGCATGGTGGGATGACTCGTTCATCTGATCGGCGACAAACAACACATCACGTCCGACAAGGGATCATTGCTCGAATTTTCCTTGTCCCTTTAGCAGTGGGGCACCATCTTGCTCATCACGTAGACAGTGGTGTTCCATTTCGGAATCTGCCTCGGTTGACTCGTTTACTTGAACAGGATGGATACATCACCGAGGAAAACACCTGGTCCAATTACCGGGCACTTTGGCGGACGCTCGCAGCTAAGGTCAACACATGACGCTCCGAACCACATGTGTCGGTTCTTGGCCGATTCCTTTTGGTTTGCGACCCCACCTGAAGCGTTACTACACAGGCGAAACCAGTGATACCGATGCAGTTCCTCTCCTGACACAAGCGGCGCGAATTTCAATGGATGAAATGCTCGCTTGTGGTGTCGACCAAATCATGGGTGGAGAGGTTTGGGGGCCTGATTTCGTGCACCACGTGCCTCCCCGACTGGAGGGCCTCGAGACCATTCAGCGACGCGACACCTCGAAGGGTTACGAAGGGATCGGTCGCTACCGGATTGTCAGTGACATCTCCGCCCCCAAAGGGACTGGTCACGCTTTGGGATATCGCAGAGAGCACGAAATTGAAGCTGGGCTTGACAAGGCAGCGGTCCCGAGCCCCCTAACAATGACTCTCGGCATGGAAAATGATCCGAGGCTAAAAGAACAACTCCCCAACTACATACAAATTGTCAAAGACGAAGTCGAGGACATGGCCGACGCAGGAGCTCTTGAAATTCAACTCGATGCTCCAGCCGAAGCCACTTCGCTAGTAAATGGGACATCTGAAGCGGCCGATCTTTTTGAGACGTTGGTCGCTCCGTTTACTGACGTCTCTGATGTCACTCGCACCATTCACTTCTGCCTGGGAGACATTTCGAGACGCCCTGGAACCGAGATGCAAAATCTGTCGCCACTAATGCCGCTCTTCCAAATGCTGGATGGATTCGTCGATCGGGTCCATATTGAATGCAGTCACCCTGGCCAGTGGGCTGATCGACATCTGCTCTCCGAGATTCCAGACTCAATCGAAATCATCGCGGGTATCGCCGACGTGAAGCAGCAACCTGAGCCCGTTCCAGTGTTGGCCGAACGGATCGAATTACTACTCACAATCGTTAACGAAGAACGGCTACTCCTATCCACATCCTGCGGATGCGGCCGGGTTCCCCACGATGAAGCGATCCGTTTACTAAGAAACCTAGTGAAAGCAGCCCAGGGTGAATGAGGCAGTGACCCTGGGGACTCGCTACGGATGGTCCGGCCATGACCCTGCCTCACCGGAGTTGCAGAAACAGCGCGAATACCTAACAGAACACAACGGCATTAAAGGGCTTGAAATTGTGAGCCCTGACCGGATTGACGATGCGAAGAGAATCTTTTATAGAGATGGGTTTGTTGTCGTACGAGATGCGTTAACCGAGGAACAACTAGCGACCATCAGAAACGGATGCGCTCGCGTAGTCTCCGAAATCATGGACCTGGACACCGCCCGCAAAGGCAACCGAGGATCTCACAGGTACAGCTTCGGATCCGCTAGTACCAGCGGTCATCAAGTTCACCAACCTGAGTGGGCGATGCTGATCGACCTTCCTACAGTCACACCACTCCTTGAAGCAATCTTCGAATCGCCCGACTACATATGTCGCGGCGGCGGCGGCGATTTTTGTCTGCCAGGTGCACTCGAATACCAGCCACTTCACAGTGACGTAGCGGATCGACGCGAGAAAGCTGACCACGCCGCCGCTGCAGACAGTGATGGGTCAAAATTTTCAGGTTCTTTTTGGGACCCGCGCGGATTGATGACCTTGAGAGATCTGCCATGTCCTTACATCTGCTGCAACTTTTTGATGACGGACTTCGACGCCGTCAACGGGCCAACCCGGCAAATACCTGGAACTCAGAACTCACGAGAACCAATCCCCGATTTGGACGACGAGCCAACATGGATGAAGCACAGCACTGTATGCCCCGCGCCTGCTGGCAGCGTCCTCATACGCGATCCGAGAGCGTGGCATGGGGGAACACCCAACCTCTCTAATGAACTCCGAGCGATACCGAACATCGAATATTACGCCCCATGGTTTCATGAACCAATGGTGCGCTCTATGCCTCGCTATCTTTACGAAGATCTCTCGGACCACGCTCAGCAAATCTGCCGGTACATCGTGACCGATGAACAAGTAGATGGATCCGTTCGCAACGACTTGGGCGGAACGCCAAAGCTCCTTCGAACCCAA
>JASLTG010000116.1 GCA_030743005.1 Acidimicrobiales bacterium | reverse complement strand
AACCTAGGTATGGAAGTAATGCACGAGCGTAACGCTCACAACTTCCCTCTAGATTTAGCAGCTGGTGAGTCTTTACCAGTAGCTCTAGTTGCTCCTGCAGTTGCAGCGTAATTAGTACTTCTAGAAACTTAGAAAAAAGTAGAGGGTTTATACCCTCTACTTTTCTTTTGATAATAAAATAAAACTTCGAATAAAAGAATAAATATACTTGATGCTTTTTAATAGCGGGAAACGGATTTGAACCATTGACCTTCGGGTTATGAGCCCGACGAGCTACCAAACTGCTCTATCCCGCGAAAAAAAACAATATAGAATTTATATTAATGTTAAATGAAAATAATTGTCAAATCGTTAAATACTTTATTTTTCTTTTTTTAGTGAAAGATACTTACCAATTTTTTATAATTCTTCTCCATACTCTAAAAGTTTTAAATAATTTTCTTCCATACCAGCTTATTATACCATTAATTCTAATTCCATCTGCATAAAATACCTAAATG
>JASLTG010000115.1 GCA_030743005.1 Acidimicrobiales bacterium | reverse complement strand
ATGCGAAGGATGATATTGGCGACACACCGGTAGATTGGGCCGACAATAAGGAAATCGCCAACCTCCTCCGCAAACACGGCGGCAAGACGGGTGAAGAATTGAAAGCTGAAGGGAAATGAAAGCAGGTATTGTTATTTCAATCCTACCTTACTTGTTGGCACTACTACTATTTTACTCCTTAGCAATTCACATGCACCAAAGTTTAGATGGGTAGCCCGAGAGAATTGGAACGGATGGGTTTCCTCCGGCGTTGCTTATGCATGATCAAATTCAAGGTGCTTACATTACGTATTTGTTGCTTTTTACCATTTTTGTAGTGCCTGCAATTATTCTGGTATGTCTACTTGTCTCTCGCTGGCGACAGCTGGTTGTATATTGCTTAGTGCATTTAGTGTCGTTACCAATTTTCTTCGTACTAATGCAGCTTGCTCCCGAGGGTTATCTCTACTGGTGGTGGGATTGACAATATTATGACCAACAAACCCATACCTAACAGAAAAGAAACC
>JASLTG010000114.1 GCA_030743005.1 Acidimicrobiales bacterium | reverse complement strand
GCCGAACTGGAAACCGAAGGCAAATGAAACACCTCCTACTCACAGCAATCGCAGCCGTGGTGCTGGTGGGGTGTGTGTCTCGAATGCAGTCGCCAGTCGAATCAATACACAAGGCTGCTGAAATTGGAAACATTAGGGCTGTGAAACAACATTTGGCCGCTGGAGTGGATGTAAATGATATAGATGCTAATAAAATGACCGCTCTGCATTGGGCTGCCATGAAAGGGCAAAAGAAAGCTGTTGCGTTGCTTATTGTAGAAGGCGCGAATTTAAATGCTAAAACAAGTAAAAACCTCACTCCTTTGAACCTTGCTGACAATAACTTTGAAAATGAAATTGCGGAACTCCTTATTGCTAATGGAGCATCAGAATTTGTCTACTAATCAATGAAATGAAACACCTCCTACTCACAACAATCGCAGCCGTGGTGCTAGTGGGGTGTGGAGAGTCTGCAAATGATTCACTGTTGATTGAAGCAGCAAAAAAAGGCAGCTATGAAATAGTAAAGCAA
>JASLTG010000113.1 GCA_030743005.1 Acidimicrobiales bacterium | reverse complement strand
GCACCTTTGGTGATTAGAAGTTTGGTGGTTTCCTTGCGACCATGGTGAGCCGCGTAATGCAAAGGGGTATTACCATACTTATCCGTTCCTTCCAAATCCGCGCCGCTGGCAATGAGTAGTTCGGTGACTTCCACGTGACCCATTATAGCTGCCAAATGCAAAGGACTCTGTCCATTACCACTCGCATTCACATCCACCCCTTTGTCCAATTCCGCTTGGACACCAGCAAGGTCGCCGTTCTTGGCAGCAGTGTGAATTGGGTCAGCGAAGACGGTTCTCACCAGCACCACGGCTGCGATTGCTGTGAGTAGGAGGTGTTTCATGTCGCCCAAAGCTTAGATTTATTGATTATTTATTCAATGTGTTTATCAAGTGGCAAAAGCTCTTAAAAATGGAGCTTTCGGCGCTAAAAACTAACCAGCCGCATAAATTCTATTTTTTAATTTGGCCTGATTAGGCAGGGAGCTTTCGGGGCGCTGCGATTGTTGTGATTAGGAGGTTTTTCATTTGCCAG
>JASLTG010000112.1:268-519 GCA_030743005.1 Acidimicrobiales bacterium | reverse complement strand
CGCATATAGGGGCACGTTCGATGGTGTTTTTTGTCGGTCTTTTGGCCCCCCTTCGGTCAGTGCGGAATGTGCAATAGGTTTCTTGCGTGTCAACGGGTGGTTAGTTGTGAGCGAACCTCCTGTAGCTTCGACAAAGCGCTGGTCATTGACAGAGTTGCAAAACTTAGGTTTTGACGATGTAGAAATGATTGAGGGCCCGCCGCGATTCGCAAAATTGACTGTTGTCACTCCCCCAGGTCCAGATGTACCAC
>JASLTG010000112.1:0-258 GCA_030743005.1 Acidimicrobiales bacterium | reverse complement strand
TGAAACAAGGTCCGGGTCCTTGACCGAGCTATTCAAAGCGGCTGAGATTGAGTTATTAGTTATAGCGAAGCTTGTTATCTGAAAGAGATGCACACATGGCCCGGATTCTTGCGGTAGCTAACCAGAAAGGCGGTGTTGGAAAGACCACCACTGTTGTGAATGTCGCTACCAACGTTGCTATGTCTGGGTACCGAACTCTCTTAGTTGACCTCGATCCGCAGGGGAACGCTACGACCGGGCTTGGTGTAGACCCGAGAA
>JASLTG010000111.1 GCA_030743005.1 Acidimicrobiales bacterium | reverse complement strand
GAAGGATGTTTTCGATCGCACTCTGCAGCCGCTGTCATCGCTACGGTCGGGAAGGATACCCCATCGGACCGGATCTAACCCGTGTGGCCAGCCGTTTCAGCCGTGACTCATTGCTCGGCGAAATCCTGTTGCCGTCCAGGACAATCGCTGAGAATTACCAGACCGTCCTGCTGAACCTCCGGGACGGGCGCCAACTCGCGGGGCAGATCATTCCCAACCTCGACTATCGCGCATCCAACCTGCAACTCGCGGAGGATCCGCTGCACCCGGACAAAATCACCCGCATCGCGAAGGAGAATATCATCAACCGGGAACATTCAGAAGTTTCGCTGATGCCACCTGGACTGCTAAATCTGCTTAATAAGGAAGAGATCCTGGACCTACTCGCCTGGCTCGAGCGGGGAGCCAAGACGGGTGAAGAATTGAAAGCTGAAGGGAAATGAAACTAAAATTATCATTATTTACAGGAATTATCCAGAGTCATCCTTTCTCATCTTGACCTTTGTTTTCAGGGAGCAACC
>JASLTG010000110.1 GCA_030743005.1 Acidimicrobiales bacterium | reverse complement strand
ATGTTGCGATGTGTGATATTTCGACCGAAAACATGGAGGAGACAGCAAGAATCGCGAATCCTCCATCGGGCATACGACTGACCAGTCATTATTGTGATGTATCTTTAGAGTCAGACATGAATCGATTCAAAGATGAGGTTGTCTCTGAACATGGCATCGAACACGTGAACTTGTTGTTTAATAACGCTGGAATTTCGATCGCTGGAGATTTTGTCAACATTGAACGAGACAAATGGGAAAAAACCTTCGACGTCTGTTGGTACGGAGTTTATTACGGGTGCCTTGCCTTTATGCCTTTGTTGGTTGCCAGTGACGAAGGGCATATCGTGAATACCAGCTCGATCAACGGGTTTTGGGCGTCCATAGGTCCTAATCGACCGCATACTGCTTACTGTGCTGCAAAGTTTGCGGTAAAAGGATTTACCGAAGCATTAATTACTGATCTTAGATTGAATGCACCTCATGTTAAGACGTCGGTAGTCATGCCAGGGCATATCGGTACGTCTATCGCGCTAAACTCG
>JASLTG010000010.1:16966-100798 GCA_030743005.1 Acidimicrobiales bacterium | reverse complement strand
CTGGCGGCGGGTATTGGAATTCGCCTTGGCCCGTTGAATGTGGTGGCAATCGACGTCAGAAAGCCAAAGGCGGCCGCTTAGACGCTGCAGACAGCAGCGCCGAGGTCACCCTAATTCGCAACGACCGTTGGAACGTTATGGCCGTTCGCCGCGATCCAAGCGAATGGTACCTCGGAGGCACGATGCCTGCGTTTGCAGGGCCTCCTCCATTTGGTTGGGTTAGTCGCTTCGACCCAATCTCACTCGAAACTCTGGCTAGCTCGCCGCGACTCCCATGCGGAGACCATGTCTGGTGTGGAGCAATCTTGGCCCACGCTGATGGGTCAATCATCTCCGTCAACGGCTCTTTCGTTCATCGGCTCGATCCACACGATCTATCCGTCCTTAACGAACTCGAACTTCCCGTTGATCGCGCACACAACGGCTTACTGTCTCTATCGGACGGAACTCTGGTAACAAAGGATTTGCGTTTAGAAGGGCAAGGCGGAACCACCCTCACCTTTGTAGAGCCCGCTGGCTTGGAAATAATCGACACCTTGGTCCTACCAGAAGGGTCCATGGGGCGAATCGCCGCTGACGCTCACAATGGAATCGACTCTATTTTTGTGCCAGGAACAGAGCATCTCTGGAAGATCGATGTGACTCAAGGCCGACCAGAAGTCAGCGACTGGAAGTGTCGTTACAGAACAACGCGTTCTGAGTGGGGGCTTGCCTGGGACTCATGCATCTCCGACGGAAAGCTGTGGCTCATGGACTGTGGAGACATTGAAGGAGTCAGGGCAATTCACACCAGGCTCCCGAACGGCCGTTTCGATGAACCAGCAGGCAACCTTTTGTCTTGGCAGCGACCCGCTCCATGGAAGGGCGCTCAGCGGTTGTTGCGAGTAGATCAAACAACAGGGCTGGTAGACACTGTGGAGCCTTTCGGAACGCCCGGCGGCGGCATCATTGCTCCCCCGGTCAATGTGCCCGAGTTTGATATCGCAATTGCTTGGGACTCAATCAACGGCGGCCTTGCGGGCATTTCCACCACTGGAGACCTTGCCCCTGTCTGGCACTTAGACGTCAGGCCATCTATGCAACCAGTGGTATTCCCTGACTCTGGGGAGTTAGTGATAAACGATTTCACGGCTGACCAGACCGACGACCTAGTCGTCGTCGATATCAAGACCGGCCAACTACTAAGCCGAGTACACACACAGTCACGCCTCGCCAACGGCATGTTCCTCTCAGCAGGCGACAATCGGGATGTCTACTACTGCTCAACGTTGTCTTGGGCAAGGATCGCATGGACCTGACTTCTAGCGCTCTTTTACTAACACACCTTAGATTTTCGCTGTAAGGTCAGAGCATGGACGAGATGCGCGAAGCAGTGACAGCAGTATTAGGGGATATCGATTTCGACCCAGAAGAATTGCACGCAAAGTACCTCTCGGAGCGTGATAAGCGTGTACGAGGCGACCACAACGAGCAGTACGTCGAGGCAACCGGGGAATTCGCCAAATACCTAGATGACCCCTACGAAAAGACAGTGGAACGCGAGCCACTCTTCGATGAAGTCGAAATCGCCATTATCGGCGGAGGCTTCGGCGGACTCCTGATGGGCGGCAGACTCCGCGAAGCAGGCTTCACCGATATACGCGTCATTGAACGTGGCGGAGACTTCGGCGGCACTTGGTACTGGAACCGTTACCCCGGGGCCATGTGCGACGTTGAGAGTTACTGCTATTTACCGATGCTCGAAGAGCTCGACTACATGCCCAAACACAAGTATTCGTTCGCGCCCGAGATCATGGAACATACCCAAAACATCGGCCACCACTACGGTCTCTACGAGAATGCTTGTTTCAGTACCTCAGTCACCAAATTAAGTTGGGATGAAGACACTTCCCGATGGATCATCGAAACCGATCGCGGTGACAAAATGCGGGCCCAGTTCGTAGCAATGGCCAATGGGCCTTTGAACCGTCCGAAACTTCCTGGCATATCGGGTATCTCTTCTTTCGAAGGGCACACTTTTCATACCAGCCGCTGGGACTATGAGTACACCGGTGGAGATAACGGCGGCAATCTACATGGTTTGAACGAAAAGAAAGTCGCCATTATCGGGACGGGCGCTACTGCTATCCAATGCATCCCTCATCTTGGGGAGTCCTCCGAACATCTCTACGTGTTCCAACGAACCCCATCGTCGATCGACTATCGAAATAATCGCGAAACAGACCCAGAATGGGCAGCCTCACTTGAAAGCGGCTGGCAATACCGACGGATGGATAACTTCAACACCCTTGTCGCGGGCGGCGATCAAGATGAAGACCTTGTATCTGACGGCTGGACTGACATCTTCAGAAACCTGACTGGCACTGCTGCCAAGTTGGCTGGCCGCAAGCTCGGGCGCCGAATCACCGGTCGAGAGAAGGGCCATCTGATGCAGATGGCTGACTATCAAAAGATGAACTCCATCAGAAACCGTGTCGATGACGTGGTCGAAGACCCCGCTACAGCAGAGGCTCTGAAGCCCTGGTACCGGCAGTTTTGTAAGCGACCTTGCTTTCACGACGAATACCTTCCGACATTCAACTTGCCCAACGTGACCTTGGTCGATACTCAAGGTAAAGGTGTTGAACGCATCACTGCCAAAGGGGTCGTAGCCAATGGTGTCGAACATGAAGTTGATTGCATCGTCTTCGCCACTGGGTTCGAAGTTGGCACTGGATACACCCGCCGCGCTGGCTACGACATCATCGGGCGCAACGGGCAAACTCTAAGTGAAAAGTGGGAAAACGGGCCTCGCACCTTGCACGGCATGCAAACCACCGACTTTCCTAACTGTTTTTTTCTGGGCTTCACTCACACGGCAGTCACCGTCAACGTCCCCCAAGCACTCAACGAACAGGCAATGCACATCTCTTACATGATCTCCCAAGTACGTGACCAAGACGGTACGACCATTGAGGCCACTGCCGAAGGTGAGCAGATGTGGGTGGATGAAATTCAAGATAAATCGAAACTTGGGGAACGCTTCCGCGCCGAATGCACACCGGGCTATTACAACAACGAAGGCAAGGTGGGAAACCCTGATGGTTTCTTCACCACGAGCTATGGGGCGGGCCCAATTCGATTCCATCGAATTTTGAGCGAATGGAGAGAAGACGGCCAAATGCAAGGCGCTGACATCTCCTAAATCGTTTGACTGTCAACCTCGCAATCAACACTCAAGCCTGATATCGAACTTCGTTCGGATTTGTTGATCCACCTCCGGCGGAATCAACGAGACCGGATCTTTGGCTAACACCTTGTTAACTTCATCCCGCGCTATATCAATCTGCTGCGGCTGATTCTGTTCTTGCCAAGTCTGAAAATCTGTTCGGTTAGCTATCTCTGGGTACACGAAGTCAGAATTCATCCGCTCCAACGTTGCCTCGTCGCCCAGAAAGTGACCATCTCCTTCAGTGACCGCGACATGAACAGCTTCCATCTGCATGTCGTCAGTGTCAAAGGGCTGTAGGGAACTCATGACACTTCCGAGCATGTCGTTGTCCAAAACGTAACTTTCTAGAGAGACTCCCATGAGACCCGCATGCATTCCGCATGCTTGTGTCACCAAGTTGCTACCTGCTTGCGCTGCCAGTGTCACAGCTAACGCCTTTTCTGCTCCACTCTGGATATCGGGAGTTTTCGAGTCGCTAGCTCCAGCAATTGAAACATTTGGCAACCCTAACGATCTTGCAACCTGCGCTGCAGCTGCCATAACCACAGCTTGTTCCCCGCCCCCTCCACTCATAGCCCCGGTTCTCAGATCAACAATCATGGGTTTGGGTCCACAGATTACTTTTGCCTCTGGATTTATGATCCAGCTAAACACCATTCCTGCAAGAGCTTCTGCAAGGGTCTGGGCTATGGCAGCAGCAAAATTCACCGGTGTCGAGGCCCCTACTTGCGCAAAAACATTGCAATGCGCAGGTAACCCGTTTTCCGCTGCTACCTGAAGAACTTCCATCGCATCTTCGCTCATCCGCATCGGTGGAACTACGTGATTCACGTTGAGAGACAGAAAGGGTCGCTGCTGGAACAACTCTGCTGCCCCAGCTACCTCAAAACAAAGGTTGGCAACTTGTTGTGCCGTCGAACCATTGCTGGCGCTAGTCGCCACGTGTTTGGTTGTGGCTGCCAAACATGCGTATGCCGTATTCACATCGAGGGCTAACTCGTCAGGCATATCACCCGCCACTAGAGGACGGCTTAGAAAATGGATGTGTTGTAACGAGTCAACCAACCTCGCCGCTTCATAAAGATCCTTCAACGTGGAGCGCCGGTACTGTCCAGTTTCGGCGTCGAGGATCATCGGAGCGGCGCCACCTGTTCCAAGGTGCACCCGATGTCCAGAGAGGTCAAGGTCGTGTATTTCTTGTCGCCCATAAAGCGTGAACCCTGACGGTGCTTGGTGTATGAGTGCCTCAACAAGTTCGCGAGGGAAAAGCAGTCGATTCTGGTGAATTCTGCCTCCAGCGTCACAAACACGTTCGGTGACGAAGTCCGGAGCTTCACTGAGCCCAGTGTTTTCTAACAATCCGTATGCACTGTCAATAATTTCTGTCGTTTGCTGTTTTGAGAGTGGCTGGAAGCGTCCACCCTCTATGCCGCCTGCTGCAGAACCCTTCGAAGCGTCGCGACGTAGCTGAGCAGCCGAAGGACGCCGACCAGTTCTTCTCGTCACTGACGTGACATTTCAGCTTTGCCGTTCACTTCATCTTCTTGTTGTGTCCGCAAGCCCAATTGAATAGTGACTTCTCGAAGATCGCCTGTGAATTCAAAAGGGCTCTCATAGCGCGGAGACACAGGAGATCCCGTATCTCTTCCTACGCTGGCCCCGATCGAACTAATCATTCCCATCAAAAATGGAAGTTCAATTGATCCAGATGGAGTTCCATTTACTGAGATTTCGATTTGGCCTGTGGATTTACTCTGCCGCGTGACCCGAACATCTAGATCATTCGAGCCAGATGACAGCTCAATTTCCGATTCCAGTACCGAGTGCTCATTGAACGCGTTGTAATCAACGACTAAACGCGAATTTTGAACGAAAACAGTTATCCCTGCATTTTCGTTCCCTCGGGCGTAGATCACACCCTCATCGGTGTTGTCGCATTCAAGAAGCGCGTTGAGATGCCAGGACCGCCCTGACGGTGAGGGGGAAGCCTGCGCTGGGATGGAAGACATTGGTGGGCGGTACCGATACTTACGATGCGTGGGATGCGGTGAGTGATCATCTAGTCGTGACCCGAAAAGTTCGATAGTGCGGTCATCTAGTGGAAGGACTCCGTTTAGCTCCGCTTGTTCCCACCAGATGTCAATCAATTCTTGTAGTTTTTCTGGTTCGCTCTCGGCGAGATCTACGCATTCTGACGCATCTGCTGATAGGTCGTAGAGTTCCCATCGATCTTCCTCGAAGGGTTGTCCTTTCCTATGGCGCGTAACTGCTTTCCAGTACACGCCCGCTTCTTCCGCCACTAGGGCCCGGGAACCGAACTGTTCAAAGTACTGAAGCCTGTTGGTTGCTGGAGCGTCAGGCGCGTTCAGGGTCGACGTGAAAGAAGACCCTGTGACTGGTAGTTGCTCGTAACCTCGGTAGTTCTCTGGTGCAGTTACCGAAAGCAACTCATAGAGCGTCGGGACGATATCTGACACGTTCACAAATTGGTGGCGAAGCGATCCGTTCTGCTCTTCGTCGATTCCTGCCGGCCAATGGATGATCATCGGGACGTGCACTCCGCCTTCGTGGGTGTTTTGCTTGTACCACTTGAATGGAGTGTTGCCGCATTGAGCCCAACCCCATGGATAGTTGCAATGGCTATGAGGGCCGCCAATGTCGTCAATTTGGCTGATGAGATCATCTGGTGAGTCAAATACACCGTTAAAGAACTTCATCTCGTGCATGACTCCGTAGGGGCCACCTTCTTGGGAGGCACCATTGTCAGCTAAGAAGACCAAAATGGTGTTATCTAGCTCATCCATTTCTTTTAGCCCGTTGATGAAGCGCCCAATTTGGTCATCCGTGTGATCCAGGAACGCTGCGAAGGCCTCTTGGAGTCTGCACGCAAGAGCCTGGTGCGTTTCAGGAAGGTCATCCCAAGCTTCAACGCCGTGGTTGCGTGGCGCTAGTTGCGTCTGTTCAGAAGTGATACCGAGTTCTAGTTGCCTGCGGTACCAGTCTTCTCGGGTAATGTCCCATCCTTGATCGTAACGCCCTCGATATTTTTGCAAATAGGCTTCGGGTGCTTGGTGGGGCGAGTGAGTAGCCCCAAAAGGCAGGTAGGCAAAGAATGGTCGATCCGACCGCACTCCTTTACTGTCGTTAATCATTCTTAAGAGTTGCTCAACTAAGTCTTCACTTAGGTGATAACCATCTTCGGGACCGCTTGGGGCTTCGATGCGATGGTTATCTGCAACCAGTTCGGGGTGGAACTGGTCTGTTTCACCTTCAAGAAATCCGTAAAAGCGATCAAACCCTCTAGCCAATGGCCATTGGTCAAAGGGTCCGGCAGCAGATATGTCATTAGTGGGGGCAAGATGCCACTTTCCGGCGCAAAAGGTTGCATATCCCTCAGACTGGAGTACTTCGGCAATTGTTGCCGCGTGGTTCGTTATGTGGCCGAGTTGATGCGGGAATCCGGTTTGATGATTCGAAACCGATCTCATTCCTACGCTGTGCTGCGATCGACCAGTTAGCAGTGAAGCACGAGTTGGCGAACACAGCGGCGTCACATGAAAATTCGTGAACTGAAGACCCCCGGCGGCCAAAGCATCCAAGTGGTTGGTATCTATATCGGAGCCGTAGCACCCCAATTGGGAGAAGCCTGTGTCGTCAACCAAAATGATCACGACATTTGGTGCCTCATTGCCAGGGTGAGGCCGAGAGGGAAAATGGGGCTGGGAGTCTTCTAGGGTGCTCCCGATTCGCCCTTCAAACTTGGGTAAATGGTGTGTCGTCACGATGTCCTTTAAAGCGAAATAGTTGTGAGATCATCGCCAATCACTACTTCACCATCGAAGTGTTCTTGAGCTTTAGCGATCCACTCAGAGTATTGATCTTCGGTCGGTGCGGGCACCATGTGAGTAAGCACAAGGCGTTTGACGTTAGCCCGCGCTGCGGTTTGGGCTGCTTGTTCTACATCTGAGTGGTAATCCAGGATGTCGAGCATCATAGAATTCGGGCTCAAACCGACAAGATCGCTGCGAATCACAGTCTGGACGTATGCGTCAGCTTCTCTGGCTAGTTCGTCAACGCCTTCACAGGGAACTGTGTCTCCAACTAGCGCTACCGCCACGTCGTTGTGCTCTATGCGGTAACCCAACGTTGGTTTAACGGGGGCGTGTTCCGTTGCTGCAGTTCTGATTGACAAGTCATCAAGTGTGAATTGTTCTCCTGGGGTAAGTTCGGCGACTTCTACTCTTGGGCCGTTTGTGAGTTCTTCGTGGTGTTCGATGCGGTAGCTGATGTCTGCCTCTAAGGCATGCATTTGCCGGTTCACGAACTCCAGGGTTCCTGGGGGGCCGTAAATTGGAAGTGTCGCGTTGCCTTGACTCATCACCCAATGGGTCGTGATCACATCGTTCAAGTCACAGATATGGTCGCTATGGAGGTGTGTCAGAAGAACGGCACGCAAAAAGATTGGTAATGAGCCAGCTCCGGCCATTCTCATCACTACCCCGCGACCTGCATCAACGAGTACGTGACAGTTGTCCACTTTGACGAGAGTGGACGGCCCCGCACGATTGGCATCAGGCAGCGGACTGCCGGTTCCTGTGAGAACGATTTCCATAGCCTTATGTTGCCAGAGAGAAAGCGATATCGACACCAAACTCTGTTCAAAGATTTGACCTCAGGCCTGTAAGAGACTGAGAAAGGTCACAGTTTTTTCAGTAATTTGAGCTTCCAAACACCGGCTGCGGTGACAGCGACCACTATCGCAAAGAAAGCCACGCTTCCATCCATTAGCAGCTTCTTTCTGAGTCGGGCAAAATCTCGAGCCTTCGACCATGCGCGCAAACATGAGACACTCTTGACGTAAAGCATTAAAGCACTTACCTAAGATCTTGACACGACGAGTGTTTATCCACTCCTAACTACAATTCTGTTTAACATGCCTGAACTTTGGAGCCTCAATGACCCAACTCAACGACGTACGCCGATTCCTCGCTGATGAAACTGGGCTCGCTACGATAAGCACGGTCCAAGAAGACGGCCGAGTCCTTTCAAGCATTGCAAATTGCGGCATCATCTCCCATCCCTTGACGGGTCACGAATGTGTTGCCTTAGTTTCGATGGGTAAGGCCGCTCGCCTCAAACATGTTAGGCGAGGGTCAGAAGTCACAATTTCCATTCGAAGAGGATGGAACTGGGTCGCCGTCACTGGAAAAGCTGACCTCATCGGACCAGACGACGAAGCAGCGTCGATAGATGCAGAAGCGCTGCGACTATTGCTGCGCGAGATTTACCAGGCGGCAGGGGGAAGCCATGACGACTTCGAGGAGTACGACTCAGAAATGATTCGAAGTCGCAGGGCAGCTGTTCTTGTTACCCCTACGCGAATCATTGGCAACCACCCCACTTCATGACCCTCCATTGGGCGTTGTATCAACTCTGTTAGATCAGGAAAGTCAAGTTCCTTTGCCCTGCGTGCGCTGTGACAAGTTCGATCCATTTCGCTGACATTCGCAGGTTCCCTGCGATTCGTTCAAGTCGGTATTGGGCTTGGCCAGGCCACACACGAAGCTCACCACTCGACTGAGCCGCTAACTCGTATATGACGAAGTTCGCCACAACCGAGATCCCTTCATCATTTCTCGGTTCTATTTCAATGTTTGAAATCACTCGGCGCATAGGTGAGTTTGGTAGTTGAGAAAGGCGTTTCCCGGTTTGGAGCTGCCGTATTCGTGTCGCGACTCGAGCCCGATTGTCATTCAAATAAGCCAATTGCTTGGAAGGGTCGCCTTCAAGTCGGCCTGCTGGAACCCAGTAGTGGAAGTCATCGGTCAGCAACGCTTCCCATTCCTCGAGCGAGAACTCGTCCGCGAATCGAGCTTCGCGGTACAAAAAGTCCTCTACCTCCGCTCGCAGCTCAGCCGAAATCAATGTCTGTCTTTTCCGCTCATCGCATCAAGATACCGGTACCAGAAACCTCGGTTCGTTGTCTCGTCAGAGGCGTCACTTGATCGCACTCCATCATCATTTATTTCTTCGCGATGTAAACCTCGGCTGAGGTCGATCCAACCTCGACTAGTGGAGGACCAAGACCTGTCCGTGCCTGAAACACCAGCCTGAATTCGTTCCGCTGTAATAGCGTCATCGGTGGTGATAAACGATGCTGGTCCAACAGCTGCTTCCGTTTGACGCAAAAGCCTTTCATTGAAGGCATCGTCAGCTCCATCGAACTGAACTGATGTGTGGTGGTGAATCATTTCCCCCGGCGACACAGGCTCCACGATTGCTATTACCGTTTCGCCCAAGAAAAGGTTGGGAAACAGGAAGGCATGAGGGGGCCCATCCCAAAGCATCTGGTCCGCTAGGTCATTCCCAACTCGCTGTGCCAATGCCGAGTAGTACTCCTTGACTCGGTCTCGAGTGATGCCCAGCCAAGAAAGTTCCTTTTTGTAACTTGGCCTCCAGTCCAATTCCAAGTGCCCTCGTCCATAATCCACAGCTCGTGAACTCTTGACGGCGTCGCCGCCGACTGCGACGTCGTCGTAATAGGTGTCAGTTGATGCCGACATTGACGCGTGGACGAAACCTACGTGATATCCATCGCTGTCACTCTCAGGCCATAGCTTCCAATTTGATTGGACCCTGTGACCGATCCATCCCTTAGATAAATCAATCTTTCCAGAAGGGCTCATCTCGCACAGGCGATCAATTAGTTCGTATCCAGCGGGGCCCAAGTGTTCATCTATCGTCCCAGCCAGTCCATCGAGATTGGCGAACACGAAACCTCGATATACCGCAATTTGACCAGCACGGTCTAACCCAAGGTCCTCTTTTGGTTTCGAATACCCGTCCGGAAACGGGACCGCTCGCAAGTCGCCGTCTAATCCGAATCGCCAATTGTGATACGTGCACTGGAAGAACGCGGCGTTTCCCTTGTGTTCCCAACATAACGCTGTTCCTCTGTGAGAGCAGCGGTTCGCTAGGACGTTCACTTCCCCACTCTCTGCACGGACCATGAGCACAGACTCGTTGCCAAGTTGACGCTTTACCCAATCTCCACCGTTTTTGACTTCTGATTCATGCCCTACGAACACCCAACCTTGAACAAATATTCGTTCCATCTCATCTGCGAAGATTTCGGGGTCGTGAAGCAAGCTCCCGTGTACCCGGTCGGTATGAACCAGTTCCCGATAGTCGACCTTCATCCTCCCAGTCTCGCATGAGACTCATCGCAACGTTCGCGAATTCATGGTCCCCCCTTTTAGCTCTACGATTCATTGCTGAGTCAGGTTTCGGAGGAACAAGATGCAAATAACTGCTGTAACCCTTGATCGCATCGGCGGACCGGTACAGGTAGAGACCCTGGAGCTCGCCGATCCTCTTGATGGTGAAGTTTTGGTCAAAATGGGCGCATCGGGCATCTGTCACAGTGACCAGCACGTGGTAACCGGGCAACATGCCGCGGGCCTTCCGTGTGTACTTGGTCACGAAGGAGCGGGTGAAGTGGTTGCTGTTGGCCCACAGGTGACGGCGGTCAAGCCTGGTGATCGAGTTGCTTTGAATTGGGTACCAAGTTGCAAGGTTTGTTTTTTCTGTGAACGGGACCAGCACCATTTGTGTCCGGTAATCACTCAAAGAATCTTCACTGGGTATATGGCCGATGGAACCAGTCGGATATCAAGGTCAGGTCAACCCATCCTCCATTATTCGGGTATTTCCACTTGGGCCGATCACATGGTTGTACCTGAAGAATGTTGCCAAATCTTGGACCCTGAGGTGCCTTACGAAGTTGCAGCCGTGGTGGGTTGTGCCGTGGCAACTGGAGTCGGAGCTGCGTTGCACTGCGGCGACATCAGCCCCGGAGATAGCGTTGTAGTCGTGGGCGCTGGCGGGGTTGGCTTGAGCGCCGTTATGGGCGCAGCGCTCGCCGAAGCAGGCCAAATTATTGCCGTCGATCGTGAACCCAGCAAGAAACATCTCTCTATCGATCTCGGGGCAACACATTTCGTTGAAGCCGACACCGACGCCCTCGGTAAGGTCATCGAACTGACCGCAGGAAGAGGTGCTGACGTAGTAATCGAAGCAATCGGTAGTAGCGCTCTTCAAGAGCAATGGCTTGAGGCAGTCAGACCCGGCGGGACGATGGTGTTGGTTGGCGTTCCCAGTATTTCTGACTCAACCAAATTCGTTAGTGCCAACCTCATCCGTTCCGGAAAGACAATTAAGGGAAGCTATTACGCCGCAACTGATCCCGGTCAAGCAATCGAGGACTTGTGTTCTGCGTTCCTTGAAGGTCGGTTACCTGTTGACCGTTTAATTTCCAAGCAAGTCCGAATCGAAGACGTCCAGGACGCAATTGATGCCATGCTCACAGGGTCCGAAGGTCGTTCCGTCATTATTTACGATTAGCTGCCTCATTTCGCTTGGTTAGGAGGCTTCAGTAGTGACAGCAGTTGCATAAGCCAAGATTTCTGAGGCACCGCTGGCCACTGACGATGTCATGAAACGGAGGTTGACCAAGGCGTCGGCGCCGAGTTCAACGGCTTGTTCTTCCATGCGGGAGAGCGCCTCTGCTCTCGCCTCAGAGAGCATGTCTGAATAGCTCTTAAGTTCGCCACCGACAAGTGACTTGAGGCCCGCTCCAATGTCCTTACCAATGTTTTTCGTTCGAACCGTCGAGCCAACCGCGACCCCTTTTAAGGAGGTGATCCGCCGGCCTGGCAACGTCTCAGTAGTTGTTATGTCCATAGTTGTAAACCTCGAGCTAGTGGATGATTACTCTCAAGGCAACAATAAGCGCTTACGGGAACCATTTGTGTCTGGCTTCGGTTTGCTATGACTTCAAATGGTGTCGGAGGGGGGACTTGAACCCCCACACCCTTAACGGGCACTAGATCCTTAGTCTAGCGCGTCTGCCAGTTCCGCCACTCCGACGCTATTCCGAGACCCGGAAGAAAGCCCACTCTACCAACGACATGAAGCTTGCCAACGCACGAAACATGGAGCTGATGGCCAGGCTCAAGCAAGCAACAGACCCAAAATAAGTGTCGTGAAACCAAAGGTCACAGCGACCACCACAGTTATACGGCTGAGGTTCTTCTCAGCGACCGTCGACCCTGCTGCTGTTGCTCCTACGCTTCCTCCAAACATGTCGGAAACGCCGCCTCCTTTGCCGCTATGCAAAAGGACGAGACCAACAAGAGAGAAGGCAGAAACTAGGTGCAACGCACCAACAATCCAGGTCAACACAAGCCCGATGGTACCAGCGTCTTCACCGGACTCCTCGAACCCGTTTTTTAGAAAAAGATCAGCGAGACTTAGGTTCCTATGCGATGGGTAATAGGTGTGCTTCCCTTTGCCCCTGGAACCCAGCCTTCTAAAATCGCCGAAAACCCTCCAGCCCCTCCGCCGGCGCGAACGACCATTGGTGACCACTCAGGCAATTTCCGGATAACACGTCCTGAACTCGAACCGAACACCGTTTCTTCGTTACTGGATGTAGGGATACCTTCGTCAATGCCCGATACACCTCGAGCTGATAACTCTGGATCCATTTGTAGGAGGGGTTCTAACTCTTCATAAAACTTGTCTTTTGACCACCCTGCTGATGCAAAGACATTCATATGTTCAGGGGTCATAACGATCATCGCCTCAGCGGGAAGTTTCCGATTTCCAACACCATGTAGTTGTTGCGCGAGCGTTCGCACTAACGATTCTGGGGTCCGAGAAATCTGGTCGATGCACCCGACTGGCCCATGTCCGGCAAACAGAGTCACTGTGTCTTCATTTTTCGAAAAACCCCGACTTACCGACAGGGAAGGCCAGTTGTCTGGAAGGTTTTCTTCATCTTCAGCGAAACACCACCCAACCTTTGATGGTGCACCTAACGCAGAGCGGTCGATCCCTCCGATGCCAGGTTTACCACCCCCAACATTTCGGATAACTAATTGGAGAGCCCTACCTATAGTCGAATTAGCACGATTCCCTTGCCCTAAAGCGTTCTTTTCGACGTTCATCCCGATTCGATGTCGGATTGGGCCGTTTACGATGACGATCGGGCCCGAAAACCAAAGGGTGCACAGCAAACCGTGCATATTGAACTGATCAGTGCAAGCAGCTTCCACCGCCGCCAACACGACAGGCAGATATTCGGGTTTACAACCGGCCAGCACCGCGTTTATCGCAACCTTTTCAACTGTGCACTCGGTGAGCACCGGAGGAACGACTGCGACTACCTCATCTGGTTGGCGGTGTGTGCCCTCCAACATTTTGGACACTCGTTCTTCGGTCGGAGGAATTACTGGCAAGCCATCCGACCAACCCCGATCGAACATTGCATCAAACTCATCTTCGAGGGTTGCTATTTCTACCTGCCGGCTCTTGAGACTGGAGGAGCCAAATTTTCGAGCTAACGAATCAACTAAATTCGGGTCCACTGACAACGATCCGCATCCGGGTCGCATCTCTGGAAGTCCCTCTCCGAGATCGTCGACACCTGTCAACGCTTCCCAGTTTGAGCGACTCCAGCCAACCGTTCGAGCCATCTCGTTGCCATCTTGGATGAACATCAAAGTCGGCACTGTTTCCACTTCGTAATACCAAGAAACCTCCAACTCTTGGTCATAGATTCGTGTTTCAACTGTCTCCGGAAAATTGGAGTCATCCTGGGTGTAGACGGTCACCCCAGGACCTCCGTGAGATAACTGTTCGAGAACCGGAACTATATCCACGCAAGTTGGGCAGTCCCTTTTAACGACCGCTACGAGACCATCAGGTAATACTGGACGGTCGGCATTTAGAGAACTGGAAGTCATGTCAGGACTTTAGGCGTCTTGGAAGCTCACAATCCTGGCAAACGACGCCGCTTCCAGAGAAGCTCCCCCAACCAAGGCTCCATCAATATCTTCCATAGACATCAATTCGCTAGCGTTTGATGCGTTGACTGAGCCTCCGTACTGAATCCGAACTTTCGTCCCCGCCGGCGCATGCATCCCAGCCACGACCCTTCTGATTTGCGCACACATGAGTTGGGCGTCTTCCGCTGAAGCTGTCTTTCCCGTTCCTATCGCCCACACCGGTTCATACGCTATGACTAGTTCGCTCAACTGGTCCTTACTCAGGTCAGCCAGGCTGCACGTGACCTGGGTCTCAACAACTGATTCAGCTTCCCCACTTTCTCGTTCTTCAAGAGTCTCTCCCACACACACGATGGGCACCATGCCATGGGCGAAGACCGACTGTGCTTTAGCCGCGACCATTTCATTGGTTTCGCCAGAGAGCGACCTTCGTTCGCTATGCCCAACGATCACAAAGTCAACTTCGAGTTTTTGCAGCATCGCTGGCGACACTTCGCCCGTAAATGCTCCTGATGTCTCGGCGTGACAGTTCTGCGCCCCGAGATGGAAGTGCATCTTGTCGGCATCAATCAGCGTTTGAATTGAGCGTAGGTCGGTGTACGGCGGGTGAACCGAAACTTCGACTGCGTCATAGTCGTGGTTTCTGAGCTCATAACTCAGCTTCTGGATCATTTGTATCGCTTCGAAATGATTGAGATTCATCTTCCAATTACCTGAGATCAACGGAATGCGAGACATTTTGGTTCCTTATTTCCTAAGAGCTGTGAGCCCTGGGAGGTCACCCAACTCAAGAAACTCAAGGCTGGCACCCCCTCCAGTACTGATGTGGTCCATGTAAGGAGTGAGGCCTACCTCTGCGACTGCCGCAGCGCTATCTCCTCCTCCAACCACTGAGAATGCGCGACTGTCGGCCAAGGCCTGTGCGACGGCTCGAGTCCCAGCGGCGAAACGGACGTCTTCGAATAGTCCCATTGGTCCGTTCCAGAAAACAGTTTTGGCTTCGTGGACAGCGTCCTCGAATTCGGCGGCAGTGCCAGGTCCGACATCAAGGCCCTTCCATCCATCAGGAATTGAACGACCCATCTGTCGAACTTCTCCGTTGTCGCCGCCGATGTCTCCATCAGGGCTAAGGGCTGTGATGTCACTAGGTAAAAGAATTGAGGCGCCTGACTCGAGAATTCGCCGACAGGCTTCCACCTGGTCATCCTCACACAATGAATCCCCGATGTTGTGACCCATCGCCTTAAAGAAGGTGAAACACATCCCTCCCCCGATGAGTAGTCGATCCACCACGCCAAGGAGGGCTTCGATTACGCCGAGCTTGTCACTGACTTTGGCTCCACCAAGCACTGCCACGAATGGTCGTTGCGGTGATACACGTATCTGTTCGAGTACTTCGATTTCCTTTTCCAGCAAACGTCCAGCTGCTGCTGGGAGATGTGCAGGTGGTCCGACAACTGAGGCATGGGAGCGATGTGATACACCAAACGCATCGTTGACGTAACCGTCGAATGCGGATCCACCCGCTCCTCCTACTAAGAACTCAACAAACTCTGAAGAATTTCCCACTTCACCGTCATTGAAACGTAGATTCTCCAACAGCTCGACCCCAGGGGCCAGTTCCTCGACTCTGCTCCTCAAGATCTCAGTTGAATAACGGGGATCGTGCTTTCCATCCGGCCGGCCGAAATGAGTTCCAATAACTACTGCAGCTCCTCGATCGAGCAGCCAAGAAACAGTCGGCATCGCGGACCGAATCCGCAGATCATCAGCAATCTGTCCGTCGCGGATGGGAACGTTGAAGTCGCATCTCACCAGAATGCGCTTTGAATCTAAACCACCTAACTCGGCCTCTAGATCTTCGAGGGTGGGGATCAAAGAAGCAGTCACACCAAAATCAACTGCATGTAATGACAACGAGGTCTACTAGCCGGTTTGAGTAGCCCCACTCATTGTCATACCAGCCGCTGATTTTCACCAAGTTGTCCATGGTCATCGTGAGACCCGCATCGAAGACACAACTCGACGGATCTCCCACTATGTCCGCCGAAACAAGTGGATCTTCGCTGTAGGTGAGAATCCCTGCGAGTGGCGCACTGGAAGCTGCGGCCGAGAACGCAGCGTTAATTTCTTCAACCGACGGAGAGGCCGCCAACACAGCCGTAAAATCAGTAATCGAACCATCTGGGATTGGCACGCGCAACGACGTCCCATCCAGTTTCCCGTTCATTGCCTGAAGAACAAGCCCGGTCGCACGCGCCGCCCCAGTGGAGGTTGGGATGATATTTACCGCAGAGGCTCTGGCTCGTCTCAAATCACTGTGAGGGCCGTCGACAAGCGACTGATCACCGGTATACGCGTGAACTGTTGTCATCAAACCTTTTTCGACTCCGAATGCTTTATCTAGAACCTGCACCATTGGAACAAAGCAGTTAGTCGTGCAACTCGCGTTGGAAATGACTTTGTGCGTGTCTTTATCAAATTCATCATGATTGACACCAACCACGATCGTGGCATCAGCACCGTTAGCTGGAGCTGAAACAATTACGAGAGGCGCCCCAGCATCTAAGTGCTGCGCCGCCTTATCTCTATCTGTGAAAATGCCAGTCGATTCGATAACTACGTCAACCCCCAAGTCGCCCCACGGCAACTCTCCAGGGTTACGTTCAGACAGAACCTTCAACACGTTGCCGTCAATCGATATGCCACCGTCTACGGCAGCAATGTCGTTAGACAGGTTGCCAAGCACCGAGTCATATTTCAGAAGGTGAGCCATTGTGGTCTGATCACCTAGGTCGTTGACTGCCACTATTTCTACGTCGGCACCTTGTTTTTGAATAGCTCGAAAGAAGTTTCTGCCGATACGGCCGAAGCCGTTAATACCAACCCGCACGGTCATTGGAAGGTTCGCTTTCTGGAAGGGAATAGAGACGCTTCTGAATGTCTACCGCATCGCCTTGACGCAGTGGCGAATTGAATGGCTACTTCTACATTTCTTTCGATTCAAGGTCCCTGTGCCGGGTTCGTAGCGAATGGCCGCTTTCACCTAAAATCCGACCGAACTCCTCGGCAATTACAACGCTGCGATGACGACCTCCCGTGCATCCAAACGCGATAGTCAAGTAGGCCTTCCCTTCCTCCACATAAGAGGGGATCAGGAACTCGAAAAGCGGAAGCGTGTGCGCCAAAAAAGAAGTGGTAAGTGGCTGCTCAAGAACGTAGGTGCGGACATCTTGTTCAAGGCCCGTTCGCGGCCTCAGATCAGGGACCCAATGTGGATTAGGCAAGAAACGACAGTCAATGACCAAATCGGCTTCTGTGGGAACCCCGTGCTTGTAACCGAACGACATAACGGTTGTTTGCATGAACTGTTCATTTTCTACATCACTGAACACCTCAACCACCCGGGATTTCAATTCATGGACGATGAGGTCGCCTGTATCGATCACTAAATCTGCTGCCTGCCTGATGGGCTCCAACAACTCACGTTCTCGTTCAATTGCTTCAGTGACCGAAGCACTACTCATACTCAGCGGATGTCGCCTTCGGGTTTGGTCATATCTTCTCAGCAGCACCTCTGTTGGGGCATCTAGGAAGATGACCTTCACCCGCGCTGCTGGGTTGCGGAAATTCTTTACGAAGGTCAGTAGATCTTCTTGATGTTGATGAGAACCAGCAACCAACGCAATACGTTTACCTTGGGAGTCCGAAGGCGTCAGCACCTCAGCTGCGTTAGCAAGCAAGCTAGGTGGCAAATTATCAATTACGAGCCACCCGAGATCTTCCAAAGTGTCGGCCACTGTTGAGCGACCGGCGCCCGACAATCCTGCCACCACGACAAAATTGGGTGAATCAGTCATTCCTAAAGGTTAGGTCGCTCGTTCAGAACAAGTCACTGCTTCTTGCATACAAGCACCAAAAGTCGAGGGATATGCCGAGCAGATCGGTAAGCGTGGTTGCGTTCGAGGAACCCTTCAGGCGGTGCTGGTTCAAGCATTCGTTCAAGGAATAGGCCCCTATCAGTGAGCGAATTCAAATAGACGCTTAGGGGTCGGTGAACGAACGGAATTCGAATTCCCAATTCAACTTCTTCGATAGTTTCTTGTTCCACTAGATATTGGCCGATTCTCCAATACTGAATCGATGTCTCCGACGTGTGTTCTTCTACCCACCCGCTGCCTGGCGTTTGTAAGAGCGGATGGTTCAACAAGAAAACGAACCTTCCGTCCGGCTTCAACACGCGGGCGACTTCACTGATTGCGGTGCTCATCTCGATTATGTGTTCGAAAACAAGGCATGCCACCGCTGCATCGAAGGTTTCGTCTGCGAAGGGCAACGCTGACGCCGAAGCTTGGGCGTAATGTTCACCAGCGGACCGATCAACGGCTTCAGCTACTTGAGCCCGTGACCGATCTATTCCGAAAACATGAGAGAGGTTGCCTGGCAACGCTCGAGCTACTTGACCTTCTCCACAACCAATGTCGAGGATCTTCTCGAAGCCTGTTGTGAGGCCTGCGACCAATGGAAGTATCTGTTCGTTGTATTCGGGATCTACACCATCAGTAAATTCACGCTGCCACCACCTCGCGTGAGATTCCCACAGATCCTCGGTCATGCGCGCCCCTGGGTCCGTTCATGAACGGCTACAGCGACACCGTCGGGAAGCCAACTCAAAGCAAGTAGATCCTCAAGGGTCGCTCGTTGAACTTTCCGAACTCCACCGAATTCTCTGATGAGCCGCTTTCGTCGTGCCTCCCCGAGACCAGCTATCCCATCAAGGACACTTCGGGTCATTCTCTTATTGCGTAGCTGCCGATGGTAGGCAATTGCGAAACGGTGACTCTCGTCACGTATGCGCTGCAAGAGGTACAAAGCTTCGGAACCTCGCGGTACTTCAATGGCTGCGCCCCGCCCGGGAATAAACACTTCCTCGAACTGTTTTGCCAACGCAACTACAGGAATTTCCTCTCTCAATCCCATTGATTCGAGAACACGTACCGCTACCCCCAGCTGTCCTTTTCCTCCGTCTACGACTAGCAACTGCGGGGGGTAGGCGAATTTGGTGGCCTCAGTTGAAGGTGACTCTCTTTCGTCCAGATAATTCTGGAATCTCCTGGAGAGAACTTCTTCCATTGCCGCGAAGTCATCATTGCCCTCTACATCACGAATCTTGAAGCGCCGGTACTCACTTTTCCGTGGCAGAGCATCCTCGAGAACCACCATAGAGCCGACGTAGTCGGTCCCTTGAAGGTGACTCATGTCGTAACACTCGATACGCAAAGGCGCGTTGGGTAATTCCAGATATCTCTGCAACTCTTCTAATGCTTTGGCTCGACTGTTGTGGTCGGTGCCCCGTTTGAGTCGGTGCCGTGTAAAGGATTCCCGAGCATTTTTGGTCGCTGTTTCGTGCAACGCTCGCTTATGGCCTCGCTGCGGTATTCGAATCTCAACTCGGGACCCTCGTTGTTGAGTTAACCATTCTTCGTATAAAGATTTCCTTTGTGGCAGTGTCGGGACGAATACATTCTTTGGCATTCCGATTGGATTGTCGTCGTGATAGATGTCTTCAACTATTCGCGCGATCAAGTCTGGCTGCGTGACGTCCTCAACCTTGTCGACGATTGAGCCACGCTGACCCATGACACGGCCTTTGCGCACAAAAAAGACCTGAACTGAGGCTTCTAATTCGTCATCGTGGACGCCGATAACGTCGAAGTCTTCATTCCTGGTGCCAGCAATTTGTTGCTTTTCTATTGCTTTCTTAACGCTAGTTAGCCGGTCCCGGTATCTCGCGGCTAGCTCAAACTCTCTGGAATTACTAGCCGACTGCATTCTGTTGTTTAAATCTCGTAAGACTTCGTCAGTGTCCCCTTCAAGAAAGCGAATTAAGTCGTTCACTAGCTCTTCATATGCCTGCGGGGATATTTCCCCAACACAAGGCCCGGCGCATTGCTCAATATGGAACAAAAGGCAGGGTCGACCCAACCGCTGGTGTTCCGACATCTTGTTGTCGCTGCAAGTTCGAATTGGGAAAGTCCGTAATAGAAGATCCAACGTTTCTCGAATGGCATACGCGTGACCGAAGGGGCCGAAGTACCGATTTCCTCGTTTTCTCTTTCCTCGCATGACCATCGCTCGCGGCCATTCGTCTCGCAGGGTGACGGCCAAAAATGGATAGGACTTATCGTCGCGAAGACGAACATTAAAGCGAGGTTGATGCCTCTGAATGAGGCTGTACTCCAACATGAGGGCATCCACTTCGGTAGCAACTTCGACCCATTCGATCGATGTCGCCGTGGAAAGCATCTGCACCGTCCGTGGGTGCAGGTTCCGGGCGTCTTGGAAGTAGCTGTTTAGGCGACTCCGCAGGCTCTTGGCTTTCCCTACGTAAATGATGCGCCCAGCTTGATCCTTGAACTGGTAGCTACCTGGCTGGTCGGGAACGGAGCCAGACTCGGGGCGCAATGACATACCTAGAGGCTATTCGCAAGAAACTCACTCAGTTCGACAGGACCGGAGCAAGGAAGCGGCCTGTATGACTTCCTGACACTTTGGCAACCTTTTCGGGAATGCCACTGGCTACTACTAGGCCACCCCCATCTCCACCTTCAGGACCCATATCGATGATCCAGTCAGCAGTCTTTATGACATCAAGGTTGTGTTCTATCACTACCACGGTGTTGCCTTGATCTACCAGCCTGCTTAGCACTGTCAACAACCTACGGATATCTTCGAAATGGAGGCCTGTCGTAGGTTCATCAAGGATGTAGATGGTGTGCCCAGTTGGTCGCTTAGCCAATTCGCTCGCAAGTTTTACGCGTTGCGCTTCCCCGCCTGAAAGGGTCGTCGCCGGCTGTCCGAGTCGGATGTAACCCAACCCAACATCAACCAGAGTCTGCATGTGGCGCGCTATTGGAGGTTGAGCTGAAAAGAACTCCAAGGCCTCTTCGCACGGCATGTTCAACACATCAGCAATAGTCATCCCCTTGAAGCGCACTTCAAGGGTTTCTCGGTTGTATCTGGCGCCTTTGCAGACCTCACACGGCACGTAAACATCGGGAAGGAAATGCATCTCAATCTTTATGGTTCCATCACCCGAACAAGCTTCACATCTCCCACCTTTGACGTTGAAGCTGAACCTGCCCGGCAGGTAGCCCCTCACCTTAGATTCGTTGGTTGCTGCGAACAGCTTTCGGATGCTGTCAAATGCCCCCGTGTACGTCGCCGTATTCGAACGAGGAGTTCGACCAATCGGTGACTGATCAATGTCGATGACCTTATCCAAAGCTTCCCAACCATCAAGAGAGGTGTGTAATCCGGGTACTTCTTTGGATTTATAGATCTTTTGCATTAACGATTTTCGGAGAATTTCGTTAATCAGGGTGCTCTTGCCAGAACCTGAAACACCTGTTATTGCCACGAAACAACCAAGTGGAATCTCAACGTCTATGGATCTGAGATTGTTTTCTCGCGCTCCATGGACCACCAAGGAGTCCTTGAGTGGTTCTCTGCGCGATACGGGTATTTCAATTTCGCGAATTCCCTTTAAGTACTCACCAGTGACTGAACCCTTAACATCTTTTAATCCGCCAACTGGGCCGCTGTAGATGATTTCACCACCGTGTTCTCCAGCCCCAGGCCCAATATCAACCACCCAGTCAGCTTCCATGATTGTTTCCTGATCATGTTCGACGACAAGAACCGTGTTCCCGAGATCTCTTAGGTGTTGCAAAGTCTCAATTAGGCGTCGATTATCTCGCTGATGCAACCCAATCGACGGCTCATCTAAGACGTACAAAACACCTTCAAGGCCACTTCCAATTTGACTAGCCAGTCGAATTCGTTGGGCTTCCCCGCCAGCGAGCGTCGCTGCGGACCTATTCAAAGTCAGATAGTCCAAACCCACGTCCAAAAGGAAGTTCAGTCGAGCATCGATTTCCTTAACAATGGGAGCGGCGATGATCGCTTCCCTATCACTTAGAGACAACCCATCGATGATCTTGGCTGCTTCGCCTATCGACACTGAACAAAGCTCGTAGATGTTGTGGCCCGCTACTCGAACTGCAAGGGAAACCTCGTTGAGCCGCGCCCCATCACAGGTACCGCAGGGAACTTCTCTCATGTACCCCTCGATACGATCGCGAGAATGGTCGCTATCTGTATCGGCGTGACGGCGCTGCAAGGTTGGGATGACCCCTTCCCAGTGCGTTGTGAAACTCCGACTACGGCCGTACCTATTTCTATAACGCACCGTAAAGGTTCTATTTTGAGGGCTGCCATAAAGCAACAGCTTTTTTTGCTTGGCTGTCAGCTTCGCCCAGGGCTTGTCTACAGGAATGTCGAACTCTTCGCCGGTAGCCCGCAGTAAACGGCCGTACCACCTACTAGCACCCGTGGAGAAGGGCGCTATCGCCCCATCCTCGATACTGAGATCACCATTGGGGACAATTAGCTCAGGGTCTACTTCGAACCTGGTTCCTAACCCATCGCAAGTGCCACAAGCGCCATACGGGGAGTTGAACGAAAAGTTTCTTGGAGCAAGCTCTTCGAAAGAACGACCGGTAGTCGGTGAAAAGAGGTGCTGACTGTACGTGAGCATCTGCGGATCTTCATCCTCCGGCATGAGTTCAACCCAAACATGTCCGTCAGCCAACAAGAGTGCGGCTTCGATCGATTCTGTCAATCGTTGCTCTATGCCTTCCCTGAGGACGAGACGATCGACTATCACTTCGATGTCATGATTCACATAACGGTCAAGTCGTTCTTCTGGCAGCACATCGCTTTCAGCCAGATCGACCATCTCTCCATCAACTCGAGCCCGCACATAGCCCTGTGAGGCAAGGCCAGCTAAGAGCGTGTGATACTCACCTTTTCGTCCCCGAACCACAGGAGCAAGAACCTGAAATCGACTGTCGGTTCCTAACCCCAGAATCCGATCGACGATTTCTTGTGGGGTCTGACGTTGCACCACTTCGTCAGTTTCAGGGTCATGTTGTATTCCAACCCTCGCGTACAGGAGTCTCAGATAATCGTAAACTTCAGTGATCGTTCCTACAGTCGAGCGGGGGTTTCTGCTGGCACTTTTCTGATCAATTGAAATGGCCGGTGAAAGCCCCTCCAAAAAATCAACGTCAGGTTTATCCATCTGCCCCAAGAACTGTCGGGCGTACGCCGAGAGGGATTCCACATAACGTCTTTGCCCTTCCGCGTAAATCGTGTCAAAGGCGAGCGAAGACTTGCCGCTGCCCGATAACCCCGTGAATACGATCAGCTGGTCGCGTGGTAGATCAACATCAATATTGCGGAGGTTATTTTCTCTGGCACCTCGGACAATTAATTGATCTCCCATTGTGCTGGGAGCCTATCCCGACCCCATCTCTGAGATGGGGAGTGAAGCCCCAAATCGAATCAGATCATGACGACTGATCTAAGCACCTCACCACGTTCCATTTTGTGAAAGGCATCCTCAACCTCGTCAATGCCTATTTTCTCCGAGACAAACCGATCCAGCTGAAGACGGCCTTGCAAATACAAATCAATCAACATGGGGAAATCTCGAGATGGCAAGCAGTCTCCGTACCAAGAGCTCTTAAGCGCTCCTCCCCTACCGAATACTTCAATAAGCGGCAAATCGATGCGCATCTCGGGGTTCGGGACCCCTACAAGTACGACTGTGCCAGCTAGATCCCGTGCAAAAAATGCCTGCTCATAGGTAGCAGGAAGGCCAATCGCTTCGATAGCGACATCCACACCGTTTCCTTCAGTCAAACCTCGAACTGCCTCAATGACCTCATCACTGTTCATATCTGAGGAGTTAATCGCGTGTGTCGCTCCAAAATCTCTGGCCCATTCAAGTTTTTGGTCGTCTAGATCAATAGCAATAATTGTGCGAGCCCCAGCAATTCGAGAGCCTTCAATTGCCGCGTCCCCAACACCTCCACACCCCCAAACTGCAACCGTGTCGCCTCGAGTAACGCCTCCCGTATTCAGGGCTGCGCCAAGTCCTGCCATCACCCCACAGCCAATCAAGCCGGCGACCTCGGGCTCTGCAGCAGCATCTACTTTGGTTGCTTGTCCAGCTGCAACCAAAGTCTTTTCAGCAAACGCCCCAATACCTAAAGCTGGTGAGAGGTCTACCCCATCGACCGTCATTTTTTGTTGGGCATTGTGGGTGGAAAAGCAGTATTGAGGCCTCCCCCGCAGACAACTTCGACATTCACCACAGACAGCGCGCCAGTTAAGGATCACAAAGTCGCCTTCTTCAACGTTCCCTACCCCTGGCCCAATTTGGCTGACAACTCCCGCAGCCTCATGACCTAGAAGAAAAGGAAACTCATCATTGATTGCCCCTTCGCGGTAATGAAGGTCCGTATGGCAAACCCCACATGCCTGAACGTCAACCACCACTTCTCCCGGACCTGGGTCGGGCACTTGAATTGTTTCAACAGAAACTGGTGCCCCTTTACTTCGGGCGATCACCCCGCGCACTTCATGTGCCATGACTAGGCCCCCTTTGGGTTCAGTACTCGCGACAACCTCATCGCCCTATTGGGCAACCTAGTCGCCGAGGCTCAAGGTCAGCCACAGTTACGAGAAGTCTTAGACCCGTCAACTGGTCGCGTCGCGTAGATCACGCCGCAATTCTCTAATTTCGTCCCTCAACCGCGCTGCATACTCAAACCGGAGATCCTCCGCCGCTTCTTCCATTTCAAGCTCCAACGAATGGATAAGCCGATGCAAGTCGTCTTCAGGAAGCTCAGCTAAGTCTTTCCGGGCCTGCTCATCAGGTCGCAATCGACCCGAGGCCAACTTCTCTGGAACAGGTGCTCCCGCTTCTTGCCCTCGAAGAACCAGCAAAATATCAGTCACTGCTTTCCGAATAGTTTGCGGGTCGATCCCATTTTCTAAGTTGTAGGCCTGTTGAAGCGCTCGCCTCCGATTCGTTTCGCCGATCGCTATCTGCATCGAATCAGTAACATTGTCGGCGTACATAATTACTTGCCCGTCGACATTTCGAGCCGCTCTACCGATCGTTTGGATCAATGAAGTCTTGCTTCTCAGAAACCCTTCTTTATCCGCATCAAGGATCGCAACCAGGGAAACTTCAGGTAAGTCCAACCCCTCCCGCAATAGGTTGATCCCCACCAGTACATCAAACTCACCTAATCGGAGATCTCTCAGGATCTCGATGCGTTCAATAGTGTCGATTTCACTGTGTAAGTACCTAACCCTGACCCCCAGTTCCAATAAATAGTCGGTCAGGTCTTCGGACATCTTTTTTGTCAAAGTCGTAACCAAGACCCGATCTCCACGTCCCACAGTGTTCTCTATCTGTTCAATAAGATCATCGATCTGCCCCCGAGTCGGTTTAACGATTACTTCAGGGTCAACCAGACCGGTGGGTCGAATTATTTGCTCGACCACCTGATCGCTGACGTCGATCTCATAATCACCGGGAGTCGCCGAGAGGAATACGACTTGATTAAGGCGTTCCATAACTTCATCAAATCGCAGTGGTCGATTGTCACGAGCCGACGGAAGACGGAACCCGTGCTCAACCAACGTGTCTTTACGCGATCGATCGCCGGCAAATTGCCCATGAAGCTGAGGAACTGCCACATGACTTTCGTCAACTACCAACAGGTAATCCTCGGGAAAGAAATCAAGAAGACTGTACGGAGGTTCATCAAAGGTTCGGCCATCTAAATGCATTGAATAGTTTTCGATGCCATTGCAATACCCAACTTCTTGGAGCATCTCAAGGTCATATTCAGTTCGCATTCGAAGCCGTTGTGCTTCCAACAGTTTGTTCTCCGATTCGAACAACGCTAGGCGCTGTTGAAGTTCTGCTTCAATGTCACCGATCGCTCGATGGACGGTTGCGCCGTCTGTGACGTAGTGACTGGCAGGGAACACAGTTACTTCCTCCAGCTCCGCAAGACGCTCACCAGTAACCGGGTCCACCTTGGCTATCCGCTCAACATCGTCTCCAAATAGCTCTATACGAACCACAAATTCTTCATATGCCGGATGTACCTCAAGGGTGTCCCCGCGTACGCGAAATTTTCCCCGCACGAGGTTCATATCATTTCTCTCGTATTGCATGTCGATCAGTCGCCCAAGGACATCTCGTTGGTTATGAGTCTCCCCCACTCTCATATACAGCATGTGTTCAAGGTAAGCATCAGGCGGGCCAAGGCCATAAATGGCCGACACAGAGGCAACGACGATCACGTCCCGTCGCGTAAGTAGAGCAGCCGTCGCTGAATGTCTGAGGCGATCGATCTCATCATTTATCGACGAGTCTTTTTCTATGTACGTATCAGAAGCCGGCATATACGCCTCTGGTTGGTAATAGTCGTAATACGACACAAAATATTCGACGCGATTATCCGGAAAGAACTCACGAAATTCGTTCGCTAACTGTGCTGCCAAAGATTTATTTGGGGCAAGGACGAGCGTAGGTCTTTGAACCTTTTCTATCGTCCAGGCAATAGTTGCACTCTTCCCCGAACCAGTGATGCCCAAAAGCGTCTGGAACCGCTGCCCTGCCTCAACCCCCTCCGAAAGTAGTTGCACCGCCTTGGGCTGGTCTCCTGCTGGGTCGAAGTCCGAAACGACACGAAAAGGATGCGCTGCAGTTGGGGTCGATCGCGCTTCGGAAGTCACGAGAAACAGCTTAGGAACTGATTAGGTAGACAAAAGGCCCCATGTGACTGTTTCAAAAAATTTGTCGAACTTTAGGGATTTCTTCTTTCTTTCACACTCATTGCCCGAACTATGGGTATCCTCCGCGCTGAGTGGCAAACACGAACATTTAACGTTGACACTCACGAGGCAAACATGAGCGACGAATCTACAGACGAAGAAAACGAAGATGCGGAACCAGATCCAGACCTCATCGATGAGGAAATCGATGAGGAAACTGAGATCGACCTAGAAGCTGACGCCCTCTTAGGCGAGGATGAAGACGACTCCGAGGACGAGAACAAAGAGATCCCAGCTGGAGCGCGTCCTGCTGCTGACGAAGAAGAAGACGAAGACGACGACGAGGTTGAAGCCGACCTGGACACCATTCTCAAAGAACGACTCTCATCAGCTGACGAAGATGACGAAGAGGAAGAAGAAGACGAAGGTGTTATCACGACAGCCGAAGGTGATCGCATACCCGGCAAACAAGAAGATGAGATTCTGTGTGAAGGGTGCTTCTTACTCGTCAAAGAATCGCAATACGACATGCGTGAGAATGTTGCCAGCTGTCCTCACTGCGGAACTCAACTGAACGTATAGAGACTCGGTGAGGACATGAAACTCGACGGAAAAGTCACTGTCATCACTGGAGCTGCAAGCGGTATTGGTGCAGCTTGTGCGCAGGCCTTCTCGAATGCGGGCTCTCGGGTAGCCATCGTTGATGTCGACTTTGAAGGGGCCAAACAAGTAGCTGAAAGTACCGGTGGGATAGCCATCCACTGCGACCTTGGAGATCCTTCAGCCATCGACGCGATGGTTGAGCAGGTTGAGACACAACTCGGACCAACGGAAATTTTGTTCAACAACGCTGGCATTGGTTCAGGGTCTGGAGTTTTTGACAGCTCGCTAGAAGAATGGCAACGCCAGTGGGACGTTAACTTGATGTCTCACGTTCATGCGGTACGAGCTGTTCTCCCCGGGATGCTCGATCGCGGTGAGGGCTACCTACTTCACACCGCGTCGATGGCCGGCATCCTTTCCTCACATGGCAACCTTCCTTATGCCGTGAGCAAACATGCCGTTGTCGGCCTAGCGGAATGGCTTGCCTTTACCTACGCTCACCGCGGAATTGGTGTTTCCTTGCTTGCTCCACTGGCGGTAAGGACGCCAATGTTGGGTGATGCTGCCGGTGGTGAATGGGCATCACAGGCCGGAGGTCCAATCAAGGAGCCAAGTGAGGTGGCACAACAGGTATTGGATGCTGTCGTTGAGGATCGATTCTTGGTTTTGACGGATCAAATAGCGCAAACCTGGATGGAGAGGAAGACCGCAGATCCTGACCGATGGCTTCATGGAATGAACCGGCTCCAGCAGCGCCTAGAGAGCACGGACAACCCCTCTCTTCCATCCGAGTAGCGCATCTAGCGCTCTTTAAGTCTTAGGACTTCACCGATGCCCTCTGACGGCCTCATGTGGATACCTGTCACGCTTGGCGCTACAGCAGCCCAAGTCGTTCGAACGGCTCGACAACATGAACTGCGCCGTTATCTAACGTCCCTGGGTGCCGCCTACGTAAGATTTCTATTCGCTTGGCCGCTGGCACTGATATTGGTGGGCGTTACCTGGATATTCACACCCCAACGAGTTGAAATTTCAGTCGCATTTACCCTTTGGGTGATCTGTGCCGCTCTTGTCCAAGTAACAGGAACTGTTCTTCTGCTGAATGCCTTTCGAGCGAGGGACTTTGCAATCGGTACGGTTTATTCCAAGGCCGAAGTGATCCTTGTCGCCGCAGGGTCTGCTCTTTTTCTGGGCGAATCTCTTAAGCCATTTGGATGGTTGGGTGCTGCTGTAGTCCTACTTGGCGTCGTGCTTCTTGCTGCAACTTCGGGTTTGGAAATCGCGCTGCGCCGGTGGGGCGATCCAGCTGCCTGGTACGGCGTCATGGCTGGGTTCTTTTTTGCGCTATCAGCAATAGGAATTCGCGGTGCCTCGACTTCACTCTCAGGAGGTGATGTATGGCATAGGACCTGTGTGACTTTATTGGCCTTACTAACCGCGCAGACCGTGCTTTACGGCCTGTTCTTGGGGCTAACTAACAGAAAGCAACTTGTAAAGATCTGGGAACATCGACGTAATTGTTTCCAAGTGGGGTTACTAAGTTTCGCGGGCACGACGGGGTGGATAGCAGCGATGACGCTCACCACAGCAGCGAAAGTACGAACTTTGGGCCAAGTAGAAATAGTCTTGGCTTTTTGTATTTCGTTGGTGCGCTTCAAGGAGGAACATCACTTGCGGGACTACCTCGGAAGTGCATTGGTGTTGTCTGGGATCTTATTGGTCGTGGGGCTTGGTTGACCGAACAAATCGCCCTATAGCGTCGCTGTGAGTCGGCCTATTCCTCTGGAGGTTCAGGGGTTGGTTCTGTTTCAGGCAAATTCATAGCCCATCTCAAAGCTGAAGTTATTTGGGGTTCAAGTTCGTTCAAGGTAACCGCGTTGTCGATCACAAAGTCAGCAACATCCAGACGCTTCTCGCGTGCTACTTGGGCCTTAATTCGAGAACGAGCATCCTCCTCGGTAAATCCACGATATTTCATTAACCGTTGTACCGAGATTTCTGGAGGTGTGTCCACGACAAGAATTCCGCTCACAACGTACCTCGGAGGTCCGCCAGCAATAATTCCTTCCACAAGCAAGGGGATGTCCAACACCAACAAGTTTTGACGATCTGCTTGTTCTCGTATTCGGCGTCGAATTTCCTTGTTCACTGGAGGGTGAACAATCTCGTTCAGTCGCCTGAGAGAATCTTTGTCGTTGAATACCACTCCAGCGATCGCTTGACGGTTAAGAGTTTGGTCTTGGTTCAAGATGTCATTGCCGAAATGTTTCACCATTTGGGAATAGACAATTTGTCCTGGCTGTTGAAGCTCTCTGACAATTTGGTCGGCGTCAATGAGGATGGCGCCACGGTCAACGAAGCGGTCAGAAACTGTGCTCTTTCCGCTACCGATGCCACCGGTTAACCCGATGACTATCACCTCGTTGCCTACGCTTCCTCTGTCGGAGACGTAGCCTCGTCTTCCGGAGTTGCATCGGCGCTGACTTCGGTCTCACCTGAATCCTCATAGTCAGCTACCGCTTGACGGTAAGCCTCTTCTCCGTGCTCTTCGTAGTACTCACGCCAAGCCCGCTCTGCTTCGGATTCTTCACCTTCGACCGGAGCTTCGTATTCAAACTCGCCGATGAAATTACCGGCTTCGTCGTATGCATGTTCACCGAAAGCTTCTTGGTATTCGGCTGCAACTACGCCGCCTTCAGCAGCTTGCTTGATGGACAAGCTGATTCTGCGCCTTTGTAAATCGAGGTCAATGATCTTGACCCACAATTCTTCTCCTGGTGTGACCACTTGCTCTGGCAACTCAACGTGATGCGCCGACATCTCAGATATGTGAACTAAACCTTCAATGCCATCGCCAACTTGAACGAAAGAGCCAAACGGCACAAGTTTCGTGACTCGGCCGTACACCAGTTCCCCGACTTTGTGCCCGTCGGCAAATTCTTGCCAAGGGTCTTGTTGAGTTGCTTTCAAGGACAGTGAGATTCGTTCTCGTTCGCGATCAACTTCCAGTACCTCAACATCGACTTCGTCGCCTACTGTCACAACAGAATTCGGGTGGTCTACATGCTTCCATGACAACTCTGAAACATGGATCAGGCCGTCCATTCCTCCCAAGTCGACGAAAGCACCGAAACTGACAACTGACGAGACGACACCGCTCCGCTTTTCTCCCGGTTGCAGATTGTCGAGGAATTCTTCTCGTTGTTCTTTTTGTGTTTCTTCCAACCATGCGCGACGAGATAGCACGACGTTGTTTCGATTCTTGTCCAGCTCGATGATTTTGGCCTCAAGGTCCATGCCGATGTATGGGTCAAGATCTCGGACTCGACGAAGTTCGACAAGAGAGGCGGGTACGAAACCACGAAGGCCGATATCGATAATGAGTCCGCCTTTCACGACCTCTATAACTGGCCCCGAAACGACTCCATCCGATTCTTTGATTTCCTCAATCCTGCCCCAAGCCTTCTCATATTGAGCCCGTTTTTTCGAAAGGACCAGACGTCCATCTTGATCTTCTTTTTGTAGAACAAGCGCCTCTATTTCCTCTCCCAAATCAACGACTTCTGAAGGGTCAACCGCGTTCCGAATTGAAAGTTCACGGCTGGGTATAACGCCTTCGGACTTGAAGCCGATATCAAGCAAGACTTCATCACGATCGATTCGAACAACAGTGCCCGTAACTAGGTCACCATCCTCGAACTCGACGATGGTTCCATCTATGGCGTCGGCAAAGGACATTGCACCAAGGTCGTTTTCGACGATGGTGCGAGGGATATATTCACCGGCATCAGTAAAGCTGCCGAATTCCGTGGTATCAGACACAAGGTTTTGCTCTAGGTAGACGACAGGGCGTGTCAGTGGCAGAGCTCCCACCCGACACGGCGCCCTAGGCTACACGGCTTGTAGCTCGAAGCATCTCTAGAGTTAGGTCTAAATATTATTACTGTGGCAATTGTTACGGACGGCGGGCCAATAAAAGCAGCTCAGCGTGGTCGATATCTAGCGAATCAGCAGACCAGTCCTCCCCTGAATGGACACTTCGGACCGTCAATGGTTCGAGGCCGGCTGCTTCAGCCATGAGCCACAACTCTCGTGGGGTGAAACAAGTGGTCCAAAGGTCTGCCGTGATTTCGTGACCTGTGGGGTCCCTGATCTCAGTGACCTCATGGCGTGTTCCTGCCATCAAGTCGAACTCGCTGAGATCACTGGCAGCGTGTCTAATTTGGAAATAGGCCGAGAATGCGGCCAATACAAGCCGACAACCGGGCTTTAGCGCTGCGGTCATGCCGGCAATCACAGATTGATCACCGATGAGATTTATGGGATCTGACGCCGCCGGGCCACCCTGAAGTCCGAAAGCGCCCTCACAAAGTGAAATCACTCCGTCAAACTCGTCGAAGAACTCGAGTTTTCTCGCGTCAAGCCGTTCGAAAACTACCAAGTCTTCCAGCCCTTCTTCGGCTGCTGAGCTATTCCCCAGATCGACGAACCTTTGCGAGATATCTATTCCGACGCAGCTGATCCCTCGCCGAGCTAGTTCAAGAGAATGACGGCCGGGCCCGCAGCCGACATCCAATACCCGGTGTCCTGGTTTGAGCAGTAAATGCGAGATTACGTGGTCTACCTCTTGTTTCGTGTTCCGGGTGAATGAATAGCGAAGGTAAGCCTCCTGTAAATGATCAGCTACTGGCTCAAACCAATGTGTTCCAGTACCTTCCGAAGTCACTCGTTAGGCTTTCGCCTGGGCCCAGGTCGGGCCGGTAGCGAGGTTGACTTCAAGTGGGACACGCAAATCTGCCGCCCCGCTCATCTGTTCAACCGTCATCTGCTGAACATCTTGATGCTCATCAGGGTGCACTTCGAGAATCACTTCGTCATGGACTTGCAGGACCAGCCGGCTCTGGGCCTTCATTTCCGTTAACGAGCGGTCAATGCCAACAAGAGCAATCTTGAAGATGTCCGCGGCTAAGCCTTGGATAGGTGCATTCATTGCTTGTCGTTCAGCTGCCTGGCGAACTCGAAAGTTCGGCGCGACCAGATCAGGTATTGGTCGACGACGCCCAAAGATGGTTTCGGTATATCCGACTTCTTTTGTCTTGTTTACGACATCGTCCATGAAGGACCTGACTGCTGGAAATGCTTCAAAATAAGAATCAAGAATTTCTGATGCTTCACTGGTGCCGATTCCTAGACGTTGGCCTAATCCATAGGCTTCCATTCCATAGGCAAGGCCATAACTCACCATCTTCGCTCGCGAACGCTGCTCAAAGTTGACCTTCTCAAGATCAACTCCAAAGATCGAAGCTGCGGTCGTATTGTGAATGTCTTGTCCTGTTTCGAATGCCTCAATCAAACCGGGGTCTTCGGCAAGGTGAGCGATAACTCTAAGTTCTATCTGGTTGTAATCGGCAACCAGAAAGTCGTATCCGCTTTGTGGGACGAACGCTTTGCGAAATTCTCTCCCTAGAGGTGTCCGCACCGGAATGTTGTGCAGGTTTGGATCCTCTGAACTCAGGCGGCCAGTCCGCGCAACTGTCTGATTAAAGGTCGCTCGAATTCGGTCGTCTTCATCAGTGACTTCGAGCAAACCCTGTCCATAGGTTGACCGCAGCTTTTCAACTTCGCGATATTCGAGGAGCACTCCTACCACTTCATGTTGGTCGCGAATTTTCTCAAGGGATGCTGCGTCTGTCGAATACCCAGTCTTGGTTTTCTTTTGCGGAGTTAGTTCCAACTCATCGAATAGAACCTCGCGAAGCTGTTTCGTTGAATTGACATTGAATTCTCGTCCGGCAAGGCCGTGTATAGCGGTTTCGAGTCGTTGGACTTCGCTGACTAGGTGGTCACGCATCCGAGTTAGTTCTTTGACGTCTACACCGACCCCAATATCTTCCATCCGAGACAGAACAGAGATGAGTGGCCGTTCAAGCTCCTCATAGAGCCATGTCATTGAACGTTCGTCGATGAGTTTTAGCATTGTGGGTGCCAAACGACTTACTGCCAGAGCATCTCTTGCGATGTCAAGAAACAGGTTGTCTCCGCCACCTCCGAGGTCGAGCTGCCCAGCATTCGCTGTTTCGCTACGAACAAGCTCTTCTCGGCAGTACCGCATCAACAAATCATCGAGGACGTATCTCCCTCCGGTTGGATCAAGTAGGTATGCAGCGATTGCTGTGTCAACGCGCAGCCCTTCCTCAACTAGACCAAGTTGACGAAGGCCCCTGGTGAGCTCCTTTGCATTATGTGCGTCAAAGCCGATACCTCCGTAGGCGGTGAAGCTACTTAAGGCTGCTATGACATCGTTGTCCTCTAATAGCGCGTGTTCAATCACCAATACTTCAGCGGTCTCAACGTTTTGAAGTACCGCGAGCGCTATTAGGGAACCATCGTCATCAGCGATCCACCCAAGTGACAGCGGTTGACTCTGCTCTTTCATCGGAATCAGAGCGGCGATGCATTCTTCTGGAGAAGTCGCATGTATCAACTCTGCTTCCAACACCGCTGTTTCGGAATCAAGGGTTGGGAGTGCATCGTCCAAGATGTCACTTAATCGTTCGTATAAGGAGTTGAACTCTAAGAGTTCGAAAAGACGCTGGACCTCTTTGACGTCTACGACACCCCAATCGCTTGAACTTCTATCAAAGTCAACCGGAGCGTCCTTTCGCAGGACCATCGCATCAACATTTCTTCTCGCCCGGTCTTCGAACTCAATCAAATTTTGTCGCAACTTGGGTGTCTGCTCATCTGCGTGTTCAAAGATTCCATCCAAGCCCCCATATGCATTAATTAGCTTGGCGGCTGTCTTCTCTCCAACCCCTGGTACTCCTGGAAGATTGTCTGATGGGTCACCGCGAAGCGCTGCGTACTGTGGGTACAGATCTGGAGTGACACCGGTCCTTTCAGCTATACCCGCTTCGTCATAGAGGGAGTAATCGCTGACGCCTCTTCGGTTATAGAGAACCTTTATGAGGGGATCTCGGACCATCTGATAGATATCTCGATCTCCGGTCACGATGATCGCTTCATCGCCTGCCTCGGCTACTTCTGTGGCAATGGTCGCCAATACGTCATCAGCTTCAAAACCGACTAGATCGACAGCCGGCACCTTCAACGCGGCTAGAACTTCTCGAACTAGTTCGAACTGCTGGATCAATAATTCCGGTGTTGGGTCGCGTTGAGCCTTGTATTCCGGCAGCATTTCGTGCCGGAACGTTGGTTCCGGTCGATCGAAGGCAACCACGATGCCATCAGGATTTTGGTCTTTGATCAGATTAAGCAACATCGATGTGAAACCGAATACAGCGTTTGTTACTTGACCCGACGCTGTCGCCATATCCGTCGGCAGTGCGAAGAAAGCCCTATAGGTTAGAGAATTCCCGTCTAGCAAAAGAACTTTGGCCACATCGGCAACCCTAGGCCCCCAAACACTTCAAGCGGCTGACCTTAGGCTCAGCGGATGAAACGCCAGAGCTACGGAACTAAATCTCCTGAGATGATTCGATGAGCAACATCAAACATGGACGATCGTTCACTCATGGCAGTCTTCTGGACGAAGGCGAATGCATCAGCTTCCGCTAGGCCATGCCCATCCATTAGCAGCCCTTTAGCTCGGTCCACGGCTTTGCGAACCTCTAGCTTTTCTTCTAACTCGCGCACTGTGGCGTCTAGTTGCAATATTTCTTCAAACCGGCCTAACGCTACTTCGATGGCAGATACAAGTTCTTCGCGCTGGAAAGGTTTAACCAAGTACGACAAGACACCAGCGTCTCTAGCTTCTTCGATGAGATGGCGTTGGCTGAAAGCTGTCAGAATCACCACAGCTGCCTTCCGTTCAGCAGATACTTCCCTGGCCGCCGCCAAACCATCCATTCCGGGCATCTTTATGTCGAAAACGCACAGGTCTGGTGAATGTTCTTGGACCAGTTGGACGGCCTCGTCGCCGCGTCCGGTCTCCCCGACGACTACGTAGCCCTCTTCTTCCAGCATTTCGCGCAGATCGAGCCGGATTATGGCTTCGTCTTCTGCTATGACAACGCGTTTCGGCAACGGATTCCTCGTGGATCATGAGACGAGTAGCCTCTGGAGTGGCCCTATAACCCTAGCGAATCGGAGCAATGCCTCTTCGCTACAAGACCTTCATCAATTCAATCGGCCAATAATCCGGTCGAGAAGTGAATCTTGCTGCCCTTCTAGCTGGCCGAGGCGGGCGACCAACTGATTGCGCTGTTGGCCGATTACGTTGGCGTGTCGCGCTGCTCGTTGGTGGGTTCTTTCAGATATCGGCGTCTCAGACACTAAAGCGTAAATTCTCGCCGTTTCAGCCTCTTCAGATAAATGAGTGAACTGTTCTTCGAGGAACACCAGTTCGGCTCGCAAATTAGCTATTTGCTCGCTCGTTCGACGGAGTTGCCGCTCTACAGTCCGAATTGACATGGGGCAGAAAATCTAGCTGACAAAGCGTGCGTTTCCTACCCTGAGCCTTTAGGGCTTCTTCCCAACGCACCGGGCAAGGATGCCTGGAACAAAATCAGTGACTTCTACATCCACGAATCCTGCTGATCTGAAATAGTTCTCACATTCAGCACGAGTGTGGGCCCGCCCCTGACTACCACAGATCAGTTCATTCATACCCCACATGGCTGCGTCGACTGGGCTCTTCCGGTCGTCAGCAAGCATCTCCCCAATCAGATGCATTTCGCCACCTGCTTCTAGAGCGCGGAAAGCTCTAGCCACGACGCCTCCAATGACTTCACCATCGTAGATAGGCATATTGCTAGCCATCACAACTACATCCACCGGTGACGGAAATTCCCCCTCGGTGAAATCAGCGCCTACCGTTGAAACGCGATCCTCAACGCCGGCGTCGTTGATGTATTCCTGAGTCGCTACAACAACAGGTGGCAAGTCCAGCACTGTTGCCTTGAGCCCCTCGAACTGTTCTACCGAAGTGATGCTGTAGGCGCCTGACCCGCCACCCAGGTCAAGTAGGTGCTTACGGTTCGACAAATCAACCGTTCGCACAAATCGCCTAGCGGCGCCGAATCCAATACTTGAGGTCGCTTGATGATATTTACGCGCTGATTCGACAGTTAGTTCGTCATACATTCCGAGTTTGGTTGAATCTGGTTCCCGCATCTTTTCTGTCATTTGGAACCAACCCGACACATCGGGTCGGGTGAACATCATCCAGGGGCCTGCGTATCGTTCCTTTCCTTCCACGAGATAGGTCTCAACGTCGGGTGCATTGCAAAGTTCATTGCCATCCCAATCGAGAAGTTCGAGGCTTAGAGCGCAAGAAACAAGCCTGTCGACATCAATGGGTCGCAGCCCGGTTGCAGCTACTAAAGCTTTTTCTGTCCTGCAGCCGCCGCTCACCTGAGTGAACAGACCTACATCTAGGGCGGCATACAAAACTGCTGACGCTGTATAGGCCCTTGCTATCTCCTGTAAACGCGTGGTGTCTATTCGATTGCTCATTTTTCGGTTTCCTCAACTATTGCGATTCTGGTGTGTCCACAACACGAAAATAGTCGGGTTTTCCAAGGGCCCAATATTCTCCCCACACCTGCTCTCCTCCTGCTACATGGAATGTTTCACCTGTCACGAACGAAGCCATGGCAGGAGAACCGAGAAATGCTACCGCTTGGGCAACGTCTTGGACATCGCCTAATCGCCGTTGCGGATTGTGGTCGAAGGAGGGGCGGGCTTCGTTGGGGTAGTTCACTAAACCTGGGCTGCGCACAACACCAACTGCAACTGTGTTGACCCGTATTTGGTGGGGTGCCCATTCCACACTTAGCGAAGCCGAAAGGCTCTCTGCGCCAGCTCGTGCAGCAGCCGTGTGAGGGATACCCACCGAAGCGCGGCCGGTGATTGTTCCTATGTTCACAATCGAGCCAGCGCGCTCTCGCTCGATCCATGTTTGTGCCGCTTTTTGCATAACATACCAAGGGCCATACAAGTTGGTCTCAACCACAGCAGCCCATCCCTTAGGCGATATATCACTTGCTGGTGCTGCGAACTGGCCGCCCGCATTGTTGACAACTAGGTCCAATCTGTCGAACTTTTCCCAGATCTTCTCAAAAAGGCTGGCCACCTGTTCGGGGTCACGAACATTTGCTTGGGTCGTAACAACATCTATGCCCTGAGTTTCCAAAGATTTTCGCAGCTGTTCTAATTTATGTTCATCTCGGCCACACGTCACGATTCGGGCGCCTAGACGCCCTAGGAGCATGCAAATCGCTCTACCAATGCCTCCAGCTCCCCCAGTTACTAGGGCTACCTGACCCTGGTAAAGATCGTCCCGAAAGCCGTGAGCCAGCGTTGCGAGCTCGTCATCAGTCCACGAAGAGTAGGGATCAACCGTCATAGACACACGCTAGATGCAACGGTATGAGCCTTGCAGGGCTCTGGCTCAAAGGATCTAGTGCCCGGAGCGGGATTTGAACCCGCACGCCCGTGAGGGCAGAGGATTTTGAATCCTCCGTGTCTGCCATTCCACCACCCGGGCGGCAAACGCTGAGGTTACCGGCCAAAACGGGGGTTTTTAGAGGTTCTTGGCCCATATTGTCGTCATTCCCACCTAGCGATCGATGTTTCCCGTACCCTCTACCTTCAGCCATGGTCCATAAGTTTCGCATGACCATGTGAAACCTTTCGGACCACGATGCGGTCCAACCCACAAGAAGGTGACCGCATAGGGAGGCTGCGTGCTGGCATTCACATTTCCTGGTCAAGGCTCACAAAAACCCGCTATGGGTTCGGAATGGGTTGAACATGAAAGTTGGGAACTAGTAGATGAGGCATCTGCGGCATGTGGACGTGACGTTAGTCAGCTCCTACTCGAGGCTGATGCCGACGAATTAAAGCAAACACGAAATAGCCAATTAACAACCTTCGTTCTCAGCATGGTGGTTTTGGATGCCGTTGAACGTACCGGTGTCGTCCCCAACCTCGCGGCCGGCCACTCACTGGGTGAGTACAGCGCTCTTTGCGCAAGCGGTGCTCTGTCTTTTGAAGACGCCGTCCGGTTAGTCGCGGAACGTGGTGAAGCCATGCAAGTAGCTGCGGACGAACAAGATGGCACCATGGCCGCGGTGCTCGGCTTAGATGATGATCTTGTGGTGGCTGCCTGCGCCAGAGTAGATGGCGATGTTTGGGTAGCAAACTACAACGCCCCTGGTCAGATCGTGATAGCGGGGTCTCCAACAGCAGTGGAAGATGCCAGCGAAAAGGCCAAAGAGCTGGGTGCGAAAAGAGCTATGGGGCTGCCTGTAGGTGGAGCTTTTCATACACCGTTTATGGCACCAGCGAGAGATCGACTACGCAAAGCGCTCGCCGAGGTTGAAGTTCGAGCCCCAGCCATACCAGTCGTTGCCAATGTTGATGCCGCTGCCAGAAAAGATGCTGAAGAATGGCCGCAGCTCCTAGCGAGCCAGCTCTGTAGTCCTGTTCAGTGGAGACAAAGTCTTTATACGTTGCAGGAATTGGGCTGTTCAACATTCGTTGAGTTAGGCCCGGGAACAGTTCTCACTGGTATGGCGAAACGCACGCTAAAAGAAGTGAATACGTTGTCAGTCGCAACGCCAGAAGACGTAGACACCTTATTGGCGACCGTTACCGATCTGAGGTCTTCTGGCCAAGGTGGCAGCGGAGCTGGAGAACACCTTTATGTAACCGAACGCCTAGTTGTGAGTCCCTGCGCTGGGGTCTTCGTTCCAAAACAAGGAATTAGCGGCGACCAGCCGATTAGCGTCGGTGATGTGGTCGGATGGGTCGCCGAAGAGGAAGTACGATCACCTTTTGCCGGACTTCTTATGGAGTTCATGGCTTTAGAGAACGAACGTGTTACAGCCAGGCAACCAATTGCATGGCTACGGACGAAGTAGGAAACCGCCGATGACTTCAACAGCCATATCCGGCGCTCGCATGTTGTCGGTCGGCACAGCACTTCCAGACAAAGTCGTGACTAACCATGATCTAGAACAGATGGTCGACACAAGTCACCAGTGGATAGTTGAACGCTCAGGAATCCACGAACGACGTATTGGCGGCAGCACATCTGGCCTGGCTGCAGAAGCAGCACAAATGGCAATCGAACGTTCAGGTGTCGACCCTGCATCTATCGACTTGCTCATCCTCGCAACCACCAGCCCCGATCGACAAGTACCAGCTACGGCCTCAACGGTCCAAGAGCTCCTCGGGTTGCGTTGCGGAGCTATGGACCTAAATGCTGCCTGTTCGGGGTTCGTGTACGGCCTTATCGCCGCTCACGGCTTCATCCAAATGGGGCATAGTCGGATCCTAGTGATAGGCGCCGAAACCCTTTCACGGCTAACCGACTGGACGGACCGGAGTACCTGCATTTTGTTCGCCGATGGGGCTGGTGCTGCCATCATCGAAAAGACTGACGGACCAGGAGACCTCCACGGCTGGCACGTTGATAGCAATGGCGCCCTCGAAGAGGCATTGTTTTGTGACTTCGATGACAAGATCCAAATGGCAGGACAAGCAATTTTCAAAAATGCGGTGCTGGCAATGGAAAATGCAGCCAGGAAATCACTTGAAATGGCGAACCTATCCCCGGACGCGATTGATCTCGTGGTCCCTCATCAGGCAAATGTCCGCATCGTTGAAGCATCGTGCAAGCGTTTAGGAATTCCTTATGAGAAGGCCTCCATGGTCATTCACAAGACAGGCAATACTTCGTCTGCTTCGATACCGCTTGCACTTGAAGATGCCTGGACACAAGGCCGAGTCAACAAAGGCGACAACCTTCTTCTAGTCGGATTTGGCGCTGGCATGACCTCAGCTGCCGCGGTCATCACATGGGATGGCATATGAGTGCGCCCAGAACGGTGCTTGTAACGGGAGGTAATAGGGGCATTGGTCTCGCTTCGGCACAACTCCTGGCAGAACAAGGTCATCGCGTCGCAATAACAGCCCGGAACCCTGAATCAGTTGACGACCGAATCCTGTCGGTTCCCTGCGATCAAACCGATCCGTCTGCCGTCGAAAGCGCATTTGAAACGATCGAAGCTGAACTCGGTTCAGTAGAAGTTCTTGTCGCCAATGCCGGCATCACCCGTGACCAACTCCTACTTCGAATGTCCGATGAAGATTTCTCTGAAGTGATAGAGACCAACCTCACCGGCTCCTATCGGATGGCGCGCAGAGCCACTAGAACCATGCTCAGGGCCCGCTGGGGCCGCCTAATTTTCGTTTCTTCGGTCGTTGGGCTCTTGGGCTCAGCTGGCCAAGTCAACTATGCCGCCAGCAAGGCTGGCCTCATAGGAATGGCGAGATCCATGGCTCGTGAACTCGGGTCACGCAACATCACCGCAAATATCGTTTCCCCTGGCCCTGTAGCAACAGAAATGTTCGCTTCCCTAACCGAAGAACAACAGTCCTCGATTACAGATCAAGTCCCTTTGGGCCGTGTGGCTCAACCCGATGAAATAGCTCAGACCGTTGCTTTTCTCGCTTCCGAATCCGCTGCCTACATAACGGGTGCCGTAATCCCGATTGATGGTGGACTTGGCATGGGGCATTGACGCAAACCATCTACACTTCGCATTGTCCAATGACACAAGGAACACCTCAATGAGTGACAACTTCGAGCGATTCAAAAACTGTGCCGTGGAGGTGCTTGCAGTGGATGCGTCCGCTGTTACCACCGAAGCCAACTTTGCTGATGATCTTGACGCAGACAGCCTAGATTTAGTCGAGTTGGTAATGGCTCTTGAAGAAGAGTTCGACATTACCGTCGAAGAAGAAGAACTGGCTGACGTTGCCACTGTCGGCGATGCTGTGGCTTTGGTTGAGTCGAAACTGTGAGCGAAAAGCGCAGGGTAGCCATCGTCGGCCTAGGGGTCGTTTCCTGCGCAGGCATTGGGCTAGAAGCATTTTGGAAGGGATTGAATTCTGCGGCGCCTGAAGGTGAGCGGCGTATTCACGATTTCGATCCCCTGGCCTTTTACGACAACCCGAAAGAAGCTCGAAGAGCCGACCGTTCTCAACAAATGGCGACAGCGAGCGCGACAATGGCTATCGAAGACGCTGGGAACCTAACTTCTGATCCAGCACGCTGTGGCGTTATCTACGCAACCGGAGTTGGAGGGTTACAAACCTTCGAAGAACAAGTGCTCGTCCATGACCGCAAAGGCGCACGGAGGGTTTCTCCGTTCATGGTTCCGATGATTATGCCGAACGCTCCAGGGGCTGCTATCTCAATGCGTTTCGGCCTTCAGGGGCCAAATGAAACCATCACCACCGCCTGTGCGGCCAGCACACACGCGATTGGTTACGCCACCCGTCTTATCCAAATGGGATATGCCGATGTAATTGTTTCGGGAGGTGCAGAATCAGTCATGTCACCTGTGGGCATGGCAGGTTTTCAGAACATGACCGCTTTATCCTCCTCCGGTCAATCAATGCCTTTCGACAAAGACCGAGATGGCTTCATGATGACAGAAGGTTCGGCGACGCTGATCCTTGAAGAAATGGAATCGGCCAAAGAGCGCGGCGTTCACATATATGGAGAAGTCCTAGGATCAGGGTCCACGGCGGATGCCCACCATATAACCGCGCCCGCTCCGGGCGGGGATGGGGCTCTGCGATGCATGCAGTTAGCCATAGAAGATGCCGGACTGTCTCCCAACGACATCGCTTCTGTCAACGCGCACGGGACCTCCACTCCCCTCAACGATGCTGCTGAGGCTGAAGCATTGTCGAAACTATTTGGCGACAACGGCCCTCCCGTAACTTCAACCAAAGGAATTACAGGACATGCCCTTGGAGCCGCAGGTGCGATAGAAGCCACAGCTGTTCTTTTGTCATTCATTCACAAACAGATCCCACCAACCTCAGGATTCACTACGCCAGACCCTGAGATGGCTGAATTCAATCTCGTGGCCGGCAGCCCTCAGGATTGGGAGCCAGGACCTTCAATGTCAAATTCCTTTGGCTTTGGTGGACACAATGGTTCCATTGTTTTGGCCCCAACCGAATAGCTAACTCCTATAGCAGACGAATGACTGCTGTCGTGGCTGAGGCCACTAGCAAGACCGCTGGTAACGGCGCTTTCATCCAAGTAGCTGCAGCACCGGTTATTACCCCGGCTGTGAGCGCACCAACGGTCAGACTTCCACCGCCGTCGAAGGTCTGAACAATTATCAGTCCCGATAAAACCGCTGGGGTTAGATACACCAGAAAACTCTGTCCCGATCCGGAGAGACGAAGAGTCCCGGCCGCTAACACTCCACTGATTTTAAAGAAATAGCATCCCGCTACTAATCCACCCAATAACCACCAGGTCATCTGTTTCGACCTTTCATTCTCTCTTCTCAATTTTCGTCATTACCACGGCACCTGAAGCCGCTAAGAGCACCGGGAGACCCGCGGGCAAGAAGGGGATTGTCACCGCAGCAACTCCCGCACCAATTAGAGCTGCCCTGCGCTTATTCCGATCTTTCAAATGCGGTGCCAGCAACGCCAAGAACCCAGCGGGAAATGCGGCGTCAAGACCCCAGACCAATGGATTACCGATGACTCCACCAACCAGAACTCCGATCAGAGTCCCAAGATTCCAAAAGAAGAACACAGATAAACCAGTTATCCAAAATGCTTCCCGGGTCTCTTCAAGGTTGGATTGAGCCTCAGCCATAGCGGTACTCTCATCGATTATCAGCTGGGCGGCGATGAGGCGCCTTCCTTTCCCAGAAGGCATGACGCGAGACATCGATAAGGCATAGGCGCCGTTACGTGCCGCCAACAAAAGTGCCGTCCCAAAGGCCGATACCGGGTCACCTCCTGTGCTGACGACTCCAACTGCAGCAAATTGTGACGCACCGGTAAACATTAAGAGCGACATCATTACGGCCTGTAATCCAGAAATCCCTGCAGATACTGACAGAACTCCAAAGGTGACCCCGAAAGTGCCAACGGCCAGCCCCAATAAGAAAGCGTCACGCCGATGTTGACGAGACCAAAACGCCTTCAACCGCTCACCCACCGTCAAAGCCGAAAATTACAGGTCACCGGCATTGGCGATGATGAACATCATTTCTGCCTTGCAAGCAAGCTCTTCATCCACGGAAGCTTCTCCCGTAGCTCGACCCGCCATTCGCGACATCTTGCCTAAACGAGCTTTAAGGGTCAAGCTTTCACCTGGGAGCACCTGTCGCCTAAAGCGAGCCTTGTCTATCCCCCCAAACAAGGGCAGTCTTCCCGAGAACTCTTGGGAACTGAGAGCTGCTAGCCCCGCTGTTTGAGCAAGGGCCTCCACGATCAGCACGCCAGGCAAGGTCGGTCGTCCCGGAAAGTGTCCTTCGAAGAAGGCTTCGTCACCGGTCAGATGCCATAGCGCCGTGCACGATACTCCGGGCTCTAATTCTACGATTTCATCGCAAAGCAAAAAAGGTGGACGGTGCGGCAGAAGCTCACTTGGATGAGGGAAGTCACTCATTGATTTTCTCCAGTGCTGACAACAATTCGACTGGGGTTGCTTTTGGCGACACCTTTACCCACGTCCCCTCAATTCGTCCAGAAGGAGAAATCAAAAAGAGCGACCGCGTGATGCCCTCATACTCTCGACCGTAAAGTTTCTTCGGCCCAAAAACAAAGTACTTCCGAGCAACCTTGTGTTCCGGGTCCGAGAGGAGGGGGAAACTTAGTTGGTGCTTCTCGGCCCATGCCGCCTGTTTCTCGGGGCTGTCAGGGCTAACGCCAACAACTTCAACGCCACCTATTTTGGGAAGCAGATCACGCAGCCCGACCGCCTGCTCCGTGCACCCGGAGGTATTGGCTTTCGGATAGAAGAAGAGCGCTATTCGAGAATCGGAGTGATCCGTTAAGCGCCACTTTTGGCCGTTCTGGTCATAAAGCGTGAAGGCAGGGGCCCTGTCACCAAGCTGAAGCATCTAGCCAACCTAGCGATCTAATAGTCCCCCGTAGTGCCTCAAGAAGATAATTAGTCAGCAGATTTATCGAAGAAGCCCACACGTATGTACGCCACGACTGCATCAATTTCCGCGTCTGTAAGACTCGCACCAAAGCCGGGCATCGAACGCCTTCCCCACTCAACGAGGTTACGTTGCTCGTCGTAGGAGTATTTATGTCCCTTGCCTACAAGTTCGGGGCCGAAATTACCGGAGCCGTTTCGTCCGTGACAGGCCGAACATGTATCGATATATACCGCTTCACCCAGACTCAATTCAGCCTGGGGGTATTGTTCGCCTGTAGGGCCTTTAGAGGCCCAATCAGTATTGTCACCGCACGCTAGACAGCATCCACATAGCAGCACCAACAAAAGTCGTAACCCCAAAACCTTCATTTCAACTGCAATCGGTGACCGCCAACTCCGGAGTACTTACTGGGCTTTTCGGTCCACCTACGAGAAACCCATTGAGCATCGCGTATATGGGCATGGAAGTGTTCAGGGATCTGCCTCATTGTCCGGTCAATGGAGCTGTTCCCCTTTCCGAATCTCTCAATTCCCGCCTCGTCTAGGCGGTCCAGCATCCATTCAATCTCTTCTTCAGCAGGCGTTGTCCCATGAGATTTCCATACAACCATCGGTGTTGAACAAGCCTCGCAATCCGCCACCCAACAAACGTCATCTTCGTAGTACCAGTGGGTAAATCGTGCTGCCTCACACAATTCGCACTCGTCGGCCGTCTCATTCACCACCGAAAACGGGCCTCACCCGGCGTCGAGCGCCGCTCGGTAGGAGGCCACTAGCTCGCCTACTCCATCCGCTCCACTGCCATCAAGAAGACGTCGTACAACCGCTGACCCGATGATGACTCCATCAGCCACGACGCTTGCCTCGACAGCTTGTTCCGGCGAACCTATGCCGACACCTGTGAGCACTGGTTTATCGGTAACGCTCTTACATCTTTTTGCTATTTCAGTTGCAGTTGAAGCGAGAGCTGACCTCTCTCCTGTCACACCGAGCAGCCCTACCGCATAGACAAACCCTCTGGAGGCGGCACACAATTCTGGAAGTCTGTCATCTGGCGTTGTTGGTGCCGCCAACATGATTGTCTCGACTCCGGCATCTGTTGCTGCTTGCCGCCAAGGTCCTGATTCCACAAGTGGTAGATCTGGCAAGATCGCAGCATCAATGGCTGAGTTCGCCAACGTTGCCGCGAACCTTTCATGTCCGGGGTGGTGGGCAAGGTTGTAGTAAGTCATGATGGCGTGAGGAACACCTGTATCAAGATTAGGTACTGCCGCTAACACTGAAGCGGGAGTAGCTCCAGCTTCAAGAGCCGCGTGGCTAGCTTCCTGAATCACTGGGCCGTCCATTACTGGGTCAGAAAACGGTATTCCGATTTCTATAGCGTCTGCCCCTGCCGCTGCCGCTGTTTCTACTGCAGCTTCCCATCCTTCGTAACCACCGGTTATGTAGACAACTAATAATTTCGCACCGTCATCTCGACGGCCACGAAGGAAGCTTTCCATCCGGCCGACATCAGAGTTGAGATTCACTGACTGCTTTCCGTTCCCAACACGTCCATCATTTGGTCAACGTCTTTGTCGCCGCGTCCAGAGAGATTCAAAAGCACCACCTGATCTTGCAATGTTGCTGCCTCCCGAACAACCCACGCCAAAGCGTGAGCTGATTCAAGCGCAGGGATAATCCCCTCAGTCTTAGACAGCAACTGGAAAGCTTCAATAACCTCTTGGTCGGTGACCGCGGGATATTCTGCTCGACCTATCGATGATAAGTATGCGTGTTCTGGCCCAACTCCTGGGTAATCAAGCCCTGCCGAAATGGACTCAGCTTCTTGAACCTGTCCAACCTCGTCTTGCATCAGGTATGAGTTCATCCCGTGTACAACCCCTGGAACCCCACGACCGACGGCAGCCCCACCGGCGGGCTCCACTCCGATCAACCTGGCGTCGGTATCCGCAAAGCCCGAAAAGATCCCCGCGGCATTACTTCCGCCGCCTACACAGGCAACGACAACGTCGGGGACGCTATTCATGAGCTTCAGGCATTGCTCATGGGCCTCGTCACCAATGACATGATGAAAGGTTCGAACCATCCAAGGGTATGGGTGCGGGCCCATCACCGATCCCAGGCAATAATGAGTGTTTTCGACGGTGGCCACCCAATCGCGAAGAGCCTCATTTACTGCGTCTTTTAGGGTCTGGCTGCCAGATGAAACCGCCTCAACTTCTGACCCTAATAAATGCATTCGAAAGACATTCAATTCTTGACGTTCAACGTCAACTTGTCCCATATAGACCTTGCAGTCCATATCTAAGAGTGCCGCTGCGGTTGCGGTGGCAACTCCGTGTTGTCCCGCTCCTGTTTCAGCGACAAGGCGGGACTTCCCCATTCGACGAGCAAGTAGGGCTTGACCAATCACATTGTTGATCTTGTGTGAACCTGTGTGATTCAGATCCTCCCGTTTCAGAAGAATTCTGACTCCCAATTGCTCAGATAGCCGGTAACACTCCGTGAGAGGAGAGGGTCGACCCCCATAGTCGGTAAGGATTCGATGAAATTCGCTGACGAACGCCGGGTCGGCCCAAGCATCGCGAAATGCTATTTCAAGCTCTTCACAAGCTGGGATCAGAGTTTCAGGGACGAAGCGCCCACCAAACTCACCAAAGCGCCCTTCCTCATTCGGATCGGTCATCACCATATGTTCAACCTATCGGTGGTGACCCTTACGTCATCACTCATCTCGCCAGTCATAGGGTCTCGGAGCATCTGGGTCAAAATCTTCATCCTTGGGCTCCAGCGAATTTCCAGCATCTCGGGCATTCATTACGAATTCCCTAACCTTGACTGGGTCTTTGACCCCTGGTGAAGCCTCAACTCCACTCGCGACGTCGACACCCCATGGCTTAACGACACTCACAGCTTGGGCCACGTTCTTAGGGTCCAGCCCGCCTGCCAAGATAAGTGGACGTCCTCTTTCTCTTCCGTCAAGCAGCGACCAATCAAAGACTTCACCAGAACCGGGCTCAGGTGCATCAACCAGAACTGCCGTAGCTGAATAACGATCGAGTTCATCGATAGCAGGGTCACCCGCAACAAATACCTTGATCAGGTAAGGAACTCGCTCGGCGATCCACGAACTATCTTCAGCAGATTCTCGCCCATGAAGCTGGGCTGCTTGCAGACCCGCGTCATGCACCGTCTGAACGACGGTTTCTTTCAGCTCATCCCTAAAGATCCCAACCGTCAGCACGCCACCTGGCAAACGACGGACTATATCTCTTGCCACTGCTGGACGAATCTGTCGCGATGACCCAGGAACAAAGTTGAAACCCAATGCATCAGCACCCATTCCTATAGCGAGGAGCGCATCCTCTTCAGTGGTAATTCCACAGATCTTGACGAACATCAAACGGCTCCTCTTAAAGCAGAGACAGCCATTCCTGGATCGTCGCTCACCACCAAAGTTTCGCCAACGAGGATGGCTGAGTACCCAGCTTCACTCAAAGCCATGGCGTCTTCTCGACCTCTAACTCCAGACTCGGCCACTCCCACTACCCCGTCTGGGATGAGTTTCGCCATTCGAGCCGCCCGTTCATGGTCGACCTCAAAGGTAAACAAGTCTCTTTGGTTGATCCCAATCAAATCCGCGCCGACCTGGAGTGCGGTCTCAAGCTCATTCTCGTCGTGGACCTCAACCAGTGCATCCATTCCTAAAGTTCGAGCCAATTCAAAGAAGGTTGCAAGTTCATCAGAAGAAAGTGCTGCGACGATCAACAAAACGGCATCAGCACCCATTAGCCGTGCGTCCAGCACATCTCGTTCGTGCACAGTGAAGTCTTTTCTCAACACCGGCAGATCAACTGCTGATCGAGCCACTTCCAAGTCTTGGCTGGAACCTCCGAAATTTGGCCCATCAGTGAGAACAGATAAACATGCAGCTCCTCCTCGCATGTACTGCTCAGCTAACACTGCTGGATCCAAATCGGCAAAGAGATCACCCTTTGAAGGAGACCGACGTTTCACCTCCGCTATCACACTCAAGCCCGGTTCTTTGAGGGCATATGAGAACTGTCGCGGTGTTTGACACTGGGCGGCCTCTTCATGCAACGCTTCCAGAGGCCGTCGGTCTACTGCAGCTCTTTCGCGGTGTTCGACAATGATCCGATCTAAATAAGTTCCATCGCCGACAGTCATACTGAGGTGCCTTCCGGTATGCAGTGGTTCCTGGCTACTCTCACAGTTACTAAAGGTTGAGACCTTTAGCACAGACAGGCTCAAGAAAGATCAGTTCTGCTCGGCCAGCCATAAATTCTCCGGTGGCACGCCCGAACTCTTTCATCTCGTCTGATCCACCATGGGCAGCTAGAGCATCTCCATCTGAATACATTTCATAAAACCAAACGACGTTCTCGTCGCCTGCGTCTTTGTGAGCTGCGTAGACCTCGGTACCTGGTTCTCCCGACACATTTCGCATTCCCAAGTCTGCAATCACAGCCAAAAGGGCATCACGTTGTCCTTCTTTGGCGGTCAGTTTCGCTAACAGAGCAGGTTTAGCCACAATCTTGTCTCCCAGTTCAGCTGGTCTCGCTGATTGCGACACCATTAGGCACTCGCAGAGGCTACTCCGCGAGAACTCTCGGGAGGATTTCGCTATTGAATAACCTCGTTAAGGGGAAAGACCTCAACATCTCCACCTGCTTCATTTTCTATACCTTGAGCTTCACTCCGAACAGAAGCAAAACCGATGTATGGCGGCGTCGAGGTCGCAGCGAGCACCTCACCAACTTCCTTCCCTTCAGAAAATAGGTCTTCTTCGGGAGAGAGAGTGACGTCGCTACGAATACGGCGGAGTAGTCGGCGTCCACCCTTTCGCGAGTCGATCCGTTCCACTAGCTCTTGACCTCGATAGCAGCCCTTATCGAAGGAAACTGCTAAACCCAGTAGATCAGTCTCATTTGGTATCGCCCCAACATCAAATTCCCTGCCGATTACTGGAAGTCCATGACTGAAGCGAAGCCGCTCATATTCCTCATAACTGCAGGCAGGAAGGTCCACCGTTGGATCTTCCGCTAGTAAATCGACATGTTGTAGAGCCGGCCACGGCGATTCCAGTCGCAACAACGTTGAAGAAAAGTCGAATGTCTCGCAATTACCTATAACTGAAACCATCTTCCAGTCATGAAGAACGAACTCGATTTTGGACCGAAGTTTGAAGCGCTCGAGGGATGCCAAAAGAAGCGGTCCGTGTCCTGTCTCTGTGTCAAGCAGGTAACGCTCTTGCCTCAAGCGCGTGATCCTGAAACAGCTTTCTACGTTCCCTTTGGGCTCGAGAAGGAAAGAAAGGCGAGACTCTCCGTCCACCATGTCATCCACATCTTGTGAAATTTGGCCGTGAAGGTAGGCCTCAGTGTCAGGTCCGTCCGCCGTGACGACGTCTCTCTTACTAGCAAAGCTCATGGGAGTCATGATTGGTCCGTCAAAATCTCGATCGCATTTCGCACTAACCGCAAGCCGATCTCGTCGTCGAAAGACATTATTGATTCGGGGTGAAATTGCACAGCCTTTATCGGTAAAGATTTGTGTTCAACAGCCATTACGACGTCATCGTCAGCACTGGTTGCTGTCACTTCTAACGAGGCAGGAACTGTGTCTTTTTGGGCATAGAGCGAGTGGTAACGACCCGCTCTGAATTCCGTTGGAAGGCCGCCGAACAGATGACCTCCGGTTACTTGAATCGGCGAGGCTTTGCCGTGCATGGGAGTTTTCAACTGGGTGAGCGTCCCTCCGAAGAACTCCACGACAGCTTGAAGGCCTAAACAGACACCAAATATCGGAATTTTCAGATCAAGGGCGGCTTCGATCGTGTCAGAGATTGCGAAATCTGATGGTGTCCCTGGGCCCGGCGATAACACTAATAAGTCTGGGTGTAGGCGGGAAAGGTCCCCTAATGGGAAACCTGCCCTCTGAGTTATGACATCGGCTCCTGTTTGTCTCAGATAGTTAGCCAGGGTGTGCACGAAAGAGTCCATGTGGTCCACAAGAAGAACATTTTTCTTTTCTTCTGCTACTGCGAATGTTGGGATATCTGAAGTTCTGCGTGGCAACCTCAGCGCATCCAAAAAGGCTGAGGCCTTCAATTCGGTCTCTTCTTCTTCGGCAACTGGGTCTGAATCCCACAACAACGTGGCTCCAACACGAACTTCCGCGTGGCCCTCTTTGATCCTTATTGTCCTGAGTGTCAGTCCTGTATTTAGCCCTCCATCAAATCCCACCTTGCCGATTGCTCCGCCATACCAGGCCCTTGGGCTTTTCTCGTGGTCTTCGAGAAACATCATGGCTGCGGTCTTTGGCGCGCCTGTAACAGTGACTGCCCAAGTGTGGGTGAGGAATGCATCAAGGGCATCGAATTCAGGTCGAAGTCGACCTTCTACGTGATCCACTGTGTGGATAAGCCGCGAGTACATTTCGATTTGGCGGCGTCCGATGACCTTGACCGATCCGGGTATACAGATCCGGCTCTTGTCGTTGCGATCGACATCGGTACACATGGTTAGTTCTGACTCATCTTTTTCAGAATTAAGCAAGGCAAGAATCTGCGACGCGTCGTCAAGTGGGTCTTGCCCTCTCGCAATCGTTCCCGAGATTGGACAGGTTTCTACTCTGTCTCCTTCTACGCGTACATACATTTCTGGGGAAGCGCCGACGAGCCATTCCGCTTGACCCAGGTTGATCAAAAAGCCATATGGAGATGGGTTCTGTTCCTTCAAGCGGCGGAAGAGCTCTGACGGTGGTTCGGGAGATGGTTCTACGAAAGTCTGGCTCGAAACCACCTCAAACAGATCACCACGAGCGAAATATTGGCGAGCTAGTTCGACCACTCCTGCATATTCACCGCTTTCATGATCACGCTTCGGTTCGAGATCTAAATCGGGTTGGTAAGGCTCTCGGGCTCCTCCTCGACTGATATCCGCCGTGCTTGATCCCTTGTAACTGAATTCATATCGACGACGTTCAGCTATTCCTCCCTGATGGTCAACGACAATAATTTCATCAGGAACATATAGAACGAGATCTCGTTGATTTTCGGGCCGGACAAGCTTCAGATCGATAGGTTCAAATTGGAAGGCTAAATCGTAGCCAAATGCCCCATAAAGCCCTAAATGCTCATCAGGCCCATTGAATAGCTCAACAATGGCCCGGATTATTGTAAAAGACGAGGGCTGACGGCTCCGCTCTTCTTCTTCGAATCGAACAGTTGGTCTTTCTATCTCACAAACAAGCCGGGCAGCATCTTGTTCAACGATAGAAACATGCTCGAGTTCCTGCATAATTTGTCTGATCGGGCTTAGAAGAACTTCGCCCCGAGGATTCAATGCCTCGGCAGTAACGATGTCTCCATGACTTGTCACGGCGACTGGTGGGTCAACAAATCCCATATCCCAACGCGTGTAACGCCCCGGGTATTCGTAACTTGAGGAGAGCAGCACACCCCGAGCCGAGTCCAGACGGTCCACTAGATCTTCTATCGCCGCATCCGGGTCGATTGGAAGCGCATCTACTCGGATCTCTATTTCACCTTGGGTTGTGTAACCGCTTTGGTCGTTATCAGACACCAGGGTCACCTTTGTTTAGAGGTATAGACCTGTGCTGCCGGGCTCAACCCGGGGAGCAGCTATCGCATGGACATCACGTTCACGCAGGATCAAGAAATCATCACCATGAACTTCGACTTCATATCGGTCATCTGGGCTAAATAGAACCTGATCGCCCTCTTCGGCACTTCGAACGTTAGGTCCAGCCCCCACTACTTCACCCCACACCAAACGTTTTTGTTGTTGTGCTGTAGCGGGAATCAAAATCCCTCCGCTACTTCGCCGTTCAGCTTCATCGCCTGGCATGCGTACGAGGATCCGATCATGGAGCATTTTGATCGGGCGTTTCTGGTTTTCGTCTGTAGCTGCATCATTTGATTCTTCTGCCACGATGGCACGGTACCGTTCTCAGACATGAACGCGGACTCAGGACTACCTCAAATAACAAATTTTACAACCAGTGACGGTGTCATGATCGAGGCTGAATACCTACTTCCTAGCCGTATCAAGGCCATCGCTGTGATCTCTCATCCGCACCCCCTGCACGGCGGAGAAATGCGCAACAACGTAGTCCAAGCTTTATTCAGCTCACTGCCTGGGGACGAGATTGCCACCTTGAGATATAACTTTCGAGGAGTTGGTAATTCGCAAGGAAGTTATGGAGAAGGGAAGCTCGAGGTATCTGATAGCGAAGCGGCATTCGCTTTTGCAGGAGAATTGTCTGAGTCTGTGCCAGTGTTTTCAGTCGGTTACTCATTTGGGGCAGACGTTTCTCTGAGTGCTGACGGGCGTGACGTAGCTGGTTGGGTAGGAATCGCATCGCCTTTGGCGCTGCTCGACCCGACTCAAATGAAAGCTGGGCTAGACGAACGGCCAACGATGCTGCTGGTACCTGAAAACGACCAATTCCGAGCCTTAGCCGATGCGAAAGATATTTGCGGACCGTGGACGGCGACATCGATAGAAGAAATTGCAGGAGCCGATCACTTCTTTATGGGCTTTACCCAACCAGTCACTGATCGAACAAGCTCATTCATTACCGAAGTTGTCGGAAAATAGTTGATTAAGACGATCGTTGCTGATGACTCATTCTCTGAAATTTGCCAGCTATGTCAACCCGTAATGCGGTGCCTGTTCGCTGCTACACACCTATAGATGAGGGCTGCTACCCACGATAACGGTGGGACCTTCATTGCATTCCCTAGCCATCCCCAACCGCCACTTATGGAGCGCAGGACCTCTCCGACTGCTTGATGGCCCGACAGTCTCGTATCTCCTTCAATCCACCAAACAGCCCGTTTCGCGTCGCTGATGGAGATACCCAGGTTTTCTAAGTCCTCGGCAGCACCTGGACTCAGTTCGATATCAGCGCGGCGAGCTACCCAAGACGCACACCTGCAACAAAATGAACATTCGCCGTCGTAAACAAGCACCCTAAGCCTTTTAGCTAATTCCTTTAGCTAGTGCGCCCCGAGAATCGGTAGCCGCTAGGCGCAACGGCAGAGCATTCTGATAGTCCGGTGACTCGTACCACTCTCTAAAAGCTTCTTCATCTTCGAACTCGAGAATGACCAAGCGAGAACCATGCCATTCTCCCTCTATTGGGACAACATCATTGTCGACTACCAGAGCACGGCCGCGGCCAAGCGTTGAGCTTTTGGCTGCTTGCATGTACTCCTCAAGCCCGTCTTGGTCTTTAACTTCTTCTTGCACCACAAAATAAACTGACATGTCTTCCCCTACTTCCAGCCAGTGGACTGCTCAGAAAATACCAGAAGAGCTTGCCCAGTGGACACACAAAGCAGGACCACCACCTATCGGAAAATTGATGATTGTTCTAGCTCTCTAATTTATGAGTCAGTTATTTGTTCTATTGGTGACACACTGCCGCCTGACTCATTGTCGACGCCCCAGTACTCGTCTCGGAGCAATCGTTTATACAGTTTTCCGGTGGGTAAACGAGGTAACTCTGAGCGGAAATCAATCGACCGCGGAACCTTGTAGCCGGCAATGTGATCGCGGGCATATTCAAGTAGGCGTTTGGCTAGTTGCTCATCTCCAGTAACCCCGTCCAGCGGCTGCACAACAGCTTTAACCTCTTCACCGAAATCTTCATTTGGGACACCAAAAACTGCGACGTCAGCGACTTCAGCATGAAGAATCAGACAGTCTTCAATTTCTTGTGGATAGATATTGACTCCGCCCGAAATAATCATAAAAGCCTTCCTGTCCGTGAGGTACAAGAAGCCGTGGTCGTCGACCCGACCAACATCCCCCAGCGTGGTCCACAAAGGATTATTCGGATGTTGCGAACTTTTCGTTTTGTCGGGTGCTTGGTGATATTCGAACGTCTGCTCTTCTCGTTCGAAATAAATCAGCCCTGATTCGCCAGTAGGCAGTTCGGTGCCGTCTTCATCACATATACGCAAGGTTCCGATGAGCGGTTTACCGACGGTTCCCGGATGACTAATCCAGTCTTCCGGGCCGACATAGCAAAACCCGTTGAGTTCAGTTCCTGCGTAATACTCGTGCAGGATCGGACCCCACCACTCCAACATTTGTTTCTTCACCTCGACGGGGCAGGGGGCAGCGGCATGTATGGCAACTTTGTGGGTCGATAGGTCCCACCTATTTCGCTCTTCTTCGGTGAGTTTCAACATCCGAGTGAACATTGTTGGCACCCACTGCGAATGAGTAACGCCGTAACGCTCTATGGCCTGCAACGCCTCGAGGGGATCGAACTTCTCTAGGACTACTGCCGTCCCACCAACAGATTGTGTTCCCGTAGTAAATCCGAGTGGCGCCGAGTGATACAGCGGGGCGGGAGACAAATAAACAGACTGGTCATTAATACCAAAAATCCCGCCGACCAGACCGGCTCCTATCAGGTCAGGGTCAGTTATCTTTGACCCGTCTAACGGTCGTTTGATTCCCTTGGGTTTTCCAGTCGTGCCTGAGCTGTAAAGCATCAGAGACCCCTTTGGTTGCTCTTCAAGAGGTTCAGCAGGGTATTTGGCGACCGTTGCTTCGAAGTTTTCGTAGCCTTCTGCGGTTCCGTCAAACATGAGTCTCACCGGGCAATTTGGTATCGATGGCAACATTTGGACCGCTACGTCACGCACAGCTTGACTGGCAACCAGCACTTGTGCCCCGCAATCTTCAACGATGTACGAAGCTTCCTCAGCAGTAAGGAACCGATTCACTGTGGTGAAGTAAAGGCCGCTTCGCATTGCAGCCCAATAGGCCTCAAAGTAACGGATGTGATTATCGGCAAAAATTGCTATGTGGCCTCCAGGTCGAAGCCCGGCATCCCACATCATTTGCGCAAAACGACAGGATCGGTCTTCGAGTTCTTGGTAAGACAGAGATTCGCCTGTTCTGGCCATCACGACCGCTGGGCGATCAGGGTCTACTGCTGCATGGGTACCCGGGTAGCTCATAGCTCGAAACTAACCGATGAACGTCTGCTACAACTCATTAACAGGCGGCCGGACTACTACCCCAGCGGCCAGCAACGCTTCCTTCGCCTCTCTCACAGTGTGTTCACCGAAATGAAAGATCGACGCTGCCAGTACCGCATCTGCTCGACCATCAATTGCACCGTTGACCAAATGATCAAGCGTTCCGACACCACCACTTGCAATCACAGGCACTCGAACCGCGTCAACAACGGCTCGAGTCAATTCAAGGTCGTACCCGTTGCGAGTTCCGTCACCATCCATTGACGTCAAGAGAATTTCACCCGCACCAAGGTCCGTGACTTCTCTAGCCCAGTCGACTACATCGAGGCCAACATCTTCACGTCCACCATTGATATAGACGTTCCAGGTCTTGTCCTCGTTCGATTTTGCGTCGATCGCAACAACCACGCACTGACTACCGAATGCTGCTGCTAACTCCGAGACCAGGCCGGGGCGATGCACCGCTGCTGAGTTCACCGAAACTTTATCTGCGCCGGCTCTGAGGAGCAGCCGAGCATCATCAACTGATCTAACTCCGCCTCCAATAGTGAACGGTATGTAGACCTCTTCGGCGACCTTGCGAGCTAATTCAATTATCGTTTCGCGGTTATCTGAGCTTGCGGTGATGTCGAGAAATACAACCTCATCCGCTCCTTCCGCGTCATAGCGAGCCGCTAATTCAACAGGGTCGCCAGCGTCCCTAAGTCCCACAAAATTGACGCCTTTGACGACACGTCCTTGGTCGACATCTAAACACGGGATCACTCTCACCGATTTCATATCTGTTCAGCGGCCTTCACTGCATCTGAAACATCAATGACGCCGTCATGGATGGCTTTACCGACTATGACGCCTGCTAAACCCCTGCCATCGACACGTAATTGGGCGAGTTGGGTGATGTGTGTAAGCGCTCCAACACCGCCACTCGCCACAACCTGCAGGGAGGTGCCTTCGATCACACTTCTTAAACCGGCGATATCCGGTCCGGTTCCCATTCCATCACGATTGATCTGGGTCACGACTATTGCCTCAGCACCTGCGTTTTCATAGTTAGGCAGCAGCTCATAAATGCTTAGGCCACTGTCTCGCTCCCACCCTTGGGTCGCCACTGTCTCACCTCGGACATCAAGACCCACCGCAACTTGATGCCCAAGTGTCGTGATCTCTTCAATCAAGCTCGGATTCTCCACTGCAGCAGTTCCAACCACACACCTCGAAACTCCTGCCTCAAATAAAGCTTTTGCTGCCTCGACGCTGCGCACACCTCCACCGCTTTGCACGGGCACCTGGACTGCCTCCGCGATCGCTGCAACGGTCGCCAGATTTTCCGAAGTACCTGAGCGGGCTGCATCAAGGTCGACGACATGCACCCACGAGGCTCCTGCTTCTTGAAAGCCGAGTGCTACCTCAACCGGGTCGGCCTCATATCTGATCTCACGGTCGTAGTCACCTTGGATGAGTCGAACGCACCGGCCTCCCCGAAGGTCGATCGCCGGGTACAAAGTAAAAGTCATTGGGCTATGACCTGTCTATAGAAATTCTCAGCAAAGGCTCGACCTAGTTCTCCTGATTTTTCTGGGTGGAACTGTGTGGCCCACAAGGAACCTTTTTCTACCATCGCGGTCACGTTGATTCCGTATTCACAAGTGGCGACCACTAAATCTGGTTCAGTTTCGACGGCGTAGCTATGAACAAAATACATCCAAGATCGGTCTTTGATCCCCGCCAACAGCGGCGAGCCATCCCGTTGAATATTCAACTGGTTCCATTGCATTTGAGGGCGCGGCAACCCGTCAGGGAGAAGTAGCGCCTGTCCGGGAAGCACTCCCAATCCACGAACATCCGGTGCTTCTTCGGATCCTTCGAACAACATCTGCATACCGATACAAATCCCAAGAAAAGGAACACCTGATTCGATAACTGAACAGGCAAGATCATCTAACTTTGCCGCTCTAAGTTCACGCATGCATGCCCCGAAATGCCCAACCCCGGGAAGTACCACACCTGCTGCTTCGGCGATCAAGCCGCTGTCCGAAGTCAAGTGAACGTCAGCGCCGACGCGTTCGAATCCTTTCTGCGCGGACCTTAGATTCCCGATGCCGTAATCCAAGATGGCTATCAGCGGAGCTGTTTCGACTTCACTCAACGGAAGTCCCTCACAACACACCTTTGGTGGATGGGAGAACCTCGTCAGCAATATGAACTGAATCGTAAAGTGCTCGGGCGACGGCTTTGAAACTCGCTTCAATTATGTGATGGGTATTACGGCCCCGAATCATCACCAGATGCAACGTGATCCCTGCAGCGGTGGCAAAGGCACGCCAGAACTCTTCACACAACTGAGGGTCGAATGGTGGGTCGCCTAGAATTTTTTCCCCGGGTGGATCGATGTCGTAGTGCAGGAAGGGTCGACCTGATAGATCCAAAACCACTTCGACAGCTGCCTCATCTAACGGAACTGTCATAGAGGCGAATCTACGGACACCCTGTTTGTCTCCAAGGGCCTCCCCGAAAGCCTCTCCTAGCGCAATACCCACATCTTCGACCGTATGGTGGGCATCAATGTCTATGTCGCCTTCGCATTTGACCGTCAAATCAAATCGGGCATGTTTACCAAGCTGCGCGATCATGTGGTCAAAGAATGGTAACCCTGTGGCGACCTCTACTTGTCCAGAACCATCAACGTTGACGGCCAAATCAACTTGAGTTTCCTTCGTCGTACGTTGGCGTTGAGCGTGACGTGTCATTGAAGTGCCTCCTGGAGGGCTTCGAGAAAAATGGTGTTTTCTTGTTCAGTGCCGAGCGTGATTCGCAGACAATCAGCTAAGCCTGGCCAAGTAGAGCAGTTTCGCACCAAAACAGACCTATCCAATAAACGTTTCCAGACTTCTTCGCCCGGTAGATCACAAGGAGTTGTCCTGAATAGGATGAAATTAGCTTGAGAAGGCCAGACCTCTAACCCCATCAGAGTTAAGGCCACAGACACTCGCTGTCGTTCATCTGCTATCTGCGTTACTCGTTGCTCCATTTGGTCTTGGAAACGCAGAGCCACTCGCCCAGCAATCTGTTTCACCGAATCTAAATGGTATGGGAGAACTACTTTTTGAAATTCATCCAACATCCACGGCGGAGCGATGCAATACCCAAGGCGCACACCGGCCATTGACCAAGTTTTTGAGAAGGTTCTCGTAACGATCAGGGACTCAGAAGCATCAGGAGCACCGAACATGTCTAAAGCCGTGAAATCCGCAAATTGCCCATAAGCCTCATCAACGACTACCGCTGCTGATGAAAGACTCAAAGCGGCTTCAACTACTTCCACGCTCTCGGGTGTCCCTGTGGGATTATTAGGTGAACATAAGAACATGAGGTCTGGCTTCTCGGTTTCAATACCTCGCTCCAAGACATCAAGAGATACTCTGAAAGTTTCGTCTCGCTGAGCTTCGACGACCCGACATTGGGTGGTCCGCGCTATCTGGCCGTACATCGCGTACGTAGGCTCAAAAGTCAGAGCAGTTCTGCCATGTCCTCCGAAAGTCAGGCAGATAGTCTGTAGCACTTCATTGGAGCCGTTCGCTACGAACACTTGCTCAGGGTCAACTTGGTGGAGCGAGGCTAAGTCTTCCCTCAGCGATAGCGCTAGTCGATCGGGATATCTATTCCAATCAACCTTGGTCACTTCATTTAGGAACGCTTCCTGGAATTCGTCGGGCGGAGGGAAAGGAGCTTCGTTCGTATTTAAACGCACCTCAACCTCTACCTGTGGGGAGTGATATCCCTCCATGGACTTCAAATCATCACGCACACGTGGCCGTCTCATGCTTGTAAGCCTTCGTTTGCCCACCGTTCCCGTTCGCGAACTGAGGCAGCGTGAGCCCACAAACCCTCAGCCTGTGCTATTCGGTCAACTGCATCTGCTACTGCATCAAATCCCGATTTGGAGACCTCGATAACATGCATCCGCTTTTGGAAATCATCGACAGTGAGCGCGCCGCTAAAGCGAGCTGTGCCAGCCGTCGGGAGAACATGTGAAGGTCCAGCCACATAGTCGCCGATTGATGCCGGCCCCCAATTGCCCAAAAAGACTGCACCAGCGTTTCGGACGTCCCTGACAAGGCTGTGGGATCCGTTGCACATAAGTTGGAGATGCTCCGGCGCAATCTCATTAACAACTTCAACAGCTTGCTTCGGGGTATCCACTAAACACAGATACCCATCTTCGGTCAGTGTTTCCAATGTCTCAGTACGACGCGGCGATGATTCAAGGATATGTTCCATCGCTTCTTCCACTTTCTCGGCGTAATTTTCGTTCCAAGTCACCAGCCAGGCTCGACCTCCCGGTCCGTGTTCAGCCTGGAGTATGAGATCAATAGCGGCCGAAGTGCTCGGGCAACTCTCGTCACTCACAACCACTATCTCTGACGGCCCGGCAAAAGCAGCAGCTATCCCTACCGTTCCCGCTACTTCTTGTTTCGCGGTCGCTACCCAGATGTTTCCGGGACCTGCAATAACATCAACCGGTCTTATGGTTTCTGAGCCGTATGCCATAGCTGCAATGGCTTGCACTCCCCCAATCTTGTAGACCTCGGTCACTCCGCACAAATATGCAGCAGCGAGCACAACCTGCTCAATTTCTCCCGACGAGTTTGGCGGAGTACATAAAACCAGTTCATCTACCCCAGCAGCCTTCGCTGGTAACGCCGTCATAAGGACTGTAGATGGGTAAACAGCGAGTCCTCCGGGTACGTAGAGACCAGCACGCTCCACAGGTTGCGGCACACTCGTGACCCTTATGTCGTCTTGTGTTACTTCGTGAGATTGGCCAGCCTCTTGTTCGTGAAAATGCAGAATACGGTCGCGGGCCAGCTCAAGAGCGGCTGCCAATTCAGAACCCAAAGACCTCCAGGCTTCTTCGAGGTCCCCTTCCGAAACAAGAGGAATAACAACATCAACACTGTCGAACCTCTTCGTCAACTCGCGAATCGAGGTATCTCCTCCCTCGCGGACCTCTGAAATAATCTTTCGTACCTCAGAAGTCGGCGCCTGGGCACCGGAATCGGGGCGCGGGAGGTGAACACCCAATGGCCCTTCTTGGTCTCTAAGGTCAATGCGGCGAAGCACCCTACTGAGGGTACCGCTGACTAGGCAGTAGAAAGAAGTGGATATCGCTCAACCAGACGTGACTGTATGGTTCTTTCATGGTTTCTCGAGCAGAACTCTCATCACTCGAAACAGCAATACGCGAGTTATGTGACCGAATTACTGCTGCCGGCGACGAACTTATAGGCACCGCCGAAGAAGACGTTGCTCTGGACTTATACGAAGTTGAACGTAGTTTGCGAACGGCCCAGCGCCGAATATCTAGGGCCGCAGGCGGTTTACCAGCTGAGCAGTAGGTCCTCTCCTTAGCTCAGTTCTGCCAAGACCTCTGACATTTCAACGATCTTCTTAGCCCGAGTCAAGTGAGGTACATCAACCATCTGTCCTTTGAAGCTGAACGCCATTAAGCCTTCAGCCTCCTTTTCAGCAAACAATTCCAGTAACTCCCGAGCTTCGCTTACTTCTTCCGCAGATGGAGTGAACGACTCGTTAACGATCTCGATCTGGTTCGGATGGATCGTTATTTTTCCTGTGTATCCCATCGCGGCTGATTGAAGGCATTCACCTCGGAGACCTTCGGCGTCGTTGAAATCAACGAAAACAGTGTCTAAAGGTTGTTTCTCCCAAGCAGTGGCTGCTAACAAACACATCACCCGAGCATGTTCAAAAATCGGCAAATAGCTCCCATCCGGATTGCGATTACCTCTCGAACCAATGGCGGCTGACAGGTCCTCGGCGCCCCAAGTGAGCGCATCGACGCGCGGGTTCGCAGCAAGATCCCCAATATTGAGAAAACCCTGTGGGGTTTCGGTACCCAAAATTAAAAGCTTGGTCGACCCAGCAAGGTGCCCATGCAGTTTTTCATTTTCTCGAATGAGTTCATCTATCTGAGAGATCTCGTTGGCATTATTCACTTTGGGAATGAGGTATGAGTCAGGCGGATGGACCATCGTTTCTTCTATGTCCTGCTGAAACCAGGGGCTACCGATCGGATTTACTCGCACCACTTTTTCCTGGCGCCCAAACTCAACTTGCTCTAACCATGTAGCAACTGTCGTTCGAGCAGAATCCTTATTCTCAGGGGTTACAGCGTCTTCTAAATCAAGAATGAGCGCATCGGCCTCTGTGGCCAATGACTTATCCAACATTTTCTGGTTAGCTCCTGGCACAAAGTGTGCTGCTCTGCGGATGGTCATGATGACTCTCTTCTATCTCTTAGAAATCGAATGCTGCAGGACAAAAATCATTTAAAACACAGTTTTCACACTGAGGGTTCCGGGCGAAACATACCTGCCTTCCGTGCAGAATTACTCGAAGGCTGAACTCCCCCCGCTCGTATCGGGGCACCATCGGGTTCAATGCCATCTCCACTTTTACAGGGTCCTCTTCTTCTGTAAGCCCTAAACGCCGTGCTAAACGGCCAACATGTGTATCCACAGGCAACCCTGGGAGCCCAAAGGCAACAGACCGTATGACATTGGCTGTCTTTCGACCCACACCTCCTAGTTTCACCAACTCACCCAGCTCTTCAGGAACCACACCTCCATGGTCGTCTAACAGCTGATTGGCCATCTTTAGTAGATTCTTTGCTTTGCTTTTATAGAAACCCGTGGGGTGAACCAACTGTTCTAAATCCTGCTGGTCAGCAGACGCGAGTTCGAATGGCCCTGGGTAACGACTAAACAACGCCGGAGTGGTCTTGTTAACTCGCACGTCGGTGCACTGGGCCGACAAGATGGTTGCGACCAATAGTTCGAACGGGCTGTCGTGATCTAATTCACAGATCGCTTCGTACTCACTCTTCAGGCGTTCGTGTACTGCGCGCGCCCTACCGTTTGCCGATCGAGGCTTCCCCATCCCGCTTGTTTACCTCATTCAGCATGAAGTAGCGATACCTTCAATGAGGTGACCGACGACGCGCCTGCAATAACGATTACCGAAGACAGAGATGGCGAAGTTCTGGAATTAGACGCCTCGCTATGGACTCATGATGCCCTTTCTATGGCGCTTAGAGAAGTTCTGTCGCAAACATCACCCGCTGTCTCGCTCTGGTTAGACCACCCATCAGAAGAAATTGATGATCTACTCGGGCGACTGAAGTTCGCCCCCCAACGGGACCTCTTCAGGATGGAACGATCTATTCCACTTGAACAAAGAACTGATCTGGTGACCCGATCGTTCGTCGTGGGAAAAGATGAGGAGGAATGGTGTGAGGTAAACAATCGAGCGTTTTCATGGCACCGCGAACAAGGCGGGTGGACTCCCGATCTCCTGCGTGACCGTCAACAGGAACCATGGTTTGACCCCGAAGGTTTTCGGATTTACGAACAAAACAACCAGATAGCAGCTTTTTGTTGGACCAAAATTCACCCTGAACAAAACCCGCCAGTCGGAGAGGTCTACGTCATAGCAGTAGATCCCGACTTTCACGGACTCGGACTCGGACGCGCTCTGACCTTAGCCGGCTACCAACACCTTGAAACCGTTGGCATTACGCAAGCAATGCTCTACGTCGATGCTGATAACACCACCGCCGTGAATCTGTACCGCGACCTAGGTCTTGAAGTCCAAGTAGTGCGACGTCTATACCAGCAATAGCCGCCAAATCCTTAAAGATCTACAGCTGACCCTAAGGCCACGCCGACAAAGTGAATAGCGACGGCAGCCGCTACAGCTATACCCACGTGTCGGGCTACGCCTCGAAGTACCGAATGTCCAGTGGCGAGAGCCAAACTCGAACCAATAGCAGCAGCTCCGATCACCGCAGCAGCGACTGAGAACCAGATGACAGTCGATGACGAGGACACGAACCACGGCACTAAAGGCAGCAAAGCCCCTATGGCGAAGGCGAGAAAAGACCAGAAGGCAGAACCAAATGGAGATGCGAGTTCATTCGGGGAGATCCCAAGTTCCTCTCTCGCATGAACCTCCAGGGCCATCTCTGGATTTTGCATAACCAGTTGAGCCATTTCCCTGGCCTGCTCAGGACTCATCCCCCGCTCGATATAAACCTGCGCTAATTCCTCAGTTTCCTCTTCGGGGTCTTCCGCCAAAGCCAGTTTTTCCTTTTCGAGTTCCCGCGCTACGAGGTCATTTTGAGCCCGCACCGACACATACTCTCCGGCCGCCATCGAAATGGCGCCGGCTAGCAACCCCGCCACACCCGCTGCTCGAATCACTCCAGCCGAAGCATCAGCCCCAGCAAGACCGACGATCAACAGCACATTGGAAACTAAACCGTCCGAAGCACCAAAAACTGCTGCTCTAACTCCACTGTTATGTACGTCTCGATGATGATCGTCATAGCGGTGAGGAGCCACGTATTCGAAGCTACCCCCCGTACCCTGTAAGCGTGGTGATCACCCGCTATGACCTATCGCGTTCCGAACTCGCAGAGTTACTCGAAGGCGAACCGAACTACAGGATTGAACAGGTATGGGAAGGCCTCCACGGTCAACACCGTGATCCGGCAGATCTCACAAATATCCCGAAATCATTACGCTCCGCCATCGAGGAACTCCTTCCAGCAGCACTCACTCCTGTCCGAGAGGCAACAAGCGACAACGGCAAAACAGTCAAACAGCTTTGGCAACTTGGAGACGGATACCTGCTTGAGTCGGTACTCATGCATTACCGAGACCGCTCAACAGTTTGCGTATCCTCACAGGCCGGTTGTGCGATGGGATGCACCTTCTGTGCTACCGGCCAGATCGGCTTCGACCGGCACCTGACCACAGGTGAAATTGTCGAACAAGTAGTCCGCGCAGCCCAACATTCCAAAAACAAACGTGTAAGTAACGTGGTTTTCATGGGCATGGGCGAACCCTTGGCCAACTTTGACAACGTTTGGTCCGCTGTTGAACGGATACACGATGATCTCGGAATCGGTGCCAGAAAAATAACTATCTCGACCGTTGGCGTCATTCCCGGGATTGAACAACTCTCTCAGCAAGATCTACCGGTGAGCCTGGCTGTCTCATTGCACTCGGCAAACGACAACGTCCGCAACCGTATCGCTCCGGTTAATCGCACCTATCCACTCAGAAAACTCGCGGAGGCCCTCCAGGCATACAAACGAGCCAAAAATCGACGAATCAGTCTCGAATGGGCGATGATGGCAGGCATCAACGACACCGACGACGCTGCCCGCGAGCTCGCTGCATTTGCCCGGCCCTTGAACGCACACGTAAACCTCATACCGTTGAACCCAACCCCTGGATACACAAATCCCGGTTCAGACCCTGATTCAATAAATTGGTTCCAAGAGATTCTGGAATCATTCGGAGTCAATGCGACCGTGCGATCCAATCGGGGAACCGATATCGATGCGGCATGTGGACAACTCCGCGCAGAACATCGCATCAAACTGTCAAAGCGACCAAAGGCTGAGGGTTTGAAGGCAGCCTCTGCCAAACTAACTAGGTGAACAATCTTCGTTGGCTAAACCCGACCCAACCCCAGACGCTGTATAGCGCAGTGATGCTGGCATATTTTCGGGGTGTAAGCATCGTCCTCTTTGGCAGTATCTACTACCGGCAATTGCCGTACGACATACTCGGATCATTCGCGTCACGGATATTTCCACTATTGCTTCTTATAGCGCTTGTTGGAGGAGGACTCGGAATAGCCAATGAAAAGAAATTTGGATTTCGGTTAGCTCTATCGGCTGCTATCTACTCCGTTGTAGCGACATTATGGCTAGGCATCCGCTATGCCGCCAACATTGAGTTACTCGGGTTTCTCCTCAGATTGATGTTTGACATAGTTCTCCTAGTCCTGTTGCTTCATCCTCAAAGCAAGGAGTACCGAAGGATCTGGTTCGCCTAAGGGATGCCCCTAAACTCCTAACTATGACTACTCACATTGATGGAATAGACGACCTCGAAAGCAGAGTCGGACAGCAAATTGGCTACAGCGAATGGCATGCCATTACCCCCGAACAAGTTCAAAAGTTCGCGGAAGCGACTGGCGACTTTCAATGGATCCACCTTGACGAAGAACGAGCAAAAGCAGGCCCATTTGGAACGACCATCGCTCACGGCTATCTCACGCTTTCCCTGGCTCCGATGTGTATGTCTGAAGCTTTTGTCATAGGCGGAGACGTTCAGATGGGCGTCAACTACGGCGCTAACAAGATTCGGTTCACTGCGCCTGTTCCGGTCGGGTCAAATGTGCGGATGGGCGCGACCTTGAAGGACGTTTCCAGATTTGATGGCGGGGCTCAATACACCGCTGAACTCATTTTCGAGATTGAAGGTTCCGAAAGACCCGCCTGTGTAGCCGAATGCATTTACCGCGTTTATACCTGAACCCCGCAATCTGATTACGAAACTATGGGCACCGATGATGATCTCCCTCAGGGAGAAGAAAAAGCAGTTGCCGTCGAGCACATGTTCAATCAAATCGCGCCTAGATATGACCTAGTCAATCGATTAATGACGTTTCGGATGGATGTTGGGTGGAGGCGCCGCACCGTGAAAGCTTTAGATCTCGCGCCTGGATCAGTGGTCTTAGATTTGGCTTGCGGGACAGGCGACTTTTGTAATGACCTTTTACGTTACGGACTTGAACCCGTCGGCCTCGACTTCAGCGCCGGGATGTTGGGGGCGGCAAATACCGATGCTCCTTTGATTAGAGCGGACGCGCTTTGCCTGCCAGTCCCCGTTAACCACGTCGACGGAATCACTTGCGGTTTCGCGTTGCGTAACTTCACTAATTTGAGTGAGTTCTTCGAGGAAATCTCCCGCGTGCTCAAACCCGGAGGCCGAATAGGACTGCTAGATGTCGCGGAACCTTCAAACCCTTTACTTCGATTGGGTCACAGCATCTACTTCGGAAAAATAGTCCCCAAAATTGGGGCGCTACTATCTGACCAAGACGCCTACAAGTACCTTCCGAAATCAGTTCAATATCTGCCTGATAGTGAAGAACTATTGGCTGGACTCAGGGACGTGGGATTCAGCAACGTCGGCAGGACTCTCCTGAGTGGGGGAATTACCCAGCTCTTCGTCGGGACTCTCGACGAGTGAACTAAATCCCCAAAGCAAGGCCTATGCAGAGCGATGCACCGTAGGCCATCTGTAACTTCCCTGTCGCGCCTAGGACCGGGATCAATTCCTGTCCTGAGGCACCTTTGATAACCGAACGAATAGGAGACACCGCCAACGGTACAGACGCAAACGCCAGTAACGCTCCCGGCCTGAGGAGACTCAAATACGGCAGAGAAAGAAATGCCATGGCGACGACAACGACATAAAGCGCTCGAGTTGGTCGATCACCCATGCGAACTGCCAGAGTGCGCTTACCGACTAATTCGTCCCTCGGAAGATCTCGAAGGTTGTTCGTAACTAAGAGAGCAACTGCCAACAAGCCAACTGGCACCGCAACGCCAACCGCTAGAGCGGAAATTTGTTCATCTTGGAGATAGGTGGTGCCCACCGAAGCCACTAACCCAAAAAAGATGAACACGAACAACTCCCCCAAGCCGTGATATCCGTACGGTTTTGGGCCGCCGGTATAGCCCCACGCGGCCATTATCGCGACAGCACCAACAAGGACTAACCACCAGCTAGTCACAGCAGAAAGGTAAAGACCGACAAGTGCTGCCCCGCCAAAGAAACAGAAAGCGGCGCGTTTAACGCTCTTAGCTTCAACCAACCCGGATGCAACAAGACGCGTCGGGCCCACTCTCTTGTCGTCGGTGCCGCGGACTCCATCGCTGTAGTCATTGGCGTAGTTGACGCCTACCTGAAGGGCCAACGCCACCAATAACGCTAAAGAAGCCCGGAGTAGGTTTGGTTGATCTTGAGCCGCAGCAGTCCCTACCGCTACTGGAACAACAGCAGCGGGCCAGGTCCTCGGTCGTGATCCAGCCACCCAGATAGATAAAGCCGTCACGTCGTCAACTCTCCATTCACCTCAGCTGAGTGAGATTCCACTAGGCGAACGATAGAAGACTCAGCTTTCGATGCCCATATCGTCGTAGGATTCATTTATGAAGTTTGGCTACCTCACAGGAAATCACGCCGGTGGAATTCTCCCCGGCGACATCGCAAGAGAGTTGGAGAGTCGCGGTTTCGACTCAGTCTGGTTCCCAGAACACAGCCATATACCAGTTGAGAGGCGCAGCCCATATCCAAATGGTGGTCAATTGCCGGGCAGCTACTTTCACATGATGGATCCCTGGGTATCAATTACCTCAGCGGCTGCAGAAACATCAACCCTGACCTTAGGCACCGGGATTTGCCTACTCCTAGAACATGACCTTCTCGACCTAGCTTGCACAGTAGCTACTGCAGACGTGTTATCTCAGGGCCGAGTCGTGATGGGCATTGGAGTCGGCTGGAATGAAGAGGAACTAGAGAACCATCGCTCAGACCTACCTTTCAAAAAGCGTTATTCCGCGATGCGCGAAAGGGTCGAAGCATTACGTCTGGCTTGGAGCGAAGAAGAAGCATCGTTCTCAGGTACCTGGGATGCCTATTCGGCCTCTTGGGTTTATCCAAAGCCCACTAACGGGACAGTGCCTATAGCTCTTGGAAATGCTGGGCCCCTAGGAATTAAACATGCCGCAGAGTACGCCGACGAATGGGCCCCAATCGATGTCGGGGTAATGAACGTAGATGGAAAGCCAGACGTTTTTGCCGGCATACAACGTTTCCGGAACTTGGCAGATGAAGCGGGCAGAGACGGAAAATCAATCCCGATTTCTCTCTATGTGTGGGGGCGGCCACGCCAGGAACGACTCGAGAGCTATGCGGAGGCGGGTGTCACTCAATTTATTTTCACTCCGGTGAACTTTGATTTGCCGTCGGCTGACGAAACGTTGCGCTACCTCGATGAACTGACCACGACAGTGGAAGCGTTTCATTCCTAAAACTGGTTCGGACGCGCTACTTCAGAGATCCTCCACATAAACCTGCTCTCTCCAACGTCAAGTCGTTCTAAGAGACCCAACCGTAAATTTGGTTGAACAACCAGTAGCACCCCCTCCCATAACCCCATGAGGCCATCCATCCACTCAGGCGTGTTCTCCGCTTCCAGCCCACTCATCAAACTCCAGGTGGTTTGAGATAAGTCAGGTCCGACTCGCTCGACGTTGTCTCCCTGGGCAACTAGGAGAGCCTCAAGAATGTCGATTGGTTCTTCTAGGCCTAATATCCGTCGAATTTCTACCGAGTACTGCATGCCTATCTTGCGCCCAGTGCGGTAGAGGATTCCTTGAGCCACCAAAGGACCCAGTTCCTGGGCTATCACCGGAATGATATTGCGGATGTAATCCATGCTGTAGTTCCGAGCCACCTTGGTGAGCCGTTCGGCTGGCCATTCTTTGTTGTCTAGAACTGGCAAATCTTGCTCACTAATGGGAGGACAGCTTTCGCCATAACGGAACCTCAAACGGTCACTCGGCACGAGAGGCTGATCTTCTTCTATGTAGTAGCCCTCAAGACCTGGCATCCCGTCAACGGTCTGACTCGTACACACGAACCCCAAGTTCGGATTCCCCAACAAGACTCCGTTGTTTGCGTGCCACCCCGACAACATCGCCCTCGATACCTGAGTAGGAATGGCAGCGATAGCAGTTCCGTCAAAAATCCACCTTGGCGGCAGATATCGGACCCAAGCCTTCTTCTCTGTTTCCGCGACAAAGACGACTGATACCCCACCTAAGTGGTTGGAGAGATAGTGATATTTGGCGCAAGCGACAGCATCTGGTTCATCTAGCAGACCTAATTTCGCTAACCCAGGCAAGAACCGTTCTTCTTGTTGACGCCGAAACAGTCCCTGTACTACATCTGCGGTTCTATCAGGGCCGGTTTCAACCACCAGGGCCAGTATCAGCCCCGTCAAGTAGCGATGAAACAATTGGCTGATGGCTTCATAACCAGATTCGACCACTTTTCGAGAACTATTCATAGTTGCTCCTGGCCGGCGACTCGACTACCAGTGTCCGCGGTGTACGACACTAGCTATATTTCCTTCTAGGGGACGTCGATCAATTGAAGTTGATCGACCTAATTCCTGGTCAGATTCATCGGGCCATCCAAGAGCGATTGTTCCGATGGGCACCCGACTAGTTGGCACTCCTAACACCTCCGCAACCTTTGGCGCAAAGTTGAACATTCCGAAGAACAGGACTCCTAATCCTTCATTGATCGCAGCGAGCTGCATTGCCATTGCTGCAAAACTGCTATCGACCACCCAATAGGGCGTTGCCCATGCCTCAACACCATCACCAAGGCCACTTCCGGTCTTGTCAGGTTGGCTGTAACGTCGCACATAGGCATCGGCATCAGCCCAGACAGTCACTAGAACCGGTGCACGTAAAAGACCTTGCCAACGAAACTTTTCTCTTCTCCCTAATGGCAGAGTGACGTCCCAATAAAGTGACGTTTCGGGTCCTTCAAGAACAACGAAGTCAAAGCCTTGGGTGTTTCCCGCCGACGGTACACGGCGTGCTGAATCAAGAACCTTATCCAGGGTGTGTCTGGGGACCGGCTCTGCCAGAAAAGACCTGGTCATTTTCCGCTTGTGGATTAGATCCGAAAATTCCACGAGCTTCGCCGAAGGATTAGAGCAACTTGGCGAGCTTCTCGCGGGTCGCCCACCCAAAAGTCACCAAAGCGTCGCCGTTGAGGACGTTATGGCCTTCGAACAGCGCTGCCACCTCAGGCTTAATGCTTTCTGGTTTCGATGAGTTATGGCTTAGAACCAAGGAAGGTAGACCTTCTCCATAAACGCGGAACTCCTTGGCCTTATATTCTCCTCTTACTTCGAAACGCTTAGCTAGTCGACGCCCCCAAGCCCGATCCTCGCCGTTCGCTTCATACCCTGGACGAGGAACGACACGACTAAGCGGCTTAAACGCGTCAAAGGCTGCAGGATCAGCCATCTGCGCTGCAACAAGGACATCTTCGTCAGGAAATGCCAGCACCGCTCGCCGCATTTGATCGGTAATCATTACCTTAAGTGCGCTCTCCCTACGACTCGTCCTTTTTACTGCGGCAAGACCAATCAATACCGTGGGGTCGCCACCTACACGTTCAAGAGTGCAAAAACCATACGCTGATAGCTTGTTGCCATCTCGAACCTGAGTGACCAGGACCCAGGCATCTCTTTGTTTGGATAACTCCCCCACATCAAAGACGACTGGCTCATCCTCAATGAGGTCAGCCATTTCTTCAATCTCAGCATCGCTTAGGGCGGTGCAGTCTTTAGTTTCGACCGTCAGGGCCATCAGGAAGGTTCCTCCATCAGTGCGCGTCGACCTAACAGTCCAGCCGATAAACGACAATTGAGCAAAATGAGACCCGAAATCATAGATAAACGCCTCCAGGGTGAGTATCTGATTGAACGCTCTCGACACCCTGAGGCATCCCGACTCCCGGAGGGAGCGCTCCCTGACGCATTTCCATCAGTTGACGTTGAGCCATCATCTGCTGAGCCGCTACGGCCGCCTGAATACCGTGGAACAAACCTTCAAGCCAGCCAACTAGTTGCGCTTGTGCGACCCGGAGCTCTGCCTCGGACGGAGAATCAGAGCTAAATGGCAATGCCAGTCGCTCTAATTCTTCTCGTAGCTCGGGAGCGAGCGTCTCTGATAATTCAGCGACGGATTGTTCGTAGATTTCTCTCATGCGGTCGCGGCTCGCCTCATCGAGTTCAGCCCCTCGGACTTCTTCCAACAAGGTTCTGATCATCGAGCCGATACGCATCACTTTGGCGGGCTCTGAAATTGCAGGCAGCTCTTCTTCTGCTTCAACGGCGTCATTGGGCTCGATCAGTTCAACATCTTCCTGAACTGACTCTGGAGGTGCGCCAGCAGAGTCTGATTGCTGCTCAACCATGTCCAAATTCTACCGGCGAAGGCGGGTGAACGACCCAAAAACTAGGAGAAGCTAATAAAGGGCACCAGCATCTCTTCTGGAGTCATAGACCCATGGCGCGCCACCAACTGTGGAGCGTCTGGCTGCCGCGGATCCATCAGCGCTATCGGGTCGCGAGCGACAATCGCCACCTCCCCCATTCTCAGCCGTGCTTCGGGGGTGACATGAGGGCCAAACCAACACTCATCAAGGATCTGTTCTATCGCTACGACCCAAGCCACATCAGAATGAACCTGAGCAGCTTCGAGTAACCCCTCAACGATCCCGTCCTTGGCATGAAGCCATAGGAACCGGGCTTCACCCGAGGTGCCTGATGTCCTCTGGATTAGTTCCTCATCAAGATCGAAGACTTGATCTCCGACTTCGACCATCCCATGGTCCGCCGTGACGAGCAGGGTCGCGCCTTCTGGGAGTTCCTCAATTATTCGTTCTACAAGTGCATCTACGAACTTCAGTTCGTCCAAATAATGTCGTTGCATGCCATGGACGTGAGCAACCTTGTCTAACCCGTCGTAGTAGGCGTAAACAAAGGGAGATCCAGACCTGACCTGATCTGCAATCTCTGTGACCAAAGTCGCTGGTGACCACCAGCCACAAAATTCTCCATTTCGCAGGTGCGCTTGAGTGAAACCACTCATCTGAAACTCGGCTCGAGTAACCACCGGAGGTCGCGCACCCAAAAATGGCTCTACTGGTTGAAAATCAATTGGAGGAAGATCCTTCATCATTAACTTTGATCCAGCAGTCCAACGCAAGCAGTTCAAAAGCCCGTGAGGAGTATCGACCTTGTACCCGACCACGCCATGTTCTCCTGGCAGCACTCCGGTACAAATGGATGTCAACGCCGTGGCTGTCGTGCTTGGCGCGACAGTAGTTATAGGGGTGCCCAAAGCTTCACCAAGGCAAGGAAGCTCCCCACGGTGTCTATCTATTTGATGCCAACCCAAGCCATCAACCACGAATAGAACGATTGATTCAGACGCCAACACTGCTTCAGACACCAAAGACGTTGATTTTCTCATAACAATCGCAGGGACGATGGAGGAGACAGACATCTCTCCATCAGACGGAATGATCATCCCTTCGATATCAGTCACAGTCGCACCCTAGATGTGTAGAAGGCTAATCAAACTCAAAGGCAGCTAGATAAAAGAAAAAACGTTAGCTCCAAAGCTGTCTTCCTCGAAATGAGCTTCAGGGAGCAGTCTCGGGGTTCTGCGCTCTGAAAGCGTCCAATGCGCGTCTGAAATCAGCTGGCGGCTCAGAGGTGAACCACATTTCCTCAGCGCTGACAGGGTGAAGGAAAGAAATTTCGGCAGCGTGAAGTAGCGGTCTCCCAACTCCAAAAGGGTCTTTCTTTCCATAGATTGAGTCTCCGAGGACCGGAGAGTTGATAGCTCTCAAATGAACTCGAATCTGGTGGGTTCGCCCGGTATCTAATGTGCACCTCAGCAAAGATGCCGGATCGGGGTACCGCCAGGTCTCCAGGACTTCATAATGAGTTCGAGCTTCGCGACCATCTTCCGTCACAGTCATTCTTGTTCGGGATCGGCGACTACGGCCAATGGGTGCGTCGATAGTGCCCGTCGGAGCTTCAGGGCAACCAGCAACTATCGTCAAATAACTTCGGTGCATCTGCCGAGCCGATAGGGCCTCACTCAGGTACGTCAATGCCTCATTCGTTCTTGCGCAAATCAACAGTCCACTTGTGTCGCGGTCCAAACGGTGAACTATGCCAGGTCGCTCGACTGCTCCCACTTCAGCGATTTCTGGATACCTCGCTAACAATCCGTGAGCCAAGGTGGAGTCGTTCCGTCCGGCTCCTGGGTGTACTACTAAACCAATAGGCTTGTTGACCACGATCACTGCTTCATCTTCGTGCACAACCTCGAATTCAACGCTTTCGTCCGGAACAAGTGCCTTTGATGCCTCTTCCTTCATAGGCATTTCGACTTCTACATGGTCTCCTTGAGCTACTCGGTCAGACCCGTTAACAACTCTTTCTTCGTTTCGAATTACCTTCCCATCAGAAATGAGTCTGGCTATGGCGCTACGACTAAAGCCAGTCATCAACGCTGCAACACGATCCACGCGTTCACCGTCTAGTGCGTTCGGGATTTGTTCACGCACCGTTCATTCCTCTCCGCTGTTCAATCCACATAGTTGCGGATAAGAGCAACACGCCAACAACGATTGCCATATCTGCGACATTAAAGACAGGCCAGAACTGAAGATCAATGAAGTCAACCACTGCCCCCCGGCCCCAACCCGGAGTTCGGAGCGCGCGATCGATGAGATTCCCGCACGCACCTCCGAGCACGAAACCGAGTGCCAAAGTGCCAACAAGGCTAGAAAACCTGCTTCTCATTCGCCAAAGAACGACCACAATCACTAAGGCAACAAAACCCAAGATGGGTCCCAGACCTTGGCCAGTGCTGAAAGCGAATCCAGTGTTCGCTGTCAGATGAAACCGAAGGGTCCCAAAAACATCAACCGAGCGGTCACTTAACGCGCCGACCGCCCAGTATTTGCTCCACTGGTCTGCAGCAATAACGAAAACCGCGCTCAGAGCTACCCAAAACGACGTCGGTGCTTTTTGAGACGTAGCCACAAGGTCAACGCCACGACATGCCGGTGGCTTTCTCCTCAACGCGCTTGTCAGCGTGTGGGATCGCTTCTAACCGTTCCTTCGGTATCGGCAGCCCCGAAACCACACTTGTTCCGTATGTATCTTTCTTGATTCTTTCAAGCGCATCGTCGATTTCTTGAATCGCAGCTCGAGCTTGTGCGGAGAGCTGCAGATCTCGATCACGTTCAACAGCGATTGAATCCCCTTCTCCTGATTCTTCGTCAAACTGAACGTCGCCCGGTTCGCGATCTCTGGCCAACTGATCAGCTTCGGCCTCGAGGAATTCGGCATGGCGGGTGTAGCTAGCTCTTTCCGTCAACAGAGCTTCTCGTTGCTTCTTCAACCATGCTGCATTGAAACGCGCCTTGGCAGAAATTTTCTTCTTAGCAGGAGCCTTCTTAGCCACTATCTTCTTCTTGGCAGGAGCCTTCTTCTTAGCAGGAGCCTTCTTAGCCACTGCCTTCTTCTTAGCAGGAGCCTTCTTAGCCACTGCCTTCTTCTTAGCAGGAGCCTTCTTAGCCACTGCCTTCTTAGCCACTGCCTTCTTCTTTGCCACTGCCTTCTTCTTTGCCATAACTCACCTGCCGAATACTCGGGTTCGAAAAGGTGTCGCATCATATCGCCGTAGCGGCCATTCACCGCGGACTGTCTCAAGAACGTTGAAATAACAGCCAAACAAATTCCAGACGGTAACTTGAATGATTGCATGCCTTACCAGGACCAACAATGAGCACTTCAAATGACACTCCCTACCCACGAGTGCCAAACAGAGCCGACTTCCCTGCTATTGAACGTGCCGTTCTGGACCGTTGGGCTGAAAACAACACTTTCCAGGACTCCGTCGATAGTCGACCTGAAGATGAAGAATACGTGTTCTATGACGGGCCTCCATTTGCTAATGGCCTTCCCCACCACGGTCATCTCCTGACGGGGTACGTGAAAGACGTAGTTCCTCGATACCAAACAATGCTGGGCAAGCGGGTCGATAGGCGGTTTGGGTGGGACTGTCACGGGCTGCCTGCCGAGATGGAAACCGAACAAGAGCTTGGTGTGAGCGGTCGGGTAGCCATCACCGAACACGGAATCGAAAACTTCAACGCCAGTTGCAGAGAATCGGTCCTCAAATACACGGCTGAATGGCAGGAAACAGTTACTCGCCAGGCTCGGTGGGTGGACTTTGAGAACGACTATAAGACCATGGATCTGACATACATGGAGTCGGTGATGTGGGCCTTTAAACAACTTTGGGACCAAGGCCTGATCTACAAGGCCTTTCGTGTGATGCCTTACTCGTGGGGCGCAGAGACTCCGTTGTCTAACTTCGAAATTCGTCTTGATGATGCAACTCGACCACGGCAAGATCCTGCCATCACTGTTTGGTTCGAACTGGATAGTGAAGGCATAGACGAGGCTGAAGCAAATCAGCCCATCCGCCTATTGACGTGGACCACGACGCCTTGGACCCTGCCGTCCAACCTTGCTGTCGCCGTTGGTCCCGAAATCGATTACGCACTTATCAAGACAACCGACGCACAATGGATCCTAAGTTCCGACTGCCTTGAAAAATACGCTGAAGAACTAGGTGACTACGAAGTGATCCGAACTTTGCCGGGTTCTGAACTCGTTGGCCGCAGCTATGCGCCATTATTTAACTTTTTTGACGAAAGAGAAGAGGCTTTCCGGGTTTTAGCAGCTGACTTTGTGGATACAACTGAGGGAACCGGGGTCGTTCACATGGCGCCTGGTTTCGGAGAAGATGACCAGATCGTCTGTGAGGGGAATGGGATCGAAATCGGAGAAGCAGTTCCGGTAGACGACCAAGGGCGATTCACAAGCATCGTCACGCCGTGGGCTCAAGAGAATGTTTTCGATGCAAATCCGAAAATAATTCAACATTTGAAGGATTTGAACAAGGTTTTACGTCACGACACCTACGAACATAACTACCCACATTGTTGGCGGACCGACACACCAATCATCTATAAGGCGATTTCTTCTTGGTACGTCGAAGTGACCAAAATTCGGTCCCGCCTTCAAGAGATTAACCAGGAAATCAATTGGGTCCCTTCTCATGTGAAAGACGGTCGATTTGGCCAGTGGCTTGCCGGAGCTCGAGATTGGTCCATCAGCCGCAACCGCTTTTGGGGATCTCCGATACCAATTTGGGTGAGCGACAACCCCGACTATCCGCGAACGGACGTGTACGGAAGCCTCGACGAATTGGAAGCAGACTTTGGAGTTCGACCCACCGATCTCCATCGGCCGTTTATCGATGACCTAACTCGACCCAATCCAGACGACCCAACGGGCGAAAGCATGATGCGGCGCGTCCCAGAAGTTCTCGACTGCTGGTTCGAATCCGGATCGATGCCCTTTGCACAAGTGCACTACCCATTCGAAAACAAGCAGTGGTTTGAGGAGCATTTCCCTGCTGACTTCATTGTTGAGTACATCAATCAAACCCGTGGCTGGTTTTACACGTTGCACGTATTGGCAGGAGCACTATTTGATCGGCCTGCCTTCCAAAACGTCATCTGCCACGGGATTCTGTTAGCAGAAGACGGAAACAAACTCTCTAAGAGACTGCGGAACTACACCGAACCAACGGAAATCTTCAACGCCCAAGGTTCCGACGCTCTGCGTTGGTATCTGATGTCGACAAACATTGTGAGAGGTGGCGACACTCGTATCTCCGACACCGGTATTGATGATGTGACTCGTCAGGTCTTAATTCCTGTATGGAACGCCTACTCGTTCTTCACTCTTTATGCCAACGTGGATGGCCACAAAGCAGTCACCCGAACTGATTCGCAGCATCTGTTAGATCGCTATCTGCTTGCCAAGACACGATCACTCGTCGAACAGACGACTAGTGCCCTCGACGCATACGACCTTCCTGGGGCGGCATCAGAAATCCAAGCCTTTATCGATGCGCTCAATAACTGGTACATCCGCAGATCTCGTGACCGGTTCTGGGGGCCGGAAGGCGGTGGTCAGGGAGATGCTGACGCATACGACACCCTCTACACGGTGCTCACGACTTTCACCCGAGTAGCAGCTCCCTTCCTACCGATGATCATGGAGGAAATCTATGGGGGCTTGACTGGCGGAGATAGCGTCCACCTGCAGAGTTGGCCCAACCCAGACGAACTACCCGAAAATCCTGACCTGGTCTCCAGGATGGATCAGATACGGGAAGCCGCGTCGATGGCCCTCCGACTCAGAGAAGATGCTGGGCTACGGGTGAGGCTGCCACTGTCGTCAGCCACAATCGCTGGCAAACATGCCTCTGATTTGGCGGAAGTAGCGCAATTACTGGCGGAAGAGATCAACGTCCATGACGTCATTTTGACTGAAGATATTGGTGAGCTCGCCAACTTGAGTCTGCGACCCAACGGCAACGTCCTTGGTCCCCGGCTCGGAGGTGATGTGCAAAAGGTTTTCGGAGCAGCCAAGAAAGGTGAATGGGTCCTTATCGCCGACGGGAGAATCGAGGTAGCTGGACATACCCTCGATTCAGGCGAATACGAACTTGCTCTCGAACCGAACGACCCTATAAGTACCGCCTCATTGCGCTCCAATGAAGCAGTGGTGGTTCTCGATATGGAGGTGACTCCCGAACTTGAAGCGGAAGGCGCAGCTCGGGACCTCATAAGAACTATCCAACAAGCGCGAAAAGATGCGGACCTTGAGGTAACTGACCGAATCGAGGTGGAGATCAATTGGTCTCCAGCTAATGAGGAAGCGGTGAAGGCTCATGAGGCTGTCATTATGGCGGCGGTCCTTGCACACCGAATTTCCTGGCTACCGGGCGGACCTCAGCCAGAAGTAAAACTCATCAGTTCTTGAGTACGCAGCTATTCGCCCTCTAAAGGCTCTCGACGTTGCAGTGCAGAGAAGAATGGATCTTCGATATCGTCACCCGAGCGAATTTCTCTAGCCGGGCGTTGTGTCGCTCCCTGATCAGGGGCGGCCGTCGTTGACTCGTCGATAACCGCTACTCCTTCAATAGTGCTTGTCGCTGGATGTTGGTCGGGTGGGCCATCCGGCCGACCACTAAGGTCCCTAGCGATTTCTCCTAAGGCTCGCCGACGAGTCTCGATTAACTCAGCTAGTTGATCGGCATCATTGCGCCTAGCACTTATGCGAGCGTCTAATTCCAGTAACTCTGACTCGAGTTCCGCTTTTCGGGCTATGGCGCCAGTGGCTGCTAGCTCTGACGATGAGGCCACAAGGACATCTGCCAAAAGATCGGCAATCTGTTCGCGGGCTGCCACAATCGCATCTTCCACAACATCGTCAGCTGTTTGCTGCGCTAACGAAATCAATTGCGCTATGCGGTCTATTTCAATTTTGGTGGCTCCAATGGCCACGGCCCCTTGGTTGTTAGCCCCTGCGACGGATGAAGCTAGCCCTGACTCAAGTCTTGGAGCAGTTTCTAAGGCTTCCTTAATGCTTTCAACCGGGCCGGGTCGACCATCATGAACCTGGACCTCGCCGTTTTCACCATTCGAAGATGCACGTGTTTCCGCGTCGATGATGCGATCAGCCACATCATCTAGTCGCGCCTGCATCTCACCCAAGCCAACTGCCACCCGTTCAAGAAAATCATCGACCGCATCAGGGTCGTATCCCCTGAAACGTTCCGGGAAATGCTGAGTTTCAAGCAACTTCGGGGTCAACTCCATGAGATGACACTAACAACAAGCGATCGAGACCGAAACTGAGAAGCGTCGAACTTCCCTAACCGCAGTTCAGAATCACTCCAGCAAGCACCCATTGGATGAGGATGAGAACAAGAATTGGCGAAAGATCAAGCCCGAACCCTCCAAGGCGAAGTGGTGGCAAAGCCCGACGTAACGGTCCCATTAAAGGCTCGGTGACACGAACCAGAAGACTTCTCACAATAGCTACGGGACTATCCTGGGCGATCGGTATCCAACTAAAGATAATCCGCCCAAAAATAGCCAGAACATAGATATCGCAGAGAGTGCAGAGGACCTGAGTCATTGTTGAACCCTTGATCAGTAATGCAAGCCGCGCTCTTGGAGGCGTTGTCGCTCCTCCTCGGCAAGGTTCACGTGTGATGGAGCGAGGAGATAGACCTGGTCAGCTACCTTCTCCATTTTTCCTCCGAGGGCGTAACAAAGCCCACTAACGAAATCTATGATTCTCCTGGCCAGATCTCTGTTGGCTGTCTGCAGGTTAACTATTACTGGCTGGTCTGCTTTGAAGCGATCTGCCAACTGTTGAGCATCGTTAAAGGTTCGAGGCGCTACTACATGCGGTTTGGCGCTGGTTATCGGAATGGTTCTTACCGAACCGCTGGATGTCAATGCCGCGCTTTCGGCCGCTGCCCCCTGAGGTTGATCCGGCATCGTTGGTGACGAAGTGGGGCTAGTCACAACCGATACTTGGTCGCTCTTAGACGCGGTAGCACCCGGTGTGTGATCTGGATGTTGGAGCCCATCCAACTCGTCGTATTGCTCATCAGGTCCTAACCCGAGATAGAGCATCGCTTGTCGCCACATCGAAGCCATTCGCCTCCTCCTAGCTGCCGAGGGTACCGCGCTCTTAGCGAGTGGGGCGATCACCAAACAAAGCAGTTCCGATTCTTACCATCGTGCTTCCAGATTCGATAGCAATCTCCAGATCGTTACTCATCCCGATCGATCGATGATGGAGGCCTTGGTCGTCAGCCAATGACACGAGTTCTCGATATGCCGCCCGAATAGAAGCAGCATCACCTTGGGGTCCGACTGCCATCAAACCTGTCACTTCTAGTCCGGTCGAAGTAGCAAGCGAAATTAGTTGATCGGCTTCCGTCATGTGACATCCGCCCTGCGATTCATTTTGTGCCAGATTTACCTGAACCATGACCGAAGAACCTGGACATCGCTTACTCAATTCTTCCACGAGTGACGACCGGTCCACGGTTTGCCAAACGCTCACAATTTCGGCGACCTTACGAACCTTGTTTGTCTGCATTCCTCCAATGAAGTGAACGTTCATAGCCCCACGTTGTTCTTCGTTAAGGTCACTCCATTTAGCTTTCAGTTCTTGGGCGTAATTTTCACCGACATTTTTAAATCCGCATTCGGCGGCAAGCCTCAATGCCCAAGAACCAAAGCCCTTCGTAACCGCAACTATTTCAACCTGGTCACCGCCCAGCGCAGAGACTCGTTCTCGCAGCTTGCCGGCTCTATCAAGCAGTTGTTCACGACTGAGTTCCTTGTCGAAAGTCATTGCAAAAGTCTAATTTCGGCGACGAGGGCGAACCGTTGATTGTCACCGTTGGCCCTGTGTGACCAATATCGGGGATCCTGAGCAGTGCATCGAGCAACTTGGTGATCAATGATCACTGAACTTCTCGAAAGTGTTTCTTCGACCGCAGCTCTTAGGTCTAGTGCCGGTAATCCGTCTTTGGTGAAACTTGCGGCTCTCTCTCCAATGAGCGTGACCATCTGAGCAAGGTCCCTGGTACCGAATTCGTATTCATCTGCAGATATGTGCGGTCCGACAATCGCCCTCAGTTCGTGGCATCCGTATTGGGCCATTTGTTCAGCAGCGTTTCCGATTACTCCATCACGAATTCCGCGCCACCCGGCATGTACCACAGCAAGCGCGGGGCCAGAAAATGAGTTTGCGTACAGAGCTATTGGCACGCAGTCAGCAACCCGAACCCCAATCGGTATACCTGGCAACCGAGTTACCAAGGCATCACATTCATAAGGGTTGTGATTGGTCTGGTCCTCGACTACTGCTACCTCTGAGCCATGAACTTGGTGAGGAAACACAGGTGTGCGTTTTTCTGCAGACAAGAAGGAATTTTTACGGGCATCACCGTCGTTGTAGTCCGAAAACCCGACTCGCACTGAATGCTGTTCCCCAACTCGACGGCAAAAGGTCAACATTCCTTAACTACAAAATGTCGGACGCGTGATCATGGTCATTTGAGAAATGAAGGCACATCAAATTCGTCATCGTCGTCATCATCATCGACCGAGACATCTACGCGGATCTCATCGCTCTCGTCAGCGTCAAAGATGTCAGCCATCTCACCGATTGGGGTCGAAGTACTAGACCGGGTCGAACCTGCGGTGCCGTCGTCCCAGCGGTCAAATCCAGCTGCGATAACCGTGATGCGAATTTCTTCACCCATAGAATCGTCGATCACTGTGCCGAAAATGATGTTTGCGTCGGGGTGAGCGACGTCATGTATCACGTCCGCTGCATCTCGTACTTCATGCAAACCAAGCGCATTCGACGCAGTTACGTTCAGCAAAATACCTCGCGCTCCTTCGATAGAAGCTTCCAACAACGGACTAGACACAGCCTGTCGTGCGGCATTTTCGGCACGATTTTCTCCGTGGGCCCGACCTATTCCCATCAGAGCGGAACCGGCATTGGACATAATCATTTTAACGTCAGCGAAGTCGGTGTTAATCAGCCCCGGTGTCGTGATCAACGTCGTTATGCCTTGGACGCCTTCTCGGAGCACATCATCAGCCATTTGGAAAGCATCGACCATGGTTGTGTTTTCATTCGTAACGCTGAGAAGGCGGTCATTCGGGACCACGATTTGAGTGTCGACTCTTTCTCTTAAATCAGATATTCCCGTGTCGGCCTGAACTGCGCGTCGACGACCTTCAAACATAAATGGTCGCGTGACGACGCCGATGGTTAGAGCACCGCATTCTCTTGCGATGTCAGCTATCACTGGTGCTGCACCAGTTCCTGTGCCACCACCTTCACCAGCGGTTATGAAGACCATATCGGCACCCGAGAGCGTCTCATGAATCTCATCGGTGTGCTCTACAGCTGCCTGCCGTCCTATGTCGGGGTCACTTCCGGCTCCTAAACCGCGGGTCAATTCTCGCCCAATATCAAGCTTGATATCAGCGTCGCTCATAAGAAGCGCTTGTGCATCTGTGTTGACCGCGATGAATTCGACCCCAGTCAAACCTGACTCGATCATGCGATTAACCGCGTTGCAGCCACCGCCACCGACGCCAACAACTTTAATCACGGCCTGATAATTCTGAGGACTGGCCACTGAGCCTCCCGGTATTTCGCCAAATCTGCCCGCTAGGAACGCAACCCTGAAGGTAGCGCAAGTTTCAACCCTTTAACGTCCGCCCCGTCGTTGGTAGTTGGATTTGTTGCTTCGCCTCAAATTGTTACCCGTTTCTTACGATTGGTTTTTCTGGATACGAGACGTCTATATAGTCGTCTGTTCGCTGCTCTGCCTCGAGATAGTCGAGCATGGCAGACAGGGAAATAACTTTCGCCCCGAGCCGTTTATCGTCGCCAAAGGTCACCTCTTGGGTGTTTCGCAGCGTGCCGTGAATCTCTCCGCTGGACTCTCGCCGCAAGCTGAAAAATTTGTCTCCTAGGTCTGACGGCATAAGGGTCAGAAGCGACAGCAAAGCTGAACTGTCAGTAGCTAAATAGGTGCCGGGAGAACCAGCGGCACGGACTCCACTAAGACGGGGAAGTTCTGGCGGAGTTATCAATCCATCAGTGAGCACAGTTCCATCATCAGCTATCAACGCCCAGCGCTCAGGTTCTGTCAGGGCTAAAGCTAAGGGTTTGTATTCTGAGATATCAACGGTGATACGGCCATTCCAGGAACGATCAATCTCTACTGCCTGGATCCACGAAAGTTCTTCTAGTTTTCGCCGACTTTCCCCTAGGCCCAAAGGCAATGGGTCACCAATTTCGAATCCCAATCGATCCTCTACCTGTTCAAGCGTGAGCTCATGTAGTCCATAAACCTCTACGTCTTCGACATCTAGTAAGGGTGAATGTCCCAGGAGTATGTACCCGACGATGGCAGCAACAATGACACCCGTTATCCATGCGGAAATTTTTCCAGCTTTATATGTGCGTCTGGGTTTTTTCTCATCGAAGGGCATGGCTAGTCCTCAAATCCGATCCGTTGGATTTCGGTCCGCAACCCAATCCCGGTTTCTGTCAGCACTCGGTCAGTAATGGCGGTGATTACAGCATCGACGTCGGATGCTGAGCCGCCAGGATCGGCTTGCACGAAGTTGGCGTGTTTGGCTGAAACCTGTGCCGAACCGATACGGAAACCTTTGAGGCCGAGCCGGTCCAGAAGTGCGCCGGATGTCTCTTCTTCGGGGTTGACGAATACAGATCCGGCGTTTTGGCCTCCCGGTTGATTCTCCCGCCTCCATTGCACGATCTCGCTCAACACTTTTGCTCCGCTACCAGTTTCGTCGTGGTCTAGTTGCAGAGTCGCTCCAAGAACTACATGAGTCTCAGTGACGGCACTCCTTCTGTAACTAAACGTCATTTCATCTTTAGTTTTGGTTCCGCTACCAGAAGTCCTTAAATCGAAAATATTGACTTCTACGACCACGGCAGCCATGTCACCCCCATGTCCTCCGGCGTTCATTCGAACTGCGCCTCCGATCGAACCCGGAACACCTACTGCCCATTCAAATCCACATAGACCTAGGGCTACGCTCTGGCGAGCTAACGACGGGAGAGCTACGTTGCTCCCTGCATGAACGGTTGCCGTTTCTTGATCAATTGTGATGGTTTCGAATTGCTTTCCAATTGCGACGGTTATCCCAGGAAAGCCAGTATCTGCAACCAGTAAGTTTGAGCCCTTACCAATCACTAGGACAGGCAAATCTGTCTCGTTTCGGGCCTTGGAGACCAGTTCTAAGTCTTGTTCCGTTTGCGCCTCTACGTATAGGGCGGTATCTCCACCAACTCTGTATGTTGTCAGAACCCCAAGGTTCACATCTGTCCGCGCAAGCGGTCCGAGGATCTCAAGCGCCTGTTCGACGGCTGTCGCATC
>JASLTG010000010.1:0-16956 GCA_030743005.1 Acidimicrobiales bacterium | reverse complement strand
GACTCCAACAACGCTCATGGTTCTTGACCTCTGCGGCGTACCTGTACCTCGTCGGGAACGGATGTCAAATCACCGGCTCCCATCGTGAGACACAGGTCACCCGACCTGAGGATCGAACTCAAATAATCTGCCACTTGATCTCGACCTGGAAGATACGTGATCGAAGAATTCGGGTGAGCATCGAGAACTGCGCGAACGAGTAAATCACCGGTTATACCGGGGCGAGGGTCCTCACCTGCCCCGTAGATGCCAGTCAGAACTATGTGGTCAGCGTCCACAAATGAATTTTTGAAATCCCGCCAAAGTTCAGCGGTTCGACTGTAGCGATGAGGCTGAAAGACCCCTACCACTCTTTCCCAACCGCCAGCCTTCGCGGCCGCTAGCACGGACGCAACTTCGCTAGGAAGATGCGCGTAGTCGTCGACATAGACGACCCCGTCTTGTTCTCCTCGAAATTCATACCGCCTAGCTACACCGGCGAACCTGCCAAGCGCAGCTAATACCGACTCCGCCGGGGCTCCGAGTTCTACAGCCATAGCCAGTGCTGCTGTCGCGTTGAGAACGTTATGAACTCCTGGCACAGGGAGTTCGCATCCACCAAGATGTTCAGTTCCACGCCACACGTCAAAAGTTGATGAGTATCGCCGGCTCTTTACATCAGCAATTCGGTAGTCGGCCTGTTCTGATCTTCCGTATGTGACGCAGTGCCCAACTCTCGACGCGATGCTCTGAGCACAAGGGTCGTCGATACAGACCACACGGGGTCCGTTCGCAGAAGTAATAAACTTTTCAAAAGCTGCTACCAAGGCTTCATAGGAACCGAAAAAGTCAAGGTGATCTGCTTCTACATTGGTCACCACTACGGCCTCTGCTTCGAGCCTTAAAAACGTTCCATCGGATTCATCAGCTTCAACCACGAAGAGGTTTCCCTCCTCATTCCACACCGCCCCTGATCCGATGTCATTTAGATCGCCACCAACGATGAACGATGGGTCGAGACCCGATGACGTCAGGGCTAACGCCAACATTGAGGAAGTCGTGGTTTTCCCGTGCGTACCAGACACCGCTATTGTTCGCTTTTTCTCACAAATTGCAGCCAAGACATCAGCGCGACTCCACACGGGACGCCCCAAGTCTTGAGCTGCCAATATTTCCGCATTGTTATTGGGTACCGCAGTTGACCGGCAAACAATCGCTGCATCTCCAATATTTGCCGCACTGTGCCCAACGGTGATTCTTGCCCCAAGAGAGCGCAGTCGATTGACACCTACTGATTCACGTAAATCGCTTCCACTAATTTGATGACCCATCGACAAGAGGACCGCAGCTATTGCGTTCATTCCCGCACCGCCAGCTCCCACCACGTGAACCGAAACGCCATCAGGTAGCGCTGCCTCAATGGAATCGGGCGACTTCACAGTGTCCCGTCTTTTCGGTCTTCGGTAGGTACAGGAGTTAAGCAATGATTTACCACAAGGTCAGCGACTCTTTGTGTCGCATCTCGGGGCCCGATGCTTCTTTCTCGGCGTGCGAGTTCTGGGTCGTCTTCACTGTCGAATCCCGCCAACATCTGCTTTATTTCAGCCGACAGTCGCACTCCATCTAACTCTTCGTCGTTCACGACAGTCGCTAACCCTGAGTCAACGAGCCATTCTGCGTTTCGGCGCTGATGATTATTAGGAGCGTGCGGCAAAGGCACAAGGATTGCTGGCACCCCCAACAAAGCAATCTCCGCGACCGTTGAGCCTCCCGGCCTGCACACAATCAGATCTGCAGCTGCCATCGCTTTGGGCAGTTCTTCGTCGTATTCAATTGCTCTTACAGAGTCCGGAAGATTCTTGGGCAGCATCTGCCAATCCCGTTGACCGACAACATGATAAATCATTGGCAAGTCCGATATTTCAGTCGCCTCCCATACGGCCTCATTAATTCGTCTTGACCCCAGAGAGCCACCAAAAATGATGACTACTGGTTCATCAGTCGGCCATTGCAGTTCGACCCTGCTTGATCTACCCAGCAGATCTGCCTCGATAACCAATTCACGTATCGGGTTTCCTGTTACTACTTCGTTCCTGAGGCCTGTCCCAAAATGTGGAACTGCAGCCACTTGTGCGTATCTGGTTAGCAACCGATTGACTCCCGAGGCAACCAAATTTTGTTCAGCCAACACTAAAGGAATCCTTAGAATGATTGCACCGACCGCTGCTGGCAACGCTGCATACCCACCCAGTGACAAAACGATGCTTGGACGGTGCCGGGCAACGATCACGACCCCCCTGAGGACACCCCAGAGAATCATTAAGAAATTGCAAAAGTTCTGAAGTGACACCCGCCGACCGTTAAGGCCCCGTCCAGAAAGCGCTCTCAGTGCATACCCGGCTGTCGGGACCATATCTACTTCGATTCCGCGTGAGCTGCCGACGAACCCGATTGCCTCTTTCTTCCAGCCTCGCTTCACGAGCTCCTCTGCTACCGCAAGGCCCGGCAAAAGATGTCCTGCTGTGCCACCGCCAGCAATTATCAACCCGCCACGTAAGCACAGACGCCCGGAACGCTTCATTGTGATTGGCGCGCAATATTGAGAAGTAAGCCGGCTGCTAACGCGTTGATAATTAACGAAGTTCCACCGTAGGAGATGAACGGCAACGTCACCCCTGTGATCGGTAGAAGCCTCAACACACCCAGTAGATTCACCATAACTTGAACTAAGAACCAGATGGATATACCAGCCGCGAGTAATGACCCGAAGACATCAGGTGCTATTTGGGCAGTCCGAAATCCAGTAAGGATGATGGTGCCCAGAAGAATCAGCACTGCCATCGACCCAACAAAACCAAGCTGCTCCCCCACCACAGCAAAAACGAAATCGGTGTGAGCTTCTGGAACCCAGCCCCACTGAGCGTGACCAGCAGCAACCCCTGTTCCTTTCAGGCCCCCATTTGCCAAACTGACTAAACCCTGGCTCGTTTGCCAACATGCGCCCTCTATGTTCTCTTCACAAAAGAGAATCCCTTTGATCCTCGCCATTCGGTAGGGCTCTCCAAAGAGAAACAACAACCCAACTGCCAGTCCAGGTGTCGTCAACAAGCCGAGATGTTTAAACGGCACGCCAGCGGCCCACATCATGCCCAAGGTGATGAATCCGATCATGGCTGCTGTTCCCAGATCTGGTTGCAGCAGAATCAAACCGCAGATGACAGCGATGCAGATGCCAACTGGGATAGTCACGCGGTCTAAGCGGTCAAGGAAATAGCGGCGTTGATCCAAAAAAGAGGCGAGTGCAATCACTATGGCAAATTTGGTCAATTCTGAAGGTTGGAAGCCAAAGGGCCCCAAATCAAGTCCGCGTGAGCTGCCGTTAACCGCCTGACCTCTCAAAATCACTAGCAGCAAAGAGAACGCCGAAACCACGAGGAGAGCGGGGGCTAATCGCCTCCACCGGCGATAGTCGCGTCCGACAGCAAACAACAAAGCAAAGACAGCAATGGTCACATATATCGCGTGCCTACTAAACAAAGAGAAGGCATCCCCCTTTTCAGTTACGGCTGTCCACGTCGACGCTGACAAAACCATGACTACCCCGGTCAACATCAGGAGCAGAACCGACCCAAGCATGGTCAAGTAGTGAATGGGTGGCCCGTCGGGCCTTCTCTCAACTTTTTTGCCTGATGGAAGGGGACCAAAGACGTCTGTCATGAGATTTCCCCCTCGCTTTTCAGTTGCTCCACGACGCGTTTGAAATGATCTCCGCGTTCGACGTAATTCAGGTACCAGTCAAACGAAGCACACGCAGGAGAAAGGACCACATCCGCGCCAGAAGTCCTAGCAAGTTGAACAGCTTGAGTTACAGCGTCTTCCATTGAATTTGCGGCGACACTAGGCACTAGATCGCCGAAAACTTCTGCCAATATCGGACTTGTTTCACCGATCGTCACCACCCCCGTGAGCGCTGGGACCAGTTCTCTTAGATCGGATAGGTCTAGACCTTTGTTGCGACCTCCAACGATAAGCACCGCGTTATCAAATCCACTAAGAGCGGCAATAGTTGCGTGCGGTGTTGTCGCTTTGCTGTCATTGAAGAAACGAAGACCTCTTACCTTGGCAACATATTCCGTTCGATGCGCTAGCCCTTCAAAAGTGGCGAGAACTTGGGCAATCAGGTGTGTTGAAACTCCGGTAGAAAGAGCTAGGGCAACTGCGGCGCAAGCATTGAGCTGATCATGTGGCCGCGACAACGGCATGTCTGAGACAGCGATTATGGACTCACCATGAGCTATTAACTGAGATTGAGTGCAATGAACATCTCCTGCACCTAATCCGAAGGTAACTAACTGAGCTTCAATGCCTGTCATCCATGGTTTGATTGCTTCGTCGCCGTATGGGGCTATAGCAAAGTCGTCTTGCCTTTGATGTTTCCAAATCTTCGACTTAGCGGCGGCGTAGGCCTCGAAACTTCCGTGCCAGTCAAGGTGGTCAGGCGCAAGGTTGAGCCACGCAGCGGCATCAGCTCGGAAAAGGCGTGTCCGGTCTAATGCAAATGAAGAGGCCTCAACTACAAAAATCTCATGCTTTGCAGTGTCGTCGATCGCTGAAATAAAAGGGACTGCGGTGTTCCCGACGGCCGCGGCCTGCAGGTCAGATGTCCGTAACATCTGTGAAGTCAACTCAGTGACGGTTGTCTTACCATTAGTTCCGGTGATGGCGAGGCGCGGGCGGTTGTCAAAATAGGCCGCCAGGTCTAGTTCGCTTAGTACAGGAACACCCGCTCCGTCAGCTAACACATGTAGCTGATGGTGACGAGGTATTCCAGGGCTGGGGACGACGCTCGTTGCTTGGTTAATTGCGTCTTTAATCTGGGCTTCGGATTTCGAATCTAATAATTCAACTTGGAACCGCTCAGCAACATTTGCTACGGACTTGGGGTCGTCGTCTAGCGCTACTACGCCATGACCTCGCGCAGTCAGTGCAGCTGTTACCGCGCTACCTGTTGCTCCAAGGCCACCAACCACGACCTTTTCAAGATCGAAGGTAATCACGGCAGGTCCCCCAAACGTGAAAAACCGGCTGTGTCTAACCCAATGAAATCCGCGTAAAAGGCTCCGAGGGCGAACGCTACGCAGATCCCATTGACTATCCACATGCGAATGAGGACAGTGGTTTCTGGCCATCCCACCAGCTCGAAGTGATGGTGTATTGGGGCCATTCGAAAAACACGTCGGCCGAACAAGCGATAACTGGCAACTTGGATGATGACCGAAACCGTTTCCAAGACATACAAAGCCCCAATAACAGGGAGGAGGAGGTGGGTTTCTAGGAGCAACGCCAAACCTGCGAAAGCTGTACCTATGGCCAGGGAGCCTGTGTCTCCCATAAAAATCCTCGCAGGAGGAGCATTCCACCAAAGGAAGCCAATACAGGCACCAGTCATTGCGGCTGCAACAATCGCCAAATCCAGAGCATGATTTACGTCATAACTATCGGGGTGACGGAAAATCCAGTAACCAATAATGACGAAAGCTGAAAACCCTATCGCCGAAGATCCGCCTGCTAGGCCGTCCAATCCATCGGTGAGGTTTACCGCATTGGCAGTCGCTATGACCAAGATTGAGGCCCATACAACCCACATGACTTTGCCAAGAGTGAGTCCGGGAAAGTCTGCTCGGGTGATTGCTATCACAGGGCTGGTTTGGGCCCAATACATCGCTAACAGAGCAAAGCCGACTGCCACGCCAAGCAGGCCAATGATTTTGGCAGATTTGTTCAGGCCGAGGTTTCGTTCCCGACTTACCTTGATCCAGTCATCAATTAGGCCAACACCACTAGCGGCAATTATCGCTGCCACCAGAACCAAACCAGATCGGGTGAAAATCGTTTCCGACCGCAGATGACTAATGAGATAGCCGCTTACTGCTCCCAGCACTATCGCGACACCGCCCATCGTCGGGGTTCCTGCTTTAGTGAGGTGGCCTTGCGGCCCGTCCAAACGGATTGGCTGCCCAACTCCTCGGTTTCGCAACCAAGGGACCAGCACCCGCGTCCCTATGAGGCTTACTCCCATAGAGACACCAGCGGCGATTAAGAGCGCGATCATGAGTGAGAAGTCCCAAGTTTTGCGAGTAGCGCCTCTTTCGCTACTTTCGTGTCATCGAACGGACGTTGTTCGCTCCCAGTTATCTGATAAGTCTCGTGGCCTTTGCCTGCAATCAAAATCGAATCGCCTTTTGTCGCCTGGCTTATCGCGAACTGAATTGCATCGGTTCGCTCAAGAAGAATCTTTGGGCTTGTGCTTCCCCTGTCCATACCGCTAACGATTTCCTTTGCAATGTCAGACGGATCCTCGGACCGCGGATTATCAGAAGTCACGACTATTTCGTCGGCTAATTCTGCAGCTATCTGACCCATCAAAGGTCGCTTCTTTGGATCTCGGTCCCCGCCTGCTCCAAAGACCACCCATACGCGCCCAGATGAGACACTTCGAAGGGTTCGCAAGGCCAGCGCTAAAGGTTCTGGCTTATGGGAGTAATCAACTATTACTGCTATGTCCGAGCCGGGAACTGCTAACAATTCCATTCGTCCCCTGACTGGTTCTACTTTCTCAAGCCCCGAGGCAATCATCTCCTCCTCAAGACCAAGACCTTTCAGGGTTTCGCCTACGAGAAGTAGATTGAACAAGTTGAACATTCCGAGCAGACGTGTTCGTACCTGGTGTCCTCGCCATATGAAGCTGGACATCTCGACATCCACGGTGGGATTCTCAACCATGTTGGGCTCAACAACAACTAGGTCTTCATGCCCTATTCCCTGGAGTTCTCCAACAAGGCGTCTACCCCACTCGTCGACGACAGAAACGACTGCGAGTGAATCTCTTTGCTCAAATAGGCGACGTTTGGCAAGGAAATATTGTTCCATGTCCTCATGAAAATCGAGGTGTTCAGGACTGAGGTTCGTGAACACGCTCGCCGCGAATTTGGTCCCTTGTACTCGCCCAAACTCGAGGCCGTGAGACGACACTTCGACGCAGACCCATTCATCTCCTCGACTCTGCATCTGCGAAAGCATTTTTTGGAATTCAGGGGCTTCGGGGGTTGTGTGACTTCCTTCCAAGGTTCCAATGACGCCTGCAGATGCCCCACAGGCTTTGAGTGTTTGGGCTATTGCTTGACTAACAGTTGTCTTGCCTGCGGTGCCAGTGATCCCAATAACCTTCATTTGTTTCGATGGGTGGCCGTAAACGGCTGCGGAGGCTAACCCAACTGCCTTTCTGACATCGGGCACAACTATCTGGGGTATCGCTAGGTTTAGCTGCTGTTCAACTAACAGAGCAGAAGCGCCACCTGTTACCGCCTCTGTCGCATAGTTATGTCCGTCATAGTTTGCCCCACTAATACAGGCGAAAAGATCCCCTTGGGCTACTGACCGGCTGTCATGACTCACACCCGATACTTCCAATCTTTCATCGGTAGTCGTGTCGTCAGCCATCAGCGCGCCGCGGCACTCATCAGCAACTTCGGTAAGGGAGATCCGCTTCATCGTCTCCTACCTACTCTCGGGCACGCCAATAGCTGCCAAGGTTTCACTGGCTATGTGGGCGAAAAGAGGGGCGACAGCGCGACCGGCACTGTGGTCATCGGGTTCATCAAGTACAACGACGATGGTGATTTGGGGAGCAGCTGCTGGAACGAATCCAGCAAAAATTGACGTGTACTCATCTCCGTAGCCTTTTTGGTCTTTCATTGGTTTTTGAGCGGTTCCCGTCTTCCCGGCAACGGTGTATCCCTCCACCGCTGCTTTCGTCCCTGTCCCTGAGACAACAACGCCCTCAAGCATCTCGCGCATTTGCTTGGTAGTTGCCGCGCCAAGCACTTTTCTGCCGGTAGGAGCCGGTACGGGGCGAAAGGCCCCTGTGGGGCTAATAGTTCCGCGGATTAAGGACGGTGAGATGTATAGTCCGTCGTTTGCGATGACGTTATAGGCGGCTGCTATTTGGATAGCGGTGACTGCAATCGATTGACCAAACGAAACGCTGGCAAGATCTGTGCCCTCCCACTGTTGTGGCACTTTGAGCCTCCCGCGACTTTCGTCAGGCAGAGTTGGGGACTCGCTGTTGCCGCTGCTGTACTGTCCAAACCCGAATTTCCGGAGATAGCTGTGTAGCTGATCACTTCCGACTCGTTCTGCAATCTGAATAGTCCCGACGTTGGATGACTTTGCCAAGATCTCACTGACTGAAAACTGCTGGCCGGAATATGGGTCAGAGTATTCTTTGTCTGAGAATTGGTACGTATTGGGAATTTCGAAAATTTCTTCAGGAGTAACGCGACCTTCTTCGATCGCGGCCGCGATAGTAAAGGTTTTGCTGATTGATCCGGGCTCAAAGGTCTTGATATAGGCCAAGCTTTTAGCAGCGACCCCCACGCCACCGCCTTCTTTTGAACGGTCGATATCTACTAGCGCCAGCACCTCGGCAGTATCCGCATCTAAAACGACTGCCGTGCCCCAGTTTGCTCCACTCGCATCTACTGCTTCTTTCAAAATGCGCTCAGCGAAGAATTGTGTACCTCTGTGGATGGTTGTAACTAAATCAGAACCCGGCTCCGCTGGCCTGTAGTCGAGATCTCCACCAGGTAACCGTATCGATCTCCCAACCGCCACGTAATCTTGGCGAACCCCATCCATCCCCGAAAGCACATGAGAGTACTGATCTTCAATACCATTCTGGGGCTCCTCATCAATATTGACTTGTCCCAAAAGGTTGCGGGCAAATTCATCTCCGTTGGGATAGAAACGTGCATCTTCTTCCCTGATTTCAATACCTGGTTGGTCTAACCATCGAACTTGGTCAGCAACCTCGGGCGTGACCTCCCTCTTGAGATGTATGTAGTTCAATCGCTTATTGCTAAGGCTTTGGTAAAGGCTGTCGATAGGCATTCCGAGTATTGGAGCTAGCAGAGAAGCCGTTGCTCGGGGACTGGTCACCAGGCCCGGGTTTGCTCCAATAGTTGGAAGTGAATCAGTAACAGCAAGGAGGCCGTTCTCTCTGTCGAGGATGCTGCCAGTTGGGCCTTGGATTGCTGTTCTAGCCGTATGTCTGTATATCTCAGTTAGATATTGTTCTCGGTCGATCACTTGGATTTGAAAGAGTCTGGTTGCTATCAAAATAAGCAAAACAGAACTCAGGAAGATGAGGCTCCCAACCCTTCGGCTTCTATACCCGACCCGTCCAAGCGGTCGAGAGAAAAAGGAAGTCTGTTTAGCAGAAGTTGAGGGTTGCGTTTGAGTAGGTCTTGCTTCCGGGACTCCTAGGGAGACTTTCATCGAATACCCGGACTTCCCTCTATCGTCCGTTGTTTGCTGAGCTAGACGCTGCTGTACCGGCTAGAAGTTGATTGACACCTACAAGATTGGTCGATGTCAATCCTGCTCTTGGTGGTGCCCATAATGGATTTCCAATCGCCAGATGCTCTGATTGAACCAGTATTTGCGTTGAAGATTCGGCTTTGGTCATCGCGAGATATCCGTCCGCCAAACGCTCTACTTCGATGGGGGTTTTTGCGTTCTGATCTTCGAGTACCAAAGCGCTTATCAATTTTTCTACTTCGACGATCTCAGCTCGCAGCGTGGTTAGCTCAACATGTCTCGCACTGATCATTGTCCAGTTAAGTGCTAGCCCTAAGAGGATCATTAGCGTGACGACACCCAAAATCGTGGTGAGTCCAACAAATCGAGGTCCAAACGATGTGAAGCTTTTCTTAAAAGCGAAACTGGATCCGTCCGTTATTTCGATTACATCTGGAGTCACCGGAAACTCAGTGACGACTGCCGCGGCCATGAACTTTATTCCTCGCCTACCGGTAGGCGTTCCGCTGCTCTGAAGCGAGCACTGGCCGCCCGGGGATTAGCTTCGATTTCCTCAGTTCCCGGGCGAACTACTTTTCTTCGAAGAAGTTTGACGTTGGATTCCGAACCGCATATGCACGGCAGAGTTGATGGACAAACACATACTCCATCTGCTGCCTCACGAAAGACTTGTTTCACTATTCTGTCCTCTCCAGAGTGGTAGGAAAGAACGACTATTCGGCCTCCCGGCCTCAGTCGTTCAATTACTTGTTTTAGTGCTGGCTCTATGAGCTCAAGTTCGCTATTGACCGCAATGCGAATCGCTTGAAATGTTCTCATTGCGGGGTGTCGGCCGCTTCTCCGAGTTGCTGCGGGGACTGCTGCTCGAACAACCTCAGCTAATTCAGTGGTCGACTCGATGGGCCGAGCCGAAACGATCGACTTCGCTATTCGGCGAGCGAAACGCTCGTCTGAGTTATTACGTAGCAAGTAGGTGAGCTCGGCTTCGTCGTAACTGTTAACGACAGTTGAGGCATCTAATGAATCGCTCAGATCCATCCTCATGTCGAGAGGGCTTGTAAATCGATGTGAGAAGCCTCGTTCAGGAGTATCAAGTTGGTAACTGCTTACGCCGAGGTCAAAGATTGCTCCACTGAGTGATCTGCCGTCGTTATCAATGATTTTGCCTATTTCGTCAAAGCGAGCGTGGTGAAGCTGCACCCGCCCGCCAAAACCTTTGAGGCGGCTAGACGCAACCTCAACCGCTGAAATATCTCTGTCGATTCCGATTAATTCCCGCTCTGGTGCCTGGGCAAGGAGAGCTTGGGCATGTCCGGCTCCTCCTAGTGTGGCGTCAATAAACAAACCATCTTCTATAGGTTTGAAGGCTTCGAGAATTTCTCGGAGCATGACCGGTTCATGCTTGAAAGATGCTGCCGCGCTGGTGAATTCGATCGAAGAAGACGAACCTTTGGCGCGCAATGTCATGGTTGTTCCCCGTCAATAAATTCGTCTGGGGATTCCAATAGCGAGTCTCCAACTTCAGTGATTTCTTGCCACCGTGACCGGTCCCAAATCTCTACTTCGTCGATCGCTCCAACGATCACGCAATCGCGTTCCAGGTGGGCGAATGAACGCAAATCTTCAGGGATCGCTATACGTCCTTGTTTGTCGGGGAGCACACGGGAAGCTCCGGCACCAAAGGATCTTTTTGCTGATCGGTGGCGCACATCCCCTTCTTCTGACCGTGAGGCCATAGTTTGCGCTATGTCGCGAAAGCGGTCCGGGGTAAGTAGAGCCAAGCAGCCTTCGGATCCCTTTATCAAGAACCCGCTCTCATCGAAAGACGTGCGAAAAGATGCAGGGAGTACTATTCGCCCTTTTACATCTAGGGCGTGCTCAAACTGTCCTACGAATAGTTCGTCCACATCTTGCCTAACAACTTGCCCCACTTCGAGTGGGAGGGTTCCCTGTGGCTTGAAAGCTAGAAGGTCTTAACCCACTGTCTTCCACAACGCGCCACTTCGTGACACTTTATGGTTGTTTTCTGCTCTAGTCCAGCCATTTCGGCAGACTTTCACCACTTTGCGTCGGAGATAATGAATCACATCGGTGTAATTAACCACACTACGTAAGCTAAAAGCGCGCTCAAAGTGATGGTTCATCACTTAGGGTGCTGTTTTTCGGACTCGTGACCTGGAGGTAACTCAGAATCCACGTCAGGCAGATAAGGGAAGCCTGTTCACAATGTAGGTATTCCACTCAGGGGGCACGCCTCGTCGTAATGCTGCTGCCACCGCTATTGGTTCTGGCGCATACGGGACGGTCCGCAACCTGAATTTCGACTGTTCTGGGAGAGTGTCACCTTTGGCCGCATTACAGGAACGACAGCAAGCAACAACGTTTTCCCACTCGTGTTCTCCGCCCTTGCTGCGCGGATAAACATGATCTATGCACTCAGCTCGACGACCACAGTATTGACATAGGTGACCGTCGCGGGCGAAAACTGCCTTCCTGTGCAATGGAGCACGGCGCCGATATGGGGCCGCAACTTGGTAGCGAAGACGCGCTATTGAAGGTGCCACTACTTCAAGTCGTTCCGATCGCAACACATGGTCGCTTTCGTGGACGGTCTCTGCTTTGTCAGTTATCAACAAAAGGAGCGCTCTGCGTACCGAAACTATCGACAAGGGCCTATATCCGACGTCCAGCAACAGAGTTCGCTCAGACAGCACAGGGTGGCTCGCGATTTTCACGATGTCGTCGACTTCCACGACCTGCACCAGTCAAGCCAAGCAACAACGTCGGTTCCTATCCGTCTAGGATCTCCGGATCCATCGCCTCCATACATTGTTATGAGCCGAAATCTCAGGAAATGGCTGTCAGGAACAGGTACGTGAGGAGCTTGAAGCCACCAACGGTTTGGCGTCATACGCCACATCGTCGCCAGGCTCACCGGCCACAGTCTCGGCCTTACAGCAACAGCAGCGATAACCGATATGAATAAGCCACGAACACTCACAGGAGCAATCCTAATCAGATCTACTCGGCGCGAGGGTCTATGCCCACACTCCGGAATCCAACTGCGGCCGCTCCCACGAGAGGGGCTGCTTCCCCAAGTTCAACTCTTGCAATCTTGACACCGCGCGAGAACTCTAGCTTGCAACGCTCGGACAACTCTTGGTTAGCCGCATCCAGGAATATGTCGCCGAACCCCAGGGCCACCGAACCTCCAACTAGCACTTGTTCTAGGTCCAGTAAATTGACTACTGAAGCTACCGCTCTACCCACCATCACCCCAGCGCGAACTCTTTCTTTTAGGTCTGCCTCAACTGGTGTAGCCCCTATACGACGAGCAATCGCCGGGCCCGAGGCTTCCGCCTCTAAACACCCGCGCGCTCCACATGCACATTTAGCCCCATCGGGTTCAACGATGACATGACCAATATGGCCAGCGTTACCATTCTCTCCGTCTAGAAGCTTCCCGTCGACAAACAGACCACCACCAACTCCGGTCGACACCACCATCGCCATAAAATTTTCGAAACTTCTACCAGCCCCAAACCAGGCTTCCCCTAAAGCAAGTGCTTTAGCGTCGTTATCGATCACTACGGGTACTTCTAGGGTCTCTTGAATACGTGTCAACAATGGAAACTCGCGCCAAGCGGGAATATTGAGGGGGGAAACCCGGGAACCATTGAAGCTCATGGGTCCCCCACACCCGACACCGCAAACATCGAACTTTGATTTAGGACCAGTGACAGTTCGCACTAAATCCAACAACGAGTCGAAAAGCATCTCTGCCGGCGCTGACTGGATGGTGGGAACCCGATGCTTATCTAATATTTGACCGTCACTCGTAATCAAAGCAGCAGCGAGCTTTGTTCCACCGATGTCAATTGCGAGCGCAATTTTCGGCCTCGTCACTTCACTCAGAGGTCATCCTTGCGGAGACGGTTGCGCATTCTTTCAGAAAATCCGCCCATGCTCGCGCGCATCTGACCGCTACGAACCTGTCCTGTGACTTTTTCAAAACCGGCCTTGCCCATTTTGCGCAGATTTCGTTCGATTACAACCGCACACACGAACATCGTCAGAAAGGCTACGAAGGCCAACCCGAAATGCACTTGAAGCGCCGCTACTACCCCAACTAATCCAGCCACACCAATAATTACCGCCCATTTAATATTCCGTAAGGCGTGTTTATAGAGCGTCGTTTCTCCAACCTCTCGAGCAAACTCGGGATCAGAGTCGTAGAACTCCTTTTCTATTTCATGGAGTATGCGCTGTTCATCGTCAGAGAGCGGCACTAAGTCTTCCGTTCGTAGGTTCTCCCATTGTAGGACGACGAACGGTTCAGATCGACATCAGGTTCGTTAATCAGTCGTTATTCTGAGTTTGAGACTTCGGAAATCCGGGCCGAATAGCAGAATGGCCGTACCTCTGTCGGATACGGTCCATGGCAGCAGAAAGCTTCCCCCAACCTGAATTATTCTCCTCAACACCAGTCAGCGTGAGTTGTTGAGGTCCTGGTAAACCCAAGCGGCTAAGCCCAACCCCCAGAAGCCTTACTCCCTGTTCCATATCTAGTTCTGCCAGCAACTCAGTCGCTTTTCCAGCTATTTCTGGCAAAGTATCGACAGCTTCTTCAAGTGTCACTGACCTTGTCACATAGGACATATCTGGCCGCCGCACTTTCAGATGGACAGTTCTACCCGCTAGGCCCTGCTCTCTTGCCCGAGTTGAAACTGCATCAGAAAGTCGAACAATTTCAGTGATTAACGCCGCCCGTTCATAAATGTCGGAAGCGAAAGTTTCTTCATGACTAATCGACTTCCTCTCTCTTTCAGAGTCAACCTCTCGAACATCAATCCCTTGACTCAACTTCGAAAGGTGATTTCCGTGGGAAGTACCAAGTTCCTCAACTAAAAGGTCCCTTGGAGTAGATGCCAAATCCCCTACTGATGAAATACCTAAAGCTTTCAACTTCTGCAGGGTCGCTCTTCCAACACCCCACAACGCCTCCACAGGATGCGCCTCTAGGAAATCGGTAGCGACATCAGGGTGAACGACGAACACACCCGCTCCTGGCTTCACCCCTTCAGGACCTGCCTTTGGTTTGGCAGCGACGGAAGCCAACTTAGCGAGCAGTTTCGAACTGGCAACACCTACCGAGCAGTCAAGACCGACGCCTTCATACACATCGTTGCGAATCTGCCACGCTATTTCCTCTGAACCTCCGAACAATCTGTGCGCTCCACTGACGTCGAGGAAAGCCTCATCTAACGCTATTGGTTCCAATAGAGGTGTAACCGCGTACAAAATTTGCTGAACCTGTCGCGAGACCTCTCGATAGCGCGGAAAATTTGAGGGAACAAACACTGCCTCTGGACACAGGTTCTTGGCCACGACGCTAGACATCGCTGACCGGATACCCCTCGCCCGAGCTTCGTAGCTAGCTGACGCCACTACTCCTCGTTCAGAATCACCTCCGACTATGACGGGTTGACCAATCAGAGAAGGGTTGTCTTGTCGTTCCACTTCAACATAGAAGGCATCCATATCGACATGGAGTATGGACAGCTCCGCCATCGAATCAGAGTGTCTCAAGCCTGGTGGTGCGATCGGTCAACACAGCCATAGCAAACTTAGATCCGCTCGACACGAAGTTCGCTGTTTCTACTTCCGTGGATTCGGTACCTATATTCCCCACTCATTGGGACATCGTTGTTTAGATAACCCAGCAAGGGTTCACGCAACCACAGTTGCTGACCGTCGAGCAACTCAGCAATGTTTTCGCGCTGAAACCACTCGGCCTCCCTCACTATTCCGTCAGGGTCGTCAATCTGTAGCTCCCCTGAATAACTTTCCGCTAAATGGACCTCGACGCCCAAGGTCCAATCCATATCGACGGCTTCGGCAGAAACCGTGTAGACGGGGCCGCTCCAACCTTGCACCACGAGCCCAGTCTCTTCCTTCACTTCCCTCGTCAAACCCTCCAAAACTGTTTCACCTTCATCAATGACCCCACCTGGCGTGCTCCAGTCGGTACGACCTCCACGACGGTGATTGTGGACCATAAGTACCCGGTCAGAGTCAAAGATGACTCCCCCTCCTACGGTCCAACTGCGCATCCCAAGAGTTTGCCACCCGTATCTCTTTGCCAGCGACATCCAATACCATGCGGAGGTGCCTGATCTCCCGGACCCGCCTGCAGGCCAGGGTCAACGGCCTCAGAGTTTTGAAGTGCCAAGCGCCCTGCCCTCTGTCTTGGCGCGAGCCCTAGCTTTCTCGGCAGTGATCGTTGCAAGCATTTGTGGCGGGTTAATGGGGTTCGCATTGGGTCGACTTCAGTGGGGTGAGACCGAACGAGCATGGGTGGTTTTGGTCAGCATCATCGGTTCTGTTTCAGCTTCGGTAGGGGTAGCTGTCGTGGCTGTTCTGGTTCTTAGGGCCATGGCCGAGTGGAACGATGTTGCTTCTATAAGGGCCCGGCGGAGGTGAAATATCCAACTCCGAGCCCTGCTGAATTCAACCACCTGCATAGTTTGGCTGTGGATCTAGCTCGTCAGGCTGCCGAAGTGCACGTCCGCCGTGAAACTGGCGACGTCACCTCCAAATCCACCGCTACGGATCCAGTCAGCGACGTGGACCGCGAAGCTGAGACTGTCATTGTCGCCGGAATATGCGAGTCGCGGCCCGACGACGGAATTCTTGGTGAAGAAGACACTTTGATTGAGGGGACCTCCGGCTTGCGTTGGGTAATTGACCCCCTCGACGGAACCGTGAACTACCTATACGAATTCCCGAGCCACGCTGTTTCGATTGGCGTCGAACTCAACGGGATACCCGTAATTGGTGTTGTCTACGACACTGCCCTAAACGAAATTTACTCAGCTCGGGTTGATGGGAACTCAACAAAGAACGGTCAAGAGATCCAAGTAACTTCTTGCTCGAAACTGTCTCTTGCACTCCTCGGCACAGGTTTCGCGTACGAACCATCGGTGCGTCGTTCCCAGGCCAAGCTGCTTACCGAACTTATACCTCAGGTTCGAGATATCCGTCGTTCAGGCTCCTGCGCTGTTGATTTGTGTTCTGTGGCTAGCGGCCGCCTTGACGCTTTTTTTGAAACCGGAGTCCACTGGTGGGACGTGGCGGCAGGCATTCAAATCGTTAGAAGTGCTGGAGGGATCGCCACATATGAACCAGACAAAAAACGTATTATTGCTTCTGGTCCCAACCTCTGGAAACAGCTAAATAGCGCTGTAATAAAGGCTGAAACCGTTACTGGCCCCCAATCTCCTCCCGGATCGGCCAATATTTAGGTTGTGAGTATCAGGATCCTAACCATTGAGGATGATGAACGAATCCGCACGGCAGTTCGTTTCGCGCTCGAGGACGAAGGTTGGAGTGTTCTCGAAGCAGAGACCGGCGAACAAGCTTTGGAGAGCTTCAACTCGATGGCGCCTGACCTGGTCCTTGTCGATATAGGGCTACCAGGCATAGACGGATTTGAAGTCTGTCGCGAACTACGAAGAGGAAGTGATGTGCCAATCATCATGGTGACAGCCAGAGATGACACACACGACGTAGTAGCGGGATTAGAAGCAGGGGCAGATG
>JASLTG010000109.1 GCA_030743005.1 Acidimicrobiales bacterium | reverse complement strand
AGCGCTCACTCACCCCCTCATTGAAACTCTATGAAATTCATTGAGAAAAGGGAGAGGCGGTGGAATTTGCAGTGTCTCAGACCCTTCAACATTAAACTTTAGAGCGTGCAGAGGGTTCGATTCCCTAACCCGATCCACTTCTCCACCCTTCATTCTTAAGATTTTACAGCTTCGATGGAGTTGTGAGGCTTCTGAATCTAAGAACGGATTCAATGAGCTTCATCTGAGATTTGACACTCCAACTTTGTGCTCTGATCTCTGTGCTTCTGTATCAATTGTTAAATCTGTTGTTGCCGCCTCTGTCCAAGGCGGTTCATCTCATTGGATTATACTTCGTTCTCAGCAATCTTCGTCTTTCATTAATGTCGATGTTGCTCTTACGGTCTTTCTTTATTACGTTCAATTTGAAGATCTCAATCGAAAAAATCGTTTCGCTGAGTTATTTACGAAATTGTCTCTGTAAACTGTTCTTGCTGATTCCATCGTGAGGGAGGCCGCTTTTTTCCAATTCTGCAAGTCTGCGCTGTATTC
>JASLTG010000108.1 GCA_030743005.1 Acidimicrobiales bacterium | reverse complement strand
AAAAAGGTTTACATTCTTTAGGTGGACACTTATAAACCGTGTTCCGGGCTTAAAAAGCTCACTGGGGTTTCATTGAAACTCCAAACACAAGGAAGAAATCTTTCGAATATAATTAAGTTTGATAGGTAGATTCTTTGTGCGCTCTTTGAAATTGTGATTTTAGAAAGAGAAACGCAGATGGCGGTGTCCTAGCGGATGGTTTTCTTATGAAAATTATCAAATTAATTCGACTCGTCTTTGCGTTTCAAGCCAACGCACAATAGTGCTAATTATATTTATATAAATGGTGCCATTGTCGATATGCTTTGAGATAAAAAGACAGTTAGAGTCGTAAGTGTTCAAACTTAAGAGTTTGATCCTGGCTCAGAACGAACGTTGGCGGCACGCTTAATACATGCAAGTCGAACGAGAAGCTTGGTTCGCCAAGTGGAAAGTGGCAGACGGCTGAGTAACGCGTGGGAATCTACCTAGAGGTTCGGAACAACTATTGGAAACGATAGCTAATACCGGATAAGCCCTTCGGGGGAAAGAT
>JASLTG010000107.1 GCA_030743005.1 Acidimicrobiales bacterium | reverse complement strand
GGTCGATCGGGGAAACCCATGGCAGATGCTTTAGCATCAGAGCTGATCTCAGCTGCCAATGAAGAAGGCGGTGCCATCAAAAAGAAAGATGACACCCACCGTATGGCTGAGGCCAATAAAGCATTTGCACATTTTAGATAAAATATAGATCGGCAATACCATTGAAACAGACAAAACTAGATCAAGTTCGAAATATTGGTATTATGGCGCACATCGATGCTGGCAAGACGACCTTGACAGAACGTATACTGTATTATACAGGCCGCACGCATCGAATCGGTGAAGTCCACGATGGCGCGGCGACCATGGATTGGATGGAGCAAGAGCAGGAGCGCGGAATCACTACCACGTCGGCGGCTACTACCTGTATGTGGAATGACAGTCGGATTAATATCATTGATACACCCGGGCATGTTGATTTTACTGTAGAGGTTGAAAGATCATTGCGTGTGCTGGATGGTGCCTGTGCCGTATTTTGTGGCGTGGGCGGGGTTGAGCCCCAGAGTGAGACCGTCTGGAGACAGGCAGATAAATA
>JASLTG010000106.1 GCA_030743005.1 Acidimicrobiales bacterium | reverse complement strand
GAAAATGGTGGAAAAGCTACTATGAGTGTTGTTGAAGGTGCCCATCATAGTTTCGACCGTCATGAACCCGTACATGCAATCCCAACAGCTCGGGTAGCACCAGAAGCACCAATCACATTCCTTGAAGACGATGGAGCGATGATTGATCCACAAACACAAGAAGCAAATCCAGATTTAGTTGATTACGATATTTTCGTTTATGCAATGAAACAGGGTTATGGCCGTTTGGGGGCGGATCTAGGGGGAACAGGAGACCAGCCTGAAATATTTAAGAAAGACATGCTCAATTTTTATGCTCAACATTTAATAATGAAAGAAGCCTAAAAAATTCTGTGAAAGTTGCGCGCCTGGAGGGATTCGAACCCCCGACCTTCTGATCCGTAATCAGACGCTCTATCCAACTGAGCTACAGGCGCTTTTGCAGGAGTGTACGGTCAACTTTACTTTTCCGTTCACTTCCACGGTCTTAAATTTTGCGGAGAGGGAGGGATTCGAACCCTCGAAGAGCTATTAAGCCCTTACTCCCTTAGCAGGGGAGCGC
>JASLTG010000105.1 GCA_030743005.1 Acidimicrobiales bacterium | reverse complement strand
ACAGCTCCCCGAAACTTATCGCAGTATACCACGTCCTTCATCGTCTTACAGTGCCAAGGCATCCGCCAATCGCCCTTAAACGCTTGATTTATGCACAGAAAAAAATTTTCTGTATAAATTAAATTTTTATTCAAATGTTCATCTATTCGAACATTTATAGATTGTTCATCTATTCGAACAATCGGATATAGATATTGTTTGATTGTTCATCTGTTTGAACAATCAAAATTGATATTCATTATTTACGATTTAAAAAAGCTAAAAGTCTCAAAATTGGTGGAGGATAGCGGGATCGAACCGCTGACCTCCTGAATGCAAATCAGGCGCTCTCCCAGCTGAGCTAATCCCCCGTAATATTGGTGGGCCGAGGAAGACTCGAACTTCCGACCTCACCCTTATCAGGGGTGCGCTCTAACCACCTGAGCTACCGGCCCCTTATTTACAATTACTCAGAGACATTAAAAGAAGAGAAATGAGGACGGTCACATTAACCGATTTTTTTAAATCGAAAATAATTGTTTTTATATTTTTCGATTTCCTT
>JASLTG010000104.1 GCA_030743005.1 Acidimicrobiales bacterium | reverse complement strand
GCTGTGTCATTCCCAGCCATCGACACAAAATAGTCCATTGAAAGCGGGCAATTAGCTGAAAGTAAGTAGAAAATGTATATACAGCATCGAATAAATCTGATTTTCATATTTCTTCAGTTTTTATGCCTCCAGCCGTCTTGCCGCCGTGCTTGCAGTGGAGACTGACAAGTTCTGGTGCTTTGAATAGAACCTCCTTATTGGTTTTACTCATACTGCTTTCGAAACTCTGCATTTCCCAATAAGTAGATTACAATCAAAAAAAGCTGAAACAACAGTGGCCATCCCCTTCGGAGCATCGATAATTGAAGGATGAACGGAAGATTCAAAATTGAATTCCTTGTGAGATTCAGAATCTCCACTGCTCTATCGCATCGGTAAACCGTTCAGACTGAAGGGTGGAGAAGTGGAGCGGGTGAAGGGAATCGAACCCTCTGCACAATCAAAACTCCAATGAAGAACGATATGAAACGGTGCAAATCCCACTGTCTCTCCCTTTTCTCAATGAATCTCACACAGTTTCAGGTGAGGTGGGTTATAGGTGTTTC
>JASLTG010000103.1 GCA_030743005.1 Acidimicrobiales bacterium | reverse complement strand
AATATTGACCAATTACGTGATCGTCGATAACTGATTAAATTTTAATTAGATGGGGCCTGGCGTTCTCCCCCTAAGGATACTGGGCTTCAGATTTATCTATAAGGTTTGCCAATTTCAGTTGAAGACAAAACTTCAGTTAATCTAATTTGATCTCTAAAAAAAGTAATTTGAGTAAATCTTCGTCATGGACTTCCTCTCACATTTACTTATTTATAAAAGCCTATAAAATGCCTTACCTATAGGAACGGAGAGATGGCAGAGCGGTTGAATGCACTGGTCTTGAAAACCAGCAAACCTTCGCGGGTTTCCAGGGTTCGAATCCCTGTCTCTCCGCCAGTTTTTTTACTAAAATCAATTTCAGTTTTAAAAGTGACAATCTACAAATCTTAAGCGTAATTTTTCCGCATCTTTAGAAATTGCAAAGTAGACGCTGAGGAGCACGGAATACTGTACCGCAGGGTTTTGAGCCTTCGGGGTCGATTAATCGTAAATTAGGTAGCCTTTCTATTAATAAATCGAGGGTTACACTTAGTTCTTTCCTAGCTAG
>JASLTG010000102.1 GCA_030743005.1 Acidimicrobiales bacterium | reverse complement strand
CATGATCTGCCTAACTTGATAACTGGCGTTTGTTTTTTCCTGGGGTGCAGATCGGTATACATTGCCAAAGGCGTCCGTTTCACCTGCACAGCCGGCACAGGGGCATTCGTCCCGTAATCGCTTTAGAGAAACAATGGCTTCGCTACCATCGGAAAAATTCACTAGCAGCAGGTCATTAACTATTTCAAAGTCCTGGATATTTTTAATGTTTTCAGGTGTGTTCATACAAATTGATCAGCCATTTTTTAGCATGTAAATTTCCGTGTATTTTTTGAAATAATGCAAACAAATCCGGGCGCTTAGCTCAGTTGGTCAGAGCGCTGCCTTCACACGGCAGAGGTCGGCAGTTCAAGTCTGCCAGCGCCCACCCGTAAGAAGACATTGAGGCCCATCCATTAGCGGGGTTTTTTGTTTCCCCATATTTGTCCTTACATTCTGCCGCCAAGATAATAATTAACCAAGGAAGCTAAAATGAGGAATTGAGTAAAATGATTTCAAATAATTCATTATTTAAGGAAATCCCGATCATTGATATTTCTCCACTACTAGG
>JASLTG010000101.1 GCA_030743005.1 Acidimicrobiales bacterium | reverse complement strand
TGAGCGAGATGGTGATAGAGACGCAGCCATTGGCGGTTAATTTTGCCGGCAGCGACCTCGAGTTCTCCTGGCCGGCCAAGGGCAACTTCGCACTCGAGTCTACCGATGCGCTTGGCCAAGCGGCCGACTGGAGCGAGGTCGGCAGTGGCACCGCCAAGGAGAATGATCGTTACATCGTCCGCGTCAGCCCAAGTGCCGGACAGCAGTTCTTCCGTCTCCGCAGCGAATGAGACGGCACCATATAGGTGGCTTCACGTTGATTGAGACCTCCTTCGCAAACACGGCGGCAAGACGGGTGAAGAATTGAAAGCTGAAGGGAAATGAAACACATACTAACCACAAGGGTCCCAGTTGTGGTACTCCCGTGATTTAGTGAAAATTACATTGGATAATATATGTGCGTATTCAATTTAGCTTGACGCACCTTGGTTGGGTGATATTTTTGAGTTTGATTAACTAGATATGAAAAGAATAATTACACCACTGTTAGCCTTCTTTGTTGCTTCGAGCGTAAGCTCAACTAAAGCAGACCACCACAAAGAAGTTGAACTACCAC
>JASLTG010000100.1:267-564 GCA_030743005.1 Acidimicrobiales bacterium | reverse complement strand
AGCCAGCATCATCTGCCTAACGTTGCTCAGACATTGGGTGGCTCCCGCCTTCTGCTTAGCCAGGCTAAGAGCCGGCAGAAGCAATGCCGCCAAAATGGCAATAATGGCTATCACCACGAGTAGTTCAATGAGCGTGAATGCCCGACTTGATAAGGCCTTCATTTCCCTTCAGCTTTCAATTCTTCACCCGTCTTGCCGCCATGTTTGCGGAGGAGGTCGGAGATATCATCGCCATGCGACATGTTCACGGCATATTTTAGCGGTGTCCATCCATTATCATTCTTCGCATTCCCATCC
>JASLTG010000100.1:0-257 GCA_030743005.1 Acidimicrobiales bacterium | reverse complement strand
AGTCTGAAATCACCAACGCGACTCTGAATTATTATAAAATGAAAACGACAAACAAAATACTAGCTAATAATCTCCTGTACCACTTTCCCGTGAATGTCTGTGAGGCGGTAATCACGTCCTTGGTATCGGTAGGTGAGCTGTTCATGGTTGATGCCTAGAAGGTTAAGAATGGTGGCGTTGAGGTCGTGGACGTGGACAGGATCCTTAGCAATGTTGTAACACCAGTCGTCGGTCTTGCCATGGGTGATGCCTCCTTT